>JAFMVE010000100.1 GCA_025499705.1 Carboxylicivirga caseinilyticus
TGACTAGTCCTAAATAACCGTTACAAATTATTGGACTAAAATAATAACATTCTTGTTAGTCCCCAAGGGTACCCTTGGGGACTAACTTTTTACTGTATCTTTTGATTCTTATTTTTCGTTGTTTATGCATCTGTTCTGGCGTAAGCATACTGCATGAATAATGGGGCCTTAACTGATTGTAGGCTTGAATACTTTCTGCCACAAGTACCTTTAGTACTTCGCTATTATGAGCATATTTCTCCAGCTCAAATTCACCCTTTATGATTCCATTAACACGTTCTGCAATAGCATTAGCATAGGGATCATATGATTCGGTCATGCTGGTTAAGATATTGCTCTTATTCAATTGTTTTTGATACCTATTACTGCAATATTGGATACCTCTGTCTGAATGATGTATCAGAGGCTCTTTCTTATAACTTCTTTTTTTTATTGCCTTCTTTAAGGCATCTAATGCTCCTTCAACACTAAGATTGTCAGATAAATTGTAACCAACAATTTTCTTAGAGTAAGCATCGGTTATTAATGACAAATAATGATGATTACCCCTGTTGCCAATATAGGTTATGTCAGATACCCATACTTGTTCGGGGCGAGTGATAGCCATTTCTGCCACCAGGTTCTTATGCTTACGAAACCGATGGTGTGAGTTCGTCGTTGTCCGGTAACTCCGTAGTGGCTTAATAGACATGTGATTGGCGTTTAATATTGCAAATAGTTTATCGCGCCCTACATGAAGCTCCCGCAATGGCTCATAAAGAACTTTATAGAGTTTGCGGCCACCCAATCTTGGCATTCTGACACGAACAGACTGAATAAGCTTGACAACTTCCTCTGCTCGTTGCTGTCTCACTAATGAATTGTGTTTTGCTCTATAATAAACCTGTCGGCTTACCCCGAGTAATCTACAGGTAGAAACTATTGTTTCTTTTTGCGTTGTTTTGAAGTGTTCGATTCCTCGGGTAAGGAGTTTTTTCGTATCGGTATCTTAAACTCTTTCTCGGCCATATCAATCATCATATCGAAGAAGATGGCTTTCTTATCGGCACGTTCAGCTTGGTGCTCCCAAAAGGCTTTTTGCTTCTCTAAAAGTTTAATTTTTTGTTCTAACTCCAGTATTTTCTGATCTTTTGATTTTGGCATATACGATGGTGTTTGATGCTCCCAATCAAAGTTACCATATTTTCTGAGCCAGTTTGTAACAGTACTATGCGACTGGATACCGTACTTTCTGGCTGCCGCTTTAATACCTAATTCCCCTCGTTCAATTTCTTGAACGACATGCAACTTTAAGGACATAGAGTAATCTTTCTGTGTGCGCTTAATGTACTTTCTTTTAGCTTCTTCTGTCATAGCTTTACTTATTGTGTAACGCTATTTCAGGACTAGACA
>JAFMVE010000101.1 GCA_025499705.1 Carboxylicivirga caseinilyticus
AATGTAGAGAACCGCCGTATACGAGAACCGTACGTGCGGTGGTGTGAGAGCTTCTCCCTGCTAGCGTTTGCTAGTGGGGCTGGCTACTCGATTGTGCACCGTAAATTATTCATTAGGGTTTTTTACTTTTGTATCATCGGTCAACACAATCAACAAGTCATCATCTTCATCCAATAAATATACTTCTTCGGTTTCAAGATATATTGACTTATTATTTGCTGTCATTTTAAAAGAAATCTTGTGACTACTTGGTAATTTCTCTTCATATTTATCAATTTTCAGTTTTTCAGATGTTTCACCGGGGAGTAATTCTGTTGCGATATAAACATCTCCCCATTTAACATCAACTATCTTTACCTGGGTAATGTTATTTTGTACTTGAATATCGCCTGGTTTATAGCAAGATTGAAAAATTACAGCAATACTTACTATCAATATTGATTTTATAGTTTTCATTTAGTCAATTTTTATTTCAATTTCACCAACAAAGGCACTTCTTAAATTTTGTTCTACTTTAAATGTCGTGTATTCAAAAGGATAATACGTTTTAGTAGAATTATCGTTAAAAGTAATCTGAAATGATTCAATCAAACATGCATATTCACCCGGTTTAAGTTCATATGCTGCATTTAAATATTGAGCAAATTCTCCAGCTGTGTTATAATCAGGTTGCTCTATGTCTTGATTAGCAATTATTAGATAATTAATCTTGTTGTCAGTAATGTATTTATTGCCAACTAATTGTTTGTCTACTTTTGAGGTATCAAGTGTTTGAGAGTTAATTTGTGTCCAATAGTAGTTATTGATATAAATACTTACTGAATCCACAGATTTTACAACCAAATAAGTACTGTCAGTCGTTTTAATGTTGACCAAAATCAATAATTCTTCAAATGGTATAGAGCCGTCCTCTGAAACGACATTTCTATCCGCACTACTCTGTGAATCATCCTTTTCGCAACTCACAACGAGTAGTCCTAAAAGTAAATAATAAATCAGTCTTTTCATATTATTTCTAATGTTAGTTATACTGTTTCGTGTTCTGTTTTATGGTGCACAACGGTGGGTATAAGAGGAGTAGCGGAATTAAAGGCGGTTTCATGTCAACATACAAAGTAGCCAAAGCTATTGATTAAATTACAGAGTCAAATCGATAGATTTGGCGAGGCAAGATTGAAACATAAAAGTTTGCTTACCCACAGAAACCGCTATTACTTTTATACCTTGTTGCACTAAACCTAAAGGTAGCTAAAGTCCGTTGCCCTTGCTACCTTTATTTGTGTTAATAAAATATTGTATCATGAAAAAAAAGCTTTACCA
>JAFMVE010000102.1 GCA_025499705.1 Carboxylicivirga caseinilyticus
CATTGGTGGGCGCTTAAAACCCACTGATTATTAATTGTTTATTTTTAAGTTCTTTGACATTTTTGTAATCGTATTTCGTAAGCACCTCTCTTACAGGAGTTTTATCAAGTAGCGAAATGCTGAGAATTTGTAGAATTTCGTAGATTGAGCGGTCAACTTTCAGTTTGTTACCAATTATGGCAACAAGGCAGTATGCGATGATTGCACAATACATCTGGATTTTTACAGCATTAAGAGTTGTTCCCCAAAAGGATTTAATCTTGAGATGCTGCTTCATCCACTTGAAGAACAATTCCACTTCCCAGCGTTTTTTATACAGATAAGCTATGTCAGTTGCTTTAAGTTCCATGTTGTTAGTAAGGAATATTAGTTCCTTATTTATTTCAGAATCATAGTACTTAATCCTCCTAAGTTTTTCTGGATAGTCTCTGCTTGGGTAGTAAGTTTCAAGCTTGCCGATTTGATCATATTTCACTCCGGTTGTCTTATCAACGGTCATGGAATACATCCGGTTGAACCGCATGTTATCTTTCGCCCGTGTAACAAAGAAAGCTCGCTGCTGGTGAAGATGATACAATCTCTTATAATCAATGTAAGCTTTATCGATTACGTAGAAGCTACCGGGTTCATAAGAGATTAAATCAAGAGCATTAACATCGTGCATCTTGGCATTTGAGATATACAGAAACGCAGGAATTGATGTTTTTACATCATACAGAGTATGCAGTTTTATACCACCCTTCGTTCTCCTAAACTCAGCCCACCAAAATACACTGAGACAAAGATCGATTGTTGATGAATCGAATGCATAAACATTACCTTCAACATTGATCTCAAAGTCCGATCTATAGCAGCTCTTTCGTGCCTCCTCAATGAGAACATACGCAAATTCTTCAAAGATTTTATAGCAACGTTTCTCATTGGCATTGCCAAGGTTTCTCCGTGATACATTTGGACCAAATCCTAGATGATAATATTTGGATTTATGCGCTTCAAGGCTGAGAAGTAAATCTCTCATGCTGTCCCTTGAAGTTAATTGTCCAAATACCATGCAGAGCATTTGGTTCCAACAGGTAAAAGTTCTTACATGCTTATTTCCCTTGTGTTTTTCAACAATCCTGTCAAAGACACGTCTGGGTATAAAATCTGTAAGTTGAGCGAAGATATATTTGCCTTGGTTCATGGATAATTGCTTGTTTCAATGCAAAATATCCATAATTCAATTCAAATCGTCACGCTATTAAAAATCGCTACAAGTACGACTAACAAAGAATTTCAAAGATCGTTTTTTAATCTTAATCGCCCACTAGTG
>JAFMVE010000103.1 GCA_025499705.1 Carboxylicivirga caseinilyticus
TGAGTCGTCCTAAAAAAAGGCTACACAACACGTAGCAATTATGTATAACAATAATGGTATCGTAAAGCGATACAGCGAGGGTTTTAAACTCAAAATTTTAGCCGAACTTAGTACTGGAAATTATTCCAAAAAACAACTAGGCGACATTTACGGAATCCATAGATCAACTATCAATGAATGGATTAAAAAGTATGACCGTAAAGACCTTATGAACACACGTATTCTTGTGGAAACAAAAGACGAAACAACCCGGATCAAAGCCTTGCAAAACGAAATCAAACAGCTCAAAGAGTTATTGATTAAAAAGGACTTAGATAAATTAGTATTAGATTCTTATCTGGAAGTAGCTGCCGAGCAGTTGGGCTACAAGAATGTTGAAGAATTAAAAAAAAACTTAAACATCTAAGTCTTGTGAAAGCAGTGGATACAACAAGGCACACTGGGCAGGCCAGCATAGAGCAAACCTGCCAGTGTTACCACTTGCATCGTGATGCATACTATAAAGCTAAACATCGTAAATGCAAGCAGGATAAGGAAGCCATACAAGTCATTAAATTGGTAAATACAGAACGCATTACTCAAGCTCGCGTTGGAACTCGAAAGCTGCATAAAGAGTTAAAAGTTGCTTTTATGTCAGCAGGCCTTAAGGTTGGAAGAGACAAACTGTTTGAGATTCTGAAAGAGCATAATATGCTTGTAAAACGCAAGAAAGCATCCTGTAAAACAACAGATTCTTATCATCGTTTTCACAAGTATAAGAATCTTGTTAAGGATATGACAGTAACGGAGCCTAATCAGGTGTGGGTAGCTGATATAACATACATTAGAACCATTACAGGCTTTTGTTACCTGGCATTAATTACCGATATGTATTCGCGAAAAATAGTAGGATACGATATAAGTAACTCTTTGGAGCTGCATGGATGCTTGCGGGCCTTTAAAATGGCCATAAAGCAAGCCCGGCCTAAGGCCGGATTAGTACACCACTCTGATAGAGGCATCCAATATTGTAGCAATCTGTATGTTAGTGAACTGAAAAAACGGAATATAAAAATCAGCATGACAGAAGAGAATCATTGTTATGAAAATGCTATTGCAGAAAGAGTTAATGGCATTCTGAAAGATGAATTCTATCTTGATCAATGCTTTCTTAATATCCAGTCTGCCAGCAAAGCAACTAAAAATGCAATACACATTTATAACAATAAAAGATTACATCTATCTTTAGGATATAAAACTCCTAATACGGTCTTTAAAAATATAGCGTAATATCATGTTTTACCTGTAGCCATATTTTAGGACTTGACA
>JAFMVE010000104.1 GCA_025499705.1 Carboxylicivirga caseinilyticus
TCATCACGAGCAATTCCTTTGGCTCTTGAACCATACAATATTATCTGTGCATCAGGAAATTTTCCTTTTACAGTATTCTTTATGTCAGATAATATATTATTCGAATCACTCATGTTACAAAGATAAAAAATTCCTTATTCTAAGCTGTGTTTTAGATTTTTAATTTTGGGTAACGTTTGCTAAATAAAGTCGTGGCATATTAATCGTGGTGTCGTTTGACCTGATAGGGGGAGTAAGACATTAGACAAAGGCGTCAGGACGAGCCGACCGCGTTATGCTTTATGGCAGCGTTTTGTCAACAGTACTTTTAGTCCGCTTGTAATAATTTTTTCAGAAGATAAAATAGTCAGGTTAGAGAATAGTAACGCTATAGTATATTGTTTAAATCTTGCATTCCTACAATAGCCATAATATCTACAGTTCCGTCATTTCTTTTGTAATAAATACTGTCAGAACCACAAACACATCTTCTATATCCAGGTTTGATGTGATCCACTGACTCAAATGAATAAGGTCTTTCTGCAATTATGTCGAAGTAATTAAAGAAAGTCTCGAAGTATTTGTCTGCCTGACTTATTCCAAACTTTTCAACACCAAAATGATGAATGCGAATTAAATCTTCTTTTGCTGAGTTGCTTATTCTATAATTAGCCATTTAACAATGACTTTGATTGTTTCAATATTTCGTCTTTTGAGTCATTGGTAAAACCACTTTTTTCAGCTCTGTCAAGTTTAGCCTGAAGCCAATCTATCTGGGTTTGCTGATTTCTAGCTTGTCTGATTAAATCATTGACCAGCTCACTCTTGCTAGAATATTCTCCACTGTCTACTTGCGCTTTTAACCATTCATCATTTGGTTTGGAAAACGATATACTTTGTCTTGGCATAATATAAAATTTAATGATGTAAAAATACACCATTCATGAACCAATTGCAAGCCTTGGTGTATTGTTGCCAACGTTTGCTGGATGAAGTCGTGGCGACTGGTCGTGGTGTCGTGTCACCCGATAGGGGGGACTAAGACGGTAGACAAAGGCGTCAGGACAAGTAAACCGAGTCTTACTTTATTTCCATGAGTTATCCAATGTTATTTTTCTAATAGTTCAGAAATAACTTCAACAAATTCTTTAGCTTGAGGGAAAAGTCTTTTTACTGTTTCTTCTTCATAATCAAAGAAGTCG
>JAFMVE010000105.1 GCA_025499705.1 Carboxylicivirga caseinilyticus
ACGACCTTTGGGTTATGAGCCCAACGAGCTACCAACTGCTCCACCCCGCAATATATCTTAAAACAATTTGTTGTCTTTGTTATTGCGGCTGCAAATATAGAGGTCTTTATTTTAATGTGCAAATCTTTCTTCTAATTCTTTTAATAAAGAAGAAAAGTCTATGTCTAATTATTAAAAAAGCCTTGAAGAAAAATCTCCAAGGCTTAAAATATTAAGCTATTTTTTTATAAGATGTTTAATTACTAAATGAATCATCCTATTTTAAAAAGACATTTTTACTTTTTGCAGATTTAAGAGTTGTTGTGGTAACTGAATATGATAAGTTGCTATAGTCAAAATATTTTAGCGTACCACTAAAAGAACCTGTAATCGTATTGTCACTTGAATCAGTTAAGGAAATTGAAATGGTGTAAATATTGTTTGATTTTGATACAGTTATAGTGCCTGCCGTAATATAATCATAGATGTCAGAGTCATCATTTGCTACATCATAATTAATACCATAATCAGAAAAATCAAAAGTTCCTGCAGTCTCTGAATCAGAAAATGTATATGTACCTTCTGGAAGGGTTGCTTCAGTATCTGTAAGAATTTCAAAATATAAGAAGTTTCCTTTACCCGAAGGCTCTGCTTCGCCGTCAACTTCCTTAATAGTAATACCATCTGAATATAAAACCAAATCAATGTTGTATGGTGCACCACTTGCTCCCCATGAACCGTAATACTCAAGTATACCATTTGATATGTCATAGGTTTCTCCGGCAATTGTCATGCTGCCAGTTGATTGGGTGCTATCACCATCTTCGTCTTTACTACATCCGATAAAAAGAAGGCTCATTAATGTTAGTCCAAGTAATAGATCTGTGACTTTTTTCATAATTTCAATATAAAGTTTAAGTATTTCTTCTCCTACGGCTGAACTTGGATGATGGTTACCGAAATCCTTAATCGAAAAGAATACTTTTAATTGGCGTTTTCAATGGTGCAGATATTCAGTGAGATATCTAAAAAATGAGAAGTGATAAATGTTAATGCAATAAAAAAGCCTTGAAGAAAAATCTCCAAGGCTTTGTAGTAGCGGGGGCCCGACTCGAACGGACGACCTTTGGGTTATGAGCCCAACGAGCTACCAACTGCTCCACCCCGCAATATATCTTAAAACAATTT
>JAFMVE010000106.1 GCA_025499705.1 Carboxylicivirga caseinilyticus
TAATGTAGAGAACCGCCGTATACGAGAACCGTACGTGCGGTGGTGTGAGAGCTTCTCCCTGCTAGCGTTTGCTAGTGGGGCTGGCTACTCGATTGGCAGCTGGCATTATCTCTGCTCGGTTTGAAATTCAATATCTTCTCCTCGTGATCTTGCATCTTTAACCATCTCCTGTAATTCAGCAGGCAATGTATCTAATGGCACTATAAATCCATCTACCATTACCATATTATTAAACGGATTATCTTCTGTCATTTTCTGAGTCGAAAATTCTGGACTAAAATGCCACATGTCGAACATGTCTTTAATCTGTCTAGCTTTATTTGATACTGTCGAGTTTTTTGTGCCGAAATACTCACTAATATGGTCTGCTGACATATATGGCTCAAACGACTTATCAAATAGAAAATTAATCGAACCGATAGCATATACGACTGCTGCAGCCCAAATCTCTAATTTACCTCTCTGAAAAGGAACTTCCTTTTTTCTTCCAAGCTTCTTAATTAACTTTTCACATAGCTGAAAATATTCATCATCTAATCTTTGAGTACAAAAAGTTCCAGTCATTTCAAGAAGTTTTTCCTCTTTTTGCTTAATCTCTTGTTTAGTCATAATGTCTATTCTCTATCGGTATTTTCTTAATCTTTTCAATATTACCGATAATTTTTTTAAGTGTGAAATTCAATTTTTCTCTATCTGGAGGATTACCCCAAAACAAATCATCTAATTCCCAATCTTCTGCTTGTAATATCTCTCTAGTAAGTTTTTCTGCTCTATCAACATAATCAGTCTCGTTTTTACAATCGCCGGATAATACCCCGAATTGTAAAGTCAAATCATATGTTAACTTTTCGGCTTCTATTAATATTCCCTCGTAGGATTCTTTTGATAAATCATCTGTATCCATTTGCACTATCTTTCTTTGCTTGCTGCCAACGTTTGCGGTATAAAAGCGTTGCGCACTTCGAAGCACAAACTTATCAGCCCGCTAAGCCGTTGATTAAATGTTATTTCGTTCAAATATAGCACTAACCGCGCAATGTTTTATGACCGCTTGTGTGTGCCTCGCATGGGTAGCGATGCACTTATAGCGTAAGCTATCAAAAAGACATAAATATGCAAATTTATTTTGATAAGTAGCGAAGCT
>JAFMVE010000107.1 GCA_025499705.1 Carboxylicivirga caseinilyticus
TCATCACGAGCAATTCCTTTGGCTCTTGAACCATACAATATTATCTGTGCATCAGGAAATTTTCCTTTTACAGTATTCTTTATGTCAGATAATATTTTATTCGAATCACTCATGTTACAAAGATAAAAAATTCCTTATTCTAAGCTGTGTATTAGATTTTTAATTTTGGGTAACGTTTGCTGGATGAAGTCGTGGCGACTGGTCGTGGTGTCGTTTGACCTGATAGGGGGAGTAGGACAATAGACAAAGGCGTCAGGACAAGTAAACCAAGACATGCTTTATTTCCATGAGTTATATGCCGAATATTTCTTTAAGTTTTTCTTTTAACTGATCTTCCTTAAATCCATTACTTGAGTATATTATTTTCATGTCTGCAGAATCAATTAAATATACGGTAGGTGCTGAGTTAATTTTATATTTCTTTTCTATTTCTAAGTCGGATGACCATAGTAGAGTATATTGAATGTTATTTAAATCCTTATACTCTTTTATCTTTTGAGGATTACTACATTTTAAATTTACACCTACAACTTTTAAATTATATGGTTTATATTCATTTTGAATTTCATTGAGGATAGGGATTGACTTATGACATGGTCCACAGCCTATAAAACCAAAATTCAACAAGATATAATTACCCTTCAAACAATTTAAAGAAATTGAATCACCATCAATTTGAGGTAGTTTGAACTCTGGAGCAATGTGTTCTATGGCCAGTTTATGCTTTTTAAGTCCCCAGCTATAATTTTTGGGAACACTTTCAATCGAAAGGATTTTATCATCATATTTAGTAGCCTTAAAGTTCGAGAAATGTACTTTTATTACATGATAATTAGCATCATCTATATCTTCTTTACAATATAAATATCGTGGAATAACTTTATTTTTATCAAAAGCAATTTTTACGAATGACATAGTATCCTTTTGATATTTGTACCACCAAAAATATAAGTCCCTTTTTATGTTAAATGAAAACAAATCACATTCAATATTATTTATAATTGTATCTTTTAATGTCAAATTTGTGATATTTGTTTCGTAAGCATCCGGTAAACTCCGCCTAAAATATCCCCATGTCAGTTTTTATTTTTCGGAAAACTAAAAACGAACGACATGCTAAACGCTAAGAAATT
>JAFMVE010000108.1 GCA_025499705.1 Carboxylicivirga caseinilyticus
CCACGTCGTAACACCCAGCAGGCAGTAGGAAAAGCTCTAACGTTAATAAATTCCGACAATCAACACATTGTTGAAATAGACTTGAAGGAATTCTTCGATAGAGTGGATCACACATTATTACTGCAACTTTTATATCGTAAGATTAAATGTAAACAAACCCTCTGTTTGATTCGTCGTTGGCTGCGAGCACCACTTGTGAAAGATGGACGCTTATACAAACGACGAATTGGAGTACCACAGGGCAGTCCTATCAGTCCATTACTATCTAATATCATTCTGCATGAGCTGGATAATGAAATGGAAAGACTAGGACTTAACTATGTACGATATGCCGATGATTTTAGTATATATTGCAAAACAAAATCGGATGCTCGTAAAGCAGGAAACACCATTTACCTATTTCTTAGGGATAAACTAAAACTCCCTATCAACAGAGATAAAAGCGGTATCCGTCGCCCTGTTAACTTTCAAATACTGGGTTTTGGCTTTGTTCCCATCTATAAAAGAGGAATCAAAGGAAAATATCAACTGATTGTTACTTCTAATAGATGGCAAAGTTTTAAGGCTAAACTTAAAAAGGCCACCCGTAAAACTACTCCTATGAGCTTTGACGAACGTATTCAGGAAATTACGCAAATTCAGCGAGGCTGGATTAATAATTTCAAGTATGCTAATATCAAACTAAAACTGGAAAAGCTTGATGGATGGCTTCGTAATCGCCTTAGATACTGTATCTGGCATCATTGGAAGAAACCCGAACGCAAAAGAAAGAATCTTATTCGCCTGGGAGTTAAACCTGATATGGCTTACGCCTGGAGTCGTTCTCGTATGGGAGGTTGGGCTATTGCTCAAAGTCCGATTTTAGGCACTACCATAACAAAAGAACGCCTTCAAAAACGCGGTTACATCAGTTTATCTCATATGTTTCGACTAATGACAAAAGATTTGTTTTATTACAACAACACGCTGTTCCCCTTAATGTAGAGAACCGCCGTATACGAGAACCGTACGTGCGGTGGTGTGAGAGCTTCTCCCTGCTAGCGTTTGCTAGTGGGGCTGGCTACTCGATT
>JAFMVE010000109.1 GCA_025499705.1 Carboxylicivirga caseinilyticus
AACCTGAGTTCGATATAAGAGAATTCTTAAAACAGAGCTAATTGCCCATAAGTTGGCTCTGTTTCATATTTAATTGAAGGTTTTTTCGGTAAGAAAGAGTACGCTAAAAGAGCGGATATCAGATTTGTTAGAAAATTAGTTACTGATCTATGTCTTGAGTGTTCTATCTGACAGATGTTCTTAAGTTCATCATTAATAGTTTCAATAATAGAACGTTTACGAAGTAAAATCTTATCATTTATAGACATTAAACTGTTCTTCATGTTCTTACGCATTCCAGTAATAAGATGAATTCCATTGATAAATAACTGTTCGAATAACTTTTGACCGATATACCCCTTGTCTGCAAATAATTTTCCAAATATTCGCTTGAGAAAACTTTCTTCCTTTAGCGGAGCACGATCATCAACATTGCCAGTAGTTAGTACAAAATCAATTATTTCGCCTTTGTCATTAATTACAATATGAAGCTTAAATCCAAAGAAATAACCCATTGTTGACTTGCCTCTGGAGGCTATGCCATCAAATACCTTATGATTTAATATGCGTTTATTATGGCATACTCTAATTGGTGTAGAATCAACAAAAGAAATACCTGTACAGTCTCCGAGGCGCATCATTTTTAAGAACAAAGCCATTGGCATTAATGCTTTTTGTTGTAACTCAACAAAACGGTTATAAGATACAGTTCGTGGAAATTCTGATCTCATATTTTTCTGAATATGTTTAAGATAGAAGTTTTTAATATTTCGATAATGGGATAAATGAAATAGAATCATAATTGTTATAACCTCAGAATCTGACATCTTACAAGGTTTATTACGCTTATTCTTTGATGTATTTTCAGCTAATTGGTGTCCCATCAAAGCTTTATACCATTCAATGCAAAATTCATCCACATAAAAGAATATTTCAGTAACTTTATCTTCCATAATAAACAAGTGTTTTGGTGTTAATTATTTAAATTTCAGATACTTAAA
>JAFMVE010000010.1 GCA_025499705.1 Carboxylicivirga caseinilyticus
CCCCTTCAGGGGATTTAGGGGTGACATAAAATGATATTTTATTACAAATTGAAACTAACGTTGTTCTGATGTTTAATTTTTGGACACCCTCTTTTATTTCTTCTTTTTCAATTTAGGATATTCGATGCGGGCGTGATAAATATTTTTCAGCTTGTTTTTAAATACCTCTTTAGCTTCTGTTATTTCAGCAAACGTAATTGGGGCATTTAAAAACTGGTCCTCCTCAATCTGTTTGTCAATAATTCTTTCAACTAATTTGTCTATCTCATCATCGTTATATTTTTTCAGACTTCTTGAAGCAGCTTCAATAGAGTCGGCCATCATTAATATGGCTGTTTCTTTCGTGAAAGGTGTTGGACCCGGATAAGTAAAGATGCTTACGTCGGCTTCTTTATCCGGATTTTCATTGACAAACGAATTGTAGAAATACCAGGTTTTAGTTGTTCCTTGATGAGTAGTAATAAAGTCAATTATTTGCTTAGGTAGTTTTTCTTTCATGGCCATTTTTACACCACTCTCAATGTGATTGACTACCACTCGTGCACTTTCTTCATAGGTCAGTTCAGAGTGAGGATTTAAACCTTCAGCCTGATTTTCGGTAAAATACATTGGAGAAGCCATTTTACCAATATCGTGATACATTGCACCTGCTCTTACCAAAGCTGGGTTTGCGTTTAACTTGTAAGCAACCTCCTGAGCAAGATTTCCAACCTGAATGCTGTGCTGAAAGGTTCCCGGACAAGCCTCTGCCATTTTTCGTAAAATTGGGTGATTGGTATCGGAAAGTTCAACCAATGTAACATCTGATAAAAATCCAAAGAGTCGTTCAAATATCCATATCAAAGGATAAACCATTAAAAGCATAATGCCGTTGATACCAAAATAGATAAACATTTTAACGTTGATGGATGCGAAATTGCCCTCTCTCCATAATGAAAGAGCTACGTAAAAAAGTGAGTACGTTATGGTAATTAAAATAGCAGCACGCACAATATGACTTCTTCTCACCATTCTGAATAAACTGAACAGAGCTACCAGACCCGCCGGAATCTGAATGAAAACAAATTCAAAACTATTTTCAGTAAAGAAGGCACTTATCAGAATTGTAACAACATACATAAAGAAGGCCAGACGGCTATCAAAGAAAGTACGGATGATGATTGGAAGAATAGCAAATGGAATGATGTAGAATGGAAAGTCTTCAAATAACTTCTCCAAACTGGCTAATCCTGTCATTATAAGTGTTATCAAAAGGATAAAACCGATTGAACTGATCGATTTATAAACGTCGTTTCTGAAGAAATATAAAAACAATGAGATGGTTACAAATAATAGAGTCACCAATAAAAAC
Organism: Carboxylicivirga caseinilyticus; assembly: GCA_025499705.1. GTDB lineage: Bacteria > Bacteroidota > Bacteroidia > Bacteroidales > Marinilabiliaceae > Carboxylicivirga > Carboxylicivirga caseinilyticus. The sequence goes on from JAFMVE010000010.1 coordinate 1,352, forward strand.
TGTCCTGCTAATATAAAATAGTAATTAGATGTTGTGGATAGTTTTGATTCGTAATTTCTTCGTAAAGAGTCTAATACTTTTACAGTTGAATTCTGTACTATTTCTCCCTGGTCTATTATTCTTTGCCCTGCCAATACTCTTCCGGAAGTAAGTGAGATGTTATTCTGAAGGTTGGCTATCTCTGTGGGATTTCGTTCCTCATCGTATATAATATTGGGTTGGATGTAATTGTTTAGTTCCAAGTCAGTTATGAATTGTGTCAACTCATGATCGATCACACCGGCATCACCTATGATGGCACGAATTGCTGTTGTTGAAAGAAACTGATAGGCCTGAGTTTGTAAATACATTTCTGATAAGGCAAAAGGCTCTGCATAGCCACCTTTTACAAGCATTAATTCAAAATTGTCGTCCACCCCAATATATTGGTCAGGCAGCAGAATAATTCCTTTTTTATAAATGTTGTTAAGGCCTTCCTTGATTGATTTCTTAATATAACCAAAGTAGCTGGTGTCTTTGGTGTATGATTTAGAAAGGTTAGGGTATGAAGTTTTTTTAGTTAATACCAATTCGGTATAATCTTTTTCGAATCTTTCAAGTACTTGAGCTTCCTTTGTTGTATCCTTAAAAAAGTAAGGCCTGTAATGCTTAATTAAACTATCTGTTTCCTGTTTTAATTCGGCGTTTGTTTTATATATCGGAAAGTCAAATGGTGCAATTAAAGTCTGGTGTTTCCATGGTAATCCACTGATATATTCGTATCCAAACTTTCCTGTTTTAGGAAGCAGATAGGTAACTAATCCAATAGCAATCAAGAAAAATAACACCCTCAGGATTGGATGAAAATATTTCGATTTGAAATGAGGAAAGCGCTCAAGCATAAAGATTGATTTTACGAAATAATGGATAATAATGACCAAATGTAACTAAAACCTTAGATTTTTTAAATAATTTGGCTTTTTATAAATAGTACTATTATCACACCATCAATGGAGAAGTCAATTTGCACATTTGGATACATTCCGATAAGGAAAGAACCTGCAGAGCAATCAGAAATGGTCAGTCAGGTTTTGTTTGGCGAATCGTTTGATATTACTGAAAGAATTGATAAATGGTGTCGAATTAAACTTCATACGGATAAGTACGAGGGTTGGATTGATGCTAAACTGGTTGAGAAGTTATCCGAGAAGTCTGTTGAGCTTTGGGAAAAATCAACAAAATGGTGTGTGCCGGGACCGTTTATTAAGGTTTTTTCCGAACCGGATAAATCAACTCATTATATTTCCGGGGGAAGTTTGATTTTTATGAATTCAGCCGATCGAAGTAGTTTTACAATCGGAACCAAAGAGTTTTATATTTCAAGTAATTATAACGTTGATAAGCCAGTAGGTGATATTTCTGATGTGGCCCATTCGTTTATAAATGTACCTTATTTATGGGGTGGACGAAACTTTTATGGACTCGATTGTTCCGGTTTTGTGCAAGTTGTGTATGCTATTAAAGGAATACAGATCCCACGTGATGCATCGCAACAGGTAGGGTTGGGAAATATGGTTTCATTTGTGGAAGAAGCCAAAGCCGGAGATTTGGCGTTTTTTGATAATGAAGAAGGCAATATTGTTCATGTTGGTATGTGTCTGGGAAGAGGGGAAATAATACATGCTTCTGGAAGAGTGAGGGTTGATAAGTTTGATCATCAGGGAATTTTTAATCAGGAATCAAACAAATACAGCCATAAATTACGTGTTATAAAGAGAATTATCGAATAATGAGTTATACCTACGATTACCCGCGTCCGGCAGTAACAACTGATGTATTGTTGATAACAGAAAAACTACCACAAAAGATCTTATTAATTCAGAGAGGAAATGATCCTTTTAAAGGTAAGTGGGCCCTACCTGGTGGTTTTGTTGATATGGATGAAGAGTTAAAGATGGCTGCTTTGCGCGAACTTCAGGAAGAAACAGGCATTGAGAATGTAGAAGTGGAGCAGTTCAGAACCTATGGTAGTGTTAACCGTGATCCCAGACATCGTACTATTTCTGTAGTTTATACCGGTTTTGTAACAGATGAATTGGAATGTACAGGGCAGGATGATGCTGCAGATGCACAGTGGTTTACTCTGGATAAATTACCTGAATTGGCTTTTGATCATGAATTGATCATTTCAGAAGCCAGAGAATATCTAAACATTTAAGGATTGGGCAAGGATAATTGAAGCTTCGGGACCCATATTAAAAATTAGATCGAGAATGCTCATGTTGGCTATAAATCCATGTTTCTGAGCAAAAACCTGCCAGTAATTGATAATTTTAAAATCTTTATCGTACTCCGGTTTGTGTTTTGGGCTTATTAAGAAACGTAGATCCTGAATGTTGTCCGTTTTTTGAATATATTCCGAACTTTGCGTAATGGTTATATTTAAGTCCAATGCACTAAGGATGGTATGGAATAATTTCATGTTATAATCCACTAAAGAGTCGAATTTCTGCTCATAAAACGGTTGAAAATCATCAGCATAATATTCAAAAAAAGGAGAGGAGTTATAAGCCGATGAAATAGACCTCCAATGTTGTTTTTGCCAGTCGGTATCATAACTGATCAATGCGTCTCTGGTTTTAATCTTTACATTTTTTTGATTGATGACCGGCACTGATAATGAGAGAGGGCCATTAGCAGCAACAATATTACACCTGTTTCTGTACGATTTGCGTTCGTACGAACAAAGCTGTTCCACAATAATATGATCACCATCCTGAAGATGTGCAAAAAGTTGTATTGGACCCAGATAGGTGAGAGGTATTATTTTATTCGGTTGTTTCATTGATGGTTTGTTGTTCCGCTTCTGTCGTTAATTTGTCTTTCTTACGTTCTTTCCTTTTCCAGATGAAGAAATACGATGCACCGGTAATGGCACCAAAGATAAAAACTGAGATTAACAATACAGCAAGTGATATGGAAACATCTTCAAAAAAGAATTTAACAGTAACTTCTTTTGCGTTTTGAACAGAGAAAATAACCAGAATGATTGCAAATACTGTGGCAATCCAAAATGTCTTTTTCATTATTGAGGCTTTTCGATTAACAATTTACCATCTAATGTAAGCAAATGCTTTTTATTTTGTAAAGGGTAATTTATTGATTACTCCAATAATATGGTTTTCGGGTACAAAACCCCAATAGCGGCTGTCGAATGAATGTGGACGATTGTCGCCGGCTACCCAATAATAATTCATCTTAAATGTATATTTCTTACATTCTTTATCGTTCAGATATATTTTGCCGTTTTTCAATTCTACCTTATTTCCTTCATAAGCTTCAATGATGCGCCAATATAGAGGCAGATTGGTTTCATTTAGCTCAATGGTTGAGTCTTTGGCAGGAATAACAGCCGGCCCCCAGTATGAAGCATTCCATAACGATGATGTGCTGAATGGAAAAATATAAGGATCCGCAAGGTTAAGGGGCCTTTCAACACTTTCGAGGTAATCAGTCCAGTTGTGCTGTGTAACAGTTTTGCTTTGTATCTCAATTATTTGTTGATTGTCTTCTGTATAAGTTGCGTTGGCTTCATTGAGTATGGAACTGCGAATGTTTTTAGGGGTATTGGCTGCTAAAGAATATTTATTAATAAATATTGGATTGTATTTATATTTTTCACCATTGATGAAGTTTTTACCATCTTTTATCTGTAAGGTATCACCTGGTAAAGCTACAATGCGTTTAATGAATCTTGGTCTCTCGTGCACCGGAGTGAAGGCAATCGGCTTATTCGCCATATTGTTTGGCTTACCACTGATTTTAGCCTCTCTCTTTTTAAAGTGATAGTTTTCCTTTGGTGCATCATTAAATACAGTATCGGCTTCAGGAAAATAAAAAACAATCACCTCACCATAATCAAGGTCATCTAATCCAATTAATCGATGATAGGAGTCAACGTCGTCAATTGATTTACCTGTTCCAATCTCAATCTTATTCATTATGAATATATTACCTGTATGGTAAGTTGGCTCCATTGAAGAAGATTGGAGGGTGTAGATACCAAAAAGGTAGTTGTTGATGAAAAGCAAAATAATGATTGCATAGAACGATGCAAGAAACCATCCAATCAGATTTTTTTTTCGAGCTCCTTTTCTATTCCAGAATTGATAAAGCTTTTTTCTTGTGGGTTGATGCCATAATATAATAAAATGACCGAGTAAAAGAAGTATCAATATCCAGCTCTGTGACCATATGCATATTAAAAGAAAGATAATGGTTAACGTGTAGCGGGTTATTTCTTTTTTAGTCATTCTGTTCTTTGTCTGGAGGTAGAAAAAGAAGCAGCAAGGAGGAACCTTGCTGCATAATATTTAGTCTTTGTGTACTAACTTAAATATTCGTTCCCAGCGGATGTTTGAAGGGAAACTTTTATCCTTATCAAGAGAAAGCCAAACCAAAATTGGTTTACCTACAATGTGATCTTCGGGCACAAAACCCCATGATCTTGAATCGGCTGAATTATGTCGGTTATCACCCAACATAAAGTAATAATCCATCTTAAAGGTGTAAGATGTTGCCAATTCATCATTAATAAATATCTGACCATCTTTAACTCTGAGTTTATTGCCTTCATAAGCAGTTATTACTCTTTCATAGATTGGTAGATTTTTGATATTAATTTCAACTGTTTCTCCTTTTTTAGGCATCGTTAACGGGCCAAAATTATCACGACTCCAGTTGTAATCCGAACTGTAAGGAAAAACCTGCAAACCAGAATTGTTCGGAATGTCTTCATCCATCGTAATGGATTGAACAAAAGGCATGTCTTTCACTAATTCAGCCTTATCTTTTGTTAAAGGTACATAGAAATCATTTCCATACATTCCTCCACGGTCAGCAACAGAAACCCCCATGCGTTCGTAAAAACGATCATTAAGGGTAGTTCCATCAGTTTTAATAAGGTAATTGTGTTGCAAGCCTTCAGGATTTTCAACAGCTTCTCCATTGATATAAACCTGATTATGTCTTACTTCAAAAACATCTCCCGGTAAGGCGATACATCTTTTAACGTAATTATCGCGTTTATCAACCGGACGGGCCAATACTTCTCCATATTTTTGAGGATCACTATATATTATCCTGCGACCAATATTCATAAAATAATGGTTACGTTCGTAATCAGAACTGAAAGGAGCAGTTGGCATAAGGTTAGAATTTATTTGTGCCTCCTGTATGCCTTTTATCATCGACAGATTATAGAAATCGGGGTTGTTGGCTTTGAACGGAACAGTATCACCTGCCGGGAAGTTAAAAACAACAATATCGTTATGCTTGATATTGGTAATTCCTTTCAGACGTTTGTAATCCCAATGAGGCCAGTCGAGATACGATTTGATATTTGTATTCGATGAAAAAGTATTTTGTACCAGAGGAAATGCAATAGGAGTATTGGGCATTCTTGGTCCGTAACTGGCTTTACTAACAAATAAAAAGTCTCCTACCAGCAGTGATTTCTCTAAGGAGCTTGTAGGGATTTTATAGTTTTGAAATAAGAAAATATTGATAATATAAACAGCTACTAAGGCAAATACAATGGCATCAATCCATTCGACAATTGCACTTGGCTTCTTGCCATCTTTTCTTTTTTTCCAGAAACCCCAGGGGATTTTTTTAGTGATATAATTATCAAATACTAGAGGGTAGCCCAATAGAAACCAATAGTTTCCAATCCAAACAACCCAAAGGATAAAGATAATGCTTGCTATTGCCAGCTTTATCCATTTAAAATACGGTTTGTTACGCATTATCTCTGATTTTATTAAAAGTTAAGTAGGTCTTTCATACTTAGTAATCCTTTTTTGCCTTTGGTAAACTCAGCAGCTAAAACTGCCCCCAATGCAAAGCCCTGACGTGATTTGGCACTATGATGAATAATAATTTCATCAACAGGAGATTCGTATTTAATAGTGTGAATTCCGGGAACCTGCCCTTCACGGATGGCTTTGATGTTAATTTCATCTTGTTTAGGTTCCTCTAGCGTCCAGCTGTTTTTGCGTTCAAGATTTTCAATGATTCCTTCGGCCAAAGTAATAGCTGTACCACTGGGTTCATCAAGTTTTTGAGTATGATGCACTTCTTCCATCGAGACATCATATTCTTTCACCTTATTCATCAGTTTGGCCAATTGTTTATTGATCTCAAAAAAGATATTTACACCAAGGCTGAAGTTTGATGCATAAAAGAAGGTTTTACCATCTTCTTTACAAGCTTTTTCAACTATTGGATATTTATCAAGCCAACCTGTTGTTCCTGACACAACCGGAACATTGTTTTCAAAACATTTTTGGTAATTATTGAATGCTGCTTCCGGGCGGGTAAATTCAATGGCAACTTCGGCTGATTTAAAAGATTCGTCATCGAAAGAATCGCTGCTGCTAACATCAATTCTGCTTACTATTTCATGACCTCTCTCCAGGGCAATTTTCTCAATCTCTTTGCCCATCTTGCCGTATCCTATTAATGCTATCTTCATTTTTAATTAATTCTTTTCCAATCTGAGCAAAGATAAAAAAAGCACGTAAGTTATAAAGGTTATTAAAGCTTAAGTTTTGTTTTAGTTGCTTTAGGTGAGGGGGGAATAAAAAAAGGAGGTCTAATTGACCTCCTTTAATAATATTTTGAAAAGCTAATTAAGCTGCGCTCATTGCTTTTTTAACAACAGCTTTGAAAGCTTCAGGATGATTCACTGCTAAATCGGCAAGAACCTTACGGTTGATTTCAATGTTTTGTGCGTGTAAAGCACCCATCAACTTACTGTAAGATACACCTTCGATACGAGCAGCAGCATTGATACGCTGAATCCACAATGCGCGGAAGTTGCTCTTTTTCTTCTTTCTGTCACGATAAGCATACTGCATACCTTTTTCGTACGCATTCTTAGCTACCGTCCAAACATTTTTTCTACGACCAAAGTATCCTTTGGTTTGCTTTAAAAGCTTTCTGCGTCTTTCTCTTGAAGCCGCATGATTTACTGATCTTGGCATTTTTAAATCATTTTCGAATGGTTAGCGTCCCAGTCTCTGTCGGGATCTTTCGGCTAATTCACTCAGTTAAAATTAAATTTTTCTCTCTTCTCGAAATTTGTTCTTACTTCATGTTCAACAATAGCTTGATGTTTGTTTCATCAGCTTTGTCAACAGTGCCAGCATAGGTCAAATTTCTCTTACGCTTAGTCGACTTCTTAGTTAAGATGTGACTTTTGAAAGCGTGCTTTCTCTTAATTTTTCCACTACCGGTGATGGTGAAACGTTTCTTCGCACCGGAGTTAGTTTTCATTTTTGGCATTACTCTATATATTAAGTTAAAATATAAGCTATTTTTTCTTAGGCGCTTTTGGTGCGATAAACATGATCATACGTTTACCTTCTAACTTAGGTAATTGCTCCACTTTACCGATTTCTTCCAAATCTTGTGCAAAGCGTAACAAAAGAATCTCACCTTGCTCTTTAAAAAGGATTGAACGTCCTTTAAAGAAAACGTATGCTTTTACTTTTGCACCTTCCTGTAGAAATTTCTCAGCATGCCTTAATTTAAACTGATAATCATGATCGTCGGTGTTTGGTCCGAAACGAATTTCCTTAACTACCACCTTAACGGCTTTGGCTTTCATTTCTTTTTGTTTCTTTTTCTGCTGATAAAGAAACTTTTGGTAATCAGTTATCTTACATACCGGAGGATCAGCCTTTGGAGAAATCTCTACCAAATCCAGATCCAATTCGTCAGCCATTTTAAGTGCTTCTGATGTAGGAAAAACACCCGGATTGTCAATGTTATCACCAACTAATCTTACCTGTGGTACTCTTATGTACCTGTTAATTCTGTGTGCAGGCTCTTCTTTTACTTGACGGTCCTGCCTTCTGTTCGGTCTAGCTATTGTTAAACCCTCCTTCTTTAGTTAATATTATTGTCAATCGCAGAAAGCATATCTTGTACTTCCTGATTAATAAAACTTACAAATTCATCGAGTTTCATCACTCCTTTATCACCCTCACCCTGCTTCCGAACGGCAACTTTTTGTTCTTCGGCCTCTTTTTCTCCTACAATCAGAAGGTATGGAATGCGCTTTAACTCATTGTCCCTGATCTTCTTACCTATTTTTTCGTTACGGTCGTCAAGAACGGCACGAATATCGGAATTATTTAGGAAATTAAAAACTTTTTTTGCGTATTCATTGTGCTTTTCACTTATGGGGCAAATTACCACCTGTTCAGGGGTTAACCATAGAGGAAATTTACCAGCCGTGTGCTCAATAAGTACCGCAACAAAACGTTCCATACTTCCGAAAGGTGCCCTGTGAATCATTACCGGACGATGCTTTTGGTTATCACTTCCAATGTATTCCAGTTCAAAGCGCTCAGGCAGGTTGTAATCTACCTGTATTGTACCTAATTGCCACTTGCGGCCTAAGGCATCTTTCACCATGAAGTCAAGCTTAGGACCGTAGAAGGCTGCTTCTCCATATTCTACAATGGTTTGCATTCCACGTTCTTCACAAGCTTCAATAATTGCTTGTTCAGCTTTATTCCAGTTGTCTTCGCTACCGATGTATTTCGAATGATCTTCTGGATCACGTAAAGAAACCTGGGTGATATACTCTTTAAAATCAAGTGCTTTAAAGATGTATAAAATGATGTCGATTACTTTTTTAAATTCGTCTTTGATCTGGTCAGGACGGCAGAATAAGTGTGCATCATCCTGAGTAAATCCACGTACTCTGGTTAAACCATGTAATTCACCACTTTGTTCATAACGATAAACAGTTCCAAATTCAGCAAAACGAATTGGTAGATCTTTGTATGAACGAGGTTTCGTTTTGTAAATCTCACAGTGGTGAGGACAGTTCATTGGTTTAAGTAAAAACTCTTCTCCTTCGGCTGGCGTGCTGATAGGCTGGAATGAATCTTTACCATATTTTGCATAGTGACCAGAAGTCACATATAATTCTTTATTACCAATATGAGGTGTTATTACCGGCTCATAACCATACTGAACCTGTACTTTCTTTAAAAAGTTTTCTAAACGCTCACGAAGTCTTGCTCCTTTAGGTAACCATAACGGTAGTCCTTGTCCTACTTTTGCAGAGAAGGCAAATAACTCCAGTTCTTTACCAATTTTACGGTGATCACGTTTTTGAGCTTCTTCTAATAATACTAGATAGTCCTCAAGCATCTTAGCTTTTGGGAATGTGATACCGTAAATACGGGTTAACTGTTTGCGTTTTTCATCACCTCTCCAGTAAGCACCCGCAACATTTAATAATTTAACAGCTTTGATTGGTGCTGTTGATGGTAAGTGTGGTCCACGACATAAATCAGTGAAATTACCTTGTTTGTAAAACGAAATTGTTCCGTCTTCCAGTTCACTGATTAATTCCAGTTTGTATTTATCATCTTTTTGCGTGAAATAATCCAAGGCATCGGCTTTAGATACTTCACTTCTGACATAATCTAATTTTTGGCTTGCCAGTTCTTTGAACTTTTTTTCAATTTTTGGCAAATCAGCATCTTTAATCACTACATCATCACCAGTATCGATATCGTAATAAAAACCATTTTCGATAGTTGGACCAATACCAAATTTGGTGCCTGGGTACAAGGCCTCAATAGCCTCGGCCATTAAGTGAGCTGAAGAATGCCAGAATGCATGCTTACCTTCCTCGTCTTCCCATTTATGTAATTTAACCGTTGCGTCGGTGGTGATAGGGCGCGTTAAATCCATAAGGGTATCATTTACCGTTATCGATAATACTTCTTTAGCCAAACGTGGACTAATACTTTGCGCAATATCAAGGCCTGTTACACCGGCTTCATACTCTCGGACACTTTGGTCTGGAAAGGTAATTTTTATCATTCTTTTTTCGTTTTTAAAGAAAAATCACGCAAAGATAAATAAAACCAATTAAACAACCTTTTAAAAGATTGTCATTTATAGGTTTTTTAGGTAATTAGCGTAAGAATGATGGGGGAAGTAGATTTTTAAAGTTGCAATCTATTAAGAAAGGGGAGGGTGATTTCTTAATAGATTGCATTATATTATAGGTAATTAGGCTTTATGAAAGCGTTTGCCTTTTTTAAAAATTAAACGTTCTTCCAATTCCAGTTTCTGATCTGGCGTTGCCAAAAAATAGGTCTTACAATCATCTCCACAGCAGGCATTGTATTTTTCTTTACAATCGTCGCATTGTATAAATAACAGATTACATTTTTTATTAGCGCAGTTTGTATGCGTGTCGCATGGCTTTCCACACTGATGACAGTTGCTGATCACATCATCCGAAATACGTTCTCCCAGACGATTGTCGAATACGAAGTTTTTACCATTGTATGTATTCTCTAATCCTTGCGATTTGATTTGTCGAGAGTAATCAATGATACCGCCTAAAAGTTGATTAACATCGCTGAAACCATGGTGTTTAAGGTAGGCGCTGGTTTTTTCGCAACGTACGCCGCCCGTACAGTATAACAGGATCTTTTCATTTTCTTTCCCTTTAAGTTTCTCAAGTACTTCGGGAAGTTCGTCTTTGAAAGTTTCGGCATCGGGTAGGATTGCTCCTTTGAAATGCCCGATCTCACTCTCGTAATGGTTACGCATATCAACAACGGTAGCACCTTCTTCCAGGGCCTGATTCCATTCTTTGGCCGACAAATGCTGGCCAACATTGGTTACATCATATTCATGTGCCTGCAATCCATCAGCCACAATTTGCTTACGCACCTTAACCTGAAGTTTTAGAAATGATTTACCATCATCTTCAACTGCTATTTTAAAAGGAATATCTTCAAATAAACTGATGGAACGCAAATGTTTCTCAAAATCTTCCCATTTATGATCGGGTACACTCATTTGTGCATTGATTCCTTCAGATGCAATATATATTCTTCCCAAACAATTCAATTGATTCCATTTTTCGTATAGAAGATTGCGCAAGGACCAGGTGTCGTTAATAAGTATGTATTTATAAAACGAAACAGTTGTTCGTTTAAAGGTTTCTTCGGCTAATCGCTTTTTTAATTCTTCGGGACCAAGTTTATTGTATAATCCTTTGTTCTTGCTGTTTGGATCCATGATTGTAATTTTTGCGCAAAAATATAAATCAAAAAAGAAAAACGGATAGAAAAATCCTAAAAAGATCCTAAAAGAACGGGGAAGTGCTGATGTTCCCCGTTATAATTGGATTCTTAATTATTAAAGTCCGCTAAAATCAATGTCGTTAAATACCATTGTAGGACTTAATATGCTGGAATAAGGATAAGGGTCGTTGCCTAATTCTGAAAGCTTTTGCCAAAAATCCTTGGCGTTGCCTGATATATTCATTTCATTAACTGGTTGAACTAATTTACCGTTTTCGATCAAAAAGCCCGAAACGCCAAATGAGAAATCGCCGGTTGTTGGATTTGAGTTGCCTCCATTGAAAGAGGTAACAAAAATACCTTTTTTTATGTCATTTGCAATTTTATCGAAGTTTCTTTCACCCAGTTCGAAGCGAATATTTGAAGGTTGCCCACCATTGGGTGTCATGTTTAGTTTTTTTCCGTAATAATTGTCGATGTAATATTGATTTAATACTCCATTTTTAATCATTGTTCTGGGTTGTGAAGCAATGCCGTCTCCATCGTACAAGCGCGAAGCAAAACCACCTTCTATAAACGGATCATCAATAAGGGTAAGTTTGGATGATGCAATTGATTTACCAATCATGCCTTCGAGATAAGAGCTTTTTTGTTGTAAAGCACGTGCCTGCATCGGACCGAAAAACATGTATAGTAACCTTGGTACGGCTCTGTTTTCAATTATCATGTCGTATTTGTCTGAAGCAATTTTGGTTTGCCCCATTTTACGCAGCGCATTCTGAGCAGCTTTATTGCCCAGTTCTTGTGGTGTTGGCATTGAATTGTAAAATCGACTTCCACCCCAGTGATAGCCTTCTGGTCTGGCATCATCATCTTTAACTGTAACTTCTCCACCGGCCCAGAAAGAAGTGGAAATTCTTTCTCCTATAAATCCATTGCTGTGTACTTTTACACTTTCAGAATAATCATCGCTGTATCCTCCAGTAGCAGATATGATCTTTTCACTCTGGGCACGGGCGATGTTTTCTATTTCTTTGGCAATGTTTACTTTTTGTTCGGGTGAAACTGACAAATATTGCCGATCTTCAATTTTTAGGTCTTTCTCCAGATTTTCAGGATATAGAGATGGATCGGGTAGTTCGCGGAATTCATCGGCACTTAAATATTTGGTTGCTTCAACAGCTTCTTTTATGAATTTTTGCAGATCGCTCTTGTTTAAGTTGTTGGTTGAATGACCAGAGTATTTGTGATCGCGATAAATGTTAAGCGATAAACCGTTGGTGGTTGATTCTTTAATCTTTTCAATCTTTTGTTCACGGACTTCAATTTCTACAGATCGTGAGTTATATACTGAAGCTGCGACTTCTGATGCTCCTTGTTTTTTTGCATAGTCAACGGCCCAGATGGCCAGATCTTTACGTTCTTTTGTGTTCATTGTGGTTTGTTTTGAGTTAGACATGATCAGGCATTAACACCGCCTACAGTAATTTTTGAGACTTTAACGGTAGGTAAACCCATCGAAACAGGTACTCCTTGTCCGTTTTTACCACATGTCCAACCTCCTTCGGCCATTTTAAAATCATCTGCCACCATTTCAATGTCAGCAAGTACTTTAGGTCCGTTGCCAATTATATTAATGTCCTTGATTGGTTGAGTTAATTTTCCATCTTCAATGAGATAGCCTGATTTTACATAGAAAGTAAAGTCACCGGCGCCAATCATTACCTGTCCGTTGGTAAATGTTTCGGCGTAGATTCCGTATTTAACGGATTCAATAATCTCCTCTTTTTTATGAGGTCCATTCTCCATATAAGTGTTTCTCATTCGAGGCATAGGCATATGACGGAAGGATTCGCGGCGGCCGCTTCCGGTTGTTTTTACGCCATAATGTTTGGAACTGATACGGTCGTGCAGGTATGAAGTCATGATTCCGTTAGATACCAAATAGGTTTTTTCTGTATCGTTGCCTTCATCATCTACATTAATGGATCCTCTGATGTTGGGGTTAGTACCATCATCAACAATGGTAACAAATTCATTGGCTACCTTTTTGCCTATTTTGTCGCTGAAGATTGAAACTTCTTTGCGGTTGAAATCGGCTTCCATGCCATGTCCAATGGCTTCGTGCAATAATATGCCCGAACTACCTGCTGCCAAAACTACTGGAAGTTCGCCTGCTTTAGGCTTAACTGCTGCAAACAAATCGGTAGTTCTTTTGACAGCTTCTGAGGCTAATAAATCTATATTGTCAGGTGTGAAGAATTCAATTCCACGACGACCTGAAAGATTAAAACTGTTTTGCTCCTTTTGTCCATTTTGCTCGGCAGTACAACTTACCGAAATTTGACCCATGGGCTGGTAATCAAATGTCATTCTTCCTTCGGAATTGGCGAAAAGAACATAGGATGTTTCATCCATAAACCACACATTTGATTTGATGATGCGGTTATCCATGGCGAAGACCTTATCATTTATCTGTTGCAGATAAGGAATTTTTTCATTGATCGAAACTTCTTCCCACGGAGTTTTAATAACATAGTAATTGGGCAGTTTGTGATTTTCAAAAGCTATTGGTTCAATCATTGATGAAGTATTAGCGATATTGGCAGCCGTACGAGCAGCCGATTTCATCGCATCCATACTTATTTCTTCGCTGAATGAATATCCTGTCTGATCACCTTTTAAAACTCTAATACCAACGCCCAGGCTAATGTCTGAATAGGCTCTGTTAACTGCTTTATCTTCCAATCCAATGTAATTGCCTATTGTATGTTGAAAATATACATCGCAATAATCTCCTCCTTTTGATAATCCTTCTCTGATTATTTCCTGAATCATTTGCTGATTAACTCCAAAATGTTCAAGATAGTCGTGTAGTGTCATGTTGTTTCCTGTTGCTGACGGGCCATTTGTGCAGCCCGATAGTAAATTTGGCAAGATGGCTGTTCCAACTGCGGTAATAGCTCCGGCCCTGATAAAATCCCGACGATTAATAGTAGCTTTCATTAAGTAATAGTTTAGATGTACGCTGATAACAAAAAGCAGGTTGAAGTCGCTTTTTGAATAATTAATTGTGGGAAATGCAAATAGTCACTTAGTAAAAGTAAATTTTTTTGATAATTAATACAAGCACTTATAAGTAAATGCTGAAATACAATTGACCGTGAATATTTAGTTTTTAGAAGGAGAAGATTGATTGGGAAATGTTTAGGATAAAGCATAAAAAAAAGCGACCATTGGTCGCCTTTGATATTGTGAAAGTTTATTTGTTACCACAGTTTTTCTGGGTAAATGCCTGAAGAAATCAATTCGTCAATTTTTTGTTGAACCATTGGTTTGTCTTCTTTGTATGTAACGCCAAACCACTTCGAATCAGTTCTGATTACTTTGGTTGAAGCTTCCCCTTTTTTAATCAACTGATCAACCACAGCATTGAAATAGAATTCAGATTTCATTTCCTGTCCTTTTTCTTTTAAGAAATCAAGAAAGGCGCTTTCCAGCTTTTCAAAATAATTTGGTTTGAATGCCCAAAAATTCATCGAAACAGCTTCGGTTCCGGTTAACTCGGTTTTAGAATCTTCTTCGTAAAAGAAAATCTTTTCGCCTTCGTAACCAATTTTTGTTCGCTCCACAATATTTACCAGGTTGCCATCGGCATTGGTTTCGCATACTCCTCGCGAAACGGTTCCGTGTTCTGATAAAGTGTTGTTTAGTTTGTATCCGACCATGGCATATTCGTTTTCATCTTTGCTATCAGCTACAAAATCGAAAACCTGCTTGTAAGCTTCACGACCATAAAAATCATCGGCGTTGATAATAGCAAATGGTTCGTTGATAACTTCTTTTGCCATTAATATTGCATGGCCAGTTCCCCAGGGTTTTTCACGCCCTTCGGGTACCGAAAATCCTTCAGGTAAGTTTTTCAGATCCTGGTATACATATTCTGTTTTGATTTTACCTGCCAGGCGAGGCTCGAAACGTGCTTTAAAAACATCGGCAAAGTCTTCGCGAATCACAAAAACAACTTTGTCGAATCCTGATTGGATTGCATCGTAAACCGAATAATCAATGATTGATTCTCCGTGAGGTCCCAATTCGTCCATTTGTTTCAGACCTCCGTATCGGCTTCCCATGCCGGCAGCAAGAATCAGTAATGTTGGTTTCATATCAGAATGGTTTTATTTTAAGTTCTTAATTATTTGCTTCTCTCGAAGTCTTTCTTCAGACCAAGATACAACCAATTTGCCAAAGCCTGACGATTGTCTGCTATAACAAATCGAAGTTGATCGCGGTAATTTTGGATGTTACCTAATTCGATAAATACCGAAACAGGAGTTGTATTGCGCAATACATATAGATTACGATCGCTTACGGTTCCTTCAAATCCTCTGGATGGCTGATGTTCACCATATTTTTCATTAAAGATATCACGTAAGGTAATGGCCAGCTGTTCACCGTTTTTGCTTTTTTTGTAATGATAAAAGAAGACATCAATTTGTTTACGTTTACTTCGGCTGTCGACATGAAGTATTAAAGCTCTTCGGTATTTTTCTGTGTCGTTCTTATAAAGCTCATTTACTTTTTTCGATCGCTGAATAAGCCTATCCATTTGATTTAAAGGAATGGTTTGACCCATGCATGTCTCGTGGTTGTCGTACTTCAATATTTGCTCATCTCGTATACCATCATCCGGATCCTGTATAAGGATGTGTACTTTAGCACCATTCTCGATCAGTTTTTTTGCCAGACGAAGGGTAATGTCGTATGCATATTCATCCTCGTGCAGTTCGTAAGAACCGTATTGGCCTATAGCGCCGGGATCAGGACCGCCATGACCTGAGATCAGATAAAAAACAGCTCCCTTCATTTCGTCTGATTCAACCGGAAATTTCTCTCGATCTTTTCCAAAGAGTGGCTCAAATAAATCTGTTTGCTTTACCGGAATTACATATGATTCGTGTAGCAATAGGCTGTTATTAGAACCGAATTTACCTTTATTTAATTGTAAAAACTCTTCTAAGTCTTCCTGTGGCGACAGATTGTTTCTTATCATAAAAGAATACAGCCCTTCTCCGTTTTGTGGTTTGCTTGATGTCTTTACCTCCGTGTTCTGCGCCAATAACCAAAAAGGAAACAAAAGGAAAAGGAATGCTATATATGAGTGTCTAGCTTTTATCTTCATAAAGCACAAAAATATAGTTTTTAAGTAATTCAGTATAATATTCTACAACGGTCATTCTGCTATTTTATTAATAAGCTTAGTTATTGCATTAATTAAATGATTTAATGGATTAACGAAAGAAGTGTAAAGTAAATATTATCAATAAAATATTGAGTATAAAGAGTTGTGCTTTGGGTGAAGTTGATTTATAAAAAATTGTCAAATGGTAAAATTTGTTTTTATTAATTTCAGATCTTGCAAAATGTAACTAGTTCTTTTAACCTCATATTATGAATAATTCATTACACACAGTTTTAGGTGCCTCCGGTGGAGTAGGACAATCGGTTTTACAAGTATTATTAGAAAAAGAATTACCTGCACGTGCTGTTTCCCGATCAATGAACTTTAAAGGAGTCGAATTGATGAGCGCTGATTTGCTAAAAGCAGAAGAGGTAGATAGGGTTGTGGCTGGATCAGCTGTTGTGTATTTATGTGTGGGACTGGAGTATAAAACCGAAGTATGGCAGCGCGATTGGCCTGTGCTGATGGATAATGTAATTGAGGCCTGCAGTAAACATGGGGCGACATTGATTTTTCTCGATAATGTATATATGTATGGTCCTGCTCCTTTACAGCAGAAGTTTGATGAAGGATATACCGAAAATCCTTCAACGCAAAAAGGTATAGTCAGGAAAATGATAGATGATAAATTAAAAGCTGCTTTTATACAAGGAAAGTTGCAAGGGGTAATTGCCCGCGCGGCTGATTTTATTGGGCCCAATGCAAATAACAGTGTTTTTTATTTTTCTTTCCTGGAAAGAATTATTAAAAATAAAGCTCCGCAGTCTTTATTACCTCGTGGACCCAAACATACTTATGCCAATACAATTGATTTAGGTAGAGCCTTGGTTGAGTTAGGGTTGGAACCTGAAACTTATAATGCGGTTTGGCATTTGCCCGTTGGTGAACCTGTTTCAGTCGATGAAATGATGGCAATTTTTAACGATGTTTTAGAAACTTCCTATAAAGTATCTTATATGCCGAAGTTATTAAAAAAGATTGTGGCTGCCTTTGTACCAGTCGTAAAAGAGTTTGATGAGATGATTTATCAGTTCGAATATGACTATATTATGTCTTTTGAAAAATTTAAAAAACAATTCCCCAATTTTAAAATCACTCCTTATCGTGAAGTTGTGAAACAAATGATAGAATCTTTTAGATAACTAGCGGGAGTCTGTAACTGGCAGAAAATAGGGTAAAACCGATATTAACGAAAAAAATAGTTGAATAAACTAAATAATTAGTTGCATAAACGAATTAAATAGTTACATTTGTTTTGTCAATAGAATTCATGGGTAAAAAATAACTAAAAATGACAGCGAAACGATTAACAAAACGTGAAGAAGATGTAATGAAGATTTTATGGGAAGCAGGTAAGGGTTTTGTAAAAGATCTGTTGCCAAAGCACCCTGAACCCAAGCCTCATTATAATACGTTTAGTACAATAATAAGAGGATTGGAAGAAAAGGGTTTTGTTTCTCATAATGCCTACGGCAATTCTCACGAGTATTTTCCTGCGATAAGCAAAGAAGATTATCGCAAGCTGTATATCAAAAATATGGTATCCGATTATTTTGAATCATCTTATAAAAATGTGGTTTCCTTTTTTGTAAATGAAGAAAAACTTAACGTAGATGATTTAAAAGAACTGATTGAATTAATTGAGAAAAAAGAAAAGTGATGGCATATTTGATAGAGTGGCAGATTAAAGCTGCTATAATGGTGGCATTAATGGTTATTGTTTTTGCACTTTTTTTGTCAAAAGATGCAATGTTTAACCGTAACAGAGTATGGCTCTTAAGTACATTGTTTGTACCGTGGATTATTCCTTTTATAGCTATGCCTGTTAGTGTTAAATCAATACTGTTTGCACCCGAAGCAGAACTTGATCTCACAACTTTATCAATACCTGTAACAACCCAAACAAACATAACTGAACAAACTGCATCTGTGATAAATTGGTCCAATATACTACTGGCCTTTTATTTGCTGATTAGTATGGTGTTTGTGGTTCGTTTGTTGTGGGGATATACCTATCTTTTTAAGTTAAAAGGCAAAAGTAAAAAGTTAAAAACAAAAGGGTTTGATTTATATCTGTTAGAGGATAATGATATTAATCCTTTCTCGTTCTTTCAATCGGTGTTTGTTCCACAATCAGTATTGGAACAGGCAGATCGAGACCATATTTTAAATCACGAACGAGCCCATTGCCGCCAATGGCATTCTGTTGACATTACCCTGGCAGAATGGATGTTGATATTGCAATGGTGGAATCCTTTTGCATGGTGGTTACGGAAATTAATCGCTCAAAACCATGAATTCTGTGTTGACAAAGCCATGATGCAAATTTCGGAAGAACCCAAACAGTATCAATATTCGCTTATGAATTACCTGCCCGGTAGCAAAAGTCTGAAGTTGGTTAACAATTTCAGCCAAAGTTTAATTAAAAAGCGAATAATCATGATGAATAATAAAACAGACAGAAAACTGATTTCAAAAATGAAGAGTCTTCTGGTTATGATAATGACATTTACAGCGTTGGTAGCTTTTACTAATCCTGATAAAACGGAAAAACAAACAAAGAAAAAAGAGGTCGTTGAAAATATTAAAACTAGCGATGATTTAAGAAAGTTTGTGGCACAAAACCTTAAGTATCCGATTGAAGCTCGTAATAATAATTTTACCGGAGATGTAACGGTTAATGTACCCATCAATAAAAGCGGAAAGGCTGGTAAACCTGAAATAGGTGAAGCAAAAGGTAGTGATGTGGTCAATCCAGGTGAGGTAGTGGTAGTTGCATATGCTCCTGAGGATGGTGCTTCAGGATATGATTCTTCTGTTTCGTTAACTGGTTTGGAGAATGAAGTCAAAAGAGTAATGACCAAATTACCTACTGTTGAAGATGTTAATCTTTTAGGTAAAACCCTGGAATTGAAAGTGAAATTTGTTTTGCAAAAGAAAGATGAACAGGTAGATGTGACTAAGCCTGCTATCTATCTTGATGGAAAGAGGTTTTATGGAGATATGAAGACCATTGCACCAAGTCAAATTGCTTCAGTGAATGTATTAAGAGATGAAGATGCGGTTGCCAAATATGGTGAAGATCATCGGATTGGTGTAATTGAAGTAACAACTAAGAGTGATGAAAGTAAAGAAAGGGAAGAGTTGGTTGTAGTTGGTTCTGGAAAGATGGATGATAATCCAGTTAAAGTAGCAGCTGAAAAATCAGGTTCTAATCCACTGTATGTATTGAATGGGGAAGAAATAAGTAAAAAAGAATTTGATGCCATTAAAAAGGATAAAATAGAATCGGTATCGGTTCTTAAAGATGAATCAGCTATTGCGGAATATGGAGATAAAGGTAAGAATGGAGTTATTATTATCAGTTTGAGTAAATAAATTTTTCATTCTCAATTGAGGAACCTAACTATTTGTTGAAGAAAGTAAAAAGATGGCATATTTAGTAGAGTGGCAGGTAAAAGCTGCATTGATTGTGGTATTAATGGTTGTGGTTTTTGCATTATTCTTATCGAAGGATACACTATTTAACCGAAACCGGATCTGGCTATTAAGTACGCTTATTCTGCCTTGGATAGTTCCGGTACTTGCCATGCCAGCTAGCGTTCGCTCTATTTTTTTTGCAGAAAGAACTATTATTGAATTACCTGATTTAGCAATTCCTCTTTCAAATCAGGTTGCGACTCCAAATCAAAGTTCTTTTACATGGGAGTGGTCGCACCTGTTTATTACTATCTATCTACTGGTTAGTTTGGTTCTGATGATCCGTTTGGTGTGGGGATATATCTATCTTGTAAAGTTAAAAGGCAAAAGTAAAAAGTTAAAAGTCAGAGGTTTGAATCTATATCTTTTAGACGATGAGGAGATCAATCCTTTTTCATTCTTTCAATCTGTTTTTGTGCCTCAATCGGTGATGGAGCAATCCAACAGAGACCATATTTTAAATCACGAACAAGCCCATTGCCGTCAGTGGCATTCTATTGACATTACCCTGGCAGAATGGATGTTGATATTACAATGGTGGAATCCTTTTGCATGGTGGTTACGGAAATTAATCGCTCAAAACCATGAATTCTGTGTTGATAAAGCCATGATGCAAACCACGGAGGAACCCAAACAGTATCAGTACTCCTTAATCAACTACTTGCCGGGAAGTACCAGTTTGAGGTTGGTAAACAACTTCAGCCAAAGTTTAATTAAAAAGCGAATAATCATGATGAATAATACCATTCAAAACAAATTTAAAACACAGTTAAAAGGAGTGTTTATTGCCTTCCTTACAGCTATTGCTATGCTGGCCTGTACCGATTCTGACAAAGTAAGTTCAGATAAAGTTGTTGAAACCCTGGCAGGATCAAGGGCTGTAATTAATTATGAGGATGGAACTAACTATAGTGTAGTTTTAACCGATAAAGGATTGGTTGAGGAATCGGAGAACATAAAAGGAGCCCAATTTATTCTTAATGGAGAAATTGCAGACTGGAGTTTATTAAAAGGTCTTAAAACTCATGAGATAAAATCATTGGGGCAGATTCCGGTAGGACAAAATTTTAAAGATGTTCTGTCTGCCGATAATAATGGGGCCATATTTGTAATGACTAAAGGTTTTGAAATACCTAAATCAGACCAATCCATTTCAGATCAGATAATTTACCTGAATGGGGAGAGGTATACGAAAGATATTAACAGTATTTCTCCTGATAATATTGAGGCAATTAATGTGTTAAAAGGTGAAGCGGCTATTGCTAAGTACGGTGAAGATCATAGTCAGGGAGTCATTGAAATTACAACAAAGGATTTTGAAAGCACTTCACATGATTTAGAAAGTAACTCCAGTAATGAAGTTGTTGTGGTAGGCTATGGAAAGATGGAAGATAATACGGTTAACAATATTGTGAAGAAAGGCGACAACGTCCAACCTGAGATTATAATTGATAAGAACAAATAATATTGGTGGTTTTAAGTGAATGGCCCGGGTAGTATCTTGCTCGGGTTATTTTTTATAGACCGATTGGTCGGTTTTGAATTTTATTCTATTTTTGTTAAAAACGCAACAACAACAATATGAACGAAATCTACTGGAACCTTCCATTGATAGAATGGATAGGTTATTTGGCATCAACGCTGGTGTTTATTTCATTGAGTCTGTCTTCTCTGGTTAAACTTAGGATTTATAATTTTGTCGGTTCATCCATCTTTTCGTTTTATGGCTTTTACATAGGAGCTTTACCGGTTGGTATTATGAATCTTCTTATTGGTTTATTTAATATCTACTATCTGCGCTTTTTGTTATTTAAAAAGGAGCGTTTTAATGTGGTAAGAGCAATTGCGGATGATGAGTTTTTAAGTCAGTATTTGCTATATCACTTCAAAGATATTTGTCGATATTTCCCGGATTTTAATCTCAACTTTAAAAAAATAAACAGTCAGGTACTGTTAGCCTTACGCGATGCAAAAGTAGCCGGTGTTTTTATTGTTGGAGATGATAAAGATGGGCAGGCAGAAATTATCCTAGATTATGTAACGCCCGAATACCGTGATTACAAAACAGGTCGCTTTTTATTGCAGAAGTATCGTGAACAACATGCTGATAGAAGTACCCGACGTCTGGTTTGCGAGTCTTCAAATAAATCACATATTAAGTATTTGAAAAAGATGGGATTTGTGCAAGAAGGAGAGCAGAAGTATATCCTGGAATTGTAGTGGAGTTGTTGAATGTGTAATTGTTTAGTTGCAGAATTGTTGAGTTGTTTAATTGTAAATATTCAATTAAACGATTCAACAAATGTACATTTAAACAGTTTCACAATTAAAAATTGATAATCGAATAATTGATTAATCGGCTAATCGTTTACAGTTCGGCCCATATGCGAGCCAATGAAAAACCTGGAGCATTAATATTCAAATCAAGAAAATAACCAAAGGGTGTTTGAGCCACTTCTAGTTCTGCATTTTCCAACCTTATCTGAGCCGCATCGAATACCTGTTTGGTAAAAACAACGCTCGCTTTTGATTCTCCCAAATGAGCAAAGGAGTGAAGCACAATACGTTTTGTGTTATTTTTTCGGGCCGCCCATTTTAAATGGTTTACCAGCTTTTTCTCACGACTCTTAACATCCTTCTGTTCATCAGCTTCTTCAATCTGAATGCAGGCCAACAGGCAGTCTTTAAATGATTTTGCTTCACCCGGATCGGGAGCATCTTCAAGGTTTTTAACCTGTGGTGTGTAGCTGAATGATTGGGTGTAAAAGATAAGTACGCGCATAATTTTGTGTGTTTAGGGCTAAAATAGTAATAGTTGGTAAGTTTAACAGACAGAAGGTAGAAGTTTATGTGGTGATTTTTAACCACGAATTACACAAATTACACAAAATGAATTTTAAGGTTTGCTTAAACGATAATAGGTAAATACTATTATTTGCCTTTTAGCCATAATTATACCGGGAGACGTCTTCAAGAAAATACGTCGAGAAAATCGAAGATATTTGAGAAGCCTGAAAGGCTAACTGTAAAAGCCGTGGGTTTTAACCCACAGTATGATATTGTTTTCGCTCTATAATTCAAGATAATTGATACAAAAAAAGCTCCCCATTGTTATTCAACAAAAGGGAGCTCCATTAATTCTATTTGACTTATTTTCTCTGTGTTTGAAGGTTATCCGATTTTCTGATTCACAATTCCCAAAATCTCTTTTTCGGCTTGTATGGCTTTCTCTTCAATCATCTTACCTTCGGTCAGGATACCTTCAACAAAGCTTTTGTCATCCAGACCAGAGGCGTTGATCTTCACATTCAGATAAGCTCCCATTACGGCACTTCTTACACATAAAGCACCCACACCGGCATCGGAAACTGAGTTAGGATTACCTGTTTCAGCCATGGCGCGTATCATATCAAAGGCTTCGTATGATTTCTGCATTACCTTAAAAGGTATCTCAATGGCGAATCGGGTGGCATCATCGATGGCTTGTTTACGGGCAGCTTTTTCTTTATCCGTTCCTTTGGGTAAACCAAAAGCATCCATGATACGGTTAAAAGCAAGGGTGTCTTCATCAACCAGACGCAATAATTCACTTTGAATAGCCATTCCTTTTTCTGCCCAATCACTGAATTCTTCCCATCGATCGTCCCAGCCACGTTTGTGAGCCGAAAGGTTGGCTACCATGGTGCCCAAGGCAGCTCCCAACGAACCTACATATGCTGAGATGGATCCTCCGCCCGGAGCTGGTGATTCAGATGCTGTTTCGTCAGCAAAGGCTGTCAGATTCATGTCAATCAGCTTCTTCTGATCATCTTTCAGAATGTACTCAATAATTTTTTTATCCGGATCGAAAGGATATAATTCATCAAGCCCCATTGATTTAACGGCTATCTTAATGATTTCTCTTTCCGGGATACCTGTCGAGCGTTCTTGTTTACGAAGGAAGTATTTACCTGCATCCAGCATGGCTTGTAAAGGAACCACACCCACCATCTCAGAACCGGTAACTCTTACGCCACGGGCATTGGCTCTTTCGTAAACTGCATCGTAAGCTACATGCAAAGGAGTAACAGTAATGTCAGTGAGGTTCATCGAGATTTGAGCAACCCCATATTCTTCAATAAACCAGCCAATTCCTTTCACCGATTTCAACATGCCGGGTTCCATTACCGGATTGCCTTTTTCATCTGTAATAATTTTTCCGGTAACCGGGTTGCCTTCGCGTTTTACACGGCCACGCTCACGCACATCAAAGGCAATGGCATTGGCACGACGGGTAGAGGTAGTGTTGAGGTTTACATTATAAGCAATCAGGAAATTGCGCGCTCCAACAGCTGTAACCCCTGATTTAGCAACACTCTCGTTCCATTCGGCAGGACCGAAATCCGGTTTCCATTCAGGCGATTCAATACGTTTAGGAACAGCTTCGTATTCACCTTCGCGGCACGATGCAAGATTTTTACGCTTTTCTTCTTTGGCTGCAAACTCGTAACAGTAAATGGGTATATTCAATTCTGTTCCGATTCGCTCGGCAAGTTTGTGTGCGTATTGAACCGTTTCTTCCATGGTGATATTAGCCACTGGAACCAACGGGCAAACATCAGTGGCTCCAAAGCGTGGATGGGCTCCTTTGTGATGGCGCATATCAATCAGTTCCTGTGCCTTCTTGACAGCCTGAAAAGCTGCTTCACAGACTTCATCCGGAGTACCCACCATGGTAACAACAGTTCGGTTGGTAGCCTTCCCCGGATCAACATCAATCAGTTTAACGCCGTCTATCTTTTTAATTTCATCGGTTATCTTTTCGATGATGGTCATATCACATCCCTCACTAAAGTTTGGAACGCATTCGATTAGTTGCTGCATATATTCGTATTTAAGTCAAAAACTTTCAAGTCAAAAGGATCAAGCTAAAAGTCAAAAGTTAAAAGTTAAATGTGTCAAGTAATTAGTATCAAGATTTTAGGCTATTAATCATTAACCATTAATCATTAGTTAACAGCTACTCCATTTAATATCGTTGTTTCCACCTTATTCTCGCCATAGGCATAAGGCAGGTATTCGATGCCGGGGATGGGTTTGGTGATTACGAGGTTGGCTTTTTTGCCTTTCATTATCGAGCCCAGTTCTTTGTCAATACCCATGGCATAGGCGGTGTTTTTGGTAACCGCATTGATCACTTCTTCGGGTAGCATGCGATACAGAATACTTCCCATAGACATGATCAATTGCATATTGCCCGATGGTGATGAACCGGGGTTATAATCTGAGGCCAGCGCAACAGGTAATCCGGCATCCATCATTTTGCGGGTAGGGGCATAGGCCATGTTCAGGAAGAAAGCTGCTCCGGGCAAGATGGTTGGCATGGTGCCAGAATCTTTCAGTGCTTTGATTTCGTCCTCGCCGGTAAACTCGAGGTGATCAACTGATAAAGCTTTGTGTTGAACACCCACCTGAATGCCTCCCGAATAATCCAGTTCGTTGGCGTGTATTTTGGGTGTCAGTCCGTATTTTGCTGCTGCATTGAGGATGCGATCGGTATCTTCAACTGTAAAGAAGCCCACATCGCAAAATACATCCACATAATCGGCCAGACCTTCTTTGGCAACTGCCGGAAGCATCTCATTAATCACCAAATCAACATATTGTTCCTGCTTGCCTCGATATTCCAAAGGGATGGAATGGGCTCCCAGAAAAGTGGATTTGATGGTGAGGGGTGAGGCTTCTTTCAATCGTTTGATTACGCGCAGCATCTTTAACTCACTTTCGAGGGTGAGGCCATAGCCACTCTTGATTTCAACAGCTCCGGTGCCCCAGCGGATGATTTCCTGCAGTCGTGACATGGCATCTTCAAATAGCTGATCTTCGCTGGCTGTTTGCATCAGTCTGGCAGAGTTTAAGATGCCTCCGCCACGGGCTGCAATCTCTTCGTAGCTCAAACCTTTGATCTTATCCACATACTCCACATCGCGGCTTTTAGGATAAACCAGATGGGTGTGCGAATCACACCAGGCTGGCAAAACCAGGCGACCGGTAGCATCGATAATCTCAGTATTGTCTGCAAAAGATTGAGCGGAAAAGGTACTCATCGATCCATATTCTTTAATCATTCCACCTTTCACTTCCAGCCAGGCATCATGGATAGCAGGCAGTGAGGCCATATCGCTTCCGGCCACAAAGGGACGATGTTGATCTTCGGTTTGAATCAGGCTTTTTATGTTTTTTATAATCAGGTTATTCATGCGAATTATGTGCTCTGTTTATGAAAAAATAAAGGTAAGGCATTCTCCAGAAGTTTGCTTATGATTTTGGTCAATTGGGATGGTGGTTGTTAGTCAGTGGTCAGTAGTCAGTAGTTAGTTGGCGAGGCAGAAGGCAGAAGCTAGGTATTAGATGTTAGAATTTAGGATTTAGTGCTTAGGTCTTAGAACTTTGAATTTTGGGCTACTGACTGTGCGCTTCGGACTCAGTGCTTCGAACTTCGGACTAACTGATCCATTCCGGGTTGTTCTTAGTATGACTGTAAAGTTTTATATTTCTTACTGTTGCGAACTTTTTTAAACCTTTGGTGTTCTCTTAAAACAGACAAATGGATGCACTGATTAAATGTTTTTAGAAGGTTAACTACTCAATAAATCTATAAATCATGAAAAATCTACTCTATTTATTTTTAATGCTTCCTTTCGTTTTTGCATGTTCCGAATCGACTGATGATAAGGATATAGTTCCCGAAGTGAACGAAGAATATAATGCTGCAAAAAATTACTTTACCAATACGTTACAACCTGTAATAACAGCCAATTGCGTAAGTTGTCATACGGGGCATCATAGTCAAAGTAACAGTAGTAATTATGGTGTATTAGCCAATGCTATCAATAGTGCGACAAGCATGTATAACATGGTTAACTCTGGAAATATGCCCAAAGATGCCGCTAAACTTTCACAAACCGATATCGATAAGTTTGCCGAGTTTAAGAACCTGGTGGATGCTATTGAATAAAGAATTCTAATGATTTGTTTCTTAAAATTCCGGCATCATGAAATACAGGTTGTTGTTAATTGGAATGTTCTCAATTGTATTAACTGTAGCATCAAATGCTCAGGAGAAGAATTTACTGGATGAGTTAAGTACCCATGCTAAAGCTTCGTCGGAGCAGTATGTATCAGCCTTTAAGAGTACCCGACTTGTGTTGGGACCGACGACGGTTCAGTTATCTGCCAAAGAACTCCAATTCAGGGTTTCGCATTTGTTCGGGTTAATGAGCGATGGTATTCAGGAACTATTTGGATTGGATCAGATATATAATGTGGATATTGCTCTGGACTATGGTTTAACCAATTGGTTATCTGCAGGAATTGCCCGTTCAAGCGATTACGATAAAACATTGCAGACAGGCGTTCAACTTGCCATACTCAAGCAAACCACTTCGGCACAATGGTTTTCGTTAAGCTATGCAGGTGGGGTGAATATTCGCACTCGAAAATATGAGATAGAAAGGCCTTTTATTGAAAGGCTTGAATACGAGCATCTGGTGTTGTTATCCCGAAAGTTTAACCATCAGTTTTCGGCCCAGGTTACTCCTGGCTGGGTTAACCTTAACCGGGTTCCAACAACAGCACATCCACATTCTTTATGGTATACTGCTTTAGGGGTGAGTTATGCTTTAACGCCTTCAACAACTCTTAATGGTGAATATACTTATGTGTGGCCAACCTTTAATGATGGTTTATACGATGGCGGTAAGAATGGCCTTTCAGTAGGGGTGGATATCGAAACCGGAGGACATGTCTTTCAGTTGTTCGTGACCAATGCCACGCGACTTCAGCCATCGGGGTTTGCAGCTCAGTGGAATAACAACGTCTTTTTTGACGGCGATATTCATTTCGGCTTTAGTATCATGCGTTCGTTCAGTTTGTAGAGCGTTCGGTACAGAATAGCATGCTTTTTTAATTTTTAAAAGTTCAGCCATGAAACAGGTAATTATAGGGTTAGCAATTTTGCTATTGGGCAGCACAACCGTTTTTTCGCAGCATAAATACAGGGCTGATAAGGGATTTGTTTCATTCTTTTCTTCGGCTCCTCTCGAAGATATCTATGCCGAAAATAAAACAGTTATCAGTCTGGTTGATCTGGTTAAACGCGAGATTGCCTTTGTAGTTACTATTGCCGATTTTCAATTTGAAAAATCTTTGATGCAGGAGCATTTCAACGAAAAGTACATGGAGTCGCATAAGTATCCGAAGGCAACTTTTGAGGGAACCATCAGCTCTCCCGACGAACTGAAGGAACCAGGTACATACACAGTTACAGTTACTGGTGAGTTAACCATTCATGGTGTTACCAAAACGGTTGAGGTTGAGGGTACAATCATGGTTGGTGAGTCGGAGGTTGTGGCTTCGTCGGAGTTTAAGGTGAAGCTGGAGGATTACAAAGTAAAAGTGCCGCGCCTGGTAGTACGGAATATTGCCGAAGAAGTGCAGGTTAAAGTCAGGCTAACCTACTATCCGGTTCAGTAGACATTCAGTGGGTAACATTAGTAAACTATTGGGACAGTAGTCATGCTGAGACCGTTCTGTTGAGATTCAACAAAGGTGTATACAATATTTTATATAACCCATTCAGAAAATAATATAGATAATAGTGGCGTTGCGGATCAACGCTGCCCTGTGTATTGAATAAAACACAGACATCCCTCCGGGATTTGATTGGCGGCTTACTCAAAAACATAGCATTTACATACTATGCTTTTACAGGCGTCCCTGCGAGACTAGCAGACATCAAGCAATCGGACTTGGGGCTTTGGACTGTTGTGGTTAGTAGTCAGTTGGAGAGGCAGAAGGCAGAAGCTAGAGGTTAGAAACTAGAAGTTAGGTCTTAGAACTTAGGGGTTAGAGCTACGGACTGTACGCTTCGGACTTCGGACTAAGTGCTTCGGGCTTTATACTTTGTGCATAGGTGTTATATTCTGTTAAAGTTTATTTGTGGCTATAAGCTGCTTACTATCTCTACTACTATTGCTTAATGCATTGAAAGGGAATGCTTAAAAGTAATGCTAATGCAAGTAATACAGATTTATCTGTGTTTTTGGAAAGTATAGTTATGTTAGTTACTTTTAGTGGCAATAAATAAATAGTACACCATTAAAATAGTAACTCTATTAACGACGGATACAGAGCAAATAAGGGATTGTATCCACAATTAATGGTGGATATAAATTAGTTACCACCAATTTAAAGACTGCATAGAACTATGAAAAAACTAATTTTAACACTTATTCTTAATTTATTTCTTTTTACAATCAGCTTCGCTCAGATACCTGAAGAAGCTTTCCCATTAACAAATTCTCTATCCAAATTATGGTATTCTGGTCAAATTGAGAAAGCAGTTGAAAATTCTATTGAATTACAAAAAATATATTCGCCTTTCTTTGTAGATAGAATACACAATAGTTTCTCTCAGTTTCTAAAAACTGATACAACAGGTAATGGTATAAACTATCTAGAAATGCTTTCTTCAAAGAACAATGAAGAGGTTAATAAAATTATTTCAGGAATTTACCTATGGGGCAAAATACTTAATAGTTCAAATCAAGATGAGTACAGGGAAATACTAGCTGAATTACATCTCTTGTTAAAAGAGATAATTATAATTCAAAGAATAGTAGGTATTGCCTTTTAATTCTTGAGAATTTAAATCAAAAAGAAGTCATAAGTAATATAGTTTTTCAGGACCTGTTAATCAAAAACATAAATAACCTGAAAGAGTATGAATTTATAGAAACTGCTTCGGTAGATAAGGAGAATAGAATTAGAGCATGGCATAGGTACATATTATCAACAAGCTATTTTAAGTTCTTCTTGCTGGATAAGGACAAAGTAGAAAATTTAGAAAAGGCAGCTTTTTATAGCCCCGACCAATTGGATTTAACAAATAAGTCATACTTCTTCTATGACGCTGTCCTATTAACAGGAAACACAAATGATGTAGATTACAAAATGAAGTATTATAAGCATCTAGTTGAAAATGATTTGGTGGACAAAGCTTTGGGTGTTATTTCAGCAATTGCGTTTGAGAAACCATTAGATGAAAATATTAATCAACTAAAATCTTGCTATTCGAAACTCCAATCGAATCAACCTTTTGGACAATATTGGCTCAATTATATAAATAGTAATTGCAAACAAGTTCCTCAGTTAAGCTCTGAGTTTTCAGATATAAAGCTTCAGGAAAAGAGTGGACAGTGGAAATTTATAGATATTTGGGGGACATGGTGTAAGCCTTGTGTTGGAGGCTTACCAGCAATTCAAGAATTTTACGATAAAAGTAAAAAAACAAATAGCTCTAAAATACAAGTATTAACTTTTTCTTATGATTCACAAAGGCTTAATGAATTTATGCAAGAAAATGAATACACGTTTCCTGTATTTGAAGTAAATAATGAAGTAATAAAAGCCTTTAATATAACACATTATCCAACTAAACTTTTAATTACGCCTCAAGGGAAATATCTTGAGATTCCATCAAAAGTGGACTGGGAAAATTATATTAAGAATTATTCATTACAATAAGAATTGGTGGTAAAATTTTGTATAGTGCATAGGTCAGATATGCTGTATTTGAAATATTTGCGCTTTCTTCACACCCGTCGAAGCTGCGCTTCGGCTAGCGAAAAGAATAAATTTATAACCCAATCAAAAGCTTCGGTTTGGTGGGATTTTGGAGGTTAGGTTTTTCAACTCAGCCTACGACCCCTTATTCAAACCGTTGGCTGCAAGTATGAAATACTACTAAACAAATATTTAATGAACGCCACTTTAAAGATATTATATAAGACAAAGAGTACTTTTGATTATCTGAATAATCAGTACGAAAATAAATTATCAAAGAATTGTATTCTGATATTCATTACGGTTGGAGCCATTTCTGGATTTGAATCATTTTATCGAGAATTAAGTCACATCAAAGATTATATGACAAATGGTGAACTAACCATCTTATTATTTTTATCAGCAGTAATTGGGGCAGGACTTGGAGTTGTTATTGGTGGCTATATAATAACATATGCGATATATCTGTTGGGCAAATTATTAAAAGGAATTGGTGACCTGATTGATATTCGAGTTGTTGTAGCATACTCAATGATTCCAAGTGTTTTAAAATTACCTGTTTTACTATATTTAGGACTATCAGACAAATTAAATGGGATTGCTGGATTTGAGTTTTGGATTATTAATATTTTCTATTTATTAATCTGGGTATGGTCTTTAAAAATTATGATTCAAGGCATTATTAGATTTCACAACTTTGAATTATGGAAAGCTATATTGACAACAAGTCCATTGTGGATTGTAGGTTTAGTTTTATATTTTGCACCGTATGTCATTACGAATTAATTCAAAGCAAAAAGTGTAGCAAATGCCAGCAGCCAACCCGCTGGAAATAAAGCATGGCTTGGTTTGCTCGTCCTGACGCCTTTGTCTACCGTCTTAGTCTCCCTATCGGGTGACACGACAACACGACTACATCAAGGAAATGGAATATTCGATTAATAAAATAAATATGGAATATAAAACTTTTGAAACTGAAAGACTTATTTTAAGACCAATCTCTGAAAATGATTCGGAATTAATTCTTGAGCTATACAATACACCAAAATTTATTAAATATATTGGTGACAGGAATGTGAGAACAGTAGAAGATGCAAAACAGTATATAAGAGAAAAAATGATTCCTCAACTTCAAAGACTTGGCTATTCTAATTATGTTTTGATAAGAAAAGAGGACAATCAAAAAATAGGAACGTGTGGATTATTTGATAGAGAAGGATTAGAAGGAATTGATATCGGATTTGCATTTCTTCCTGAATATGAAAAGATGGGCTTTGCTTTTGAAGCCTCTGCTAAATTAAAAGAAGTTGCATTTAATGAATTTGATATAAAGACCATTAGTGCAATTACAGCAAAAGATAATTTTTCGTCTCAAAAACTTATAGAAAAGCTCGGACTCAGACTCATTGGAACGACGAAATTACCAAATGATGACGAGGAACTATTAGTCTACAAAATTGAAAAATAATTTCTGTAAAATACAAACCTAAATAGCAACATGAAAGAAACGTTATTGATTCTATCTGCATTCATTGCATTTAATGCATTTGCACAAACACAAAGTCAAAAACTTTCACCTCAAATAGTTAATGCCACAAAATTAGCGGAAGGAGTGGTTGAGAATGTGAACCAAAGAGTTAATGAACTATCTCAAAGTATGGGTAATTTTATGAATGAAATGACATTCTTTATTGAATTAGATTCAAAGATTATAATTCCATTAACTAGCATAAAAAATCATAAGAAAGTTGAGGATAATATTTTAGAAAGTTTGAAAAACGGACCCATACTCCTCATTGACTCTATTACTTATTATCCAATCGATAAGGATTCATTGTGTATCAGGATTTCATCTCAAAACGAAAAATTTGCTAGTCATAATACCTACAGAATTTGTATTAATGAGAAAGAAAAAAAAGATGCATCTCTTAATTACAAAATGCAAATAAATGTAGACAAGAGAAATGAGAATCTTGAAAATGAAGAAGGTGATTCTTTTGACTATAGCATTGTAAAAAAGGAAAATAAAGATGATTTGAATTATAATGCGATTGAAATAATAAAAACATACCGCTAAACGCTCTATATCTGTTTGAGTCAGATTAATACAGTGGCTTCAGCAACTTATTAACCAGAGTAATAATCTAACCATTTTAATAGCTATGAAAATTAAACTGAAAAAGACAAGATTATATACAAATCTTATATTTGGATTTGTATGGGTCATAATTGCAATTATTAGCATAATCGGACGCGAAAAATATCAATGGACGGATTTTGCGTATTTAGTTGTCGGATGCCTATATCTTGGACATTATTTATATGATTCAATTAATCAATATTTGATTATCGACAATGGAATCATACGCAAAAATGTTTTGTACGACTTTTCAAAGTCAATACATCTCAACGATATTAAATCAATAAAAAAATTTGCCGGAGTCTACACCTTAAAGACCGACAAAAAGGAATTGAAAATTAATACCAACCTTATTGATCCGGTATCACTTGAAGAATTAAATAAATTGTTGGGAGAACTAGATCTGGAACCTAACAAAACTATATTCTCAAAATAAACTGAGTTCGTTGTAGTATTTGCGTCATAATTAACAGGTAAATTAAGGCTAACGCAATACGCTGACAATAAATTTTGAAAGGATTTACTTACGTTGGCGACTTTGATTTGTCAACGTAAGAGGATAGGTCAATTTGCTTAAAAACTAACATGAAAGAAAGAATACTCACTTTTCTATTATTGGCTTTAGTAAACATTACATTAGTTGCTCAGGAAACTGTTATGGATAGTGTTTTAATAAAAAAGTATATAAATGCCGGATGGAAGTTTTCTCCACTTGAAAAAAGATATGTTGAATTTGAGGTTTCTGACACTATTTGTTCTGCAAATCAAAATAATAAACTTATTAGGCATTTTGTTGGAGTAGGTGATAATGTTACAAAAGCTCAGTATTATCTTGTCAGAACACAAGTGGAAGATACCATAAAAATATTGACAACTGAATTTCGGGATGCTTTCCAACCAAATGCGGGATGGATTTTATCAAATTATCTGATCTATGAAGAAAGAGGGTATTCAAATAACAAAATACATCTTAGAAATTTAGATACCAATGAAAATGAGTTTTCAGTTTCTGGTGAGATTCCAGTTGATTCAAATGATTTTGAGAGTTTCATCGATAGAAAAAACCAAGTTTTAATATTCTTTCAGTATGGAAATAATGATAATGAATATATTTCTGACTTAATGAGTATTGACTTAAAAAACCGAAAGGTAAAGAAACTATTAACCTTTAATTCTCCTTTTGGCTTTGAAGTACCTGTTGTAAAGCTCGACACCGAAAGAAGGATTTTAAAAGTAAATAATGGAGACTTTGTAATGTATGAATTGAAAGAAGTTCAAGTTGAATATTAAAAGGAACAATCAATACTGATAACTCGGAAATTAACATGGCTGGTTTTGCTGGTTATCAAGCCACAAATAGTGGATATTTTTCAATTAACTAACCTAAAAAGACATAATCAAAGCCAAAACCATTTAAAGTTTTCCATTACTCTATAGAACAGAACTAAATAAATAATCAAAAAATGACTAAAAAAACTTTTAACCAACTTCTGATTTTCATTACTGTTTTAACAATTACATCTTGTTTGATTTCGGGTGGTTCAAATAATTTAAACGTTGAAAAAAACGACGTTTTAGGCAGCTGGAAGATAACCAAACGGTCATTAAAGAAAATAACAAGTGATGAAAAAAGGACAGAGGATAAAATAATAACATCATTCATATTAAATTCTGATTCAACAGCCATAATTACCTTTGGAGAGTCTGATAATAAAAAAATGAACGGAACATGGATCTGGCAAGCTGAGAAAAAAATGGGTAATAATAATTTCGGTATTTCAATAAGCAGTGATGTAGTTCTCAATGTAAATGGATTATCTGCATTAGCATTACAATTGGAGCAAAAAGGTGAAAAGAATAATCTCAAGGCTGGAGATTATACATTTGAAAAACAAGAATAGGAATAGATTATAAAATGCCGGAAATAAAGTGTGATCCGTTTGCCCGTATTAACGGTTTTTATTGCGCTAGTGTATGACTCTTGAAAATGAGCCGAAGCATTAACCAGCAAAAGCTATACAGTATTTATGAATGATAGTAAACCTACTCAATAGACACAGAAAAGATGAACATAAATTTTCCCAAATACATTGAAAATCTAAATGAATCAGATCGAAATGAGTGGTTAAAAGTAAAAGATATCTCATCAGAGTTAAGGAAGCATTATCAGATAACAGGTACAAGAAATCCTTTGATTAAGAAATTTCATTTATTTGCCGACAAGCAAAAGCCAATATTTTTTAATTCATGGAGAGTTAACAGTGCATCCAATTCATTCTCCTTATGTCTGATTGAATACCAAACAAGTTATCAATCTGTTTCAACCTTCGGGGCATCGACTCATACATCTAATGATAAATATTTTTTCGGACATTTAAGTATAATGAAAGACTTTGGCCATACTTTGATCAGACCAGAAACTTTGGGTGATAAGATTGCAGAATTATTTAATCCTGTTGAAATTGATATTAAAGGATACTGGAAGTTTAGTAATAAGTATTATATACTTTCTAATGAGAAGGAGAAATTTCTTGGTTCACTTACTGGTAAATTTATAAAATACCTTGAAAATCTTCGTAAACCTGAAATTGAATTTTATGGTCATGAATGTTTATTCAGGCTTGATAAGGCAATTGATTTGAAGCAAACAATTGAATTGTGTAACATCGGTATTAATTTAGATATCATTTTAAATGAATCAGTGCCAGGCAATCCAATTCAAACATAAACAGGTTTTACTTGTACTGATACTTTTATAAAAATTTGGAGTCAGAAAATTAATAGATCTCAAAAAGAAAAAACTGAAACCATTTAAGAATCATAAATAATTACCCGGTAACATAAGAACAAACACATAAACATGAAATTAAAAAGTTTAATTCTATTTGGATTATTATTCTCAATTGGAGTACTAAAGGCTCAAACTGACTACAGACAGGGGTTTATTTTAACTCATACAGGCGATACCATCTACGGAGAAATTGATTATCGGAGTGATTTATTAATGAGTAGTCTTTGTAGATTTAAAGATAGAGAAAATGCAATTAAGGAATATTCTCCGGATGATATTACTGCATACAGATTTGTTGATGGTAAGTACTATATAGTCAAAGAGATAAATAATGAAAAAGTATTCTTGGAATTTTTGATCAAAGGTGAAATCAACATGTATTATATGCGAGATAAAATTGGAGATCATTATTATCTCGATAAGGTGGATGTACCGTTAATCGAATTGCCATATGAAGAAGGAACAAAATATTTAAATGGCGAAGAAGTATCTTTTGAAACCACAAAACATATTGGAATATTAAAATATTACATGCAGGATGCTCCCGGATTTCAGTCCAGGATTAATTCGATAAAAAGGCCAGAGCATAAAAACTTAATTAAGTTGGCAGAAGATTACCATAAGGCTGTTTGTGACGGAGAACAGTGTATAATTTACGAGAAATCAACTCCATTAATAAATATTCTGCCAGAATTTATAGTTGGTGTGAGCAGGTATACGAATTTTGATGCTTTTAATGATAAGTTATATATGCACACTGGTTTAATTGGTCACATTTGGATGCCAAGCACGAGTGAGAAAATGTATTTCCGCACCGGAGTTCTATTTTCGCAACTTGAATATTATGGACAGAAGAAAAACTATTATAAAATACCATGCCAAATTGAGTATATCTACCCGCAGGGTATCTTCAGGCCAAGGGTTTCATACGGATTGAATTTTTATATACCCGGTTATCAATCCGTTTCTTTAGATATTGGAGCAAATATTAAATTATCTGAAACCTTCTTTTTAAGCGCCACTGCAGATATCGAGTTTGATCCCTCAGTAATTATTGTGCCTAATAGCATGATTTGTCATTCCTTTAATCTGGGTTTATTTGTTAAGTTTTAAATAGCCAATTCTAAACAAAATGAAAAAAATTAAAAACGTTACATTTCTTCTTTTTTTATTAGTGTTAATAAGTTGTTCTAAAGATGATCCCGTTTATCAAGATGTTGAATTAAATACTATTGAATACAATGGTAATACATATGAAATTGAGTGGGGAGAACTTATTTATGAAGGTTTATCTGATGATCCTGAGAATCCGCATTTAAACGGAACACATGTTTTTTTATATTACATTTTATCCTAAAGAAATTACCTACACTTCCTCAACTGATTCTTATGATGGAAACGGTTGGTATTTCGAATTAGGACCAATATTCTCGGAAACTAATAGCATTGAAGGAGAAAATAATGGCAACGTTTATCCTCGATTCTACACTAATGTGAAATTTCCGATTACTAACGAAAATGAAGGAGAAATTATAAGCACAGAAGTTTATCGGGATAAGAAATTTACCATTTCTAAAAATGGTACTGAATATGAAATTTCATATGCGGCTAAGGATGATGAAGGCTCTTCTCTTGTAATGCGTTTTAAAGGGAGTTTACTTCAAAAATAATAATATTAGTATGCTATGGAGCATAGTTTACCTGGGTTTACCATGATCGAATACTTTATCGTTAAGAGATAAAACACACGAGCAGCTGCCCTATTTGATTTAGTAAATATCAGCCTTTATGAATTGTAATAGCATGTTATTTATATAGATTTTACTTATATTAAACTACATAATATTTGAGTGCTGGTAGAATAACTTTTCTTTATATGAATTAATTATGAAACCTGAAATACATAGGTCACTGGTCATATTGATTGCAGTGTCTTCTTTATTTCAATTAAATATAAGTTGTGAAAAAGAAGAATGGAAAGAGATAGATCTAAGTGAAACAGCATGTAATTTTGAAGGTACTGTTATTAACTCTGTTACCAACTATTCCGGATACATTCATAATGTAGAGGGTACAGCAGCATGGGTTATTATTGGTACTAATCCGGAGAATACTATTGATGTATTCTTTTTGCCCTGCAATTTAGCATCTGATTTTAGAACAGAAGGTTTAGAAATAATTTTCGATGGAGAAGTAATGAATGTTGTCGATTATTTAGAAGGAGAGTTACAAAAAGATTTTATAGGAACTCCGTTTAGATTAACCTATGCCAGGGTTAAGATAAGATGAAGGCAAAAAGTAGCATATAGGATTTTAGTAAAATAATTTATAGTTAGTTTTATTGGTTTGGTTGCCATTATCAATCAGAATGATAAGGTACGATCATTTTTCACGACTTTACATATCTAATAATTGATACTTAAAAATTTTAATAAAGAGATTATTTTATAATTGAATGCGAAAACAAAATTCGATTACATTTGATTAAAAAGTAATTGTATGATACTTTCAATTTTGTTTGTTGTTGCAGGATTTGTTGCCTTGATATTTGGAGCAAATTGGTTAGTTGATGGAGCTTCTGCGTTAGCGAAGAAATATAAAGTGTCGGATTTAGTGATTGGTTTGACCATTGTAGCTTTTGGCACTTCAGCACCCGAGTTGGTCGTTAACAGTATTGCATCAGTAAAAGGATATTCTGACATAGTTCTCGGAAATATTATAGGAAGCAATAATTTTAATTTGTTTATAATACTTGGATTATCAGGAGTAATACTACCAATAAAAGTTCAAACATCAACAGCATGGAAAGAAATTCCGATTTCTCTGTTTATCTCTGTGTTAGTATTGTTTCTGCTGAATGATTTTGTTTTTACCGGGACTTCTTATTCGAGTCGATTGGATGGGGTGATTATGTTGATTCTGTTTTGTCTTTTTTTATATTATGTATTTAATCAAATGAAAAGTGACCCTCAAACTGTTACAACTGATATTCAAAAAACAGCCTTAAAGATTTGGGGACTTATAATCGTTGGATTAAGTGGTTTGATTTTGGGAGGGCAACTTGTAGTTGAAAATAGTATTGATATTGCAAATACATTGGGTGTAAGTGAAAAAATTATTGGATTAACAATTGTTGCTGCAGGAACATCCTTGCCAGAGTTAGTAACTTCAATTGTAGCTGCAACAAAGAAGAATAGTGATATTGCGATTGGAAATGTCATAGGTTCAAATATCTTCAATATACTTTTAATTTTATCTATCAGTAGTATAATAAGACCTATTGAGTATAATCCAAAGTTTAATATTGACTTGTTGATTCTAATAGGAGGTACAGTTTTTCTATTGACATCAATGTTGACAGGGCAAAGAAAGAAATTAGACAGATGGGAAGCTGGAATCTTATTTGGATTTTATCTGCTGTATACAAGCTATCTGGTTATGAAAGAGATATGAAAATAAGCTATAATTGATTGTTTAAACATTTCTTAGGTAGCTTTTCGTAAAAACAAATGTTGGATGCGTTCTGTTATTTTCATTAAAGCAAAAATTAATTAAAATAGATCATGAAAACAAGCAGAGGTGAAAAAAAGAAAGTTTCAAAATGGTTTTGGATAATTGTTATTATAATGCTGATTTGGAATCTTATTGGAGTCGTATCTTTTTTTGGACATGTATTTATATCTGATGAGACATTATCGAATCTTCCTCAAAACGAAAAGGATTTATACAGTGAGTATCCCATATGGACCACCCTTCTTTTTGCAATTGCTGTATTTGGAGGTTTGTTGGGTTCAATATCTTTGATTTTAAGAAGTAAATGGGCTAGACCATATTTTATTATCTCATTTATGGCCATAGTTCCTCAAATGATTCATAATGTATTTTTTACGCATTCTATTAGTGTTTATGGTTTTATTCAAGCTATAACAATGCCTGTTTTAGTTGTTGTAATAGGTGGCTTTCTTATTTGGTATTCATCTTATTCGTATAATAAAAAATGGATAAGCTAATGAAATACACTGCATCAACGCCAGAAGAATACATAGATCAATTACCTGAAGACAAAAAAAAAGTAATTCAAAAATTACGCTCTGTTATTCTAAATAATTTACCCAAAGGTTTCGAAGAAGGAATTAGTTATGGAATGATAGGTTACTATGTGCCGCATAGTCTCTATCCGGATGGATATCACTGTTCACCTGATTTGCCTTTGCCTTTTATGAATATTGCTTCCCAAAAAAACTCTGTTAATTTATACCATAGTGGTATTTATGCCGATCATAATTTGTATAATTGGTTTGTTTCAGAATATGGAAAATATACCTCGCGTAGATTGGATATGGGTAAAAGTTGTATTCGTTTTAAAAAAATGGAAGAAATACCATATGACTTAATAGGGGATTTATGTAAGAAAATTAGTGTTAAGCAGTGGATTGATATATATGAATGTAATTTAAAAAAGTAAAAGAGATTCATGAAAAAAGTACTTCTTTTATTGGCCGATGGATTCGAAATATATGAAGCAAGTGTATTTATTGATGTAATGGGTTGGAACCTGGAAGAAGGTGATGGTTCCACGCAATTATTTACGGGTGCCTTGCGCAAAGAAATAAAAAGCGCATTTAAGCAGCGTTTTATTGTTGATTATACCGTTGAAGAAATAGAAGTAGATTCATTTGATGCATTGGCTATACCGGGTGGTTTTGAGGTGTACGGATTTTATAAGGATGCCTACAATGAAAAATTTCTGGAGTTAATCAGAAGTTTTAAGGCAGCCAATAAAATGATCGCTACTGTTTGTGCAGGAGCTTTACCAACCGGGAAAAGTGGTATTCTCGAAAACAAAAAAGCTACAGTGTATGATATGCCTGTACGACGGGAGGCTCTGAAGAGCTTTGGTGCAGATGTTATTCATCAACCGATTGTAACAGACGATAATATCATAACCTCATGGAATCCTTCAACTGCTATTGGGGTGGCCTTTTTATTGTTGGAATGGTTAACATCCAAGGAAAATGCTGAAAAGGTGCGTCAGCTGATGGGCTTTTGATTCTTATGGAAAATATTTAAGTCGTTTAATGAAATGAATAAAACACTTGTTCTTTTTCTGGTTTCATTCTTTACTCTGCTGATATCAGCTACTATTCTTATTCGGGGTGTTGCACTTCTGACTTTTTCATTATCCGATAGGTTTTATGTACCCATTGGATCATTCATAACCTGGGCAGCGTTGATTGCTTTGCCCTTGAGTATTTATTATGGATTATTAATAATTAACCCAAAGGCGTTTAATAGTATTAAACTGCTGGATATCTGCTTTAAAATAGTTTTTATCTCTTCAGTATTATGGTTGCCTGTAAGCTATTTGCTTGCAGGAAATATGGCATTTACATTTTCACAGCTGAATGGGTTTCAGGGAGGTTCATTGGCCTTTCAATGTTTTCTTTTTTATACCGGATTGGTAGTTCTTTGTTCTGTAATATTACTTTTAATGGGTTTGGGAATTTTAGTTATAAATAAAATAACACATCGTAAAAATTGATTGCTAATATTTACTGAAATGAGGTGTTGTAAGTAGATGTAAATCAATAGTTACCAATAATGATAAATAGTAATATCGAAGGTAGTTTCTCAATTTTCATGAAATGTTTATTTTAGCATTTTTACTTTTGATACCAACGGTAACCATGCAATTAAACGGATTTTAAGATGAAAGAAAAAAGATCAACACAACCAGGAGATGTAATTAAATATTGCCCTAAATGTGGAAGTGAGGAGTTTATTTTCGATGGTTCAAGATCATTTAAATGCAATAAATGTAAATTTCATTTTTTTATTAATTCATCGGCTGCAGTAGCTGCAGTTATTGTGAACGAAAAAGGGGAGGTGCTTTTAACGCGCAGGGCTTTTGATCCGGGTAAAGGTATGCTCGACCTTCCGGGTGGATTTGTCGACCCAATGGAAAGTGCTGAAATGGCTGTCAGACGAGAAATAAAAGAAGAGTTAAACCTCGATATCGATGATATGAACTACCTGGTATCATATCCAAACGAATATGTATTCTCAGGTTTTTCAGTTTATACAACCGATTTGGGTTTTTTGTGTAAAGTCAAAAATTTTGAACAGATGCATGTGGAGGATGATATTTCAGGCTATGAGTTTGTAAAAGAAAAGGAGATTGATTACGAACAAATTAGCTCTGATTCGATAGCTAATATACTTAAGAGTTATTTTCAAACTCAGATCTAAGGAAGTTATTTTAGAATTGAAATAAATTATGCCTGTAAGTACAGGATATCAAGGCATAAATTCATTATTTCTTTATATTTACAAATAAAAATACTATGCCTCAGGAATTACAGTTACTACTAATAACAGCAGCTTCCATTGGTTTTTTTCATACACTTATGGGACCCGATCACTATTTGCCATTTATCATGATTGGTAAGGCACGTGATTGGTCGTTGCGTAAAGTTATTGGGTTAACTCTGTTATGTGGAATGGGCCACATTTTGAGTTCTGTTATTCTGGGATTTGTAGGAATTGCTTTGCAGGTGCAAGTATCAAAGCTTGAGTTTATAGAATCTTTCAGGGGCAATCTGGCTGCCTGGGCTTTTATTGCTTTCGGTTTATTGTATACTATTTGGGGTATCAGGCATTGGATGAAAAAGAAACATCATGGTCATAGTCATGGAAAGATAGAGGATTCACGTAATATTACACCATGGGTGTTATTTATTATTTTTGCCTTAGGTCCATGTGAACCACTTATCCCGGTATTAATGTATCCTGCTGTATCACAAAGTACTTCTGCATTAATTCTGGTTACTTCTGTTTTTGGAGTAACAACATTATTAACAATGGTTGCCATGGTGGTAACATCAACTTATGGATTAAGTTTTATAAATATAAAAAAATACGAGCATCTAAGTCATTCAGTAGCCGGAATGGTAATTTTTCTTTCTGGGCTGGCAATGCAATTCTTAGGATTGTAGTGTGCAGATTATAATCATTGAAAAATTGTGTTTTACCTATAGTTTGGTAGGTTTCATAAAACAGTGAAACCTTTTGCTATTTAATCCGTTTTGCTTGTATTATTGGGGATAAACATTTAGTATCGTTATCTAATATGAGAAGGAGCCTACTGCTTGCGACCTTATGGGTTGTTTGTTTACTATGTATTACTGCGCAAATATTTTCACAGTCAAAAGATGACGAGTATTTATTTATCAGTTATGGTGAAGAAAATGGAGTGAATGATCCGGATATACTCGCATTTGAACAGGATTCTACAGGATATTTCTGGATAGCAACTAATAACGGTTTATATCGTTATGATGGTCAGTATTTCGATCTTTTCACTCATCTTTCATACGATACGCTTTCATTACCTGATAATAAAGTTACTGCCATTGATTATGATCCCATTGATCACACTTTATGGGTAGGAACTTTTTTTGGAGAGATAAGTTGTTTGGATTTGAAGACATATAAGTTTGACAATAAACCACCAGTCCAAACAATAAACAACTTAAATGGGAATGGACTGATTACTTCTATTACCCGTTACAATAAGGACTGGATGATTTTTGGGACGCAGGGATCGGGACTTACTTTTTATGACATCAAAAACAATACTTATGTTCGACCTGATTCTTTTGTTAAGAAATATAATAATATTGCACAATTATTAACCCTTAATGATACCACATATATTGCGACAGATAAAGGTTTATGTTATGCAATTAAAATAAACGATAATGGCTTTCAAGTAAAGGAAGTTGAAGAATTAACCGGAATTATG
This sequence comes from Carboxylicivirga caseinilyticus, assembly GCA_025499705.1. GTDB lineage: Bacteria > Bacteroidota > Bacteroidia > Bacteroidales > Marinilabiliaceae > Carboxylicivirga > Carboxylicivirga caseinilyticus. Next base: position 44,525 of record JAFMVE010000010.1, read on the forward strand.
CCGGTTACTTCAATACGGTTAAAAAACAACAAAATTATAACGTTAACTGATCGACACTCTCTCTATGAATTCTCGTTGGAAGACAAATCAGTACGAAAGTTATATCAAAATTCTTCCTTACATAACTTTACAACCCACTATGCCGATCGTGATGGTCACTTCTGGATAGGAACTAATGGTAGTGGCGTTTTGCAAGTATCGGAGAATGGAAAATTAATCAATCATTATCAATCAGAGGATCAAAGTGAGAAACATTTGAAAAGTGATTGGATTAATGACATGTATATAAGTAATCAGGAGCCAATCGTATGGGTCGGTAGTAAAGGTAGTTTAGGCTATTTTAATAATGAACACTACAAGTTTGATCATAAGCATATTAATTCGCAATATCAAAGTGGAGGAGATAGGATTTATTTATTGTATAAAGACCAGAACGACCGCTATTGGTATAATTCGAGAACCGCTGCATATGTTAGTGATGTGAATGGAGGGGATTATAAACCTGTTACTTATGGTAAGGATAAGAAAGAATTAAAAGAAAGAATATTTGAGATTTATGAAGAGGATAACGGAACTTTATGGTTCGCAACAGCAATTGGTCTTTTAAGAGTTGAGAATCATGAGAACAATGCCGATTTATTTCAATTTCATGATGATAAAATAAAAGCAACTTCTTTTAATAATATTACATCCGTTAAAGCAGTTAATGATTCTGTTCTCTGGCTGTCATCATATGGAGGTTTAATTAAGTATAATAAACTGACGAGAACATATCAGATTTATCCATATTCATCTATGGATAACGAGATTGATTCATTAGGAACCAATAAGATTTGCCTGTTTAATGATAGTATCCTTCTGCTGGGTACCGAAGAAAGTGCATTAATAAAGTTTAATTCAATAACAGAGAAGTACAAGCGGATTTCTACACAGCGTAAATTTGGTTCGTTAATAAAGAGTAATTACATCCTTGATGTGGTGAAGGACTCATTGGGGCAAGTGTGGTTAGCTACCTATGGTTCAGGTTTACTCCAGTATTTTCCTGATAATGACTCGGTAGCCCCAGCTTCATTTAATTCAAATTTAAACTCTGATGTATACGGTATCTTGCAGGGAGATGACGGATTTCTTTGGATGTCAACGGGTACAAAACTTATTAAATTTAATACTACAAATAAAAGTGTAACTTCTTATGGTTCAATGGATGGTGTTCTTGTGAAAGAGTTTAATGAATGCGCCTATTCTAAAGCCAAAGATGGTACTATGTTGTTTGGAGGTATTGGAGGCTTTGTTGAGTTTAATCCTACCAAACTAAGATATAACCTGAATAAACCAAAAGTTGCAATCAGTTCGTACAAACTTTCATCAAAAGCATATAATGATGAAGGGCTAGGGGAAATTAGTGTAGAATACAATGTTCCGGATACAATTAAGATCTCAACAGATGAGAAAAAAATATCCTTCTTTGCGACTGTTTTTAATTATACTCAAAGTTCTAAAAACCTTGCAGCATGGAAGCTGGAAGGATATGATGCGAGTTGGGATACACTAGCCGCTGTTGCAGATAAAAGTTATGGAAGATTACCTGAGGGCACTTACAAGCTCCTGCTTAAAGGAAGTAACAATGATGAAGTGTGGAGTGAGGATATTGATTCGGTAGTTTTGGTTGTTAAACCAACTTTTTATAAAAGTCGAGCCTTCAAAATATTATTAATAATATTAGGTTTCTTTGTATTATATCTGATTTACTTTTTAAGGGGTAGAATTCACAGGCAACGCGAAAAACGATTGCAATATCTGGTAGAACAAAGTACCAATAAGTTGAAGAAGACAAATGATGAGCTGGAGCATAGCAGAGAAGAGATGTTGGTTCAAAAGGCTGAGTTAGAAAGACACCGTAATTATCTTGAAGAATTGGTGTTGGAACGAACTGCTGATCTGGAACTTGCTCGTGAGAAAGCTGAAGAATCGGATCGATTGAAAACTGCGTTTTTGGCTAATTTATCACACGAGATCAGAACGCCAATGAATTCGATTATAGGATTCTCAAGTCTTTTATCAACTGATATGCATAGTGAACAAGATAGAAATGAGTTTATTAAACTGATTCAGCAGAGTAGCGAAAGTTTATTGGTTTTGATTGACGATATCATTGATATTTCACGAATAGAATCCGGACAGTTGCATTTGGTGAAGAAGCAGTTTAAGATTAGTGAGTTGTGTAATACGGTTTATAAGTCAATTGCGTTAAATGGCTCGTTTTCTGCAAATACTGAATTCAAAATTGATATGAGCGGTATTCGTGAAGACGCTGAACTTTTCTCGGATTGGGAACGATTAAAGCAGGTGCTCTTTAATTTGATAAATAATGCACTTAAATTCACCTCCAGTGGTCATGTTAAATTATGCGTTTGTGAAAAGACCCGTGCTGATGTAGCCAAATACCCCGAAATGTTCGATGATTTTTCTTATCCTGAAAGTTTCTTTTTATTCAGAGTTGAGGATACAGGGATAGGTATTAAGGAGGAAGACTATAATACTATTTTTACTCCATTTGTTAAGATTGAAGACCGCAAAATTAATTACTCAGGAATGGGCTTGGGATTGAGTATTGTAAAACAAATAATTCACGTGCTAGGAGGTGAGATTTGGTTACGATCTGAGCTGGGTAAGGGGAGTACGTTTTATTTCTTTCTGCCTAATCAACGATTAAAGTAATTGATGCTAGATTCTTTTTGAGTCAATGTTGTGCTTTGTTTTTTAATCTTGAAAAAGCTTATTGGGTTTTGGATCAAATAAGCTTTGTTTATTTCCTGTGTTAAAAAGGGAAAGAATTATTCGTAATGTAAAATCAAGCTTTTTCTTTCTTTCTGACTACCTTTGTTGAATGAGCGAATTAGCAGTTATTTATCAGGATGAAGATCTGATTGTTGTAGATAAACCAGTTGACCTTCCGGTTCATAAGAATGATTTTATGCCAGCTGATGCGGCGTATCTTACTAAAGAAGTGGGATTACTAACAGGCAAATCTGTTTATCCTGTGCATCGACTTGATTCTAAAACATCAGGAATAATTGTACTGGCATTTTCCAGGGAAGTAGCAGCATTCTTGTCTCAACAATTTGAACAACGTAAGGTAAAGAAAAGCTATGTGGTGGTTTGTAAAGGCATACCCGGTGAAGGCACTTTCGATAAGCCTGTGTTAATTAAGAAAAAGAAAAAGCGTATCAATGCTTCGACGTATTATAAAACGTTGAAAAGTGTTTCAACAAAAATATGTTACAAAGATTTTACAGATGTTGATTTAAGCCTTGTGATGGTTACTCCTGAAACCGGCCGCTGGCACCAAATTAGACAGCATTTTGCTTTTGAACGCTTCGATCTGTTGGGTGATACACAACACGGAGATTGGACCCTGAATAAAATAATGACTGCCGAAACAGGTGTCAAAAGGCTTTTGTTACATGCACATACATTATCATTTACTCATCCTTCAAGCGGAGAGAAAATGAATTTAAAAGCTCCAATCCCTGGTGAGTTTGAGCAGGTATTGGAGCAGTTACAAGATTATGAGTTACATTATTCCGATTGATCGGTAGTAATTGATTTTTTACGTTTTCCACCACTGATGGGAGGTTTATAGGAATCAAAGCCTTTACCATATACAGCCATTACATTGGCAACTGTAACAAACGCTTCAGGATCAACTTCTTTAATGGTCTGGAAAATTAAATGGGATTCAGATTTTCGCACAACCATAACAATAAAATCGCGGTCTCTTTTGCTGTAATAACCATGCCCTTTTACAAAGCTTAATCCACGATTGATTTGTGTTGCAATACCTTGTGCCACTTCATCCGGTTTAGACGAAATTATGGTGATTTGAACTGATTGACGGGCACCTGTTAAAACCCAATCGGCAACATACGACATCAATCCAATTACAACAAAACCATATACCATTGTTTCGAGCGATTGGAAAATGATATAGGATGAACTAATTACGATAAGATCACAACTAATCATTACTCTACCAGGACTGACATTTCGTTTTCGGTTAATTAGCAAGGCTATAATTTCGGTGCCTCCTGTGCTACCTCCCTGAATAAACAAGATTCCAATACTAAAACCGATTAAACCACCTCCAATAATGGCTGCCATAAACTTTTCCTTCACAATAGGTTCAGTAATAATGTACTGAAAAATAGTCAGGAATACCGAAAGCATAATCAGGGAATAAATGGTTTTAAAACCAAAACCCTTGCCCAAAACTCTCATGGCAATGATAATCAAGACTGAATTTAATATCAGGTTGGTCGGACCCACCGGCAAATCGGTAAGAAAGTAAATTAAAGAGGAAAGTCCCATGATTCCTCCACCCACAATATTTGATGGAATAATAAAACCAGTCCATCCTATAGCGCTGACTAACAGTCCCGCTGTGATAATGAGATAACTTTTTAGTTCGCTGATTAAAGTTGCTCTGTTCATTGTTGTTATTACTAATATAAAAGCCCAAAAAAAGGTGCCTGAAAAGAAAACAGACACCTTAAAAGTTACTATTTAATGTTTTTTATTTCAACGACTTTTTAAAACAACGCTTACGTTTGTGTTGAATGTGATCAAACGATTTCCACATTTGAATGGCGACATGATTGTTTTCTAACATTCCGGTCGTCTCTACATATTTTATACCATCTTCTTTTGCTGTTTTCCACAGATCATTCATTAATAATGCTGCTACACCCATTCTTTGTAACTCGGGCTTAACTCCTGTAAGCATTAGGTCCATTTCTGTTGGATTTTTCAATGCTTTCATGATGTGATACCAGCCAAATGGAAGAAGTTTTCCTTTGGCTTTTTGCATTGCCTTTGATAATGAAGGAAGTGCAATAAGAAATCCTGCCATTTCATCTTCTTTATCCAGAATGATTTTTACATATCGGGGATTTAATATTGGAAAATACTTTTTCATGTAAAAATTAATCACCTTAGGAGGAAGCTGAAAAGTTCCGAATAACTCGGCAAAGGCTTTATTAAAAAGTTCGAAAACTTTTGCCTTATAAGGTTCAATCTCTTTTGATGTTTTGAAATTCTGAGGTTTTAATCCGTAACGTTTGATTAACATTTCGGCTACCTTGAATGATTTTTCAGGTAATGCATCAGGGAAGGTGATACGGAATTCCAACCAATCAATTTCTTTTTCATAACCTAATGCTTCAAAATGCTCCAGAAAGTAATCCATGTGATAATCTGAAGCTACAGAAGGTAACCAATCGTGTCCTTCAATTAAGCATCCCTGATGATCAAGGTTAGAAAATCCAAGAGGACCTTGTAGTTCAACCATGCCTTCCGATTGTAACCAATTTTCAACGGTTTCCATCAGTTTGGCTGATACATCTTTGTTATCAATGAATTCAGGACGGGTAAATCGACCAATTTTCTCACCTTTCTTTTCAATCCATAGTGAGTTGATGATACCACCAACACGTCCTACACATTTATTATCAATATAGGCTACCCAAAGTTTTACTTTGCAAAATTCAAAAGCAGGATTTTTTTCAGGTACCAAGGCACTACGCTCTTCATCAATCATTGGAGGCACCCAATATTTATTCGTTTTGTATAGTTGATAAGGAAACTTAACGAAGTCGTTAAGAGTTTGATTATTTGTTACTTCTTTAATAATAATTTCCATCAGATTACCTCTTTTTTGATTTTGCGAAGATAATATTAAATTAATTTAATTTCAGAAAAATTTCATTAATTAATAAAGTATCTTAATATTAGTCAATTAGGGGGTGTTTTAATTGGCGTTTGCGTTAAATTGCTTACTAATTGATATGCTTCGTTTGGCCAAATCAATATTTTGTAAGATTTTATTTTTTAGATGATGGGGATATTTAGGATGATCTGCCAGAAACTTATTTGCAATAGCTACTGCGTCTTCTGATGAATACTGGCCAATACTATTACTTAACCACCCAATGGGGAAAAAGATATCTCCGGTCACCTGAATTTCTTCCAGCATGTTAAGTGTTTGAAGCAAGTAATTGATTGAATGTTTCTGACGTAATGGATGGTGCAGATAGGAGAGCGACAACTCAACCCATTTTTCTTTTGCTCTGTTTTTTGGGTCAGTCAGCGATGCCCAGAATAAATCCCTTTCTTTGGAGACATTTGATAGGGCTGGGAGCGCAAAAATCATCATCTGTTTCAAATCGTCATTTGTAAGTTGATTAATTACGGTATTGTAGTTTACTTCCCAGCTGTCGTATTGTTTGATGGCCAACTGAGCTACCAGTTCAATGCGATCTCTATCACTAAGTGCTGTTCCAAAAAAGTTATTGTTCTTATCGCAAAGGGAAGCCATCAGTTGGTATGATTCGTTGTCAAGGGCAAGATTTATCCAAAGTCGCAATAATATTTTTTTAACAGAAGATTCTGTAGAAATCTCTGCCTTAGAAAGCAGAACCTTACTTATGGATTGACTTGTTTTTGACCATTTCTCTTGTGGAATATTTTTCCAGAAAACTTCTTTCAGTTGACTTCCATATAAATTAATTAATAGTGGATCTTTTTCTTTATTGATGCTATTTAAAAGAAATGTAATGTAATCTTCAGAGTTGATATTCGCATCCAAAAAGTTTTCGAATAAGTTAATTACAGATCTTCCTCTAAGTAAAGGATCATCAAGGTCTGAAGTATGGCGCATCCAATAGTTGATTTGCTGACCATTCATCCTGAACAAACCATACCCCATAGCATCGCTAAAGAATAAAGTGTTAGGTAATGCTATTTTTTCATCTATCGAAACAGTTGCATCAAAATATTCAATAAACGATTTTGTTGTATCAGTTATAATGCTCACTTCCTGCGGCCAATAGGTTCCTTGAGAAGTCATCTCTGGATGTTCCGGAAATTGACTGAGCATCCACGAATCATTATTCTCATCCGGCGGGCGCATGGTTATCACAGGACGTCCGGGTTCATTCACCCAATTGTGGCTCCAGACAGTTAAATCATTCTCGGTTAACTTATCAATACAAGTAATTAAATCATTCCAGGTGGCATTGGAGAAAGCATATTTTTTGATGTACTCCTGAATACCTGTTTGCAGTTTATCCTGGCCAACCATATTTTCGAGCTGAGCCATTACAATGGGTGATTTGTGATAGATGATAGCACCATACAATGAACCTGCATTCTTCAGGTTATGAAGCTTCTGGTTAACAGGATTCGCACCTTCTGTACGATCAACTGAGTAAGCTGATGGGAAATGGGCCAATAAAAACTGCAAATCGTAATTAATATCCTGAAACCATGGTTGTGTGATTTTATCTGCCATGAAATTGGCGAATACTTCTTTTAGCCATACTTCTTCAAACCAAGCCATGGTAACTAAGTCGCCAAACCACATGTGGGCTGTTTCGTGAGCAATCAGGTTAGCACGACGAATTTCTTCATTTTGAGTTGGATTTTCATCCAGAAAGATTAATTCAGAGCGGTAATAGGTTGCTCCAGGATGTTCCATTCCTCCAAACTGGAAAGAAGGTATGGCAACCAGGTTATAATTATCGTATGGATAGGTGTAGTTGGTATAATCCTGAAGCCAATCCAGTGATTTCGTTGTTTGAGAAAAAATGGTTTTTAGATTTCCCTGTAATTTTATGGTGTCATCAACCATGTGGTAGAGCCCAACCTGTTTTCCATTCCAATCAATGGTTTCTTGTTTAAAAGCTCCTGCAGCAAAGGCCCATAAATAAGTGCTGATAGGCTTTGATCTGGCAAATTCAACCGTTTTTCTGCCATTCTCCAGATCTTGCGTCATAACAGGAAGTCCGTTGGCAATTGCTTCCCATTTTTGTGGGATAGTCATTGTCACAGAGAATTGTCCTTTAATATCGGGTTGGTCAAAACATGGAATTGCAGTTCGGGCACGGTCGGGAACAAAAAGTGAATAGAAATATTTGTCGTTTCGGTTTAAGGGGCCATCACCCATTGTAAAGTCAATAAGAACTTTGTTATTCTGATCCAGCGAGCTTTTAGGAAGTATTATATGCTCATTAACGATGCGGGGTTCGACTGTGTCGTTATTAATAATTACTTGTTTCAGTTGAATACTGTCTGCTTTAAAATCCAGAAAAAGATCATCAGAAGAATTATTAAGCGTAAAAGTGAGATCAGCCTGTGCTTCTATCGGTTCAGATACTTCATCAGGAACTGACATGGATAAAGCATAATCGAGATTGCTGATACGGGAAGCTCTTTCTTTAGCTAAAGGCAAACTAACTCCATCTTCCGGCCATTTTTCGGGGATGAATTGGCAGGAGTATATAAATATGATTGAAACTAATAGAGTTAAAAGGGGTTGTAACTTCATCTTCACTGTTTTTTGTAAACTGTAAAGATAAGTTTTTGCTCTAAAAATGGAAGTATGTCAATAAAGTGGTTCTATTGAGTGAGTTCTTTTATAATGAGTCCTGCCAGGGTAAAACCAAATATTGCAGTAATGTGTGCCAGTGAACCATTGATCACAGCCTTGTGATCAGACCAGTCGTGATTTACCAAATCCGGATCACCCGGGCCGGTAGTATCAGTTGTCTCCTCTTTTGAAATGGGTTCAGTAATTTCTTCAGCACCGATATTCTCCATTACTTCATCGCTATACACACATAAAAAGGGACGTTGTGGAACACCAACTTTACGAACCAGTTTGCGAATTTTTCGGGCAAGAGGGCACCCTTGAACATTCCAGAATTCATCAACTCTAACACGGGTTGGATCAACCTTTAGGGCAGCACCCATCGATGATACAAATAAGGCATCAGTCTGTGTGGCTGCTCTGATCAAATGAACCTTGCTGCCCAGGCTGTCAATTGCATCAATAATTACATCGTATTCATTCAGATTGAAATCAGAAGATGTTTCTTTGCTGTAAATCTTTTGAAGTGAGGTGATTTGGGCTTCAGGATTAATGTCGAGTAAACGATTTCTCAGAGCTTCTGTTTTTACTTCACCAACTGTTTTTGAGGTGGCCATCAACTGACGATTAATGTTACTGGCTGTAACACGATCGCTGTCAACGATTGTCAGATCCATTATACCTGTACGAATCAAGCTTTCGGCGCACCAGCTTCCAACTCCACCTATACCAAACAAAATAACCTTTTTAGAAGCAAGGTTATGCATGCTATCTTTGCCCAAAATCAATTCTGCCCTGTGAAAAATGCTCATTTTTTATCACCCTTTTATGTGGGCGCAAAAATAACAATATCTGCCCTAAAATAAAGCAGATATTAATGTTAAAAGGTGTCTGATAAAACTATCAAATGTTGATTTCACGGTCTCTGAATCCCAATAAGTATAAGATAGCATCCAAACCTATGGTAGAGATATGATTTTTAGCTGATGCCTTAACTTTTGGTTTGGCATGAAAAGCAATACCCAAACCAGCCAGTTTTAACATCGGTAAATCGTTAGATCCATCACCTACTGCAATTACCTGATCAAGATGGATGTCTTCTTTAAAGGCCAAAAGTTTAAGTAGTTCAGCCTTTTTCTCGCCATTAACAATTTCACCAGTATGTTTCCCGGTTAGTTTACCATCTTTAATCTCAAGTTCATTGGCAAAAACGTAATCGATATCAAGCTTGCTTTTCAGATAATTACCAAAGTAGTTGAATCCACCTGAAAGGATAGCTGTTCGGTAGCCATATTTCTTCAGTGTTTTGAAGAGGCGTTCGGCACCTTCGGTGATTGGAAGGTTTTCAGCAATTTCCTTCATGACCGATTCGTCCAAACCTTTAAGCAGAGATACGCGTTGCTTGAAGCTTTCGTTAAAATCGATTTCACCACGCATGGCGGCTTCTGTTATGGCAATTACTTTATCTCCAACACCAGCTTTAATAGCTAATTCGTCAATAACCTCGGTTTGGATTAGGGTAGAATCCATATCGAAACAAACCAAACGACGATTACGACGGAAAATATTATCTGCCTGGAAAGCAATATCAATAGCGCATTCTTTTGAAATGGCCATAAACTCCTGCTTCATTTTTTCAGTGTTTCCGGGTGTTCCTCTGACTGAAAATTCAACCACTGATTTGGAATTTTCGTGATCATCATTCAGTAAAACCCTACCACTTAAACGGGTTATGTAATCGATATTCAGGCCCTGGGTTGAAATGATATCTGTAACTTTTGATAGTTGAGATGCTTTTAATTTTCGGGACAGCAGGGTGATAATAAAACGCTCTTTCCCCTGATGACCAACCCATTCGTTGTACTTCTGTTCTGTAATTGGGGTGAATTTAATATTGATTCCCAATTCATATGATTTAAAGAGTAAGTCTTTTAATATTGGAGATGACTCGTTGGTTGACGGTACTTCAAACAAAATACCCAAACCCAGGTCTTCATGAATAACAGCCTGACCAATGTCGAGAATATTCACTTCGTAGTTGGCTAAAATATTGGTCAATGCTGCTGTTAAACCCGGTTTATCTTCTCCGGAGATATTTAAAAGTATAATCTCTTTATTCTTGCTCATGTCAGTGTAATATTAGCGCTGCAAAAGTAATAATTAGAAATAAAAAATGATGATAATGATTTTAAACTTTAATGACTTGTGTGATTTTTTCTAATAATTTATCACAGCTTAAAACATGGACCCATCAACAGGTGAAAAGCAACAACCGGAACCTGCGCTTTTCCATTGGAAATGGGTACGGTACCGTAACCTAAACTAACTTTAGATTCTACAGGAAGATTAAAATGTTTACTTGTAATTAAAGGATAGTGGATAGCACCCTGAAAAGTAATGCCAGATAGATAATAACCATCGTTAAAAAGTCCTCCTTTTTCCGTATAGGTCTGGTTTCTGATTGTACTTTCAGGATGACCTATTACAGTTCCAATCCCAAGTATCAAGCTATATTTTTCTTTAACAATATGGTGGTTGATAAAAACCTGGTTATAACCATGAGATATACTGAATTGTTGGATAAGATCATTTGTGTTTTTTAGATATATTTTCAAATGATTCATTTCAATGCTCCATCCTCTCTTATTTTTGAAACTACCCAACCGATATGAATAGTAAATTGGTAGTTTAAAAGATTCGGTATTATATCTGGCAGTTATTTTAATGTTATAATAATCAGTTTGTTTAATTTTTAGAGGCATGGGAGGTATAATGGCACCTCCCGGCAGGAATTCAAATGTCCACACACGTTTATCCTGGGCGTTTATTGAACTGATACCAAGAATAAAGAATGTTAGTAAGATGATACATTTGTTTCTTAAATCCATGATTCGGTTTTCAATTATACATTGGAATTAAATCACTTACTTAAAGTTACCTCATTAATCGATTAGAATCAAATACGTTTACTGTGCTGACTGGTTTAGAACACAATTTTGGGTCATGAAAAAAAGAAAAAAGTATTTGTAGGTAATGAAAAAAAATTTACTTTTGTGCCGCTGTTGAAAGAAATGGCTAACATTGCGAAAATAGCTCAGTTGGTAGAGCACGACCTTGCCAAGGTCGGGGTCGCGGGTTCGAGTCCCGTTTTTCGCTCAGATATTGCCGATGTAGCTCAGGGGTAGAGCGCTTCCTTGGTAAGGAAGAGGTCACGAGTTCAATTCTCGTCATTGGCTCTGTTAGGGTAGGTTTTCCTACCCTTTTTTTATTTCTCCTCGTCACTTTTTAATATGAAGCTTAGAAAAAGTGATATAATTAAATCAGGTAGCCATCTCTATCGATTGATTCTCTTGAAAATTTTGTTTTTTTGCGATGTAAAGTAATTTTTATCATGAAGATGAATGGATTAAAGGCATTGTTGCCTGTTGGAATATTTCTGCTTATTTATTTGGTTCCGGGTATATTAACCGGTGATTTTTACCGAATGCCTATTTTAATCTCCTTTTTTGCAGCTGCCATTGTTGCCGTAATGATGGCTCCCGGAAAGAAGATTGCCCATAAAATGGAGTTGTTCACAAAAGGAATGGGACACTCGGGAATCATGATGATGTGTCTGATTTTTTTAATGGCTGGTGGATTTGCTGGTTTGGCGCGTGAAGTGGGGGCTGTGGATGCTACTGTTCGTATTGGATTAAGTATATTGCCGGGTAAAGTTTTATTGGCCGGCTTATTTGTGATTGGTAGTTTTATTGCTTTATCAGTAGGTACTTCTGTTGGAACGGTAGTGGCACTTTCGCCGGTGGCACTTGAGTTAGCCGAAAAAGCTGAGTTTTCGTCAGCATTGGCACTTGGGGCAGTGATTGGTGGAGCTATGTTCGGAGATAATCTTTCAATGATTTCGGATACAACCATTGCTGCGGCACGCACCCAGGGAAGCAGCATGCGGGATAAGTTTAATATGAATATTAAGCTGGTTTTACCTGCTGCCATCTTTTCAATAATTCTTTATTTGTTTTTAGGAGGAGCAGGAGGTCATCAGGAAATCGAATTATTACCTGGAGATTGGTTGCGTTTAGTGCCTTATCTTACGGTTCTTATTTTTGCCTTGTTGGGTGTTAATGTATTTGTGGTTTTACTGGGTGGTACAATTTTATCTGCGGCAGTTGGAATTTTATTGCCTTTGGAGGATAAAACAATGGATGCATGGCAGGTAATGACAGCCACGAGTAATGGAATGTTAGGAATGGCTGAAATAGTGGTTATTTCATTATTGGTAGGTGGGCTGGTTGAAATTGTTATGGTTAATGGTGGTATTGATTACTTGCTTCAGTCAATAGAGAAAAGAGCAAAAGGGCGGAAAGGAGCTGAGTTTACTATTGTTTTGGTGACTTCTGTTGTTAATGTCTTTACTGCGAATAATACAATTGCCATCTTAATGGGAGGTTCTATTGTGAAAAATATAGCTTCTAAGTTTAATATCGAACCTAAGCGATCGGCAAGCTTAATGGACACTGCATCATGCTTTGTGCAGGGAGCTTTACCGTATGGTGCGCAAATACTTGCTGCTGTTGGATTGGCTTCAATGGCTGTGACACCTTTTGAAATAATGCAGTTTTTATTTTATCCTTACCTGATGGGTATATCAGTTGTGGTGAGTATTTTATTAAAGAGGGATAAGTAATAACCAATAAAAAAGCAGAATCAAACCGATTCTGCTTTTTATTAGAGTTAAAATATTTTTATCTCATCGATTTCAAATATTTGAAAAATTCACTGTCGGTTGACAAGATGATGTGCGTCTGACTGTCAAAAGTTTTCTGATAAGCTTCCATTGATTTCATAAAGCCATATAATTCCCTTGAAGCAGGTGTTTTATCATAAGCTTCAGCATAAATGCGGGCAGCTTCACCATCAGCACGTCCTTTAATTTCTTCTGCTGTTTTGTATGCTTCAGAAACAATTCTTCTTAGTTCACGTTCTTTTTCACCATTGATATTTGAAGCTTCACCTTGTCCTTCTGATTTGAATTTATCGGCAATTCGGTTACGCTCACTTTTCATACGCTCATATACCTGGTTTTGTACTTCCTGAACGTAATTGATTCTTTTGAAACGAAAATCCAGAATAGCTATTCCTAAATCTTTGGCTTGTTCATTGGCTGACTTTTGAATCATTTCCTGAATTTTATCTCTTCCCACTTTAATAGTAGCTAAACTATCACCAATCAGTTCTCCTATCACACCCGACGAAACTGGAGTGCGGTTGCTTGAACGTACAGCTTCTTCGATATTGTGTTTGGCAATATAATTACGTGTTTCTCCATCCAGAATGTCATCGATACGAGAAATGGCACCTCTCTCATTGGTTAAACGTTTGAAGAACTGCAGGGGATCAACAATTTGCCAGCGGGCATAAGTATCCACAAAAATAAATTTCTTGTCTTTGGTTGGAACCTGGTTGGGATCACCATCCCATTCAAGGTAACGCTTATCAAAGAAATGAGTGGTTTGAATGAACGGAATTTTAAATTTGATTCCAGGTGTCACGATAGGCTCACCTACCGGCTTACCAAATTGTGTTACCACAACCTGTTCAGCTTCATTAACTACATAGGTGCCTGTTGATAGCACGAACAATACAATAGCACCTAAAACGATATATATGATGAATTTCTTATTGCCCATTGTTTGAATTCTTTTGTTGTGAAAGTTGCATTTGAAGTAATGGCAATACACTATTGCCTTTTTGATCGGTGATGATTTTTTCACCTAATTTAGGAATGACTGACTCCATTGTTTCAAGATAGATACGCTTTTTTGTTACTTCAGGAGCCTTCACATATTCGGTATATAAGGCATTAAAACGGGCTACATCTCCCTTTGCGTTATTCACACGTTCCGAAGCATAACCTTCAGCCATTTGAATGGTCTCCTTGGCTTGTCCTGCAGCTTTAGGAATTACTTTGTTGTATTCTGCTTTTGCCTGGTTAATCAACGTTTCTTTTTCTTGTTGAGCCTCATTTACAGAATTAAATGCAGCTTTAACCGGTTCCGGAGGATTCACATCCTGTAACACCACCTGTTCGATTTTTACTCCAAGGGAATATTCCCGACAAACTTTCTGCATCAGCTCCTGCAGTTTACTGCTGATTTCAGTTCTACCAACAGTTAAAACTTCGTTAACAGTGCGATCTCCCACTATCTGTCTCATAGCAGCTTCTGAAATATCACGTAATGTGGTTTCTGGGTTGCGGACTTTAAAAAGATAGTTATATGCATTGTCTATTCGATATTGAACAACCCACTCTACATCAGCAAGGTTTAAGTCACCAGTTAACATGAGTGATTCATCTGTTGTTCCTCTGCGCGTGTATTCAGTTCGTATTCCCGGATTGGTTGTTCTGAAACCAAACTCCAGTTTTTGCTGTCGTTCAACAGGTACTTTATATACCGACTCCATAAATGGAATCTTATAATTTAATCCCGGATCTACAGTTCTTTGATATTTACCAAATTGAACAATAACGCCCACTTCTTCAGGGCCTACCTGAAAAAAAGCTGTTGATAGTAAGATGGCCACAATAACCACCAGAACAACCGCTTTAATGTTTTTGAATAATTTTTCCAACCAGGGATTGGAAGAATTAAGATTGGAAAATTGATTTGAACTCATTGAATAATATATTGAGGTTTACTACAAATGTATTCAGAAAATTATGAAATGGCAGTATAATTTCAATTAAACAAAGAAATTACTCAGAGAATTAGAATATGGGTTTCTTTTATGAAGAATCGTATTTTTATTGAAATGGTTATGATGGATATGTGTACTATTTTCCATGTTTGAAAAATATCAAGATGCATAATGTAAGAGTTGATTATGTTGCTTTTTTAATGAAAAGCGCTAGTGTATCTGATATTGGGAAGAAGATGTGGTGGAGTGGTAATGTTTATCGCCTGTAAAATAATACATGAAATAGGTTTGCCTATTAACACTCTATTCTCCTTATTGATGAGAAATTAGTAGTTATCGATAAATTTTTGACAATAAAGTATCCATCAGAAATGTACTTTTGAATTTGTTCAATACTTAATAGCTAATTAATACATATCATTCAATTGTATCATGAAACAAGAGGATGGAATATGTGCCTAAATTAATTTTATGAAAAATCGATTTGTCCAAATCTGGATTTTATTCTTCTTTTTGATAATCTCGTCTCAGGTTTTTTCTCAGCGTAAAATGGAAAACCTGAATCATGGCTTACTTGCTGTTAAAACCAACTCTGGTGTTCTGGTAAGTTGGCGGGTACTTGCATGGGAATTAAAAGATGTAGCCTATAATTTATATCGAGATGGATCAAAAATAAATACAACACCTATTGATGGGGCTACTAACTATTTAGATGCAACTGGTACAACAACATCAAATTATCAGTTGAAGTTAGTTATAAAAGGTGTTGAACAAACAGAAAGTGAAAATTGTGAAGTTTGGGCACAAAATTCTCTGGATATTCCTGTAAGACCAATTGATGGTGTTTATAATACTTACCATCTTAATGATGCTTCTGTTGGTGATTTAGATGGTGATGGTCAGTATGAAATAATTGTAAAACGTTTGGCTTTGAATAAGGATGTTTCTTCAACCGATTATCATTATTTAGAAGCCTATAAACTTGATGGAACATTATTGTGGGCTGTTAATATGGGGCCTAATATCTATAATGATGTCGAATTTAATTTTCTGGTATACGATTTTAATGGAGATGGTAAAGCTGAGGTTGCTTTGCGCACTTCTGATGGTTTTATTGATGGTGTAGGAGTTAATATAGGTGATGCCGATGGTGATGGAATTACCAATTACAGATATTCTGTTTCAAGTGTTGGTTATCGTATGGAAGGACCTGATTATTTATCGGTTTTAGATGGAGAGTCGGGTGCTGAATTAGATCGTGTTAACTATATTCCACGTGGTAATATCACCGACTGGGGAAGAGATGATGGTGGTCACAGGTCAACAAAATGTATGTTCACAATAGCTTATCTGGATGGTGTTCATCCTGATATTGTTATTGGTCGTGGTATATATGAACGTATTGCTATGGCTGCCTGGTCATTCAGAGATGCTTCATTATCTCAGAAATGGTATTTCGATTCAAATAACAATCCGGCATACGCACAGCAAGGTTATCACAATCTTACACAAGGTGACGTTGACAATGATGGTTGCGATGAAATAGTTTACGGATCGATGTGTATTGATAATGATGGAACAGGTTTGTATTCTACCGGACTGGGGCATGGTGATGCACAGCATTTGGCAGATATCAATCCTAATCGCAAAGGATTAGAGTTTTTTGGCTGTCTGGAGAATTCGGCCGGAGGTGATTACAGAGATGCAGGTACAGGTGAAATTTTATTCTATAAAAATATTGGTCGTGATATGGGACGATGTGGTGCAGCTGATATCACACCTGATTATCCGGGCATGGAAATGTGGGGACCATCAGGTTTTCCCTTCTTAAGTTCTACAGGTTCTGAAATTACTAGCCTGACTCCACCAGGCTCAATGAACTTTTTTATCTGGTGGGATGGTGACTTGTCCCGTGAACTACTCGATCACGCATGGTACGGTGATTATGGTGTTGGTACTATCACCAAGTATAATAATGGTGCAAATACTCAATTATTATATGCCGACGGAACCTTATCAGATAACTGGACCAAAGGTAATCCGGGACTAAGTGCTGATATTCTGGGTGACTGGCGCGAAGAAGTTATCTGGAGAACAAACGATAACAGTGCATTGCGTATTTATACCACTCCGTATACAACTACCGTAAAGATATATACCTTAATGCACGACCCTCAGTATAGGGCCGCAATTGCATGGCAACCAAATTCATATAATCAACCTCCCCATCCGTCATTCTTTATCGGAAATGATATGGATTCCATACCTCCAGCTCCTATTGTATTACCTGGGCATAAAGTATACAGTAGTGGACAATGGGATGTAAGTTCGACTTCCTGGGCACAAAATGGTACAGCTGTTTCGTTTGCTGATGGAGATAGTTTGTTGTTTGATATTTCAGGTAGTCAGTCAAATGTCGAATTAATGGGTAGTCTTTCACCTGAAGATATTCGGGTTATCAGTCCAAATGATTTTACTTTTAGCGGAGACGGAGTTATTGCCGGAGAAACAGATTTAACAAAGGCTGGAAGTGGTAATTTAAGTATAGAAACAAATAACATATTTTCAGGAACTACGCGTGTTTGGGAAGGGATGTTAACCTTAAGTGGAGAATTAAACAGTGCTGTTTTTGTAAAACGTTTCGCCACTTTGGCGGGTTCGGGTAAGTTTAAGAATGGAATAACACTTGAACCCTATGCTGAGTTGATAATAAGTGATCAGCAGGAGGAGGGTGATAGTCTTTTTGTAGATGACCACCTTACTTTATCAGAAAAATCAATTGTTTATATGGATTTGTCAGATGATATTGATGCTGTAACGAAAGTAAATGACATCATTATCATTAATGGAGACCTGAATATTACCGGTGAAATTTCAGTGACCATTAATCGTCTGGATGGTAAATTAACAGCTGGTACCTATGTTTTGGCAAAATATACAGGTTCTTTTAATGGAAGTGTTGATAATGTTTCGATAAAAGGTATTCCTGGCTTACCCTATACATTAACAATTGATGCCGGAGAGGTGAAGCTTGAGGTTGCTGATACCCGTTTGCCTGGTAAAGTTGTGTGGAAAGGTTATGTTGATAAAAACTGGAACTTGTTTAATACACTCAACTGGGATAATCAGGGTGTTGAGGATTATTTCCTTGGAGAGGATTCTGTAGTATTTGATAATACCGCTCTTCAAAATTCTGTTCTGATAAATGGTGAATATGCGGTGAGCGATTTCTTATGTGATGCTGATAATACTTTTGTTTTAGGTGGAACTGGTAAGATTGCTGGAGATGGAACTTTTACCAAAAGAGGAACCGGATTAATGGCCATTCTTAATAGCAATAGTTATACAGGCCCAACCATAATTGAAAAAGGTACTTTACTGGTAAATACTCTTGCTAATGGAGGATACAATTCGCCAATTGGAGCCTCTTCATCCGATGCATCTAATCTTGTGATTAATGGAGGTGAATTAAAGTTTGGTGGTTTTGGAGAGGTTACAACCGATAGAAGTATAACGCTTGGAAATAACGGTGGTGCTATCAATGTTGGGAATTCAGGTGGAAGATTAGTTGTTAAGGGAAGTCTTGCTGGCGAAGGTGACTTGGTTAAAAACGGAACAGGAACGTTATGCCTCGAAACAGTTAATAGTCATGCCGGAACCGTGATTAACTCGGGTGTCCTTCAATTGTTAGACGATGCTGCCAATATAAATGGATTGGGTGATACACTGATACTTAATGGTGGTACACTTGCAATGCTCGATAATAGTTATTCTTATACTGATAATTGCGGATGGCATATTGTTGTGCCGGAAGGAAAAACAGGAACCTTAAAACTGGATAGCCGGAGTTCACTAACAGGAAAACTATTGGGTAAAGGAACTCTCAATTTATACTCGCCCTGGATTAGAAATGATTTAAAAGGTGATTGGTCTAGTTTTGAGGGAATTATTAATGTTACAACTGATGGGGACGGAGGTGATTTCCGTATTTACAATAACTATGGATTTACAAAAGCTACTGTAAATATTAATCCAAATCTGTATGTGTACAATCAGGCAGGAGGAGCTGTGAGTTTTGGTGCTTTAAATAGTGAAGTTGGAGCAACAATAGCCCCGGGAACCTATAAAGTTGGTTATAATAATGCAGATGCTGTATTTAAAGGTGTGTTTACCGGATCGGCTAATATTAGTAAATATGGTGAAGGCAGCTGGACCTTAACCAATGCCAACGAGTATAGTGGAAGTACTACTGTATATACCGGAACTTTAATTGTGGGTAATACATCAGGAAGTGCTACAGGAAGTAGTATTGTCACGGTTCGTAATGGTGCAACAATAAGCGGAAACGGTATTGTTTCGGGAAGTGTCAGCTTATATGGTTTAATGACAGGAGGAGGAACTTTCAATGGAACAGTTTCTGTTTCAAGTGGAGGTATACGGAAGGCAGATAATACAATTAACGGTGCGTTGCGTGTATTCTCTAATGGAACACTTTCTGGTGAAGGAAATATTAACGGAGTAGTCACATTGTATAGTGGTGCAGTTATTGCTCCCGGAATAGATGGTATTGGCACTATAAATTGTCAACAGGCTTTTACCTTAGTTGAAGGTTGTGTTTTGCATTTTGAAGTTGATAAAGGAAATGGGGTGAATGACCTGGTTGTATCGCAAAATTCAATTACTCTGGCTGGAGAGTTAAACCTTACTGATATTAATGGATCAGCTTTTGAAGCTGGTGATAGTTTTAAATTATTTAATGCATCATCAATCGAGGGGAGTTTTTCAAGTATTGTACCTGCTACACCGGGTGATGGTTTGATATGGGATCTTTCTAAACTAAACTCTGATGGTATTATTACAGTTGCTGCTTCAACAGGATTAGGGAATGCAGCAATGGGCAAAATCAGTATTTATCCGAATCCAACAAAAGGAATGTTTAATATCGAATTGGAATCTAATGTGTTGATCGATAGTGTTGAAATAATTGATATGCAAGGACAGGTCGTAAAACTCACCAGTGAAGTAAAAAGTTCTGAATTAAGTGTTGATGCTTCGTCTTTGTCTTCAGGGGTTTATTTTGTTTTTATTCATACCGATAAAGGTTTGATAAAAGAAAAATTGCTGATTAGTAAATGATAAATTAAAATTTAAATACTTCATAATCCGTAATGTAAACCAATGGGTATATGTTACGGATTATTTGTATCACTAGGTTTAAAAAGATTTTCGGTAGAATTATCTTCTTTCATTTTAATTACAATATTACCAACCTTCTTTCCTGTTAATACATAATCAAAAGCTTCTTTAATCTGATCAAAAGGGAATACTTTTTCGATGACAGGTTTAAAAGCTCCTTGTTTGGCTAATTGATTAATAATATTGATGCTTGCCTGAGTGTTGGACGGAAATGGAAATTTTACTTTTTTACCATTGGATAAAATGCCGAAAATGGCTAAAAAAGCATTTTGAGCATAAGGGCCCAACTCTGAAGATAAGTATATTCCACCAGGCTTCAGAATTTTTTTACACTCCCCAAAGGTGCTTTTCCCAACCATGTCAAATACATAATTGTATTCTTCATTTGTTTCGGTAAAGTCTTCTTTTTCGTAATCAATTGCTTTTGTGGCCCCTAACTCCATAACCAGATCTTTGTGTTGACCTCTGCAGGTTGCGGTTATTACAGCACCATAATGTACCAGCAATTGAATGGCAGCAGAACCAATAGCACCTGTTCCTCCATTGACCAAAATCTTATCACCCTCTTTAATGTCTATCTTATTTATGAAGTTATAGGCATAGTGAGCTCCTTCCATTAAAGCTGCAGCTTCTGAATATGACATAGGAGGGTGAATATGTCCAATTGCCTTATGTTCCGAAATGCACAGGTATTCTGCATGAGAGCTAACACCCATATCATCAAAACCAAAAACCTTGTCGCCAACCTTGTAACGTGTTACTTTTGATCCAACTTCTTCTATTATTCCTGCAAAGTCAGTTCCCAATACAGGGTTTCGGGGAGAACCAATACCTGTAAGCAAACGCATAATCCATAAATCGGCTTTCAACATAGCGCCATCAGTGCGATTAACGGTGGTTGCACAAACTTTTATAAGTAGTTCTTTTTCTTTGACCTGAGGTTTTGAAATGTCTTTGAATTCAAGTACATCGGGCGACCCGTATTTTGTGTAGTAACTGGCTTTCATTAACAGGTAGTTTGGATGATTGTATGAAAGTTACAAACATTTTTACATGATGTAAATTATCATTGAAAAGGAAAACAAATGAATGGGCATAATGTTTGCTTTGTTCGCCATTGATTGTATCAGGTTTTTATAAGATCTTTGAAATTATTTGTGTTCACTAGTGTCCCATTAAAATTGGGACGTTATTAATAATTAAACAAATTTGGCTCATTAAGCCTAAAACGTTCTTTGTCATTTTGAAATTTAGTTCTCTCAAAGAGGTCTCTAAGATGAGTTTTGTCGGTCAATGATATACTCAATATTTGTAAAACCTCATATGTACTTCTATCAAGTTGCATGTCTGTTTGGACAATTGCAACCAAGCAATAGGTACATAAAGCAACGTAAATCTGAATCCGAACAGCATTTTCAGTTGTTCCCCAGAATTTCTTGATTTTCAAATGTTGCTTTAGCCATTTAAAGAACAGCTCGACTTGCCATCGGTTCTTATAAAGTTCAGCAACTTGAAGAGCAGAAATGTGCACTGCATTGGTTAAAAATACAAACTCACGCTTCTGTTCTTCATCCCAATATCTGATTAAGCGAAGATGTTTAGGATAGTATTGTTTGGGATAAAAACCAGTCAATTCAATGGTAACATCTGAAAGCACGTTCTTGGGCAACCTTCGTTTCCATTTGACTATCTTGTATTGAAGGTTCTTCTTTGCTCTGACAACGAAAAAAGCTTCTATCTGACGAATCTTATACAACATCTTGAAGTGATTATATGCACGATCAAATATGTAATAAGAACCCGATTCATATGGAATTTCTTTCATCGCTGTAGAGTCGTGTACAGAAGCTTCAGTAATGTGAAAGAACGCTGGGATCTGCGTCTCCAAATCATACAATGTATGTACTTTGATTCCACCTTTCTTCTTACGAAACTTCGCCCACCAAAATACGGATAGGCACAAGTCAATCGTGGTTGAATCAAAAGCGTAGACATTACCATCAAGCTTAAAAATGTCAGAAACTCGTTTATGCCTGGCTTCGTTTACCAGATAGTACGCATACTCTTCAAAGATGTGATAGTCTCTGTTCTGATTAGCTCTGGCTAGGGAGGATTTTGAAACATTCTTGCCTAGGCCCAAATGATAAGATTTGGAATGATGAGCATCAAGTGCAACAATTAAATCTCTCAAACTTTCACGATTTGATAATTGCCCGAACATCAAAGCAAGCAATTGGTTCCAACAAGTGAAATGCTTCACGTATTTGTCTCCGCCATACTTGCGAACGATGTAGTTGAACTTATTCCTATCAAGGAACGATGCTAACTGAGCAAAAACGTATTTATCCTTATGCATTTGCTAATCTGTTGATGAATAGCGAAAATGCAAATTGAAATCCGTTTAATCGAAAAACACCTACAACTAACTAAATTTCAGTATTTTCAAAGAACATTATTAGAATTTAATGGGACAGTAATGATTTGTGTTATAAAAGTAAAAAATACGTTTAAAAAATTTTTAAAAGTAATTTTTACTTTTATATTTGAAAAATGGAAAATCAGCAGCAACTATATAGCCAATATCAAAAGATAAAACGATTTGTATCTGTCGATTGTGTTATTTTTGGCTATGAGCAAGACCAATTAAAGTTATTGCTGTTTAAAAGGATAATTCCGCCGGCTCAAGGCGAATGGTCATTGATCGGAGGATGGCTTCAGGAAGATGAATCGGCAGAGACGGCTGCCATGAGGGTTCTTCAATACATAACCGGATTAACAGATATATATCTCGAACAGGTTCATGTCTTTTCAAAACCAGACCGTGATCCCGGAGGTAATGTATTAACCATTGTTTTTAATGCCTTAATCAGGATTGAGAAACATTCTAATCAACTGATTGAGAAGTTTGGTGCTCAATGGTTTTCTCTTAATGAGGTTCCTCAGCTTATTTTTGACCATGACGAAATGATCAGGATTGCTTTTGAAAAACTCCGCCTGAAGGCTACTTATAACCTGATAGGTCGTCAGTTATTACCCGAAAAATTCACGATTACACAGCTTCGTAATTTATATAATGCAATCTTTCAGAAGCAATTCGATCCGGGTAATTTCCGCAAGAAAGTATTGTCGTTAAAAATGCTGGAACAGTTAGAAGAAAAAGATATGTCGGAATCGAAAAAAGGGGCTTTTTACTACAAATTCAAAGATGTTGAAGAAAGCTATGTTGTGGAGCCCATCTTTCGAAATGCGATAAAACTCTAAAATAATTAATTAAACTCATAGAAATGGATACTTTTCAATTTACAGAACACTCGCACCGCAGATACAATCCGTTAAACGGAGAGTGGGTGTTGGTATCACCACACAGAACCAAGCGTCCATGGCAAGGTAAAGTTGAGAAACCTGCTGTTGACGAGCGTCCTCAGTACGATGAAAAATGTTACCTGTGCCCTGGAAATGAAAGAGCCGGAGGTTTTAAAAATCCTGATTACAAAGATACATTTGTGTTTCAGAATGATTTTAGTGCCTTAGTGCCAGATATTCCACAGGGAGCATTTGAAAAGAAAGGCTTATTTAAAGCGGTAAGCGAAAGAGGTTTTTGTAAAGTAATTTGTTTCTCACCACGACATGATCTGACTATTCCAGAAATGGATGTTGACGGTATTAAGAAAGTGGTTGACTTATGGACACAGGAATACGAGGAGATTGGTAAGCTTGATTATATCAACTATGTTCAGATTTTTGAGAACAAAGGTGATATTATGGGATGCAGCAATCCTCATCCTCACGGACAAATATGGGGTCAGTATTCTGTTCCTGTTGAGCCAGCCAAAGAGCAAAAAATGCAAAAGGAATATTTCGATGCTAACGGAAAAACTCTTTTAGGCGATTATGTTGAGGAAGAATTGAAGGATAAGGAACGCATTCTGGTTGAAAATGATCATTTTGTAGCATTGGTTCCTTTCTGGGCAACATGGCCATTTGAAGCAATGATTGTAAGTAAACGAGCTGTATCGAAACTGACTGATTTAACAGAGGATGAAAAAATAGCTTTGGCTGATGCTTATAAAAAGCTAACAGTGATGTACGACAACCTTTTTGAGGTTTCGTTCCCATATTCAGCAGGTATCCATCAGGCACCGACAGATGGAGAAGATCATCCTGAATGGCATCTTCATATGCACTTTTATCCACCATTGTTACGTTCTGCTACTGTGAAGAAGTTTATGGTAGGCTACGAAATGATGGCCAATGCACAACGCGATATTACTGCTGAGCAGGCTGCAGAACGTTTGAGAGCCTTGCCAACAACTCATTATAAATCAAAATAATCACATACTAAATTCAAATAAGTTATGTCAAAAATTAGCGAACTAATTGGAAAAATTAATGGTGGCGATAATGCCGCATTTAAAGAATTATATGGAGCTGAAAGCGCTGTATTGAAAACTCAGGCTGAACGTTATGAGTCTTTGATGGCTACTTTCCAGGAAACTTTTGGAAAGGATGATGTGATGTTATTTTCATCACCTGGTCGTACCGAAATAGGTGGTAACCATACCGATCATAACCACGGTCGTGTGTTAGCAGGTGCTGTTAACCTTGATAATATTGCTGTAGCTGCGGCTAACGGTACTGACATTATTAAAATTAAATCAGCTGGTTATCCTGAATTTCAGGTTGATTTGTCTGATCTTTCTATTGATGAATCACAATTTTATACTTCAGGATCGATTGTAAAAGGTATCAGTGCTCGTTTGAAAGAGTTAGGGTACACTATCGGTGGTTTTGATGCTTGTATCGAAGGACGCGTACCAGCTGGTTCAGGATTGAGTTCATCAGCTTCTTTCGAAGTATTGATTGGAGCTATCATCAGTCACTTATTCAACGATGGGAAATTAGATCCGGTTGAAAATGCAATTGTTGGACAATGGGCTGAAAACAACTTCTTTGGTAAGCCATGTGGGTTAATGGATCAAACAGCTTGTTCAGTGGGTGGTTTGATTACCATCGATTTTGCAGATCCTTCAAAACCAATTGTAAAAGCTTTGGATTTCGACTTTGTTGCTACTGACTATGCATTGGTAATTACTGATGTGGGTGGTGGTCACGATGATCCTGCCTCTCAGGCTGAGTATGCTTCTTTGCCAACTGAAATGAAATCAGTAGCGAAAGAATTAGGTGCTCAGGTGTTGCGTGAAGTTACTTTAGAACAGATTATTGATAAAATTCCTGAAATCCGTGAGAAAACTGGTGACCGCGCTATTTTGCGTGCATTCCACTTCCAGGGAGATAACCAACGTGTTGCTGATCAGGTAGCTGTATTGGAAAACAACGATTTTGATGCTTTCCTTAAAATGGTTGTTGAGTCAGGATACAGCTCATACATGTATAACCAAAATATCTTTGATGTAGTTCACAAAGATGAGCAGGTTGTATCATTAGGTTTGGCATTGAGCGAAATGGTATTGAAAGGCAAAGGTGCATGGCGCGTTCACGGTGGTGGATTCGGTGGTACCATCCAGGCTTTTGTACCTCAGGATTTAGTTGATACATACGTAAAGACATTAGAACATGTTTACGGAGAGGGTAAATGTCATAAATTATTTATCCGTTCGAAAGGTTCGGTAAGAGTTGAATTATAATCAGACTAAAAAATCGAATCATGACTAAAGCATCTGATGTTTTTAAATTGAAAAATGCCAATAATGTTGAAGTAACATTTATTGGGCGAGGAGGACAAATTACCGGCATTACTGTTCCTGATAAAGATGGTAAGTTAGCTGATGTGGTAATTGGTTATCAAAGCGTTGAAGAAGCACTTGCAGGTGACGGATATTTCGGAGCTCTATGTGGTCGCTTCTCAAACCGCATTGTAAAAGGTCAATTCTCTTTAGAAGGAATAGATTATCAATTAGAATGTAATAACGGACCAAACCATTTACATGGTGGTTCCGAAGGTTTTAATAGCCGTGTGTGGGATGTAACTCCTTATGAAGAATCTCGTTTTACACAGGCATATAAATTATCATTGGTAAGTCCTGATGGTGATCAGGGTTACCCTGGTGAGCTTAAAGTTGAGGTTGTTTACGGTTTGACTGACGAGAATGAATTAGTGATTGAGTATGCTGCTGAAACTTCAAAAGCTACTATTATTAACTTAACCAGTCATGCTTACTTCAACCTTAAAGGAGCCGGTAACGGAACCATTGAAGATCAGGTATTAGAGTTAAATGCTTCAAAATTTACTCCTCTTTCAGCTGAAATTGGTACTGTAACAGGTGAGATTACAGAAGTAAAAGGAACAGCTATGGATTTTGTAGATGCAAAAACCATTGGTGAGGCTTGTAATGCTGATGATGACCAGGTAAAGATTGTTGATGGTATTGATCACAATTTTGTTATCGATGGTTATGATGGCATGTTGCGTTTGGCAGCCCGTTTATCTGACGAAGAAAGTGGTCGTTGTATGGAAGTGTTTACCAATCAACCAGGTATTCAGATTTATACAGGAAGTCATTTCGATGGAACTGAAACAGGTAAATTAGGTAAGCCAATTGTAAAATGGGGTGGTGTAGCCATGGAAACTCAGATTTTCCCTGACTCACCAAATAAAGAACATTTCCCTAATGCAGTTTTAAAACCGGGTGAGGTTTACAAACATACTTGTGTTTATAAATTTTCAATCCAATAAATAAAATCCTTAAATCATAATCATGAGCAAAAACAAGTATTTATTTCCATTGATAGTGATGGCCTCACTGTTTTTCCTGTTTGGCTTTATCACTACAATGAATAACTCAACCATTGAGTTTTTGAAAGATGCATTTGGTTTGAACGATGTTCAGAAGCAATTGCCTAACACTTTCTTCTACGGTGCCTATATATTATCGGTACCTGTTGGTTTCCTGATCAATAAAATAGGATATCGATTCTCAATCTTCACAGGTTTAGGATTGATTGCATTAGGTTTCTTTGCCAGTATACCTGGTGTTGGATTTGGTTACTACGGATTCTTAAGTGCAGTATCAATTTTTGCTATCGGTGTTGTAATTCTTCAGGTAGCAGCTGCTCCTTATGTAGTGGCATTAGGTCCTAAAGAAAGTTCAGCCAGTCGTTTAACTTTAACTAACGCGTTGAACTCAGTGGCTACTGTAATTGCACCTATTTTCGTTTCAATTTTATTGGTTACTCCAGAGTTGGGAGAAGGCGAAACATTAGAGAATTCAGTGATTCAGGGTATTGTTCAATGGCCATTTGTTGGAATTGGAGTGGCTACAGCTGTAATCCTTTTCATTATGTTCTTCCTGAAACTTCCTAATATCAAAGAAGAGCAGGAAAAGGCTGAAGCCGGAAGTGACGTTAAACACAAGTCAAGTGCATTTAAATATACTCACGTATGGTTGGGTTCATTGGCAATTTTCGTTTATATGGGTATCGAAATTGGTATTCCTAGTTTCTTTGCTGATTTTGCTGATAATGCCGGTGCAACTATCAAAACTTCTACTACTGATATGTTGAAATATTATTGGGGTGGTCTAATGGTAGGTCGAGTATTGGGTATTTTTGTATTGCAAAAATACAAGGCAAGCACAATTCTTACAGCTTGTGCCATTGGTGGAGCCGCCATGTTAGGTGGAGCTATCGTTATGGATGGTAACATTGCCATGTGGTTATTCTTAGGTACTGGTTTATTCCACTCAATTATGTGGCCTGTAATCTATAGTTTGGCATTGGAAGATTTAGGTCCTCATGCCGATGTGGCTTCTGGTATTATTGCTACTTCAGTAATTGGTGCTGCTATTTTAATGCCTATTATGGGTGGTATTCAAACTATGGCTGGAGTTATTGCTGCTGTAAGTGCATTGTTTGTTTACTATTTGTACCTTGTTTTCTTTGCAACTAAAGGTTCAAAAATCAGATAATTTTATCACTGATCATATGTTTAAAGGGCTGTCGTTGGGCAGCCCTTTTTGTTTGGTAAATTGAAAAGATGTTATGGGAATCTTCGTTTTAGACTATTCCTGAATAGAGTCATTTCTTAATTGGCAACATATGAACCATTCTTGGAAATATAATTACCATTAGTCCAATTGATTTTTATTTATTTTTATGGCAGATAAACCTTAAAAAATGAATAATAATCTGACAAATCCAACATCCAAACCCCGAATTGTGGTTGTGGATGCTTTGCGTGGTCTGGCTTTAACCGGCATACTTCTTTTACATGCATTAGAGCATTTTGACTTTTATTGGGCAGCACAATATAATCCGGATGTTTTAAAGGGATTGGACAAAATTGTACATGATGTTGCTTTCTTTTTATTTGCCGGTAAATCGTATGCGATTTTCTCAGTTTTGTTCGGCTTCAGCTTCTTTATTCAAATGCAGGGGCAGGAGCGAAGAGGGATTGATTTCAGAGGACGTTTTGTATGGCGGCTACTAATTCTGTTGGTTCTGGGTTATTTACATACACTTATTTATATGGGTGATATATTGATGATTTATGCTCTAATGGGACTGCCTCTAATATTCTTTTATAAAGTGCCTACTAAGTTTTTGATTGCTGTTGCGGCTATTTTGTTATTGCATGTTAACAGAATTTATGAATTAGTGTACAGTTTTATCAATCCCGATTTTGTTATTCAGCGCGACTGGGGTGACTGGGGAAGAGCATTTCAGACATTCTGCAGTGGTTCATTTTGGGATGTCTTGAAACACAATTCGGGTGCAGCATTAATTACCAAGGTAAAATGGACAGTTGCCTCGGCACGAGTATATCAATTATTTGGATTGTTTGTGATTGGTATGATACTGGGGCGAATTGGTTTCTTTGAGAAATCAGCGGATAATAAGCGACCTCTATGGATCGTGCTGAGCACAGGAATTGCAGGACTAATCATCTTTCAATTAATAAGCCATTTTATGCCTTCGCTATTTGACTTTAACAATACTCAGCGGTCTCTGATTGTTGAACTGGCTGATATCTTTACAAATTTATCGCTGTTAACAATCTGGATCAGTGGATTTATGCTATTGTATTATCGTTTTCATTCTGCGGGTATTTTTACAGCTTTATCGCAATACGGTAGAATGAGCCTTACCAGTTATGTAATGCAGCCATTGATTGGTGTGCCTTTATTTTATGGTTACGGATTAGCGTTGTATCAATATTTGGGTAATACTTTGAGTTTTGTTTATGCAGCTTTATTTTGGGTGATGCAAATCTGGTTCTGCCAAACATGGTTTAAACATTATAAATATGGACCATTGGAATGGTTCTGGAGAGCACTTACCTTCTTCAATTTTAAGTTGACTAATAAGAAAGTCAATTAGTTTATGGATTAGGGTAAGTAGTAATTTAAAAATTATAATGATGTTGATTAAGTTTCAGGTATTTAATGGTATAGATAAGTAAATGATTGTTAGATATAGATAAGTGAATACATGATTAATGATCGATCGATTATAAAACTTCTATTTCTTAAACAGAAAGTAAACTGCCAGAATCAGAAAACCAAAACCAATGATGTGGTTTAAACGCATTGTTTCTGTTTTGAAAACTGTAATGGTAAAAACGGTAAATACAGTTAATGAAATAACTTCCTGAATCACTTTTAATTGCCACAGATTAAATGGTCCATCGTTACCTGTATATCCAATTTTGTTCGCTGGTACCTGAAATATATATTCGAAGAAGGCAATACCCCAGCTAATTAGAATAATAGCAAATAAGCCAAGGCTGGCAGACCAATTAAATTCCTTAAATTTTAAATGACCATACCAGGCAATGGTCATAAAAGTATTGGAAAGAATCAGAAGAAGAATTGAAAAGATACCTTTGCTCATTTTTTAATGTTATTATAGAATATAGCCTTAAATACCAATTGGTTAGATGATATTATCTTTTGCTGAATTAACAAAAGCCGACAAATTTAATTTTTCTTCATTTGATTAAAAGCGGAAGGATAATATTTTTATATTGAATTGATTGAATTTTGAGATGTGGTTCTGTAAGGCTTGAATGATGAATAAGTTATAGTAGATACAAATTCTATTTCTTTTCTACATATCTGTAAGATTTTAAAAATTCAAAACCGCCATGAAACTAATAGTTCATAGCGGTTATTAAAATGCGAATGTATAATTTTTTATAAAGAAGCTTATCCCTTTAACACTCTTAAAACTGCTGTTTTATTATCAGCAATTAATGTAATAATATATATTCCTTGAGGCTCAGATAAATTTAATTTAATTATTTGTTGGTTTTTATAATAT
Source organism: Carboxylicivirga caseinilyticus (assembly GCA_025499705.1). Lineage (GTDB taxonomy): Bacteria > Bacteroidota > Bacteroidia > Bacteroidales > Marinilabiliaceae > Carboxylicivirga > Carboxylicivirga caseinilyticus. The sequence continues at coordinate 75,117 of JAFMVE010000010.1, forward strand.
AGGTTGCGAATTGTTTGTCCATTTACACTCCTTATAATTGTCCTAATCTCCGAGTGAGTGTTTCCTAAATCAATTTCCAACTCTCCATTTGTTGGATTTGGATATAATTCAATTTGATGATCAAAAGTGGATTCCATGATACCTACAGAATTTATACTATAGCAATCAGATAGAATGGTACAACCATTATAAGTAACTTGTACTGCATAATTTCCATTGGATGTTACTGTACAACTTTCATTAGTTTCTCCATCCATTGGGTAAGAGTTATTGTCGCAATCAATCCATTGATAGCTAGCTTCTGCCTGATTGGCTGTTAAAGTATTTTCATTTATAGTTACTGAAGCATCTACATGTTTAATAGTTAGATTTAGTGTAATTGTACTGTCACATCCATTTACATTGTTTAAATGTTGAGTATAAATTCCTGTTTCAGTATAAGTCTCCCCATTTAACGTATAAGTTTCGCAGGCAGTTTCTGTAATGGAACTAAATGTATTACATGATTCGTTGAAAAGAGCTTCTATTTCTGTTTCGGTTAACACTTTGTTATACATTCTGATATCATCAATATCACCAATGAAATATTCAGAGTTATAACTGGCAGAGCCAAATGTTAAAGGATTTGTAATCAATCCAAAAGGTCCTGAGGATGTCAATGTTTCCTTAACCAGCAAATTGTCGATATAAACTCTTTTAATTTTTCCTGGTCCACTGGCTGTTACCACAATATGATGCCAGGTGTTTATCTGCAACGGATTGGTGTTGGTATCTGTATATCCATTATATTCCCATTGAATATATCCGTCTGGTTTAATCCGTAATAAATAGTTTGTTTTTGTGACGTAATTTGATTTTCCAAATACCATTCTCGTTCCTGAAAGTGATTCGGGTTTCACCCATACTGAAAAACTTAAAGAATCCTGCATATTTAATGTTTCTGAGTGGGGAATGGAAATATTATCATTACCATCAAAATGATATGCGTGATTGACTATGCCAAACCGATCTTCAACCAGGGTAGCACCATTAACTGTGCCATGGTTATTGTTAATGCTTAAATCGTTGGCGTTAGTATTGAATGGCCAATAACCAATTAAACTATCAATTGGTATCTGTGCATTAATTGTGCTAAGACTGACTAGAATCAGACTGCACAAAATTATTGTATTCTTCATAGGTGTTAGATTTAGTATAATAAGAAAGAGAAATCATGCCTCATCTATAAGTTACTCTAAATTAGTGCTAAAATTTCTATAAAGAAACAATTTTGAATAATTGTTATGTAAGTGTTTCTGGAGATTATTACAGTCTATATAACAATAAATAAAGTTTATAGTAGTAATGTTAATGCTGAGTTAAAATCTTATCATTTCAGTATTCAAATAAACTATGGTAATTAGCTCGGAAGAATGTTGTGGTAAGTTCAATCATTAGATATATAAATAGTTATATAGAAGCTGCTGAATATTTTTTTACTGTTAATGAAAAAAGAGATGCTCAGAGAACATCCCTTTTCTCATCATGAACTTAACTATACTTTAAAGAATCTGATTTTATTTCTGAAGGTTCTTGTTTTGTTGTGAGTTGAAGAAGAAAGTCTTCCGATCATTCACCTGTGATAACTGATCCACTTTCGTAATCCAGTTCGCTTCCAAACATACTGTGGGGTATCAGGTAAATGGTCAGCATTACTACAGATGCAACTATAATCCATATAGGTCGACGCTTTTTAATATTGGTAACAACTGCAATTATCCAGAATACAAACGCAATCAGTGTTTTATTATCTGTTAAGTCGTATCCAAATGGGAAGCCTGTCCAGTACTCACCAAAGGCATATTTTTGCATTACAGGACCAAAAATCATTCCACCTATTAATACCAAAACAAATGTAAGGTAGGTATAGAAAACCATTTTTTGATGATTGGCAATGGCCAATATCCCTGCCAGATTTGAAATCAACATGGCAAAAAACATTAATAATACATGTGGAATAAGAACACCGGATGGTACACCACCTTTAAACCGAATAATGGTATGATTTCCTTCGGGTATGAATGCCTCACCATTTTTATAAAATTCCACTTTGTATTCCAGTTTACCAGCAGCTGGCTGATGGGGTAGAGTAGCTATCAGTTGATCAGCTTCACGAATCATTGGATTAACTGTCCATTCATCGTGTGTTGGATAACGGCGGTATGCTATGCTTCCTTCTACTTGTGAATCTGATATGGCAAAGGTCATACGACAATCTTCATCACCACCGTGGCTGCGAAGCAAACGTATAGGGTAGGTACCCGAATCGGTTATTAGTTCAAGTCTTTTAGGATGGGTTGGACCTGTGAGGCGCTGGTAAACAGCAGCACTTAAAGTTATAATAATGGCGATCAGCCAGAATAAAGTCATTTTTAGTGTGGCATTCATATCTTAAAGCTGAATCAGTTTAACTTCTTTTTGATTACTACGATTGATTTCAATAATGGCTGTGGTGCCACTTTTGAGTTTCGAAAGGCGGAACATATAATCGTATATATTAGTCACTTCTTCACCATTGATCGAAGTGATAATATCTCCTTTCTGCAATCCACCTTTGTCTGCGGGTCCGTCAGGACGAACGCCATCAATACCCAAACCATTTTGAATTACTCCTGAAAAATCTGGCACTATACCCAGCGTTACTTTTAGCCTTGTACGACGACTTTTTTGAGGTCCACCGGTTGATTGAAAGGTTAGCGTATCTGAATTAACAGCTAAATTTAGCATTAACTCTGTAGCATATTTAACAATCAATTCTTCCTTATCAGGCTTTATTGCATCTACATCATCAAAAGGGGTATGATAGTCGCTGTGGGCACCAGTTGAGAAATAGAGTACAGGTATTTCTTCGCTGTAGAATGGAGCATGGTCTGAAGGTCCGTAGCCGTCGGGTGATGTTGTAATCTTAAATGAAACTGTTTGATTATTGATTAGAGAATCAAATTGAGCAGCTGTTCCTGAACCTCCAATAGAAATACCAATAGTGTCATGCTTCATTCTTCCAATCATATCAAAGTTCAGCATGGTGGTTATCTTTTTATCTTTACTCCAGTTTTCAACAAAGTATTTCGATCCCAGTAACCCCATTTCTTCAGCATCAAAAGCTACAAATAACAGGTTCTTCTTCAATTTTTTCTGATGTGCTTTGGCATAGCCAGCCATTTCTATCATACCAGCAATACCTGAAGCATTATCATCAGCCCCATTATGAACAGCTATGGTATCGGGCATGCGGGAACTAACACCTGAGCCACCCATTCCTAAATGATCGTAATGAGCACCAATTACAATAAACTGATCTGATGTTTCAAAAGATGGAATCATGCAAACTACATTACGTCCGGTGGCTTTTTTATGTGTTATCTGCACTTTTGCTTCAATTGTTGCTTCAATCTTCTCGGTTAGTGGTTTCTTGTTGAGAATCATTACACTCTCCAGTTTTTCAATTGATGAAGTTAAAAGCTGGTTGGCAACAGCTCGTGTAATACTAATTACCGGAATGCCTGCATCGCTCAGATTTTGATCATAACTTAACGGTACAGGTATATCTTTTTTAGAAGTGTTTAATCCATTAACCAACAAAACACCAATAGCTCCTTTATCTTTTGCAAGCGTAACCTTGGCTCTGTCTCCGGCGAAGGGAATAAACTCACTATTCATATTATCAGGTTCAGGATCTTCGCGAAGTAAGAGTACCCATTTACCATCAACTTCCAGATCGGCATAGTCGTTCCAGGTTAATGAATCGGTATTTAAATCGAATCCATACCCTGCAAAGCACACATATCCTTTTTTTTCTCCACTAACTGAAAAGGCAAGGGGCATAAAGTCGGTTTCTATATTTAATGAGTCTCCATTGATGATCAGGTAGTTTTCTCCTTCAAGAGTACATTCTGTAACGATGTCGAATGTTTGAAAAGTATTGTCGAAAAAGGGAGTTAAACCATATTCAGTTAATTGATTGCTGATGTATTGAGCAGCCAAAAAGCTCTCATCAGTACCCGGATACCGGCCTTTTAGACTATCGGATGCCAGATAACTAATGTGACTTAATATTTCGTTAGATGTTATTTGCGAATTTTTTGATGGTTGACAGGAAATGAAAATTGAGAGGGTTAAAGTCATTAAAAGAGAAACCATTAACTTATTTTTCATAGATGCAAGATTTGGGAAATGAATAGTAACTGCAATATAGTTAATTATTTGATTGCGTTGCGACACGGTCAGGATTAAGTTAGTGATGTAATGCAATCCTGATATTCAACAACAAAGCTACACTGTTACCAATGTAGCTTTCAAGCAGCAATCCATAAAATCCAACCAATTATGCTTAATTAAAAGGCCATGTGATTCATCACGTTTTCCTGAAGAATATTAGTCTTCAGATTCCAGAAATGAGCATCACCGTGTTCGAGTTTAAACACCTCTATGTAATCATTCACTGATTGACCTCCTAAATCTTCAAGAAACTGGTGATCTTTATGAGCTTTGTTAATAATGGCAGCATCAGAAATAAACTTAATGTTGCCTGAGATTCTTAGTTCGCGTCCTTCAGCTAAGTTTTTGGGATTGTTAAAAAAGCATACTTCTACTCTGGGATTAGCATGTATCTGACGATTCAGATCTTTTGGAGAAAGAACTTCGAAATAAAATCCCGAGTTGTCAGCAAACCAGAGCTTCATGATTCTTACATGAGGCCTGTCATTTTCAATAGTTGCCATGTAACAAATTGGATTGTCATTGGCAAATCTGATCATTTCATCCTTTTTCATTACAAATCCTCCCTTTAATTCAATTAAATCTTATGATGGAATTGCAGGAGTAAAGGTATATATGAATGCTGGCTTATGTCAATAAGATAAGGGCTTTACATTGTTGAAATAATTGTTAATGTGGATGAAATGAAATAGTGTAATAGAATACTTTATAGAATAACTTGTTTATGGAATGATCAGAATATTATCTTTTTACAACCGAAAATGGTTATAGTTTGTTGATTAGATAAGTGTTGTGTTTATACTGATTAGACTTTGATACGAATTATCATTAAATTGTATAAAAGTGTAAATAAAGTATTCGAAATATTCAAAAATGTCGCTAACATCTTATATTTTGCGACGATTTTTTAAAAAGTAAATAATATATTATGAGTGATCAGATCGAAAGGGCTTTCAAAGAGGAAGTTGAGTTGAAATATCAACTTTATAACAGTTTATTTCTGACTCTTCCCCTGGATGCCGTTCAGCAAACCGGCTTGCTTTTGCCTTTGTTGCAGGATGCTTGCCAGAAAGGTTTGGCAGAGGGTTTGTCACCCGCTACAATCATCAGGAATTTTTTTGCAGAACATAAACCCGGATTCACAGAAGAAGATCAGGTTAAGTTCTTGTTTAAAGTAATACAGTATGTTGAACGCCAGATTGTATTGATAGATGCTTTGGAAGAAGCAGCTTACAAGAAAATACACCGTATTGGTAAACACTGGGAAAGAATCCGGGATAAGGTTCAGCGTAAGAATTTAGAAGAACAGCTTAAGAAGGTGTTGGATTCGTTTGCCATTCGGGTGGTACTTACAGCGCATCCAACACAATTCTATCCCGGAAAGGTATTGGCTATTGCTACCGACCTGATGGAAGCAATTAAAAAAGGCGATGTTGCTTATGTTCGTGATTTATTACAGCAGTTAGGTAAAACCCCATTCTTCCGTAAGAAAAAACCAACCGCTTACGACGAGGCTCATGCTTTAATTTGGTATCTGAGTAACGTATTTTATCCTGCAATTGGCGAGATAATGGATAATATTTCCAAATCGTTGGCTGATCATGAGCAGATGGGTAATTTAATTGCGATGGGTTTCTGGCCGGGTGGCGACAGAGATGGTAATCCATTTGTAACCGTTGATACAACCATTAAAGTGGCCAAGCGACTTAGAGCTGCTGTTACCGGTTGCTACTACGAAGATTTTAAACAACTGAAACGTCGTTTAAGCTTTCCGGGAGTATATGAACTGATGAATGAGCTGGATGTCATGTTCACTGACGAGTTATCCAACTCAAGTGGTGAAAAAAACATTAAACTTGATTATTTAAAATCGAAACTTGATGAGATTGAATCGATTCTGGTAGAGCAGCATCAAGGTTTGTTTCTTGATCAGTTTCAATCGTTCAGAAGAAAGATCAATGTCTTTGGATTTTATTTTGCCAGTATCGATGTTCGTCAGGATAGCCGAATTATTCATAAGGCATTTGACGCATTGGTTGAAAAAAATCCGGGCTTACTTCCTGATGGATTTGATGAGATGGATGCACAGCAAAAATTGGATGTATTGCTATCGCTGAATGCAGACGTTGAAATGGAAGGCGTGGAAGATGATGTGGTACAGGATACCTTAAGATCGTTTGGCGTAATGAAAACTATACAGGAGCAAAACGGCGAAATGGGTGCTCACCGTTACATTATCAGTAACTGTCGCGGACCCTTGGATATGGCCCGTGTTCTGGCAATGGCAAAAATGTGTGGTTGGAAGAGTGATGAGGTATCTGCTGATATTGTTCCATTGTTTGAAACGATTGATGACCTTGAAGGTGCAGGTACTTCAATGACTACCATTTATAATCATCCGGTTTATAAAGCACATCTTGAACGAAGAAAGAAACTTCAGACTGTAATGCTAGGTTTCTCCGATGGTACGAAGGACGGAGGTTATCTAACTGCTAACTGGTCGATTTATCGTGCGAAAGAAGATATTACAGAAGTTTCTCGTAATGCCGATGTTCAGGTAATGTTCTTCGATGGTCGTGGAGGACCTCCGGCACGTGGTGGAGGTAACTCACATTTGTTCTATTCCGCTATGGGTAAAAAGGTAGAGAATAAACAAATTCAGATGACTGTTCAGGGCCAGACTATCAGCTCTCATTACGGTATTAAGCAGGCGGCTATTAATAACCTGAGTCACCTGTTGTCGGCCGGAATGGAGAATAACCTGTTCAATCATAAAGAGGCTGAGCTGGATGATCAGCAACGAGCATTGTTTGAGCAACTGTCATCAACCAGTTTTAATAAATATCAGTCGTTAAAAGAAAACGATTTATTTATGCCATTCCTCGAAGAACGTAGTACGTTAAAATATTATGGTTTGGCAAATATCGGGAGTCGTCCTTCAAAAAGAGGTAAGGATTCGAAATTGAATTTTGACGATTTACGAGCAATTCCGTTTGTTGGTGCCTGGAGTCAATTGAAACTAAATGTTCCTGGATTCTATGGATTAGGTACTGCATTAAAGGAACAATTAGATGCCGGTAACTGGGATGCATGTGTTGGTTTGTATAATTCATCTGTATTTTTTAAAGCTTTGGTGGCTAATAGCATGCAGAGTATGAGTAAAACCAATTTTTCATTAACTCAATACATGTCGGAAGATCCTAAATTTGGTGGTTTCTGGAAACTTATTTATGATGAGTTTAAGTTAACAAAGGAGCTGGTTCTTAAAATTTCAGGTTATAATGAATTGTTGGAAGACAGTGCCCGTAGCCGAATGAGTATCAGTTTACGCGAACGTATTGTGTTACCTTTGTTGACGATACAGCAACATGCATTGATACAGGTTGATGAAAAGGCTCAGGAAGGAAATAATGAGATTAAGGAAAAGTACGAAAAAATGGTAATCCGCTCATTATTTGGTAATATAAACGCCAGCCGTAACTCTGTTTGATAATATATTTTAGTCTTTTGTGCATCCTGATTGTTGAGTTTCTCTAATAAACTTAAAATACTTAAGGATGCACAAAAGACTTTTTTCTCTCCTGTTTTATTCCATCAGACATTAAAAAGGTTTGTTCTTTGTTATTATTGGTGATCTTTTTATTTGAAATAAGATCTGATAAGGTTACTAACTTTATTAACGTTTCAATAAATATCTTTTTTTGAACGTATAACTTTATCAACTAAATCATACAGAATTAATCATAGATGATTAATGTTAATGTTCAGTTGAATCTTACTTTCGTTCTTTGTATTTTATAACAGCGATGTATTAAAACACGATTGAATTAATTGGCTACATTTTGAACCCCAAACCTAAAAGAAATAGTAGATGAAAGCTGTAACCTATTCAAAATATGGAGGCCCAGAGCAACTAACATTGAAAGAGGTAATGCTACCTACTCCCAAAGAGGATGAAGTGATGATTAGAGTAAAGTCAGCTTCCATCAATTCGAGAGATTGGGATATGTTAACCGGCCGGCCTAAAATTTACCGTTTGTTATTCGGTTTTCCTAAACCAAAATACCCGATTATAGGAACAGACATTGCAGGTATAGTTGAAGGTGTTGGTGAGAATGTCACAGAATTTAAAACAGGTGAGAAGGTTTATGGTGCCAATCCCGATGGAGGTTATGGTGCATTTGCCGAATTTATTACGTTACCACAAAATAAAGTTATTCACATTCCGGCTAATATGTCAATGAATGAGGCAGCAGCTATCCCTGAAGCGGGTTTGTTAGCCTATCAGGCTTTAAATTACAATGGAGCCATTCGGCCCGGGCAAAGTGTATTGATTAATGGAGCTGGGGGTGGAGCAGGCACATATGCCATTCAAATGGCTAAGGCAATGGGAGCCTTGGTAACTGCGGTTGATTCTGGAGAAAAGAGTCAGGCCATGATTGATTTAGGAGCTGATCAGGTTTTAGATTTCAAACAAACCAATTTTGCATCTGGGAATGATAAGTATGATTTGATTATTGATTTTGTTGCAACACGTTCATTTTTTAACGTGCGTAAGAAATTAAATGCCAAAGGAGCTTATGTTGCTGTAGGAGGAAAAGTTGGAAAGATAATCTCTTTGTCATTGTTGAGTTTATTATTGCCTAAGTCTAAAGCTAAAAAGGTGAGTATACTGGCATATGTAATGAATAAAAGTCAGCTTGCTGAAATTAATGAAATGTATTTGCAGGGACAGATCAAACCAAGGATTGATAAGGTGTTTTCATTAAGTGATACAGCCAATGCAATGAAGTATTTTTCAGAGGGTACATTTATTGGGAAAATTGTTATTAAAATATAATCGGGAATACTCACTGAAAATTGACACAATATTTATCTATATTGCGTTTTATTATTCACAGAATTATTTATGAAAGCTACCAAAACCTCCCCTTTCGTTATTGTTGCTGCTGTCTTCATTATTATAGCCGGAATAATGGCTGCAAAATCGGTTGTTTTACCCTTCATATTAGCAGTTTTTATTAGTGTTATTTGCATGCAACCAATTAGTTGGCTCGAAAAAAGAAAAGTGCCATTTGGTCTGGCTATTTTTATTGTTTTACTGGCCGTTGCACTTATTATGACACTTTTAGGAGGTATAATCGGAAGGTCGTTGAATAATTTTATGAAGGATGTTCCCAAGTATGAAGAGAATCTGAGAGATATTTTTACAGCCTTTATTGATAGTCTGAATGCTATTGGTGCCGATATTGACTCAACACAATTAATAGATTTAATTGATCCTGGTAAGTTAATTAGCTTTACCACAGGTGCTGTTGGTGAGATCGGTCGCATCATGTCCGATTCTTTTATCATCATGCTTATCACCATCTTCATCTTAATTGAAGCCAAATCATTCATTAATAAAGCTACTGTAGTACAACGGCATTATGGAACATCACTCAATCATTTAAATGAGATTGGTAACAGTATTCGCCATTATCTATCTATTAAAACCATTATTAGTATTTTAACAGGTTTATTTATATGGTTTTGGTTGTGGTTATTTGGGGTTGATTATGCCATATTATGGGGAGTGATAGCATTCTTGCTAAACTACATACCAAGCATTGGTTCTATTATTGCAGCTGTACCAACCATTCTTTTAGCATTGGTGCAATTGGGAATAGGAGGGATGATCTGGACTGGTGTTGGCTACTTATTGGTGAATACTCTAATGGGAAATGTGGTTGAACCAAGAGTTATGGGTAAAGGTTTGGGATTATCAACATTGGTTGTTTTTATGTCATTGATTATTTGGGGTTTTGTATTTGGTCCGGTAGGGATGTTTCTATCTGTACCATTGACAATTACCCTTAAGATATTTTTGGAGCAAAGCGAAAATACCCGATGGTTGTCAATACTTATTGGTTCGGGTCAGGATTCAAAACGACTGCTCCAGCAAGATAGAGATTTGTAGCTGATTGATTATAGATTACAATCTTGTTTGGTCAGATGTAATTCTTTAATGCTGAATCCCTGTTGTTCAGCCTTTGTAATCAGGTTATTGTAAATTTTATCGTCTATTCTAGGAGTTCGTGAAAGTATCCAAAGATATTTTCTTGATGGATCACCAACTAAAGCAAACTGGTAATTCTCATCTAAATCAATAATGTAATAGTCACCATAAAAAGGACCAAAAAAACTTACTTTAATTTGACCCGGAAATTGTGCATCGGGCACTTTTGCTTTTCCTATTGCTGTTTCACTCTTTGATTGATCTTCGGTATTAATGCCTTTGTTGATAACCTTTATGGTACCATCCTCATTTAGGGTGTAATTGGCTGTAACACATTTTAATCCCTTTTCAAATCGATTGGGTAATCGGGCAATTTCATACCATGTTCCTTGGTATTTGTTTAAATCAACATCCTTAACCGTTGGTAGATCTTCTTTTGAAGAACAGGCAGACACCATAATAAGCACTAGTAAAAGAAAGGCATTTGATTTCATATATCTTCATTTTGATATTAAACATCAAAAAGCAAAGGTTGTTTTGCATTTCTAATAATTCAGACTTAATAATCTACCATACATCCACATATATGTGGCTTTGTACAGAAAAATGCATCATTTAACATTAAGTGTATTTTAAATAAATCTAAACTTAGTAGTTTTGTCGATTGTTTTGACTGTGGTTGGTAATGAAATTACAACCCGAACTGTAAGATAATTAGATGAAAAAGAAGATATCATTTCTAAATAAAACCATTGAACGCAACGAATACCTTGTATTGCTTTATCGATTTCTGTATTTAATGCTGATCTATTCTGGTTTCCGGATTATTTTTTGGTTGATGAATACTGATTATTTTCCTGCGGTTTCATTTTCTGGTTTTATTGAGATTATGAAAGGGGGAGTGGTATTTGATCTCGCTGCTTTGCTTTATTTAAATGGTATTTATGTCATTCTTTACCTTTTACCTTTACCATTCAAATTTGGTAAAGTCTATCAGGTATTTCTAAAGTGGTTATTTATGCTGGTTAATAGCATTGGTATTGCTCTTAATAGTGTGGATATCATCTATTACCGGTTTATACTTAAACGTACAACTTATAATGTTTTTGATATTATTAAAAACGAGGATAATCTTGGTCGTTTATGGGTTCAGTTTTTTATTGATTACTGGTATGTGGCAGTTTTGTTTGGATTAACTATATGGCTATTATCAAAGTTGTATTCAAGAGTCAAACCAAGACCAGTTTTATTCAGAAGAAAATGGCTTGTTTACCCTACGGCAGTAGTTGCACTTGTTTTATTCACAGGATTTAGTGTTGTGGCAATCAGAGGTGGTTATCGTCATTCAACCCGCCCAATGACAATGAATAATGCTGGAAAGTACGTTGAAAGTGCAGAGCAGATGAATCTGGTTTTGAATACTCCGTTTTGTGTGATCAGAACATGGGGGAAAAAGGGTATTGAGCGTCGCAATTATTTTGATCAGGAAAAATTATTATCTCTTTACAATCCTGAAATTAAATTTAATGTTGATTCTCAAAAAGAAGATAAAAAGAATATTGTGATTATCATTCTTGAGAGTTATAATCGCGAATATGTGGGGGCGTTGAATAAAAACCTGGATAATGGAAATTATAAAGGTTATACCCCTTTTCTAGATTCTCTCATTCAGCAATCATATTGCATAGAACATGCTTATGCCAACGGGTTTAAGTCAATTGATGCTTTACCATCTATCATTGCATCGGTTCCATCGTTAGAACTACCTTACATAGTTTCAGAATATTCAACCAACAGTATCAATGGTCTTCCAACTTTATTAAAAAAAGATGGATATACCAGTGCATTTTTTCATGGTGCCGCCAATGGTTCGATGGGATTTGACGCCTTTGCAAAAATGGCTGGTTTCGACAAGTATGTTGGTAAAACAGAATATGGTAATGATGATGGTTACGATGGAATGTGGGGCATTTGGGATGAACCATTTTTTCAGTTTTTTGCCAATGAAATGGACAAAATGCAAGAACCGTTTTTTACTACATTATTCTCTTTATCATCGCATCATCCCTTTAAATTGCCCGAACAATATGAAGGAGCTTTCCCCAAGGGAGAATTACCGGTTCATCAGTGTGTAGGTTATACAGATATGGCTCTGCGTAAATTCTTTGATAAGGCCAAAACGATGGATTGGTATACAAATACTTTATTTGTTATCACCGCTGATCATAGTTCTGCATCTGCTTTTGAATCATCCAAAAACAATGTTGATTGTTATTCTATCCCTATGTTATTTTATGCTCCTGGCGATAGTTTGTTAAAAGGCTTGGATAAAAACGTAGCGCAGCAAATAGATATTTTACCTTCTGTTCTGGGCTATATTCATTTCGATAAGCCATTTGTTTCATTCGGAAATAACATATTTGATGCAAGTGACGATCGTTTCGTTATCGGTTATCGTTCGGGTAATTATCAGTATTTGAAGAACGATACAATTCTTCAATTTGATGGTAATCAGCTTAAAGCAGTTTATGATATTTCAAAAGATCGGATGATGACTAAGAATATTGTCGATGAGGTTCAGGTAACTGGTATTGTGAATGAGTGTAAAGGCTTTCTTCAACAATACAGTAATCGCATGATTGATGATGGTTTTAGTTTAAAGGAGTAGGAAAGATCGGAAGGGAAAAGTAGAATATGGATCCTTCTCCTGAATTACTTTCTACCCAGATTCGACCATTCAGAATATCTGAAATTCGTTTCGAAATAGCTAACCCAAGTCCGGCACCATCATTAATACTTGATTTCTGATCGACTTGCCAGAATGGTTCAAAAATGAATTTAGTGTCATTTAAATTTATTCCCACACCGGTATCTGACACATAAAATATTATTTGATGGTCTTCTCTTTTACATCCAATTTTGATAATACCAGAAGGTGTATATTTAATTGCATTGGAAAGAAGGTTATTTAAAACCTGGCGAATCATCAGCTCATCACTATCAAAAACAATATCTGGTTTGAGTTCATGAGCTTCGTTGATTATGGTAATGTTATTGCTCGAAGCATAGGAAAACAATTCATATATCTCTGTTACAACAGAAACAGCAGAAACAGCTTCTTTTTTGGGTTTCGTCATGCCGGAATCCAATTTAGAAACTTCTATCAGGTTGTTTAAAATTGACAGTAATTGTTGACTGTTTCTTACAATGATATTGGAATAGGTGTTTAATAAAGATTCTCCCAAATCTTCCACTTCCAGCAATTGTGCAAATCCCATGATACTATTCATCGGTGTTCTGATTTCGTGACTAATATTAGCCAGAAATGATTTAGTCAGTCGTTCACTCTCTGACGCCTTATCAAGAGCTACCTCAAGTTGTTGATTAATTTGTTTTAATTGCTGTTGCTCTATCTTTAAATCCCGGTTAGCTTTATTTAAATGTGTAATTACTTCAGCTAACTGACTTTGCATGTTTTCAAAGCTCTGTGCCAAATGCCCAATTTCATCTTGTCGGTTAACCAAATCTTTGTCTATCGTGACATTTAAATGATTTTGCCAGAGTTTATTAGAGAGGTTGGTAAGCCTGATAATAGGGTTTGTGATTCGATTAGATACAATTGAGATAATTCCCAAAGTGAGCAATAGCATGATTATACTAAGCCAAACTGTATTTGAACGTATTACGTTTAAAACTGATAGAAGATCATCTTGAGGAATTAAGAGTACAACACGGTATTTCGTTTCGCCAACACTCATTGAAGCTATTTCGTAATTTGTGCGGTTCATTTTCAGATGCTGAACAAATGATGGGCCTTTGCTTTGAAGGATACTGTCGACGGTTTCTGTTTCAATAAAACTTGCTAAAGGTTGGTTAATTTCTTCCGTTTTCTCTGACATTATTATCTTACCCTTATTATCAATCAGCCATAAAATGGCACTGTCAGAGGATTTGTGACTTTTAAAATGATGAACCAGTAAGGTAGGGTCAATACCAACCCCGGCAACTCCAATTGGATCATTCACATCTCCCATTAAAACATTAACAAATAAAATCGTCTCTCCTAATTCGTTATTATAATCAAAATTTAAAGCACTTTTTTGTTTGCTTTTAATGGACTCAAAAAACCAAGAATCATCAGGGTCATCTTCATAAACAACATCTAACAAATGGTAGTTTTCTCTCCAGTATTCGTGGGTTTTTCTACTAACCGCAAATACAGTTGGATATCCAAATTGTTTGTTTAGTTTATCGAGTCTTTCAAGAGCCAGTTTCTTTAGATTCTCATCCTCATGGTTCATTTCAAACCATTCCAGTAAAATAGGATCATCAGCCAAAATCTCTGAAGTTTCAATGGCTCTTTCAAGTAGTGCTTCGAGTGAGCTTTGATAAGCACGGAGAGTTGTGGTTAGCTGTTTTTCATACGCATCTTTCATTAAAGCCCGACTTACCGAATAATAGTGAATCCAACCCAAAACAATGATTGTTAAGAGTACCAGAGTACCTATAACAATTGCAAGATTTGTTCGTATTTTTTTTTGCCTAAGTAGATTCATTTCAGAATTTTTTCCCCCTCGAATTTACATTCACTAAATTCAATATTTAAAACGTTTTATGAAAGTAAATGTTGGTATAGTTTTATAAAATATCAAAATATTCACAATGCATTGACAAGATATTAGTCAGATTAATATTTTGATTCTAAAAGGGCTTAGTACTAATCTTTTTCTTCTTCCAGATGTGACTTGGTTATTGATATTTAATTATGAGTGAAACTGAATACTAACACAGTTAGGTTATTTCAACCACAAATCGGGTTGAACACCAATAAAAGTCGAAAATTTCATAAGTTGTTATCTGATTAATATATAGTTTGTTGTATTTGGGTGGTGTGACTCTTTATCAGTATGAATGTGATTTTTTCTCAAAAGTTTTATGGAATTTAAAAGATGCCTGCATCCTTTCTGTAAACAATAAAGAATCTAATCTAAAACCAAATGCATATGCAACTAATCCAAATCAAACGTATTGCAGTAATCTTTCTTTATTTGATAATATCCATAACTATTATTTACGCTCAAAAGGAGAATATATTGGTTACCGGAACAATGACTGATAGCAGTGGAGAAGCCATCCCTGGTTTATCAGTTACTATTGATGGTACAACAGAAGGAACGATAACGGATGTAGAAGGAAATTATCAGATTAAAGCTCCCCTGGGCTCAACGCTTGTTTTCAGTTTTATTGGTATGAAAACAAAGAAGGCCATTGTTACACGAACAGGCTTGAATCCTGTTGGAAGCAGAATGATTATACCCTTTAACCACATAAAAGAAGATACCCGATTTGTACGGGAAGAAGAAAGGAAGGCATTGAGTGATTCGGCAAAGGTTGCTGACAGATATAAATACTATCGCGAATATCTGTCAGATTCAGCAATTGTTGAAAGTTATGACCGGATTAACACGACTGCTTTAGAAATTAATTCAAACCGTATTGAACGCCAGATTAGGCGATACAGTAACCTGTATGGTGAAAGAAATTATCGATTGGGAAAAATAGTTGTGAAATCAAATTTTGCATTTGACAGGGTTGCCCGCTTACCAGAACTTCAGACAAAATATGCACAAGGAAGACCATTGAATGGTTTGCTAACTTATCAAGGTCCTTCAACAGGTGAGATGTTCTCATGGGGACCTCCACTGGTAAATCTTGAATATGATGGGATTGCCACTCCAGATGATGTCAGGGGTTCGTTGGTTGCTAAAGGCGATGGTAATGGAGAGTCAGCAATAGTATCTGATCCAACCAATATTTTCAAAACTGGTTTTACTAATTCGTATGATATTGCATCCTACCATACATTAGGATCTGTATATATTGATGTTGGTTACCGATACCTACTAAGTTCAGGAGTACTGCCGGGTGAGGATATCCAAAGTCATCGTTTTAATGCAAAGCTGGATTGGAACGATCGGATAAAAGCTAATGTAATTTATCACACTTCAAAAGATAATTTCCGTGATGGTATTATGAAATCACGAATTCTTTCAACAACTTATCTTACTCCGGTTTCGTTTGATAATAGTTTTGGTTTGTCAGCCAAGGATGCACAAAGAGACCAGTCAGTAATTTATCATCCGGATGGTTCAATACGGAGTGCGTCTCCTACACATCTTGATAACCCTTATTTGTTTGTACAGAAAGGTGTCGACAGAAATGAACATCAGTCATTGTTGTATAATGTCGATTTTGAGGAAAACTGGTCAATGGGACGAATAAAAGCAGATTTTTCCGGTCAATATTCTGAAAATCAACGAGAGTTAAAATTTCCAGAAGGAACTGTAGGAAATTTAGGTGGAATTAATAGTAATCGGAATGATAAAGCTGTTAATTATTTTGCTGGTGCATTTGTAGAGAATTATTTATTTGGATATCAGTTTCGATTCAATATTCCCATAAGAGCCGAGTTTTATAATTATAATAGAGAACTTGCCGTAAACAATTCTGAATTTGTGAATAATAAACAGGTAAGGAACATCTTTACAGCAAATCCAACATTGCAATACTCACGGAACTATGATGATATTTTAGTGGCAAAAGCGGGTCTTAATATTTACGCTTCTTCAACAAGTGACAAAGTATATTACAGGCCTAATTTTGACGTATCATTTTCTCCTTTCATTTGGTTTGATCGTACTTTTTATTGGAAAACACAAAATGTTTTTCAAAGTTTTAAACTGAAGCTTGATTATGTAAGCCAGGTGAACGAGTATATCCTTGATTACCGCGCTGGTTTGAATAATTCACTTGCATATAATGTAGCTGACTTTAATCGTTATTTCGAAGACCAGGAAATCAATGTTCACACTTCAATTCAACCCGAGATTGTTTCGAAGCTTGATTTTAGTATTACATCAAGCTTTATAAATGGAGCACTTCAGTCAACTACCTCTTTTTATTGGAATCGTCGTCGCAACTGTATTTTTCCTGTTTTAAATAATGATGAATTGGTTTTTGAAAATTTAGGGGATATTAAGGTTAATGGCTGGGAAGAAACCTTATCTGCCCGCATATTGGATAATTCTTTTAAATGGGATGTGAGTTTAACGATGTCACAGATCAAATCAAAAGTATCAAAAAGTAAATACGAGGCACCAGTTACACTGGCTGGTTTTGCTGATGTGCATACGGCTTTTGTGAAAGATCATAGTCCGGGTGTAATAATGGGCAATAGCTGGCTTAGAAATACGGAAGGAAAGAAAGTGATAGGGGCTGATGGATTTCCATTGGTTGATTTTTCTCCTTCGGTACTTGGTGATCCCAATCCAGATTTTTTCACTGGGCTGTCCAATGAGTTTTCTGTTAATGGAATGGAATTTGGCTTTACTCTGGATGCTGTTATTGGGGGTGATGTATGGAACGGAACACAGGCTACCCTGGATTATTACGGTGTATCACAAAAAACGGCAGATGAGCGGGAGATTAGGAACTACATTTTTGATGGAGTTAATCAGAATGGAGAGGTAAATAATAAACTGGTTTCGTTTGCTCCCGATGATGGATCAGTTGCAGATAACCGATGGGTAAGATATGGTGTTACTGGCGTTGCTGAAGATTACATTCAGGATGGTTCACGACTGGTATTGAAGGAATTGTATTTTACTTACAACTTCAATGTTAACACTGTTAAACGTTGGGGATTGGAAAATCTTTCAATAACAGCTATTGCCAATAACCTGGTTACTTTATCCCGTTACAAGGGTAATCTGGCTTCCAACACCTTATGGGGACATAGCAATACCATGGGGCTCGATTATTTCAACAGTCCGCAGATAAGACGCTATGGATTAACGCTACAAGTTACATTTTAACAACTTACCTAAACCTGAATAATATGAAAGCATATAAATATCTGACTCTTATAATACTATTGCCGCTTCTTACTGGATTATTTTCGTTTACCGGAATTGATGAATTGTTTATTGGTTTTTTGAAGAAGCGTCTGGTAGAATTTAATCTGTACTATCCTGTTGAGAAGGCATATCTGCATACTGATAAAACATTTTATAAGCCGGGCGATGATATCTGGATTTCCGGTTATTTGGTCGATGGGATTACATACGAGGCATCAGAAATCAGTACAGTTCTTTATATCGAGCTAATCGACCCTAAAGGTTCTGTTTCGCAACGTAAGAAGTTTATGGTAAAAAATGGCCAAAGCAAGGCTCATTTATTTCTGCCTGAAAATGCCCCGGGTGGACTCTATCATTTGAAAGCTTATACTCGTTGGATGCAGAATTTTGGAGAGAAGTTGGTTTTTGAAAAGAAGTTACAGGTTCAGAACATCATCAAGCCTAATCTATTATCGGTTCTTGATTTTGAAAAAGAAGCGTATGGAGCCGGAGACACTGTATCTGCCAGTATCAATATTCGTGATTTACAAAATCAACCTGTTGCAAACAGGCAATTGAGTTTTTCTGTAATGCTTAAAGGAGCAGAGTTTAAAAAGGATATTGCCTTAACTAATGATGAAGGGAATGCGAGCATTCAGTTTATTCTTCCGGATAAGCTAAATTCATCAGATGGAGTTTTAAATGTTGTTTTTAGTTATAAAGGTCGTAACGAATCAATATCTCGATCAATACCGATTGTATTAAATGTAATTGATTTACAATTTTTTCCTGAGGGAGGAGATGCTGTTGAAATGTTACCATGTCATATGGCTTTTAAGGCCCTGAATGAGTTTGGGAAACCAGCCGATGTTGAAGGTGAGATTAGAGATAGTAAAGACAAATTGATTAAAACATTCGCAAGTTTTCATCAGGGTATGGGTGCATTTGATTTTGTTCCTGATTCAAATGAAACTTACAGAGCTATTGTTTTAAAACCTGCTGGCATACGAAAGTCGTTTTATCTTCCAAAACCAGATGCTGAAGGCTTTGTGCTTCATCTGAATAGAAGAGAAGGCGATGAATATAAATTTTCGATTTACTCTAATGTAGAGGAAAAAGTACACATAGTTGTACAAGCCAGAGGTGAAATTTTGTACACCCAAAGCAGAATGCTTAAAAAAGGTAAGATCACCGAAAACATCAGGCTTGATAAGAAACAGCTTTCAGGTGTGGCACAAATAACTGTTTTTGATGATTTTGAAAGACCTTTGGCAGAGCGACTCTTTTATGTATTTCCTGAAAACAAACTCAGTATTGATATAACTACTGATAAAACAACGTATGCCCCGCGTGATAGAGTTAAGATGTCGATGAAAGTAAGGGATCAAATGGGTGAACCTGTATCAGGTAATTTCTCTCTGGCTGTTGTGGATGATAAAATTGTGACTTTTGCTGATGACAAACAGGATAATATCTTGTCGTATTTATTGTTGTCGTCCGAAGTGAAAGGAGAGATTTATGAGCCGTCTTTTTACTTTAATCCTGAAAAAGAAAAGGCAGCTGAAGCGATGGATTATTTACTGCTTACACAAGGCTGGAGAAGGTTTGTGTGGAAGGATGTCCTGGAGCTGGAAAAGAAAAGCCTAACTGAAGCTGAACGATATGATCGGGTATCAGGCAGAATCGTAAACTCATACGGTAAGGGTGTTAAGTCACGGGTAATAGTGATTGATAATGAGAACAGGAAATACTCAAAAATCATAACCAACGAAGGGGGACGATTCTCAGTATCAGGTCTTGATAATTATAATTATCTGCAGATTTTTGCAAAATCCTTAGATAGAAAGAATAAATACGTTAATATAAACATTAGTCAGTCAGTTAATAATGTAGTAAATCGTTCTGTGGTTTCTCCAACCATCTTTGGAACTGCACAAGTTAATGCATTGATTTCAGAAACCCGGAATGTTAATAACTCCATGAAGATGGAAGAGGAGTTCATTGAAGACTCAGAGGTTATTGTTTCAGCATCTGAACAGAAACGTGTTTCAGCGGCTTGGTCGATGGAGGAAGATGCTGTCGCTCTGGATGAAGTGGTGACTATTGGCTATGGTACTCAACGGTCTTCAAGTGTAACAGGAGCTGTTACATGTATCAGGGCCGAAGATTTAAACAGAGTAAGTTCAGATGTAAATTATGCCTTGCAAGGGCAAGTTGCCGGGGTACAGGTCATTAATGGATCAGGTGCTCCCGGGGCTAATTCATCCATAATGATCAGAGGTGTGTCTTCTGTATCAGCAAATAATGCTCCTCTGTATGTGGTTGATGGAATTCCTGTAACTGATGTGAATAATATTAATTCCAATGAAATAGATAAAATCGAAGTCTTAAAAAGTGCTTCTGCATCTGCTATTTATGGTTGCAGGGGGGCAAATGGAGTTATTTTTATAAATACCAAAAAAGGTAATTACGGTCATTATTACAGGCAACGTAAATATTCACGAAAAATGGCTCAGAACTTTGTATCAGGTGGCTATCATTTTGAAAAAGTGAAAGAATTTTATGTTCCTCGTTATGGTAATAAAGAATCAAAGGGATTTGACAAGCGCGAGACGGTTTATTGGAATCCGTCGATAACAACTGATGAGAATGGGAATGCTGAAGTTGAGTTTGTGAATACTGATGAAGTTACCACTTTCAGAGCCACCGTGGAAGGAATTGGTAATAATGGATTGATTGGGCGAACAGAAGGTTTTTATTCCGTTCAAAAGCCTCTGCAAATGGAAGCAAAAGTACCTCCATATGTAACGTTTGAGGATGAAGTAGAAGTGGCTGTTTTGATAACCAATAATACAGAAAACAGTATTGAAGGGGAATTAAAAGTTGATTATCCACAATCATGGAATATAAAGGATCAGCCAGTATCTATTGTGGAAGTTGATTCAGAGTCTTTTAAAGAAGTGATTTTGAAGTTTAATGTAGGCTCCAAAACGGGTAAAGATAGTTTGAGCTTCAGCTTTGGTAATGAGCAATATCAAACAGAACTAGTGGCAGAGACCAACATTGTAAGCAAAGGTTTTCCTGCTGAGATGTCTTACTCATCCAGAGCCATCCAAACAGAATTCAGTTTTGATTTATCCTCAGCTGTAAATAAGAGTGAACATATGAGCATTTCGGTTTATAATAATGTTTTAGCCGAAGTGATGGATGGAATTGAGTCGGTGATCCGTCAGCCACATGGATGTTTTGAACAGGCCAGTGCTTCCACCTATCCGAATGTGCTCATTTTGAAATATCTTGAAGAAACAACTAATGTTGATGCGGAACTGAGAGCTAAAACCATAAAATTCATTGATGAAGGTTATAAAAAACTAGCTGGTTATGAAACAAAGGAGAACGGTTTTGAGTGGTTTGGAAAAACACCTCCACACGAAGGGTTAACAGCTTTTGGGTTGATGGAATTCTACGATATGAAGCAGGTATACAATGGTGTGGATGATACAATGTTGAAACGAACCATTGTATGGCTGTTAAGTAGAAAAAATGGTAAAGGTGGTTTTGATACTAATAAGGGAAAATATGGTTTTTCAGGTGCTTCTGATGAGGTAAGCAATGCATATATGGTTTATGCTTTTTCTGAGGTAGGTCTTCCGATTAAGGATTATGAAGCTGAGTTTACCACGGCTTTTGAAGAGGCTATGAGAAGCAAAGATGCATACCGTATGGCCTTGATGGCAAATGCTTGTCTGAATAGAAAAGATCAGGCAAAAGCTACACAACTCATAGATTATATCATCAAGAAGCTTCAAAAAGGAAGAGTAGAAGATTTAAAATCCAATCATTCGATAGTTCGATCCTGGGGTAAATCACTTCAGGTTGAAACGGCAGCTCTTTCGGCTATGGCATTGATGAAAAACGGTGATGAGTATTTTACGGAGTTACTTACGTTAATGGACTATATTTTGGGTGCACGTAGTTTTGGAGGTTTTGGATCCACACAGGCAACGGTGCTTTCCTTGAAAGCCATTACGCAATATGCAGGCATTGTAAATAAGATGCCTGAGAACGGATCATTAGTGCTTAAGATAAATAATAAGGAGATGCTGACACGCAAAATTAGTGCTGAGGATAAATTAATTATTCTGGATAGTCTTGAACAGTATCTGTCATCAGGAGTGCAAACATTTAATCTGGAGTTTAAAGGAGTCAGGAATCCACTTTCGTTTACGGCTAATGCCCAATGGATGCAAACAGTTCCTGTTTCATCAGAGAAATGTAAGGTTCAGTTGAAAACTAACCTGATGAAATCGGAATGTGAGATAAATGATCTGGTTCGTTTATCGGTTCAGCTGAAGAACAAAACCAGATCGGGCTTACCCATGACAATCACTATGGTGGGTATTCCATCAGGATTATCAGTTCAGCCCTGGCAACTGAAAAAAATGCAGGAAGAGAATGTATTTGATTATTACGAAATACATCAGAATTACCTTGTTTTGTATTATCGCGAAATGCCTTCGTCTGTTGTTAAAACAATTAATCTTGATTTAAAAGCCGAGGTGGCTGGTACGTATACCGCTCCGGCAAGTTGTGCCTATTTGTATTACACCAAAGAACACAAAGACTGGCAAAAGGGTGAAGAAATTAAAATAACCAATCCGTAATTTTAAGTTTGATCCGCGAAGATTTGTTTTACAGACTTCGCGGATTTTTTTTCTTTCGAATGAGACCTGTTCACTAATTTACTCATGTTATT
This sequence comes from Carboxylicivirga caseinilyticus, assembly GCA_025499705.1. Taxonomy (GTDB): domain Bacteria; phylum Bacteroidota; class Bacteroidia; order Bacteroidales; family Marinilabiliaceae; genus Carboxylicivirga; species Carboxylicivirga caseinilyticus. The sequence continues at coordinate 98,023 of JAFMVE010000010.1, forward strand.
CTTTTCACAATTAAATTTGTATTTTCGGGGCGTTTTGGTGGATTTTCTCTTTCAGAGAATGCCTTAATATGGGAATCCGGTGCTTCAATCAAGAATAATCCGGAGCTGTACCCGCAGCCGTAAGTCCGTTAAATGTTATTGAAAACCATTGCCACTGTTTTGCTCTGCACAACGGGAAGGCTTCAGTAACAGGATAAGCCGGAAGACCTGCCATTACTTAAAGCTTTCGGGAATAAAAGCAAAATGAACCATCTGTGACTTCATTTTCTTTTTTCATTAATAAGTGTATTAATGGAAGTAAGCTTGAATTAATAATTATCAAAACTTTAAAGCTAAAAATGAAAGGGTTTATTGTTGCAGGTACTAATAGCGGATGTGGAAAAACGACTGTTTCAATTGGATTAATGTCGTTGCTTAAAGCCAAGGGTTATCAGGTAGCCCCATTTAAAACCGGGCCCGATTACATCGATCCTTTATTTCATCAGAAAATACTCGAAACGCCTTCTTATAATCTGGATACCTATTTACTTCCTGATAATGCTGTTAGTCATTTGTTTCAGAAACATTCTGAAGGTAAGGATATAGCTGTGGTTGAAGGTGTAATGGGTATGTATGATGGTTTGGGTGTTGATTTGAAAGGTAGTACATATGAACTGAGTCAACGACTGAATTTACCGGTTGTTTTGGTTGTTAGTTGTAAAGGATTGTACCAGTCTGTTGGTGCAATTGTAAGTGGTTTTAAAAATTACAGGATTCATTCAAATGTTAAGGGAGTGATTTTAAATCATTGCTCTAGTAAAGAATACTATTCTTTTCTGAAAGGAATAATTGAGGAGGAGTGTGGTGTAAAATGTGTGGGATATGTTCCTTCCAATAAAGATTTTTCGCTGGAGAGTCGTCATTTGGGATTGGTTCAAGCCGAAGAAGTTGAGGATTTACAAAGTAAAGTGCAACAATTAACAGATGTTCTGGAAACTACCATTGATTTAGAAGCCTTATCAGCTATTTCAGAGTTTGAATTCAACAAAAATGTTCACTTTTCAGTGCCCAAAATTGATCTCTCTGATTTACATCTGGGTGTGGCATACGACAAAGCTTTTCGCTTTTATTATCAGGATAACCTGGAATTGTTAAAAGAGTTGGGAGCAAAGCTATACTTTTTCAGTCCTCTGTATGATGAATCATTACCGTTTGAGTGTAATGCTTTATATATAGGTGGAGGATATCCTGAAGTTTTTGCACAACAGCTGTCTGACAATAATAAGCTAATGCGCCTGATTAAGGATAAGGTTGAAGAGGGCTTGCCTGTTTATGCCGAGTGTGGTGGACTTATGTATCTAACTGAAAAGATCATAGCATTAGATGGTTCTGAAAATGAAATGGTGGGTATTTTTAATACATCGGTTCAAATGACAAAACGCTTACAACGATTTGGTTACGCAGATTTAAAATATGAAGGTAGTACAACTCGATGTCACGAATTTCATCACTCAGATTTAATTGAAAATATAAAGGAAGCTAATTATCTGAAAGAATATGAATTAAATAAAAGTGAGAAACAACAAAGCTGGAATTGTGGTTTGCAATATAAAAACTGCCTGGCTGGATATGCTCATAATCACTTTTATTCTGATTTTCAGTTTTTTGAAAAGATAGTTGAGTTGTGGAAAGGTAAAAATGAGAGCACTTTAATTAAATAACAAGTAAAATACAGTTCATTCTGGTGTATTTTTTTCACAACTTAGTTTCTTTATGACGTTTTATTTGTCATTAACGCCCCAAAGGGCGCAATCATCTATTAATGTTTTTACTTAAATGTTTTAGTGCAACTTATAAGATATTTTACTAATGTTGTTTATAAGTGGCACATTTTCTATTGGTTAGTGATATTTATGGGAGTGTAGGTTTTATCAAGTTATTATTCTGGCATATGAGTTGGTTTTAGGTTGATATGTTCAACTTAAAACTGAAGAGATGAAACTAAAGATTAATCACAGGCTCATTTATTTATTCCTGTTTCAAATAATAGCAGGTTCCTTCTGCCGGATCAATGCTCAAGTTGCACCGGTTGACAAAACATCATCGCCTTATTTCATTGTGTTATCAGAAGATAAAGAAACAGATCAGCTGCCATTAAAATCAACTACAGTTGATGTTGATATCACTGGTGTCATAGCAAATGTTAAGGTGCATCAGGAATACAGTAATAATGGGGAAAATACACTGGAAGCTATTTACGTTTTTCCGGCCTCAACAAAGGCTTCTGTTTATGAAATGAAGATGAAAGTGAATGACAGGGTGATCAATGCTATTGTGGAAGAAAAAGGTAAAGCAAGTGATATGTATAAGAAGGCTCGCAAAGAGGGTAGAATAGCTTCTCTTCTGCAGGAGGAAACACCCAATGTATTCCGGATGAAAATAGCGAATATATACCCACGAGCAAAGGTTGAAGTTGAATTGAATTATACCGAATTACTTTCGCCAGAAGGTGGAGTTTATGAGTTTGTTTATCCAACTGTTGTTGGTCCCCGATATGCTAATGATTTAAATAAATCAGACAAATCAGATAATTGGGTTGCTAATCCTTACCTGAAATCAAGTGTTTTACCTGTGTCAGATCTAAATTTGAAGATAACTCTTAATGCCGGTATTTCAATTAAAGATATAAAGTGTGACACGCATAAAAATAAGATAGATTTTAAAGATCCATCTACAGCAACCTTGAACATGTTGGACTTAAAAGGTGGAAACAGAGACTTTATAATGCAATATCGTTTAGCAGGTAAAACAATTGAATCAGGCATAATGCTCTATGAAGATCCTAAGGGAGAAAATTATTTTCTGGCAATTATGCAACCTCCTCAACGTGTGTTACCAACAGAGTTAACCCCCAGAGAGTATATTTTTATTGTTGATGTTTCGGGTTCTATGAATGGTTTTCCACTTGATGTTTCAAAATCGTTGATAAAAAAACTGCTCCTTCAGCTTAAGGAAACAGACCTGTTTAATATCGTTTATTTTGCGGGGGGATCTGAGGTTTATTCAAAGGAATCGGTTTTGGCATCAAAAGAAAATATTGTTCAGGCATTAACTTTTTTGGATCAGAAAAATGGTGGAGGTGGTACAGAGCTACTTCATGCACTGGAAGAATCAATGGGATTGAATTCTAATGAAGGTTATTCACGTTCTTTTCTGATTTTTACAGATGGATATGTGAATGTTGAGAAAGAAACATTCAAATTTATTGAAACTAACCTTGATCAATCCAATTTCTTTGCCTTTGGAATAGGTACAAGTGTAAATCGTTATGTTATTGAAGGAATGGCTCATGTAGGATGTGGTGAGCCTTTTAAAGCAATTAATAAAGAAGAGGCGGAATTGGCTGCAGATCGTTTCATTAACTATGTTTCTCAACCTGTTCTAACTGATATTAAATATCATTTTGAAGGAATTAATACTTATGATTTAATTCCTGAGAAGATGCCTGATTTATTTGCTGAACGACCCCTGGTAATTTGTGGTAAATATAAAGGAGAAGCAGCTGGCAAACTAGATATCAATGGTAAAACGGGTAAAAAGGAATTTAAAGGAATATTAAAATTTGAGAAAAGTAGTAATGCTGATAATACCTCTTTAAAGTATTTGTGGGCAAGAGAGAAAATCCGCTATTTGTCGGATTATAATAAATTGAACTACGACGATAAATTAAAAGAGGAGCTTATTTCGCTTGGAAAGAAATATAATCTATTAACTGAATACACATCATTTATAGCCGTTGATGAGGTTCAATCCATTGAAAGAGAAAGTCAGATTACAATTAGACAACCTCTTCCTTTACCCGATCGAGTTAGTAACTTTGCAGTTGCAAGCAATCTGGTTGTTTTAAATGATTGCGAATTAGATGAGGAATTAGAGTTTTATGATACAGATAGTTCTGAAGATTTTTCTGTTCACGTATTTCAAATTATTGAAAAGATGCCTGAATTTCCAGGTGGGGAAGCTGCTCTGAATAATTTTATCACCAGCAATATTCAATTTCCTGAGAGTGCAGCCGAAAATGGTATAAGTGGAACCGTTTATGTTAGTTTTACCATTGATGTGGATGGATCTGTTACTGATGTAAAAGTACTAAGAAGTGTTAGTAAAGAACTGGATGAAGAGGCTATGCGAATCATTAAATTAATGCCAAAATGGTCTCCGGGGGCACAAAGGGGTAAATCTGTTAAGACTAGTTTTACGGTTCCTGTTAGATTTACTCTTGATCAATAAGTGCTGGGTTATTAATAAATGATTAAGTTCACAAAAAGAGCCTAACAATTACGTTAAGCTCTTTTCTATTTATAAAATTAGATTCCGTTTATTCAGCTTTAATTATGACCTTTGCTGCTTCCAATCCTTCACTTGTGGCAGTTACTTTTATTTCACCTTCGCCATCTGCTTTAACTATTCCTAAAAACAATCCGCTGAAAGCCTTTCTTTCAGGTGATGGGAAAGGAGTGAAACAGGTTGGATCTCCATTATCAGTTGCAACAACCTGACCTGATCCTTCCACTGTTAACTTATTAATACCAATAGTTTTTGTTCTTTTTACATCTTGAACTGTACTGAAATACTTGCCTGGTAAATTATCCTAGAGTACATTCTTTTATTAGCCATTTCCATTTAAAATGATTTTAGAAAGAAAGACTACACGTATATCTAAAATTGGAGGCATAAAATCAGGTAAAAATAATAAATCAGTTTGACCGGTCTGATATTAACGGTTGTTTGCCGATTGCAGTACTTAAAATTTATTAACTAATTCTTCGATATTTAAAACTGGATGGAATTATTGGTTCAAAACCCATTACTACTATTAACCCCTGTTCTCCAGAACCATTATTTAATGCTATAAAATCTATTCGAATCCATTATTACTATACGATTGCACAAAAGGGGCAAAACCTTAAGTTTTTGAAGGGTTGGTTGAGAAGGATTGAATCAATTAAATTTAATAAGCTAGATTATTAGGAGAGAGTTTTTAATCTTCGTTGTTTTTTGGGTTGTAAATAATGATTATTTGAATAAGTATGGCTAAAAATACTAAGAAAATTATTTCAAGACGAGTAAAAATGTTTATTGCATCCATCGTTTTATTACTCATTATCATCTGTCTCTTTCCTTCATTAAGTTGCACTTTTGATAAATCAAATAGATACTGAGAGATAGTATCAATACTTTCAAATAGCTTAATATGATCTAAAACTTTATTATTTTTTTCTAAATACTTAAGATTTTCAAATTCTGATTTTAGCTGTCCAAATAACTTTTGTTCTGATATTGTCAATTTTGTTAGTTCATATTTGACCAATATCTCAGTTATTTTATGATTGATTCTTACATTGTTTCTCTTTAGGTATAGGGTATCATTAGTAATGTACGCTGTCTTTTTTTCTTGAACTAGCATTGATAGCTCAAAAATAAAATCACTAGCAACAATTCGGTCTTCGTAGATTGTAGTTACAGAATCCCTGAGACGATTATAATTATCTCGGTCAATTAGATTTGTTGTAAGAACTATTATAAATATTAATAAAACACTAGCGATCCATTTAATTTTTTTGTATAAACTCATCTTATGATTGATTTATTAACCTTGAATTAATATATTTTGGGGTATTACTTATGGATGTGTTTTAAAGAATCCATTAAGTTTGAAAGTTCGGCATAGGGTTTGTCGTAATGATTGATATAGATGTTATTATGGAAATCATTGATTTCTCTTAGAACAGGCATAGTTTTCTTCCATTTATTTGGACTAATACAAGCAAGAAAAGCATTTCTGGCTTCTTCCATTCTTTTATCTGCTTTCTTTAATAAAATTTTGCCATCTTCTGTTAATGCCAAATTCTTCGCACGTCTATCTTCATCATCCTGAAGTTCAATTATAAATTTATTTCTTACAAGACGTCTAATGGTATCCATTCCTGTTGTATATTCAACAAGGTGTATGTTAATTAGATCAGTCTTTTTTGCTTTTTCAAGATTTTTGATAGTGTAAAGAAATAAATATTCTAGCCTAGAGTTTAATGGTAGATCAACTAAGTACTTCCTAATATAAAACTCTTCAAATCTGGCAATGCGCAATACATATTCCTGAAACTGTGTTTTTACATCCATCAGACTTAAAAAATATTCAGTTTCAGATTTCAATTTATGGTCAAATTTCTTTTCTAGTTTCGTATTTGAAATGGATTTCTCTTTGATTTGTTCAATCATCCACTCGGAAAAGTTTAATAAATTGTGTTCCTCTAATGATTCTGATTCAAATTGTTCCCATGAACTAATTAACTGTTTTATTATATCGTATCTACCCATTCTTTAAAAGTGCTTTTCAACAAATATACTTAAATATTCGAATACATCGAAACCGACATATAAAGTGTCTTTATTGTATTAAAGTGCTTTAGTAATTAAAAAATAGATATATCTTTGCATCGTATCCGATATTAATAGTGTCGCATGCGATTATGTACTATATAAAGAAGGAAGATTTAAAATTTTGGGTATGATAAAGAAGAATATAAATAATGATAGCCTTTCTTTCTGGACAAAGAAAGTGATGACATATAAAGATTATGGTAGAATATTTAATCTTATTTCTGAAGATGTAGGTAAATCACATATACCAGCTTCAAGTCTACATAGGTTATATCTCCTAGTAATGCTTAGTAAAAAGTATAGTAATAAAGATATTCCTAAGAATGCAGTCACGCTTAACTCTGAATTGGTTATCACAAATAATGAATTTCAAAAGCAATTAGTAAGAATTGTTCTACCTCAAGATATGATTGGGAAGCATGACATATCTCTTTATAATATATTGGCAATTGCTTGTTTGGGAGCTATGGAAAAAGATGATATCGTTGTTGATTTTAATAAATCAATACAAAGGTTTCATATTGAAAAGGTTGCTTTTCATTCTGATAGCAATAAGCTTTTTCACATCTAAGAACATTTAGAATTTATTAATTATGGAACAACAGATTAAAATTACAGAACTTGACTATTTACGTTTAAGTAACTTGATTGGATCAGCTAAAAAAAAGAAGAGTTTTGATTTGCAAAATATAGAGGCTTTGGCATATGAAATAAAACGGGCAGAAAAAGTTGATTCAAAAAAAATATCGTCTGAATTTGTAACCATGAATTCTATAGTACAGGTTGAGAGTTTAGATACAAAAAAACAGATGAAAGTTAAGATAGTGTATCCCAAAGATGCAGATTTCAGCAAAGGTCATGTTTCTGTATTATCACCTTTAGGCAGTGCCTTGTTAGGTTATAAACTTGGAGATACTGTTCAATTTAATGCCCCTCGAGGCATAGTTTCAATAAAAATTTTAGCAATTGATTACCAGCCTGAAGCCAATGGAGCATATACAATGTGAATGTTTTCTTGTATTAATAAGCTGTTGAGTAAAAATTATTAAAATATGAAGAAGTACAAAAACAAAAATGAAGTCTCAGGTACTAAGAAAAGTAATGAGAAGCATCATTTCCAATCGGATACATTAATGATTTTAACCGATGAAAAACACAAGGGGCTTCTTGTAGATCAACATGAATTTATAGTGCCTTGGCAAGAGAATATTCAAATTTGTAGGAAGTGATTTTTATGACCAATTCACTGGAGAAACAGCTTAGGATATAACAAATAAAGAACAAGAAATATAATCATTGAAACACGGAAAGTTAAAGAAGAAAAAGTTAAAGTTAATTCAAAGGAATTAAGGGTGGCTATGTGTTAACAGCGATAACAACAAAGACTGTAGTATTCGAAATCCAACCCAAAAAGTTCCTTTTTGCGAGGAGTATCATTAATAAATTGCATTTTGTTATATAAATTGAAGAAAATAGTGGTTGTTTTATACAATTTATTTGCAAAATGATGGGGATACTAAAAACTAGTATCCCCTGTTATAGATGTACTTATCTGAATTATAGCTGTTGGAATAAATAAATTCTTTAATTTATGTTTCGATTGCAAAAAGAGAATAACTCCTTTGTTGGATTAGATTTTTAAATACACTATGGGATAGTATATTACCAGTCCAATAACCTCTTTTCACCTTCCAAGGCCTTAATGCCCGAAATTTCCTGAGAGACTTCAATAACGCCTTTGTAGTTTCTGTTTTCGTCACGAACAGCAAAATATTGAATAAGGATATATTCCCCACGCATTTTAATCCAGAAATCAGCCTGGTCTTTTTCTCCACTTCTGAAAGATTCAACAATTTGTTCAACTACATGAACACTTTCAGGCGGATGGCAGTTGCTTACTTCACGTCCAATAATAGCCGTTGTACGTGGAAAAATTCGTTTAGGAGGTGTTGAGAAATAGCAAACCTTGTTGTTTTCATCAACAAAAGTAATATCAACCGGAAGGTGATTAAAAATGAGTTTGATTTGCTCTACACTTACTTTGCCCGTTCCAAGATTTACAAGGTTCCCTTCATAATCTGGTTTTACTTCTTTGTCCATCTTTAAATTAGGTTGAATAAACGGATAGCCCAGCTCAAAGCCTTCACGATTCATCATTTCTAACTGGCTTTCGCTGATGGTTGATAATATGCAAGGAAAGAGAATGCGTTCTTCTCTGAATTTAATGGCGTGCATGTTAAAGAAAATATCGCCCACACATTTATTGAATGGTTTAAGGTCAACATTTCCTTCTTGTAATCGAGTAATAACAGATTTAATATTTCTACGAATATCATCATGAAATGACCACATAATTTGTAAACAGCGATAGTCCGGCCATGTTTCTTCAATGATTGGGAATAGGACATTCTCCTTAATTGTGTAATGCTTTGTAAAGACTTCAAGTTGTATAAAGAGTTCCGCAAGTGTTTTTTGTAAGTCAACATTGTTGGGATCTTTCACAAACTCCTTAAAAACAGGACGGATTTTATTCAATAGCAACTCCATTTCGTGGTTATTCTGTTCCAATACACCAAGAAATGTATCAGGCTTTGGTTCAACCATAACATAATCACGAATAGGAACATGGAAAATATTCAGCACTTTATTTGTAAGTACTTTAATATCCTCCATGTTATATCCATCTTTTATAATTTCATCGAAAAGGGTAATAAAATCAGTTGGTATAACGGTAGAAATAAAATCCTTGTTTTCACTTATAAATGAATGAGCATTTCCAGTTTCCAATATAAGCTTAGAAACCTCTTGCAATTTTTCAATCCGTACCTTTTTTGTATTTGTAAATTCCGACATATTCCATTCTAAACTTTAAAAAACACCCAAAATTCTTCTTCTCCTTTTTTATCAAGCCAGTGCTTGTAATCCAAACTCAATGATTTATCAATTAAAGGAGCCGGAATAAATGGAGCTATTACTTTGAGTATTTTATTGGCTTCAAGTTTCTTTACAGCCGAAAGCACCTCATGAACTGGTTGTTCACCAGCATTCAGCATATCACGAATGTCAATAGTCTGAATAACTTCATCTTCTTGAAACCACTCTGGTTTTTCAGTTACATACTCACCATGTTCTACCTCCATATTATCCGTTGTTTTCTGCCCAACTTCGGTTCGTAGAGTGTTTATTAACTCTTCCACTTTTAAACCACCAATGGTTGCTGCCTGTGAGAGGCTGGTAATTTTAGCTACGGTTTTTCTTAATACCGGATTTCTCAACTTCTTAAAAGGTGGGGCAGCAGATATTAAAACATCTTCTAGCTGAGGATATGCCTCTAGTAAATCAAAAATCTTTGTCTTTGGTGTTATAATTAATTTATCCATATTATTCTTTTTTAGGTTCTCCATACGATAAAATACGTTGTTCACCTTTCAAAGCTCTATTTTCGGTAAGGTCTTGCGAATATTCCAGCGTACCTAAATATTCTCCATTCTCATCACGTAGCGCAAAGTATTCTATTTTGACAAATTTTCCTTTCATTTGAATCCAGAATGGTGCATGAGAGGCTCTTCCTGATTTAAAGTCTTCAACAATTTTTTCTACTATATGAGTACTTCCAGGAGGATGACAAAGACGCACATCTCTATTTATAATTGAGCGACTTCGAGCAAAAATACGCTCTTTACCTTGGGTGAAATATTTCACTTTATCATCTTTATCCACAAAAGTCATGTCGGCAGGAATGGTATTCAGAATTGCCATTATTTCTTTTGCCGTAAAGCTGCCTGATGGCAATTGAATAGTACCATCTCCAGATACATTTGTTTCCGAAGTTTCTTCGGTCATTCCTTCAGGTTTCCAATCGACTTGTGGGTCATATAAAGTAAACCCAAATTCAAGCGTTTGTTTATGAATATTGTACCAATCTTCCACAGTTAGTAAATCCATTGCCATCGGAAAAAGGATTTCCTCCTCTTTCTGTACCATATCTACTAAGCCTTGAATCGCTGGTAAGAAAACTAATTCAAGTGATTCCTCTAAATCCTCAGTTTTTAATTCTGGCGATTTAAGAATTTCTATACAACCTTTTAATTGTTCTCTTATTTCATCATGTTTACCCCACATAACTTTTGGAGGGCCAGTAATCTCATTCTTTTCAAGGTAAGGAAACACTAGGTATTCTTTACGTTGGTAGTGCTTGTCAACATCCATGAGCTCATTAAAGATGCCTTGTAGAGCAAAGATGTATTTCTCAAATTCATCCTTTCCAACTTGACTAAGTGCCTGAAGCAAGCCTTTTGCTTTAACTGCAACTCTTTTTAACTCAATATTTTCTTTTTTAAATACATCCACAGGATGACCTTCCGGAATATACTTAGCTCCACTTAAATCAACATTGCCCTCAAGTACGGAACCGTGAATGTCACATAATTTTAGAACTTCGGACTCAGGCAAACCTTCCTGTATGAGTTCTTGCTCTACTTCAACTACCTCGCCGTATGGAATATTTTTTAATGATTCGATTAACTTCTTACGTACTTCGTCAGCAGATTCTCCTTCGTGGAGTTTCAGAATAAGTTCCTTTAACTTATCCTTTCTATATTTTGAGTTATTTATTAATTCGCTCATATCAATTTTTTTTATAAAAGTTTGGTTTGTGTTGTTGGTCTCGGAGCTTTGGTAACTAATATTCTTGCTTGCATGTCGCCCTCATTACTTAAATGATGTACAATATTTGCAGGACTTTCAATCAAAGTATCTTTTTCAAATACTTTTGATTCTTCACCCACATGCACCGTTGGTGTTCCTTCCAACACATAAAAGGTAACATCAACAGGAGTTTTGTGTGGTTTTAAGGTTTCGCCAGATTGCAGGGTAATGTGCATTATTTGTGCTGATTCTTTACTGTATAGCTGCTTTACATCAACCTTATGCGGATTCTCCTTGGGTTCTTCGGTCTTATAGCTTCTTGAGATCATCTTATTTATGCTTTAATTTTTATAAAGGTTACAATAATTTAACGAGTTCTAGGTCTTTTAAATTTCTTTCTCCAAAGCAAATAACCGCTTAACACAACAAGAACGCTCACCAACCCTGACAAAGGCACTAAGAGTATATAAAAATCTCCAAGAAGAAATCGAAAGAAACGGCCTGTATGGATTTCTAGTGAAAAATTCCAAAGTGACATTTTTGATTGTTCAAGTACATTATTTGGCATTTCCGGAAATAACTTATCATGATACAAAGGAACTACACCTTTATCGTAGTCAATCATATATTGCTTACCCTTCAGATCTGTAACCAATCCAGTAACTTTAAAATCACCAATCGGCCTGCCTGTAGAGTTACCAACGTGCATTTTACCTTGTGCCAAATTATAGATTTCAGGATGAGCAGGATGCCATAAGAACAAACCACTAAACGAACCTATAATGTAAGCTCCATCATTGAAGTTTTCTAGTACGTTTATTCCCATTACACTAACAGGAGGCTGAATCCTAAAAGCTTCGGGAGCCAACTCATCTTTATCCATAGAGTAGATTCCTTCCGATGTTGCTAGTATGAATTCCTTTCGGTTTTCATCATATTTTAAGTCCCTCAATTTATCGTACCAGGGATTTGGTTGGTCGAGATGGGAGAATTTGATTGGATTTACTTTTGAATACGCAATAGCAATGAGTAACGGAGGTCGCAAAAACATTCCTGTAAAGAACAAAACTATTAGACACACAAATAACCATACACCCGTTTTATTATGCCATTTTAACGACCATCGGTTTGTCTTGACAATTGATACAACTGTTTTCGACTTCTTCTTTCTTCTCTTTATCCATCTAGGAAAGAAAAAGTATATAATTCCGGTAAGAGATAGAAATAAGGTTATCATACCTAAAAAATCTACAAATAGTTTTCCGGGAATTCCAAAAATCTCCCCTGAATGTATTTGCCACAAGGTTTCAAAAAGTGAGACTTTATTGTTGTAATCATGAGGTTGTTTCAGTTCAATTTTCTGAAATTGGGTATTGATACCTTCCGACTTTCCTTTAAAGAGGTAGGAGCGATTTAAAACATAGAGAGTATCATCAATGCTTTCAATAGCAACAAAGCGTTTAATGTCAACATCTAGATCAAATTTACTCCATTGACTTCTGGCTCTGTCAAAAGAAAATAGTCCGAATTGAGTAGCACAATATAAATTCCCATCACTGGAATGGTGCAGGTCAAATATCTTTCGATTATCACTTCCTTTTGGGAATCCATTATTGAAGGAACTATAATCTGTAAAAGTTGAATCGGTAAGCCATACACCAATATTTCCAAATATTAGAATGCTATCTGCACTTATGATGAGGTTGCTTTTTAAAGCACTGTTATTCCAATTTTGATAACGAAATTCTTTTGGTAAATTATTGCGTGAAACATCAATACTAGAAAAGAATTCACGATGGTTCATGAAAATACCTGTGACACTATAATACAGCAGTAAGAAAGAAATAATTAACCCAGGCCATTTATGAAGTTTTTTATAAATTCTTGCCAATTTACCTTTTGATTTTCCCATCCTCAATCGCAATTTTCCATTTCAACAATATGATACCCCTTAGTTTCTATATCTGAAATAACTTCTTGCGTGGCTTTCTCGATATGGCAAAACTCACATTCTTTTGAGGTAAGTTTTTTCGATTTAACATCTTTATCTATAAGGTATTCATGCCCATATTGAAATATCACATTAGAATCCTTTACATTCTCCGGTGCAATTATATCAAAGTGCATCTTTCTCCCATCGGTACGTTGCACATAAGTATCCCAAACGGCTATTTTCATTTATATTCAATTTTAATTATTCCTGTGGGGCAACTTTCAGCAGCCTCACGTATTTCATTTTCATATTTATCGTAATCAACACCAGGCATCACAATCATCTTATCGAATACTTTAAAGACTCGTGGAGCAAAAGATTGACATATTTTACACGCTACACATGTGTTGATATAATCGTCACGCCATACCTTATCAATTGCCATTTGAACAGGTTTTGATTATTGCATCTACATGTATCTTGGTTGTATTTAAAAAGGGTAATTCCAGATAATTGTCTTGGGTAAACATTAATGGAAATTCGGTACAGCCTAGAATTACTGAATCAACTTCATGTTGTTCCTTCATTTTGTTGACTATTTCAAGTATTTCCAGCCTAGTTGCGTCTTTAAATATTCCTAATTCAAGTTCGTTAAATAGTCTTTGGTTTATAATCTCTATATGCTTCTCATCAGGAACTACTATTTCAATATTGTGCAGATTGAATACTTTATGATAAAAGTCGTTTTGCATTGTGAATTTTGTACCTAATAATGCGCATTTTTTCACTTCAATCTTCTTGGCTTGTTTAGCACATACATCAACAATGCTAATTAATGGTATGTTAACTTGCGCTTGAATTTCATTAAACAGCAAATGTGGAGTATTGGCACTAATTACAGCAAAGTCAGCCCCGGCATTTCTAATATTATCCATACATGAAGCGATATACGAAGCGGCATTAGTATATTTTCCTTCATCAAGTAATCCAATAAACTTTGCCATATTAACGCTAAAAATTACGATCTCAGGATAATTCAAACTACCATCTCCGTTAATTTTATCGAAGCCTTTTATTATTTCTCTGTAATAATCCACGGTTGCTTCTGGTCCTAATCCGCCTAATATTCCAATTGTTTTCATTAGCTAAAGTTTTAATATTAATTCTGAATAATTGCTTGTTTGGATATGACCTGTCCCTCGGTAAATTATTTGTGATAAGAGCAATTAAAAGTAAAATACCAACACCAGTACTTACAGGATAAAGAATATAAAAATACCCCAAGCTTAATACCTTTGGGGTTCCCAGATTTGCTATTAATGCAGTTGCTCCTCCGGGCGGATGCAAGGTTTTTGTACATTGCATTGCAATTATTGAAACGGAGACAGCTAGGGCAGCATTTAGCCACAAAACATCAAAGTTGGATAAAAGCTTATACACACTCACTCCAATAAAGGCACTTATTAAATGACCACCAATTAAATTTCGGGGTTGAGCCAATGGACTATTGGTTGCTCCATAAATTAATACTGCTGATGCTCCAAATGACCCTATAAGAAAGACTTTATCACTTATCCCAAATGATGAAAATACTTCATGCGTAAATCCAATAATTCCAATACCTAAAAAAGCTCCAACAAACGTCCATAAGTGGTCTTGCGGATTTACTACGGTTTGACGATATATTATATACCTGACAACTCTATATCTTCTGTGTAAGTTCTTCATTATTTCGAATAGTTTTAAAAGATAGTATAACAATCAAAATAAGCTTTATAGCCTCAAAAGAAATAAACACCATATGGACTGAGGAACTTGAAGTCTGATTCCCACCAATAATTTGCTCTGCTCTATGAATTAAATGAGGTAATAACCAAAAGGTTTGCAGCAAAAGAATGAGACTTATAATACATACCATAATATTAGTAACCTGTTTAAATACTTGTCTTTTATATTGTAGAATAAGTAGTAACCATATTAATGATAGAATGATTAATTCAATTCTGTTTAAAGCAGTAAATACTAGGCTACCTATGCTTAAACCTATTTCTCTTGTCACCCCATCTGCCCTAAACTTTAACCAGGCTTCAAGAAAACTTATAGCACTAATTAATCCACTCCAAAAAGGAAATAAGAATGCAGTTATCTCTTTATAATTACCCATTTAATCATTACTATCTTGGTTTACACAAATATTAAATCATTAACATTCATTTCTTTGTTCAGCAATGATTCGATTTCTGTATATTTCTGATTTACCACATCCTTTTGTCCATCGCTTAATGCTTCTTCCGCCATTGGGTAAAGCACATTATCTTCCTTATAAATATGGTCTCGTAAAAGCATCCCATAACCTAGTGTATTGTCAATTATTTTACTTCTATTATTCTCAGAAATACCTTCTTCTATACCTTTCACAAAGGTTCGATCTTCATCATGCTCATGTAACATAACTGAAATAGGATTACAATGTAGATGTTCAACATTTTCCAACATGGCTTTAAAAAGTATGTCTTCTTCTTTTGCATGATGAAACTTGTCGGCATAGTTTTTTATAAAATCGATGGTTTTCTGAAAAAAGCCAATGTCTAAAGCTTTACCTTTTTCCAGTTCGGCACATTCAGAATATACAGCATCAATAACTTTTAAAATTATTTGGTGTTCGTCTGATAATATTTGAGTTATATTCTTCATTTTCTATTTCTTTAATCTATTTAAAACCGCTTCTCCCTGCTTAATCTTTTCCGATAAGGATCGTATTGTTTCTGTTTTCACTATTTCAAAAAATCCATCTCGAACAATTTTGTATTGCTCATGCAAAGGACAAGGATTATCATTATTGCATTGCTTAAGTCCAAAGCCACATTTGTGAAAACAAGCATCTCCTTCAACTACATGAATTACCTCATAAAGCGTTAAGTTCGATTGGTTGTCATTGAAAAAGAAACCTCCGCCACGTCCTTTCATAGAATCCATGAGTTTATTCTTCGTTAGCGTTTGGAGAATTTTAGCTGTATAAGCCTCCGGAGCTTCAATTTCTTTTGCAATTTCACCAACACCAGGTCGCTTTTGTTCCCAATTTTTTAGCTGAACAAAAACTAACGCTCTTATGGCATATTCTGTACTTTTAGATAGCATGTCTATTTATTTTAGTAATTCACTTTCCAAAAGTAAAGCTTTCTTAAACAGAATATTGTTTTCTAAATGAATATGACGATGTAAGTCGTTTTCAAATTCCTTTAATGTCTCATAAGTAACTTGGTATGTGCCACATCCATCAGGGGGGCATGTATATGAAGAAGTCAATTTTGATATTTTCTCAAAACGCTCACCTTCTGTTTGATGTTCTTCATGCATGGTATCAATAGTTTCGACTGCATCACCATATTCATCTTTTGCTGTTTTACCCTCCTTTTTTGACTTTACCATTTTTCTTATATAAGGAAATAAAATTAATTCCTCTTTCTTCATGTGTACACTAAGATTCTCTGCTGCACCATCAAACAATGCTTTTACCTCGTGTAACTCAGAGTGATTTTCTCCATGCACATCACAAAGTTTTTGTAATTTTTGTTGAAGAAATGGAATGGTCTCACTAACATAAGTATGATGTCTTTTTTCAATGTAGTCGCAAAGTTCATTGAGTTCCAGCTCGTCGATGTACTTTGAATCAGGATCATTTAGCTGGATTGTAGCAGTCAATTCAGGAATTAATTGTTCAATATTTATTCCACTCTTTTTACAGGCTTCATCAAGACTTATACCTCCTCCACAGCAAAAATCAATATTATTTTTTTCAAAAATTTGAGCTGTTTTAAAATTAGCTTTTACGATGTCCCCTACACTGGTACTTGTATTAATATTCATATCTTTTTATTTTTTGTTTCAGCAAAGATATATAATTTTTTATAAAAGGACATTGATGTCCTTTTATAAAAATGTTATACATTTGTTAACACATTTTAAAATCAGATGCATTATGAATACAAAAAAACTTTGGATTGGATTTATCCTGGTTATGGTTATCTCCTTTGGAATTTTGGGTTATTACGGAAGGGAAATATATAGAGAAGCCCCACCAATACCTGAAAAAGTAGTTGATGGTAATGGGAATTTACTTTTCACAGGACAAAACATTAAGGATGGTCAGAATATCTGGCAATCAATAGGAGGACAAGAAGTTGGAACGGTTTGGGGACATGGTGCATATCAAGCTCCTGATTGGACTGCGGATTGGCTGCACCGTGAAGCTTTATATATTTTAGACCATTTTGCACAAACCGAGTTTGGCAAAAACTACAATGAGCTTGATGAAGAAAAAAAGGCAATGCTCGAAAAAAGGGTTCAAAAAGAAATGAGAACCAATACTTATAATGCACAAACAAAAACTTTACATATTTCAAATATTCGAGCAGAGGCTATTAAGGTTGTTGGTAGTCATTATTCCTCTCTTTTTATGGATGATGAAAAATTAGCAGAGCTACGAGAGGCATACGCTATTCCGGCGAATACTATAAAAGATAAAGAAAGAATGTCCAAAATGAATAATTTCTTCTTTTGGGCAACATGGTCAACAGTAACAGAACGTCCAGGGCAGGAAATAAGCTATACAAATAACTGGCCTCCTGAAAAGCTAGTTGCTAATGAACCTACAGGAGCATTACACCTTTGGACAGGTTTTAGTGTTATTATCCTTTTAGTAGGTATAGGATTGTTAGCTTGGTATTACGCTACAAACAGAAAAGAAGAAGATGAACATGGCGATGTACCGGAGGTCAATCCTCTCTCGGGTGTTCAGCAAACACCATCAATGAAAGCTACGCTTAAATATTTTTGGGTGGTTACTGCTTTAATAGTAGTACAAATTATTATGGGTGTAATAACAGCACACTACGGGGTAGAAGGAAATGGATTCTATGGGATTCCATTAGCTGATTTTTTACCTTATTCTGTTTCTAGAACATGGCATATACAATTGGCTATCTTTTGGATTGCCACCTCATGGCTGGCGACAGGTCTTTTTATTGCTCCGGCTGTATCCGGGAAAGAACCAAAATTTCAGAAATTAGGAGTTGATGTATTGTTTGGTGCATTACTTGTAATTGTTGTGGGTTCTTTAGCAGGACAATGGATGGGGATTATGCAAAAATTAGGATTAGCACAAAACTTCTGGTTTGGTCATCAGGGTTATGAATATGTAGATTTAGGACGGTTCTGGCAAATTTTCCTTTTTGCAGGGCTGTTTATCTGGTTGTTTTTAATGGGTAGAGCATTACTACCAGCTCTGAAAGAACGCAACGAGAACCGTCACTTGTTACTTATGTTTTTAATTTCATCTATTGCCATTGCTGCATTTTATGGGGCTGGCTTAATGTGGGGGCAGCAAACACATCTGGCTATTGCGGAATATTGGAGATGGTGGGTTGTTCACCTTTGGGTAGAAGGATTCTTTGAGGTATTCGCTACTGTTGCTATTGCATTTTTATTTGTTCGAATGCAGCTAATAAATGCTAAAGTTGCCACATCTAGTGTTCTTTTCTCAACCATTATATTCTTGTCTGGAGGGATTATCGGCACATTCCACCATTTGTATTTTACAGGAACACCAACGGCAGTGCTGGCACTTGGGGCAACTTTTAGTGCATTGGAAGTCGCACCTCTGGTGTTTATGGGATTTGAAGCCTATCACAATTTAAAACTTAGTCGTGTTATTAACTGGGTAAATGCTTACAAATGGCCTATATACTTTTTTATTGCAGTAGCATTTTGGAACCTGTTGGGTGCAGGGATATTTGGATTCTTAATCAACCCTCCAATAGCATTATATTACATGCAAGGACTTAATACTACACCTGTTCATGGACATACCGCTTTATTTGGAGTTTATGGCATGCTTGGTATTGGTCTAATGTTGTTTGTATTACGTGATATGAATTTAAAGGTAGATTGGAAAGAGAAGTCAATTAAAATTGCATTCTGGTCAATGAATATTGGACTATTACTAATGGTATTAATTAGTGTTTTACCTGTAGGACTTGCTCAGACTGTAGCTAGTGTTAAGCATGGTTTATGGTATGCTCGTTCTGCTGAATTTTTAGGAACTCCCGTAATGGAAACATTGCGCTGGTTACGTGCCATAGGTGATACTATTTTTGCAATAGGAGCATTATATCTAGGATATTTCATTTTTGGTTTAAAGGGGGGATGGTCTATTAAGAAATAGTGTGACTAATTGAAAGATAAGAACTCCCTATTGAGTAAAATCAATTGGGAGTTTCTTTTTGTCCCCACTTTTACTTAAACCTCATGGTCTTAAGCCAAACTCATCTAAGAACAATTCAACTTTTTCGATAACATTTGCATATCCGAACTTATCTTTTCGTTTGTAATACGAGCATATATCTGAGTTGTTTTAATATTGGTGTGGCCAAGCATTTTGCTTACAGACTCTATTGGGACACCTTTAGAAAGGGTTATCGTTGTAGCAAAAGTATGGCGTGCAAGGTGAAAAGTCAGGTTTTTATTTATACCGCATACATCAGCAATTTCTTTCAAATATTGATTTGTCTTCTGATTGGTCGGAATAGGTAAAAGAACACTATTGGGTAGTCCTTTGTATTTATCTAAAATCATTTGAGCTATATCTAATAAGGGTACAACTGTTTTGACGGAAGTCTTCTGACGTTTGGTATTAATCCATAAATTACCATCAAAGCCTTTAGTAATATGTTCCTGTCTTAGATTTTTAATATCGATATATGCCAGTCCGGTATAGCATGAGAAAATAAAAATATCGCGTACTCGCTCAAGCCGTTCACTACTGAAACTTTTTTGCATGATACTTTTTAGTTCGTCATCGTTCAGGTAACCTCTGTCTACCTTCTTTATTGAAATCCTATAATTGGCAAAAGGATCAGTTTGTATCCATCCATTCTTTTGAGCTATAAGTACTATGCTTTTGAATTTTTGAATAAACTTAGCAGTTGTATTTGCATTGCATCCACATTGTACGTTCAGGAATGTTTCAAACCCGACAATAAAGGAGTGGTTTATTTCTCTTAAATCAATATCAGTTCGTTTGTATTCAGTTTTCAAGTAATTTGACAGGTGTCGTTTACAGACTTCAGCTTTCTGGTATGTGGCTTTTGATTTATTTATGCCAATTTGCTTCTTTAGGAGGTTATTGCTGTCCTCAAATAGTTCCATTAGAAAGAATTGCTCTTGCCCGATACCAAGGAAAGTGTTTTTAACCTTCTCGGAAGTTACTGTGATTTCTTTTCGGATAAGTTCGTTATAGGTTTTATGAATAGAGGTCTTAATTTCTTCCAAAAGGCTATTTGTAGCCATGGCTTCTGAACTTCGCCCTTTTACTTTGCCCAGGCTAACGCTCCATTCAGTAATCTTTATATATTGCTTTGTGCTGAATTGAGCCATTTTACCATTAACACTTATTCTTGCAATAATAGGTGCTGTTCCATCTTTCTTTTTTGTACTTTTCTTAATGTAAAAAAGAACTTTAAATGTACTTCTCATTTTGTTTCATTTTTGAATTGTAAAACTAGTTTATTAATCACAAAATGAAATGATTGCAGGCGTGCCAATACGCGACATTACTATGCCAATATGCGACAATTTGTGACCTATTTTTGATTTTAAAAAATAGGCTACGATTTAGCCACAAAACTATGTCGCTTTTTGGCAATTTTATCAAAGTACTTCCAGACATAAGGGTACAAAAAAATCCTACAATATATTGATATTGTAGGACTTGTCTCTTTTTTGTCTTCTATTGACATTTAACTAAGCGGAGAGAGAGGGAACTGAAAATATGTTTTAAGTGCCCAATTATCAATGTTTTACGAATTCAACTTTTAAAGTCCACTGTAAGTCCACCAAAATTGGGTAAAAAATGCCCGTTTCAAATGCGTTTTAATGAACTCATTTCCCTCCAAAAATAGTAAAAAGGAACCGAACCTAAAAAAATATTCTTGTCAAAATATTTTGTATGATTAATTAAAACATCCTAAATATATAAGAATACGACATTTCTAAACTTAAGATTTCATTGAGTGAAACTACTAAGTAAGAGTGATATTGAAAACTGATGGTCTTTACGTTAAATCTTTCAAAGTTATCCGTTTTAGTTGTAATCAAAATAGAATTACCGTAACTTATACTCTTTATCTATTCAAGAAATGGAATATTAAAAAGATAGAATGAAAACTGTATCCAATGAAAAGTATATTCAAATTTTAGAACAGAACAATGCTGAACTAAAACATATTATTAAAAAACAACAAGAAGATATTGAAAAAATAGTAGAGCAGCGAACAAGAGAATTAATAGATCTGATAAGTACAAAAGATAAATTTTACAGGATTATCGCACATGAATTACGAAATCCCTTTAACAGTATTCTTGGAATATTGGAATTATTGCTGAATAATTTTCATGGTTATGAACCAAAAGAAATTGAGAATTTTCTAAATATTCTGTATAGTACAACAAATATTTCGTTTGATTTGCTTGTAAATCTCTCAGAATGGCTGAGTGTACATAATAAAAAGTTATCCTTTAATCCGGAAGAAGTTAATGTTTCAAATTTATTATCCGAAGCAATATTAACTACAAATTTAACAGCTCAGCAAAAAAACATTAATGTTAACAATTGTATACCGGAGAATATTTATGCCTATGTTGATGTCAATATGGTTGGTACTATTTTTAGGAATCTGCTCAATAATGCCATTAAGTTTTCTAATAAAAAAGGCAGTATTGAAGTTTCTGCCCAATTAAAAAATGAGTTTATTGAGATAACAGTAAAAGATAATGGAGTTGGATTATCTGTAGAAACGCTTCAGAATATTTTTAAATCAGAAGGAATAGATTCAATACAAGGCACCGATCAGGAATACGGTACAGGATTTGGATTACTGCTTTGTAAAGAATTGGTTGAGATTGAAGGTGGACAAATCTGGGTTGAAAGTATTATTGGCAAGGGTAGTGAATTTAAATTTACGATACCCAATTCAAAAACATACTGATAGTATTGGATATTTCTCTATAAACCAACCAAATGCTTTTCGTTCTGTTTTAACTAAAATTTATACTTATGATACCAGATAAATACAAGAATTACTATTTAGGATCGAATAAATTATTTTTCCCTGAATACGAGTTCGTAATTAAGTTAAGCTTTCCAAGAGTTTTTGTTCGTTTTTTGCGTGTTGAAGGCTATTATACCGATTTTGATAAATTTTTTCAGAATGTAGCTGAAGTACAATACATTGAAGGAAGTAAGCTCTCTAAAATAGAAGAAAGACAAATATTAAATGAGGTTTGGGATTTTCTAACAATGGAAAAAGGGCCTAATAAGGCAGATTTTTATGGAAAAAACGATAAGTTATAATGAATAGAAAAGTAATTTAATTTGAAAAATTGGACACAAAAGAATTTTGTACTAATCGCAGTGTTAATAACAGCTATTCTAAAATATCTGCTGATAGATTGGCTGAATGTTAGAACTATATATATAGTCGGCATTTCTTTTTTTTGGATTGGATATATATTGTTTCGTAAAAGAACGAATAAAGAGTTCGAAATATTTAAACTGCCCGATTTTAAACAGTCTTTACTAATATTATTACCTATCATTTTACTTAATGGTTTGGCTTGTGTGTTTTATGCATACACCAATAATACGCTCAATGTATCCAGGCATATTCTATTGGTTTTACTTTTATATCCATTTTGGGGAGTCATACAACAATTTATCATGCTTGAGATTATTTTGATGAATTTAATCGCATTTTTCAAAGGTAAAGTCAGCGCTATTCTTTTGGTTTTTATAGTCTCAATCTTGTTTGGTATCATTCATTATCCAAATACTTTTTTGATGCTATACACCTTTTTCCTAGAGTTGGTTTTGGCTTCAGTTTTCCTTAAATGGCGTAACCTTTGGGCAATTGGGATCACTCACGGTTGGATGGCGACTTTTTTACTTTATTATGTAATGGATCGTAATCTTTGGTCAGAGATATTTATTGGTATTTAAATATGAAAAAAACGTTTTAACTCTATTCCCTTTTTAAGTTTATAATGCACAAAAAACAATAAACCGGCAATGGGCAATAATGATACCCCGGCAATAATACTCCAGTTAAGTCTAATGATTTGATGAGAATACAGAGATATAAAAATTTCAATGCTAAGTAATAATATGGCTATGGCCAAAAAAATGACAGCTAGTATATTGAATCCAATCTGATTCGATACACGAATCAACACTAAAACAATAAGTGATAAAATATAAAAGGACGTCACAATAGGAATTCCGAGTTTTATCCCCCAGTAACTTTCTCCATTAAAATAATCTATCATCAAAAACAAAATCGTTATGGAGATCAAACTAGTAATGAGCAAGACGAAAGGTTTTTTTCGAAAAAACACAACGAAACTAATATTAGAAAAAGCTACTAATGAAGCAATTAAATTATACTTAGCCCAATTAATATTGTGACTTATTATGAAGTTTATTGTAAGTGTGATTATAATACCAGACATCAGAATAATTCCGGATATCTTCCAGATAAGCTTTCGTTTTTGAGTAAAGCTGAGTTTTTCAATTTCATTTAATGTTTTATCCCTGAAATCGTGATGTTTCTCTTTGGGAATATCAACAGAAATAGGTTCTTCTCCAGCACTAAGTCCACATAAAGGGCAGCATATCATATCTTCATCCAATTCTACTTCACAATTCTTACAATAATCCATAATCTAATTTTAGTGTTTAGTAATTCTAATATTTATACCTTGCTGAGAGAGAAAGTGAAGATATCTTCGCTCAAACTCATTTGAGTTAGTAATGTTACCAAAACTTAAGGTAATCTTATCCTCATAGCCAATTACACCACAGTTAATCTTCAACCGCTTGTTAGGCGGTGGAGGTGAAATTGTGAAATAATCGACTTTATGGCGAATAGGATCCGGTAATTCTATTTTGCCTAAGTTGGTTAGTACACCACTATACATATTGGTTCCTTGCGAATGATATTTATAGTACAGAATGATACTCTTTAGCCAAATGGGAATTCCCCTCACAATTAAATTTCGTTCACTACCTACATTACGGGAAATAATCTTACTAATTAGTTTCTCATCTGTTTCCAACTGCATTTTATGATACACAACTTTCAGTATTTCATCAAATGTATATTTACCCAATCGTAAGTCTATTTCGGGCATAACAAAAAGTGAAAAATTACGCATCGTCTTAGTAGGATAGATATTTCGAATATTTACCGGAACCTGAACTCTTGCTATTTTATTGGATGAGAATATTCCATTCTGCTTGTATTCATGGTAAATATCCTGCAGAGTTAACAAGTATACAGCAACCAGATAATCTGTAATGCTTACACCTTTTTCCTTTGCCTTTTGTTTTATTTGCTGAATAGATAGAATTGCAAATAAAAGATGAAATCGTGGCTTTTTCTTTAAATGAAATGGCAGATGAAATGCCTTTGGTTGTTTGACCACATGGGGAATATTCTCTTTAAAATACCTATTGTAAGCATCTTCATATTCCTCTTTATCTGCTTTCATTGTATAAAAGCTATCTATTTGGTTCGTATCAAGTAAACCTTTATCCTGAAAATAATAAATAAGTATGGTTTTTAAAAAAGTTAATAAACCATAGCCATCAGTAAGTATATGCGAAAATTCGGCACTTATCTTATTTTTATGAACAAGTATTCTCACAAGCAAATTGCTCTCTTGGTTTCGCTTAAAAGCTTTGCAGGTAACTCCATTATCATGCAGAATTCTTATTGGATTATTTACCTGTTCAAGGTAATACCAGAAAAAACCTCCATGTAAACTCACCTTAAAATATGGGAATCTTTTTTCAGCACGTTTAACAGCTTTGAAAAGACTACTAATCGTGACTCTCTCTTTTAAATTGGCAGAAAGTCGTATTACAGTAGTGTTTTCCTTGCTTCTAATGGCCGGAAAAATTTTAGCCGCATTATCTAAGGGAGTCCAAAAGGTACCTTTATCGTTCATTATTTGAGATTGTCTTTTTAGAACTTTATTCTTTTTCAAAGATTAGCGCAATATCAATAAATTATAGTAATTTAAGCAAAATGTGAGACAATGAATTGCTTTGTTACAAATATTACGTACTATCATTACTGATTATCCAATAGTTGAGAGAATCATATTAAGAAGTTATGAATCAAATTGAAGAAAGAATAAAAGAATTTAAAAAATGGTACCATCAACAACTTACATACCATCAAAAGGCTATCGAACATTTTTCAAATATTATTGAGAATATTGATAAGGTCGATCAGGTATTATTCAGGCTCAAAACTGCTGAAGAGTGTATTAAAAAGTTCAACCGAAAATATTTACCATACCTTGATTCCGATTCTTCATTTCAGATTCAGGATTATATAAGCGATTTAATAGGAGTAAGAGCTGTTTGTTATTATTCTGATGATCTTGTTTCCATAAAACGGAGTTTAAAAAAACATTTTAGAGTAATGGAGACGACTGATAAAACAAGTTTACTTGAAAAAACAGAAAATCAATTCGGATATAAGGGTCTCCACCTACAGTTAAGGTTAAAAAAGAAGAGAGGAGCAGAAACGAATATTACAGACTTTAGTTCGTTAGAATTTGAATTGCAGATACGTACCGTAATTCAGGATGCCTGGAGTATATTAGATCATAAGATTAAATACAAAAAAAGTATACCGCATAATCTAAAGCGAAGAATTAATCGATTATCTGCACTTTTTGAAATAGCAGATGAAGAATTTCTCAGTATTAAAAAAGAAATTTTACAAGAGGAAAAAATAATTAGCGACCGATTAAGAAAAAAAGGATCGATAGATACCAGTTTACCTCTTGATGTTTTTAGGTTCTTATACATAGCAAAAAAGCACTTTGCCGACTATAAATTTAATGAATATAAGGTGGATAATTTTGTGCAAGAGATTCTAATTCAGAACTCGGATTTTACCGAACATGATTTAGAGCTGGCAATCACGAAAAATATTCTTTTTTCAAACAAAATAGAAAAAGCTCAGAACCAAATATTAAACCCATATACTAAAATAAGGTACTGCCTGTATCGATTTAATCATAAGGTATTTGCTAATATTTTATCAAGTTATCAAAAAGAGGTTATTAGTGATTATATATAGTTAATAGTTATAAGTGTTGAATAATAAAAATGGTACTCTTGCTACTATAAGATGTGTTTTGTATCGTTTTGAAATATAACAGCATGTAGCTTTATTCTAAATTTGATACATAGGTATATACTATAAATGCTACAAAATTGGTTTGTTGTGGTATTTAATTATGCTTTCCGGATAATAAGCATTTGGTTTTGTTGATTGGTTAATTGCTTTTGACAACGAAAAGAATATAAATAACTTTATAAATATGAATTTTTGCGTAGTATAACTACTCATTAAGTAATATATTTAAAGTTATTTAGTTCTTTTATTAAATCAATTCTTTATTTATGTTTAAAAATGAGTAGTATGACTACGCATAATGACATAAAATTAAAGAAGCTTTTTAATCTATTGCAGCCCAATAATGTGATAACAGCAGCAGTATTGGACAACAATGTTGTATCCAGACATCTACGCAGGTACTATAAGGACAGCGGATGGATAGAACCTTTAGGAAGAGGTGCATATAAAAAGCCCGGCGAAAGCTTGGAATGGCAAGCAGGTGTGAATGCAATGCAAAATCAATTAAACATTAAGGTGCATGTAGGTGCTTTAACTTCATTAAGCTTACATGGATTCAGCCATTATTTCAGGTTAAGCAAGTAAACGATATACCTATTCTCACCCTTGCAAACCAGAATGCCAAATTGGTTTATAAATTACAATTGGAATGTAGAGTTATTACAGAAACCCACTTCATTTCTTCCTGAAAAAACAGGCATCAAGGAAATGGAGATAAAAGATACAAAAATTAATGTATCAACACCCGAACGTGCCATATTGGAATGCCTGTTTTTAGCTCCGCAACATTCAGACCTTGTTGAATGCTATCAGGTTTTAGAAGGATTGGTCAACTTAAAGCCTAGATTGGTGAGTGAGCTTCTATCAGCTTGCAAATCAGTGAAAGTAAGACGTCTATTTCTTTATATGGCAGAAAAGGCAAATCATCAGTGGTTTCAATTCCTAAAAACAGATAAGATAGATTTAGGTAGCGGAGACCGGATGATAACAGAAAGTGGAGCATACAGCTCAAAGTATAAGATAACAATACCCAAAGAATTAGCAGAGTTATGATTTCACCAGCATATAGAGCACAAGTGGATTTATTACTACAGGTTCTACCATATGTAGCAAAAGAAGAAATATTTGCACTAAAAGGAGGTACGGCTATTAACCTTTTTATAAGGGAAATGCCTTGTTTGTCAGTTGTTATTGCCCTGACTTATTAGCCACTTGATTCCAGAACCGAAGCCCTCAAAAATATTCAGAAAAGCTTGGGAAGAATCAAGGCGAATCTAGAAAGAAATGTACCGGGCATTACAATCAACACCGTTCCATTAAATGGTGGAACTGACGTTAAATTGAATTGTCAGGGTCAGGGCGCACAAATCAAAATAGAAGCGAATACAATTACCAGAGGTAATGTCTTCCCTACAGAATTAATACAGGTGGTTGATTCTGTTCTGGATGAATTTGACAAGTTTGCAGTCATCATTGTAGTCTCAATGGCCGAATTATATGGAGGTAAAATCTGTGCAGCTTAGCATGTTTTAGATCGTATACCTTTAACTATATCTTCTTTTCTAATAATGATAATTTGTGATTTTGGAAAATGTTCACAAATAACATTTGTTCACGTAACGTGAACGTTGTATATTTGTGAACATGAAACAGGAGATGTTACATATTGCATTGGATAATTTTAAGAAAATAACCGGGATGGATGTTCTCTTAAAAGATAATACACCATTAGATGGAGTACTGGAAATACCAGCTTTGGGTAATGGAGTTCATTATGTTGTCGAACTTAAGCAAGAGATCAGACCACATCAGGTGCAGCAGTTGGAATATAACAGCAAAGAATATGGCAATTTTATGGTTGTTGCAAATCAGATTTTTCCAAAAGTTAAGGAAGAATTAAGGGCAAAAGGCATAGCTTATCTGGAGACAAATGGTAATACTTTTATAAAACAGGAAAATATCTTCCTTTTTATAGATACTCAAAAAACAAGCATTCAGACCAAAGAAAAAGGTAATCGGGCATTTACAAAAACAGGATTAAAAGTATTATTACACTTACTTAATAATAAAGAAGATATCAATTTACCACAACGCGAATTAGCAAAATTAACTAAGGTAGGATTAGGTAGCATTCCTCAGGTTATCGAAGGACTTAAAGAAACGGGTTATCTTCTTCAGCTAAATAATAAGACATACGTTTGGGAAAACCGGAAAGAGTTATTAGATCGTTGGGTAATAGAATATGATACAGTTTTGAAACCCAAGCTAAAGAAAGAGCGATATGATTTTCAGGGTAATTGGGAGGATATTGTTTTAGTAAAAGAATTAACTGTTTGGGGGGGAGAGCCTGCTGCAGATATACTAACAAACTATCTTCGTCCAGAAAAGCTGATTATTTATACAAAGGAGAATCGTTTGAACTTAATGAAAAACTATCGCTTGATACCCAAAGCTAACGGCCAGATAGAGGCTTACGAAATGTTCTGGGAACAGGATAAACAGAAGCCTACAGCACCTCCTATTTTGGTTTATGCAGAATTGTTATTGGAAGGTGGAAAACGAAATAATGAAACAGCAACAAAAATTTTCAATGAATACATCCAACCAAAGTTATAAGGAACTGGCCATTCCTTATTTTAAGGAAACCTTTGAGTGCATTGATAAAATAATGAAAGCACACAATATTCCTTATTATTTAATTGGAGTAAGTGCTATAGCCTTAGAACTTCTTAAAAAAGGAATTAAACCAAGCAGAGGTACCAAAGATATTGATTTTGCCATAATGATTTCAAGCATGGCAGAGTATGAGCGAATTAGTGATGCATTAATTGAAAATGGGTATAATAAAGTAAAAGCACCATGGACATTTTACTCTGATAAATTTAATGTAGCTATTGATATTTTACCTTTTGGGGAAATAGAAGAACAGGACACTATTAATTTTAATAAGCGCTATAGTGATTTACATGTTTTGGGATTTACTGAAGTGTTGGAGGAGGCTGTTTCTATTCCAATTGAAGAGAAAATGGTTAATATTCCACCTTTACCTGGAATGATTATACTAAAATTAGTCGCCTGGAGCGATAGACCAGAAGAGCGTGATAATGATTTGGCCGATATTCTTAAAATAATTGAACATTATTTTGATTTAGAATTTGACGATATTGTTGAGAATCACAATGACATTTTTCCAGATGATGACTTCGATCAGATGAAGATTGCTGCAGAAGTATTGGGAAGAAAAGCCGGGGTGTTCCTAAATAAATCGGAGACTTTATCGCAAAGAATTCATTCGGTATTAAAAGAAAATTTATCTGATGCTTCTATGTCAGCTATTGCTCGAGAATGGTCCAGAAAACTAGATGTTGAAATTGAATATGCTTATTCAGTATTAGAATCGTTTTACAAAGGAATATTCGAGGGAAAGTAACTAAAGCTTTATTAATATTCATACGGAGTTATTCTTCTGTTATCCTTGAAATACAGCTATATGCCACTATATACTAAAAATGATGCATCGCTATATACTAAATTTGATACATTGGCATATACTAAAAATGCTACAGAATTGGTTTGTTCTGGTAATTACGCAATCTCCTTAAATATGTCATGTATATGAGATGAATTGTTTATACCCTATCAGGTATAAATAGACCAATATGGCTAAGAATTATACCCGAACGGGTATTTTAGATGCAATTATAGAATGAAACGAACATGAATTTTAATATTCTAAATTGCATACATTAGAATAATTAAAATTCATAGAGAGTTCCATCTGACAAATGAAGATATCTTTAACAGATGAAAATACAGATCATTAGCGATATACATCAAGAGTTTGGGTTTAATCAATTTCGTTTTGACAATGCTGACATTGTTGTGTTTGCAGGTGATATCAATCTTGGTGTAAAAGGAATAAGTTGGATGGTGAAAGAAATATCCAATAAGCCAGTTATATATGTATTGGGTAATCATGAATACTATAAGGGATCTTACCCTAAAACATTGCTAAAGATTAAAGAAGCTGCAAAAGGAACAAATATTCATGTGCTAGAAAACGAATCGATAGAGATTGATGGTATAACATTCCATGGAGCTACCCTTTGGACTGATTTTTCAATATTTGGTAATCCAATTAAATATGGAATCATTTGTCAGGAGAAGATGAATGATTATAAGAAAATAAGAAGAGATCCTTCATATTCACGCCTAAGAACCATTGATACTTTTAATCTTCATAATCAATCCATATCATGGCTTAAAAACAGCTTAATAGAATCTAATACCGTTACAAATATTGTAGTAACGCACCATGCTCCCAGCATAAAGTCAGTGCCAAATCAATATAAGGAAGATCCGGTGTCTTCTGCATATGCTTCCAATTTAGAGGATTTTATTATTGAGCAAAAGCCTCAATATTGGCTTCACGGTCATGTGCATACACCTGTGAGATACAAGATTAATGAAACGGAAGTTATCTGTAATCCACATGGATATATTGATGAGAAATATAATGGTTATGAAAAGGAACTAATTATAGAAGTAAATTAAAATTACCAAAGCAGATCTACAATCCGGTCTTAAAGCCCCTCAAACTCTTTCTGACTAATACAAAAATGTTCCAGGATAACCTCCAATTGCTTGTGTGTATAATAATGTGCTCTCCTATTTCTGGCTAATAAATCAAGTTTGGAGTTTAATTCCTGCGATTGTTTTATTTCTTTCCTTAATAATTGCATGGCAGAAGTTGTATTTGAGCTTTGTGGGTATAGTTTTTTAGCTAAATCTTGTTTTAATATTGTTCGGGGTAATATCATCGTATTGCGTTTAATATAATTCTACATCATTTTGATGGCTGTAAAATTATATTATAAATCACAAAATGAGTTATTTATAGCTATACCAAATCGCGTCATAACTAAGCCAATTCAAGACAAATAGAACTTTTTTAAGTTTTTTGCTCCACTCGCTCTATAAAATCTCATGAAAGCACTGAAAATATACTCTTCTTTAATAATTGTTTTTTCTTAGAGTACTATAATTATTGTTTTCATATTGGCGGTGATTTGAGCAAAGTATGATTAAAATTTACAAAGCCTTTTGAAAGTGCTCAAGTGATTAAATAAGTTCTCAAAAAGCACGCTTAATATACTCTACAAAATGGGCAAAGCATATAAAAGCAAGTGAAATATACTCTGAGCATAGTCTCTATATACACTGAAAGTACTCTGAAGCATGAAAAAGCACTCAAAAGCTATCTGTTTATTGGTATCGATAGTACTTTTAAGCTTGTTTTCGCAAGTTTTTCAGTACATTTTTACCGTTGTTTCCCCAAAGAAGTTCTTATAACAACTCAAATTCTTCCTGACTGATACAAAAATGTTCCAGGATAACCTCCAACTCTTTGTGTGTATAATAATGCGCTCGTTTATTTCTTGTCAACAATTCAAGTCTATTATTTAATTCCGGTGATAGTTTTATTTCTTTCCGGAGCAACTGCATCGCTGCATTAATATTTGAGCTTTGTGGATATAATTTAATGGCCAAATCTTGTTTCAATATCGTTCTTCTAAATATCATTTTAGTGAGTCATTTTTGCATTTTTCTGATTCAATTATAGAGAAATAGAATGCAATTTCAAAAGGAATGTAGAACATGGTAATAAATAGTAATAAAAGTAAAAATAGTTGATATTCAAATAGTAATAAATAGCAGTAAAAAGAAAAATACCAGGAATTATAACTGTGATGTAATTTGGTCTGTATTCAATAATATTTACTTGCGCTAAATTAAAACCGCAAAAACGATAAAATACGTTACGATACGTTCTTTTACTACCATTTACTCGCATTTACTATCAGATCCTATCTTTAACTATAAAGTGAGTGTACCGTATTGCTTAGGTTTGACGAAATAAAATTTAGTAACAAGTTTAAATCGTATAAAAATGAGCAAGACAGTTGTAATTGTAGATGAGCATCTCTTTAATAAGTTAATGGGCAAAATTGATCATATTAACGATAAGATAGATAGTATCAATGTGGCCAAGAATGATGGTTTTAAAGACCGTTGGTATGTTACCGAAGAAGTATGTAAACTATTAAATGTTAGTAGGCGAACTTTGCAAACCATGCGCGATAATAAAATCATTGCCTTTAAGAAAACCGGACGCAA
>JAFMVE010000110.1 GCA_025499705.1 Carboxylicivirga caseinilyticus
GCATCAGTTCATGACCAAAAGTGGCACAGTTTGAACCGAAATCACTGGCACAGATCAGGCCGATAATGCTGGCACAAAACGATCCGAAATATCCACTGGTAATGATGGGGAGAAATATGAAAACATTGAAATTATTAAGAATAAATGTGATTTCGAAAAAAAATGGAAAGGAAAGATTTCTCCTGATAAATTAACTTCTACAATTGATTTTAATAAAGAGTGCATTATTGCAATATCTAGAGGACAATGTGGTTCGGGAGGACATGGTATTCGCATTAAAAAAGCTTATGTAGAAAGAGGTTATTTAATAATTGAAATAGTTTATAGAAATCCAGGACAAAGCTGTCGCAAAACATGGGGACTAACAAACCCTTTTTTACTCATAAGATTAAAAAATAATGATTTAGACATTGTATTTGAAAAGTTTATAGAGACTTATGAGTGTGATTACAATTAAAATAGCCAGCTTACAACATCGTATCAAAAGCAATGGCTGGCGATAGCAAAAAGTTTTAAGTTGTCGACTCTCGTCTGATTCTTATGTCCTCGCGGACACTTAATCACTCCGAAACCTATTTTAATGAAAAGAACTAGTTTAATATTATTTTTTAAGGTATTATTAAGTGTGTATAGTTTTGGACAACAACCTGACACAACTATTTATATCAATCCTGAAATTCAACCAATATTTAAATACGACACATGTTCAAGTTTAAAAAGCTCAATGAAAGAATATTTCATAGACAATTATAAAATGCCTAGAATCATAATAGATAATGGGTATATAGGAAATATTATTGTGGAATTTGTGATAGAGAAAGACAGTACACTTAGTAATATTAACATTGGTGGGCGCTTAAAACCCACTGATTATTAATTGTTTATTTTTAAGTTCTTTGACATTTTTGTAATCGTATTTCGTAAGCACCTCTCTTACA
>JAFMVE010000111.1 GCA_025499705.1 Carboxylicivirga caseinilyticus
TCGTTTTGCTCGTCCTGACACCTTAGTCTACCGTCTTAGTCCCCCTATCGGGTGACACGACACCACGACTAACGCGCCACGACTTCATCCAGCAACCGTTGGCGAGCATACGAGTATTAACATATTTTAAAAATGAAAGGACTGACAGTCTCAATATTAATTTTTATCTCTTTTCTTGTTAATGGACAAGTAAAAAAGTTATCGATTGACAGTGACACATCATTCTGGTACAAAAATCATGTTGACTTTGTAAAAGAACTCGGAATAAAAGAAATTACTTCGTTTCAAAATGATTCAGTGTTTAGATTTTGGGATGGTAATAAAGTTGTTCAAATAGAAAAAAATAGCAAAAGCTATAAAGGGGACGTCTTTTTCTTTCTTCGAGAGTACAATGGAGATAGCCAAAAATCAGAAAGATTATATTCTAGTTCAATGTCACTAGACTCAAATACAATAAATAAGATTTTAGAATTATTTTCAGATTTTAAAATCTTTGAATTTCCAAGTGACTCCAAGATTCAAGGATGGGAAAAAGGACTTGACGGATCTACTTACCTGACTGAATTTAATTGCCCAAATTACTATTCTGTAAAATCATATTGGACTCCAACAGTTCAAGAAAAAGTTAAAGAAGCAAGATTTTTACAGTATTTTATCAATGAATTGAATATAATTGATGAAATAAATGACGGACATAAGAAATTTATGAAGAATCAGCCTTTTGAGAGCTACTACATGACTATTGATGGTGTAGTTATAGTGACCCTAATAAAATAGAAAAAGTACGGCTCGCCAACACGCTGGAATAAAGCATGGCTCGTTTTGCTCGTCCTGACACCTTAGTCTACCGTCTTAGTCCCCCTATCGGGTGACACGACACCACGACTAACGCGCCACGAC
>JAFMVE010000112.1 GCA_025499705.1 Carboxylicivirga caseinilyticus
CATTTTCCCTTCGTTTTGAAACGAAGGGAAGCACAATTAAGATCGCATCCTTTTTTACGTTTTAGAAAAAGATGCAATCCTAATACAAAAAAGGCCATCCACAAACGGACAGCCTTGTAAAGTATCTCATTAAAAATTGATCAGGGAAATTTAGGAAACTGCTGAAAATCAGGATCTCTTTTCTCTAAGAAGGCCTTACGTCCTTCCTGTGCTTCTTCCATTAGGTAGAACATTAAAGTTGCATCACCTGCCATCTCCATAATTCCCGTCTGACCATCCAACTCAGCATTTAAGCCGCGTTTGATCATACGCAGTGCCATAGGGCTTCGTTGAAGCATTATTTTACACCATTCAATGGTTGCTTCTTCTAACTGATCCAAAGGTACAACACGGTTAACTAATCCCATATCTTCGGCTTCCTTAGCAGAATATTGCTTACAAAGAAACCAGATCTCACGTGCTTTTTTCTGACCAACATGACGAGCCAGATAGGATGAACCAAAACCGCCATCAAAACTACCCACTTTTGGACCACTCTGACCAAAAATTGCATTTTCTGAAGCAATGGTTAAATCACAAACCACATGCAATACATGACCACCGCCAATAGCATAACCATTCACCATAGCTACCACAGGCTTAGGTAGTGAACGAATGCGTTTGTGCAGATCCAACACATTCAAACGAGGCACTCCGTCATCATCTACATAACCACCATAACCTTTTACATTCTGATCACCACCTGAACAAAATGCCTTATCTCCTTCACCGGTTAAAACCACTACTCCAACATCCTGACGTTCACGACAGATATCAAAGGCCTCAATCAGCTCTTTCACTGTCTTGGGGCGAAAGGCATTATATACCCTTGGACGGTTAATCGTAAT
>JAFMVE010000113.1 GCA_025499705.1 Carboxylicivirga caseinilyticus
ATTACGATTAACCGTCCAAGGGTATATAATGCCTTTCGCCCCAAGACAGTGAAAGAGCTGATTGAGGCCTTTGATATCTGTCGTGAACGTCAGGACGTGGGAGTAGTTGTTTTAACCGGAGAAGGTGATAAGGCATTTTGTTCAGGTGGTGATCAGAATGTGAAAGGATATGGTGGTTATGTAGATGATGACGGAGTGCCTCGTTTGAATGTTTTGGACTTGCATAAGCGAATTCGTTCACTACCTAAGCCGGTAGTAGCCATGGTAAATGGATATGCCATAGGAGGAGGTCATGTATTGCATGTGGTTTGTGATTTGACCATAGCTTCAGATAATGCTATTTTTGGTCAGAGTGGACCAAAAGTGGGTAGTTTTGATGGTGGATTTGGTTCATCCTATCTGGCTCGTCATGTCGGACAGAAAAAAGCTCGTGAGATTTGGTTCCTTTGTAAACAATATTCAGCTCAGGAAGCTGAAGATATGGGATTGGTAAATCGAGTAGTTCCTGTGGATCGGTTAGAAGAAGCAACCATTGAATGGTGTAAAATAATGCTTCAACGCAGCCCTATGGCTTTGCGTATGATCAAACGCGGCTTAAATGCTGAGTTGGATGGTCAGACGGGAATTATGGAGATGGCAGGTGATGCTACTTTAATGTTCTATCTGATGGAAGAAGCACAGGAAGGACGTAAGGCATTCCTGGAGAAGAGGGATCCTGATTTTCAGCAATTCCCTAAATTTCCATGATCAATCTTTAATGAGATATTTTACAAGGCTGTCCGTTCATGGATTGCCTTTTTTGTATTAGGATTGCATCTTTTTCTAAAACGTAAAAAAGGATGCGATCTTAATTGTGCTTCCCTTCGTTTCAAAACGAAGGGAAAATG
>JAFMVE010000114.1 GCA_025499705.1 Carboxylicivirga caseinilyticus
GTCGTGGCGCGTTAGTCGTGGTGTCGTGTCACCCGATAGGGGGACTAAGACGGTAGACTAAGGTGTCAGGACGAGCAAAACGAGCCATGCTTTATGCCAGCGGGTTGGCTACTGGGCGTTTTTAAATGTAAAATATCTATCTATAAATCCTAATAAAAAAAACAGTATATACATCCCCCATCCAATGTC
This sequence comes from Carboxylicivirga caseinilyticus, assembly GCA_025499705.1. Lineage (GTDB taxonomy): Bacteria > Bacteroidota > Bacteroidia > Bacteroidales > Marinilabiliaceae > Carboxylicivirga > Carboxylicivirga caseinilyticus. The sequence goes on from JAFMVE010000114.1 coordinate 190, forward strand.
CGAATAAAAACGATAAGGGGTTGGTCCCTTAAAGTATCTAAATATCATGAAGACAAAACTAAATCCTAAACTAGTTATCCACAAAATAGTATATACTTTCATACGTCTATTATATTTTGCTATTTTTAATTTTAACTGGATTGCTTCATCATTAGGTAACAAATCTGTCAATTCTTTAAAAACACTTATCGAATCATTAATCTTTTTTCCTGATTCTAATAATGTACACGCATAAACAAATTCAACATCTGTATAGCATTCTAAATACTCTTCTGATTTTCCCTTTAATTTTGAAATTATTGTTTGAACTTCATTTCGGCGATCAATTATTTTAGACCATTGATTGCACAAACCCAATGAATGGTAATATTCAGCTAAAGTATTTGAAATATTTTCTAATTCTTCAATTTCATTAGTCTGATAACCGATAATAAAATCATAATCTTTTTCTATTTCTTCAATGAATTTTTCATTGTCGTCTTCACTTATATTGTCTAGGTTATCGATTATATCACTAAGTATTTTCATGCCTGATTAATAGTCTTGTTTAATTGCATATACGATTTTTTGCCTTGTAGCCAACGTTTGCTGGATGAAGTCGTGGCGCATTAGTCGTGGTGTCGTGTCACCCGATAGGGGGACTAAGACGGTAGACTAAGGTGTCAGGACGAG
>JAFMVE010000115.1 GCA_025499705.1 Carboxylicivirga caseinilyticus
TTTAAAAACTGAGTAAAAAATTACTATCATTGCAACTTCTCTCAAAGTGGCACAGTTTGACCGATAATGGTGGCATGGTCACTCCGAAATAGCCAGATGACGAAACCTCTGCCGCTTCAGCCTCATTCTCCGATAAAAAAGCAGAATTGGAGAAAGTTTTTAAACTGCAACGCAAAAAAGCAAAGGTTATATTCCGTAACGATAGTTTAACAGCCGACAAATTGGCAATTTCAGGCGAAATGCCACGGACTTATATCAAATGGCTAGAAGCTGCAAAGAAATTTTATAGCGTAGCAACCACCGATACAGCTATTCAAACCAAATTGGCAAGATTAGCAATTACCGCTGACTCATTAGCTGCCGCAAATACATTGATAACTGAACTGGAAGCAGCCAGAGCAGAATACTTAAAAGAAGTTGGAGAATCACAGGATGCAACAAAAGCCAAAGATGCAGCCTTTGCAAAGATGGATGATTGGATGAGCGAGTTCTACGCTGTTGCACGGATTGGATTGGAAGATAATCCACAACTATTAGAAGCGTTAGGCAAAGTAGTTAGATAATAACAATAAGGCCAACTCAATTTGTAAGCACATTGGCAAGTCAAACAGCCTGCCCCGACCCCTCGGGGAGCCAAACTCAAACCAAAACTTGCCAAAGAGCTTACAAAGCCAACCCTAAATGAGGGTGTCCAAAAACTAAACATCAGAACAACGTTAGTTTCAATTTGTAATAAAATATCATTTTATGTCACCCCTAAGTCCCCTTCAGGGGATTT
>JAFMVE010000116.1 GCA_025499705.1 Carboxylicivirga caseinilyticus
GCTGGAAAAACCAGCTTACACTCTCCACATTTAAGATTTACAATCATGTGTTATCATATTGGTTATCTGTGCTATGCGCAGCATTGTGTACAACGGTATATGCATGGCGCGTTTTAATGCGCTATCGCATATTGTTAAGAGCTGTTGTTCCCTGAGCGCCTTGTAATTCCAATCAGTTGATAGGCGTCTTGTGAATCTCAACACGCCATTCGTAGAATGGCTCAGCTCGCTGTTCAACCTTGCATACCATTTTGTCCAATGACGTTCGTTTTTTAACAATCTGGTTGATTTAATTCGTTGTTTGCTATTTATCTTCGATAAGTGGTCGTGCAACGAATGCAGGTAAGTTATTCATTTTTATTGTATTGATTTTGGTTTTTTTTGATAAAGTCCTTGACTTTATCCTCGCGTTCAGCGAACTTCTTCAAAGTCTTTGGACGTCGACTCGTCCTAAAAAGAATCCTTTTTATACGGTTCTCCGTATTTGACTTTGAATCCAACCAAAATAACAATACGCTTTTACTTACCTGAAATCAACCTATTGTACTACGTCATGAAAGGTTGAATTGCTCTTAACGTTTCGTGGATGAAGCGTATGGAGGTTAATAGAGCTGATCTTCTCAAATTTCACTGAGCCAAATCTTTTATTTGTTTTATCTTTTCATTTAG
>JAFMVE010000117.1 GCA_025499705.1 Carboxylicivirga caseinilyticus
AAGGATTGCATTTGAATCGTATTCAGCTAAGATAATTTCGAGGGTCGGATCTTTATTATTAGAAAGCTATTAAATCCGATCCTTATCTAATAATCTACACCTCGTTTCTTAACGGGGTGTTTTTATTTTTGAACTTATATCAATGGGAATTGATTAGATATTGCTCCTTCGTTAAGAAACGAAGGAGAGTTTCTCTTTCGAGACTATTTGTGAGATTCTGTGTAATTTGTGGTTAATTTTATAATTGATAATTAGCTAACTAAAGCATCGATAATCATTCTGCCTGCAACATTTTTCAAAAAGTATACATACAGACAGCCCTCCGGGCTTTTGATTTACGTTGCTTATTTGCATAGCACTTATGTACTATGCTGTCACAGACGTCCCTATCGGGACTCGAATTAAAAGGATTGTTTAATATTCCTGAAGATCATACTATTGGTTATATGATGGTATATGGATTGCCTGCTGTGAAATTTGCTCGCTCAGTTCAGTCAGAAGGATTGCATTTGAATCGTATTCAGCTAAGATAATTTCGAGGGTCGGATCTTTATTATTA
>JAFMVE010000118.1 GCA_025499705.1 Carboxylicivirga caseinilyticus
ATTGCATTCAGTAAAATTTTGTTACAACAAACTTTCTTGTTGTATATATTATTGGAGAGTCAGCGGATTTATCCCTAAGCTTCGGGACCCCAGTTGGCCTCACGATAACCATCGTGATTGGTATCTCCCCAATTGCATTCAGTAAATTTTAGTTACAACAAACATTCTTGTTGTATATATTATTGGAGAGTCAGCGGAGTTATCCCGATTGTTCGGGACCCCAGTTGGCCTCACGATAGCTATCGTGATTGGTATCTCCCCAATTGCATTCAGTAAAATTTTGTTACAACAAACTTTCTTGTTGTTTATATTATTGGAGAGTCAGCGGAATTATCCCGAAGCTTCGGGACCCCAGTTGGCCTCAAGATAGCTATCGTGATTGGTATCTCCCCAATTGCATTCAATATTTTTATTCGCCTGAATCTTTTATCAGGATAAAATTTGTCACTAAAAAAGCCACTCGAAAAATCAAATGGCTTAAAAGAGCGGAAGACGGGGCTCAAACCCGCGACCCTCAGCTTGGAAGGCTGATGCTCTATCAAC
>JAFMVE010000119.1 GCA_025499705.1 Carboxylicivirga caseinilyticus
AACACAAATTAACAGAGTTTCTTCAAAAAAAGAGTGCAATTTGATTTGGAAGTTTAGAAAAAACTGGCTTATTTTGCACCCGCTTTTGAGAACAACGGTTGTCATGAAAAGCAGGCAGGGCGGGCGATAGGCTAGTCTTGAAATAATGAAAGCAAAGAAAGTTTTTGACAGAAAGATAAGATTTAGTAACTTGTTTTTCTGGCTCCAAAAAAAAGGTTTTTAAGAGGCGATGGAAGAGTTAGGGATTGAAAATGAACGACTCGAAAAAAAAGAAGAAAAAACTTAAAAAAAGATTTGGAGGATAAAACAAAAACTACTTACCTTTGCAGCCGCTTCTCAAACGAGGGTAGCAAAAAACGGACATCGGACTACGATCTTCGAACTAAAAATAAGACATAATGGTTAACCAATTCAGTTCGATTCTGAATATGTCACAAGAGCAAAAGGCTCAAAAGATCTTTGAAAATATTGAATAGTACCTAAACGAGCAAAGCTCGTTCCATTATCGAGAG
>JAFMVE010000011.1 GCA_025499705.1 Carboxylicivirga caseinilyticus
AAGTCCCCTTCAGGGGATTTAGGGGTGACATAAAATGATATTTTATTACAAATTGAAACTAACGTTGTTCTGATGTTTAGTTTTTGGACACCCTCCTTAATCTTTATGTAGTATTGAATTAAAGACTAAAAATAGTTTTTACCTTATCAACGTAATCAAGTTTTTCCCATGTAAAGAACTCAACTTCTTTCATTACTTTTTGGCCGTTCTCGATAAACTCAACCTTTTCTTTATAAGGACTACGTCCAACGTGACCATAGGCAGCTGTTGGTTCAAATATTGGATTCTTTAACCCAAAACGTTTCACAATTGCACTAGGGCGCATATCAAAAATACCTTCAACCTTTTCAGCAATTTCGCCATCGGTAAGGTCTATTTTTGATGTTCCATAGGTATTAATATATAATCCCACAGGTTTTGCAACTCCAATGGCATATGCAACCTGAACCAAAATCTCATCAGCTACACCAGCAGCAACCAGATTCTTTGCAATATGACGTGTAGCATAAGCAGCAGAACGATCAACTTTTGAACTGTCTTTACCGCTGAAGGCACCTCCGCCATGAGCACCCTTGCCGCCATAGGTATCAACAATGATTTTACGACCTGTTAAACCGGTGTCGCCATGTGGTCCACCGATAACAAATTTACCTGTAGGGTTAACATGTAATATATAATCATTAAAAAGGTGTTGCTGATTATCCGGTAAAATAGCTTTTACACGAGGAATCAATATATTCTGTACATCGTCTTTTATCTTAGCTAGCATTGCTTCATCTTCATCAAACTCATCATGCTGAGTAGAGACTACGATTGTGTGTACTTTTAATGGCTTATTGTTTGAATCATATTCAATGGTAACCTGGCTTTTTGAGTCCGGGCGAAGGTAAGTCATCACTTTTTCTTCTCGACGGATATCAGCAAGTTCTTTTAGTAAAATATGAGACAAATATAAAGGTAGAGGAAGGTAATCTTCTGTGTCTTTGCAGGCATAGCCAAACATCATACCCTGGTCACCGGCTCCCTGTTCTTCTTCATTTGCCCGTTCAACTCCTCTGTTAATGTCAGCTGACTGCTCATGAATAGCCGAGATCACTCCACATGAACCGGAATCAAACATATAGGCTGCATCAGTATAACCAATTCGTTCGATTACTCTGCGGGCCACATTTTGTGTTGGAACAAAGCCTGTTGTTTTTACCTCACCGCTTAATACTACTAAACCGGTAGTTACCAATGTTTCACAAGCTACCTTGGATTCAGGGTCCTGACGAAGTAATTCATCAAGAATGGCATCAGAAATCTGATCAGCTACTTTGTCAGGATGTCCTTCCGACACTGACTCGGATGTAAATAAATAACCCATATCAAAACTCTTTAAACAACTACACTTGAGTTGCATCACTATTATTACTATATTGATATGTGAAAAAAGGAAGTTAAAACGAAGTACGCGTTTTAGCACTTTTTTAGAGTGGTTGCAATCAGCCAAATCCTTCCACTTTTCACTAGTTGCAAAGTAATGAAATAATAAAATGATGCGCAAGCAAAAGAAGAGTATTTTGTCTTGATTGTATCTTTTCTAAGTGTATTCTAGTGAGTTACTTTGTTAATCAATGTTTTTGACATTTTTTTTGAATTTTTTTTCGAAAAAATATTTGGAGGGAATTGAATTTGATATATCTTTGCATCCGCATTTGAGACAGAGAAAGTGATCCAAAGGCAATAAGGTCCCTTCGTCTAGTGGTTAGGACGCAAGGTTTTCATCCTTGAAACAGGAGTTCGATTCTCCTAGGGACTGCAAAAGTAAAAGAATTAACAATATTATTTTGTATTAAGATGGCAAATCATCAATCAGCGAAAAAAAGAATTCGTCAGATAGAAAAGAGAAGACTTCACAATAGATATTACGCTAAAACAGCTCGTAATGCTGTGAAGGAGTTGAGAGGTACATCTGAGAAAGAAGCTGCTCAGGAGTTGCTTCCTAAAGTTGCCTCAATGCTGGATAAGTTGGCTAAAAGAAACATTATTCACAAAAATAAAGCTGCTAACTTGAAATCTAAGTTGGCAAGCCACGTGAACAAGCTTTAATCAAAGCTTCTTAAGGTCCCTTCGTCTAGTGGTTAGGACGCAAGGTTTTCATCCTTGAAACAGGAGTTCGATTCTCCTAGGGACTGCTAATGCCTTTCGGGAAACTGAAAGGCTTTTTTAATGCAATAAATATTTTGCCAATAACCAGTTAGTTCTAGTATAAAACTACTGAGTAAATGTATTGGTCCCTTCGTCTAGTGGTTAGGACGCAAGGTTTTCATCCTTGAAACAGGAGTTCGATTCTCCTAGGGACTGCGAAAGTCTTCCAAATGCTGGAGGACTTTTTTTATGTCAAATATTTACTTTGTCAATTTGCATCATTATCTTGAATACAAAAGAAAATGATGAATCCATACCAACATCTAAGCATTAAGGAATGGGCATTGGAAGATCGTCCTCGTGAAAAATTACTTGAAAAGGGAATATCTTCGTTATCTGATGCCGAACTGCTAGCTATTATCTTAGGTTCTGGTAGCTCTAAGGAAAGTGCTGTGGATCTTGCAAAAAAGATTCTGAAAGACTGTAATAATAATTTAAATGAGCTTGGGAAGAAGTCGGTAAAAGATTTAAAAAGTAAGTACCATGGAGTAGGTGATGCTAAGGCAATAACAGTTGTTGCTTGTTTGGAATTAGGAAGAAGAAGAAAGTTGCAGGAAGCTGCAAAGCGAATTAAAATAACTCAAAGTAAAGATGTGGTTGATATTTTTCAACCTATTCTTGGTGATCTTCCACATGAAGAGTTTTGGATTTTATTATTGAATCGGTCCAATAGAGTGATTACCCGTTATAAGATTAGTCAGGGCGGTGTTGCTGGAACTGTGATTGATATTAAAATTATTTTAAAGTCTGCTATTGATCATTTAGCTTCTTCAATTATTTTATGTCATAATCATCCGAGCGGGAATATACAACCAAGTGATATGGACAGACAAATTACAAAAAAAATGAAGGAAGCTGGAAAAATTATGGATATTCCGGTATTGGATCATCTTATTATTACCGAATCGGCTTACTATAGTTTTGCTGATGAGGGGGAATTATAAGAAATTAGTCAGTAGAAAGAATCTCTTTTAATTCAATAGTTTCGTTTTCCCAATTAACGAGTCTTCTCGCTTTTATTGCATTTTCTTTCCATGTTTTAATGAGTGATGGTGTTTCTCGTATTTCATTAATATTTTTTGCAATGTTTTGCGGACTAATATCTGAAATTACAGTCCCAAATTCATATTTATTTATAAAACGTTCAATTTCAGGAAAATTAACGCCCAGAATTGGAAGTTGTGCTTGCAATGCGTCAAAAAGTCTGTTGGGTAAAGCATAATAGTTGTTTAGGCCAATGTTTTCAAGCAATGCTATTCCTAAATCGGCTTGTGCAGTATATTTAGGTAATTCCTGAAAAGGTACTTTACCAACAAAGGTAATTTTATCTCCTAAATCATTACTACGTTCTTTTAATTCATTCAAAAGGTCCCCATCGCCAACTATTAAAAGTTTTATGTCTTCTAATATTCTCATAGCATCTATCAGTTCCTTTAAGGCTCTACCATGGTTTACAGCTCCTTGATAAATTAGGGTGAAAGGATTGCCTGATTTTGTTTGTAAATCATTTACATCAATAATACGCGAGGACAAGGGTGCATTGCGGATAACTAAAAAGTCTTTATTGTATTTATCTTTATAGATATTGGCGATTGATTGGCATACTGTTACACCATAATCAATCCCGGGAACAAATAATCTCTCAGCTGTCAACCAAATATTCTTTATCCATAATTTATGTTGAATTTCAGGAACTTCCGGAAAATACTCATGGCTATCAAAGAGCAAGGTATTTTTTTTTAATATTCTTCCCAGACTACATCCGGTTAAAGTATCCAGATCAACTGATACAATTAAATCATATTTACGAAAAAGCAAATAAAAAAATATCCTTAGGTTGAAGATGAGATAAAATTGTGGGCCTTTTTGCCAAATTGTATTTAGATAGATTGTTTTGGATTCAATTCTATGATTGGAAATTAAATTTTTCTTCTTTCTACACAAAAAAGTTGTGTTGTATCCACATTCACTTAATGTTAGTGCTAATTTGTGCAGACGATAGTCAGTGGCCAATTCGCTAACAGTACAAATGATAGCTTTTTTCTCTAATTTAGAACTCAATTTATAAGGTATAGATATTTTGAATCATACAAATATAAGTAAAGAGAATCTTATTCTATATTTGATTAAAATATTATAGTATAAAGTTCGTTAGCAAATTGGGGGTATTATTTTGAAGAAATTACCATACATATTACCATATTATCATGTTGTAAGTGATCAGCACTTGCCACATATAAAGCATTTGTTTTATGTGAAGTCTGTTCGGGAGTTTATTGATGATCTGGAATATATCGGTAAGAATTACTCTATTGTTGGCTTAACTGATTTTTATCAAGCAGCAAAAGAAAGATTTATTAATATTAAGAAACCTATTGCACATCTGACATTTGATGATGGATTAAGTGAATGCTATAATGTTATTGCTCCAATCTTAAAAAGTAAAGGCATTCAGGCTACATTCTTTATTAATTCAGGTTTTATTGATAACAAGGACCTGTTTTTTCGTTTCAAAGTATCTCTACTTATTGATGATTTATTATCCAAAGGTAAATTAACCAGAGAATTAGAAGTGCAATTAAAGGATTACCTATATTCAGATAATGAAGTGATTGATAGACTTGCTCAAGACAATGGGGTTGATTATAATGAATTTTTGAAAAGTAATAAGCCTTATTTAACCAGCGATCAAATTCAGTCATTAATAGAGGATGGATTTACTATTGGTGCACATAGTCATGATCATCCCGAATTCAGGTTTGTTTCAGAAGATTTTGCTCTCAATCAGGTGGTAAAAAGTGTTGATGAAGTGTCCTCACGTTTTAATCAAAATATAAAGGCATTCTCGTTTCCTTTTACAGATTTTGCATTAAAAAAAGAGTTTTTCAATAGACTTTATAAAAGTGAGATAATCGATATCAGCTTTGGTACTGCAGGCATAAAAAAGGATGAAATAGCAATGAATTTTCAGAGGGTGCCAATGGAATTCAAGTATAAAGCGAAAAGTATTATTGGTTATTATAATTTAAAATCCAAAATGAGACAGCTTCTTGGCAAGGATCTGATTTTAAGATAAGAATGAGAGAAATAAAATTAGAGGAAAATAAGATATTGCACTTAAAAAGAAGTGAAATTGAGGATCAAAAGTGGGATGATTGCGTTACGAACTCTTCTTTTGATAATCCTTTGGCTTATTGTTGGGTTTTGGATATTATGTATCCAAAATGGGAAGCCATTGTAGACAGTGAATATAAATGGGTATTGCCAATAACAGCAATAAAATTTTTAAAATGGAAATTTATATCTCTTCCTAATTATGTACAATATTTGGGTTTTATTGGAAGTTCATCGGGTGAGGAATTTAAAAGTATTTTATCATGCCTGAAGAGGGAGTTAGGTTTGGTGTTTGTTACTTTTGGTCAGACACCTGGTATAAATGATAATTTAATAGCAGAATCTTATTTGAGGACAACATATCATCTTAATCTGAATCAATCTTACGAAGACATTAAATCTAATTATTCAAGCAGCTGTAAGAAAAATATTAGAAGAGGGTGTAGGGAAAATGTTCAGATTAGCATAAGTGATTCGTCTGATGAACTTATACAGTTAAAGTCTGAAATGGTGAAATTTAAAGGACTGGATAGAATTTCAGATATTAGTAATTCGAGATTAAAAGAATTGATAAGTGTTGCTATAAAATTTAAAAAAGGAGTTTTATATAAAGCTGAGGTGAGTGATAAATTGTGTGCGAGTGCTTTTTTTATATTTGGTGCGAGAGGGGTTAATATTTTTTCTGCAACAAACAGTTTGGGACGATCATCAAAAGCTTCATTTTTATTAGTAGATAATTTTTTACACGAATATTGTAAGAAAGATTTATATCTTGATTTTTGTGGATCAGATATTAAAAGTATTGCAGATTTTAATTCAGGATTCGGGGCTGTTCCATTATCTTATACAGCTTATAAAATATCCAAGAACACAATGTCATATTATATATGGAGGATACTGGTCAATATATAAATTTTCTCAATAAGATAAGGGATTCATTTAGGCTTTATCCTGATAGAAATGCGCTATATATTGGAGGTCGTTTCTATTCTTTTAAAGAATTGGAAAGGCAGGTTGGCACTATCTGTGACTATTTGTTGACTAATTGTGTTGATAGCAAGGCAATTGGAGTTGTTGGGAATCATGATTTAAAGAGTTATGCCTCAATTCTGGCAATTATGTTCTTAGGTAAAACATTTATTCCAATTTTAAATGATGCCCCTGAAATAAGAAATGAATACATCCTGAATCTTTGTAATGTAAATGTTGTGTTAAACTCCCGGGATACAGACTTAACACAATATGATATTCTTACACCAGATTCAATGGTGGACAGGGTTGTTATTCCGGAATTAATCATCAATCAGGAGGATATATTGTCTGTGTTATTTACTTCCGGAACCACAGGAGTCCCTAAAGGAGTGCCTTACACATTTAAGAATATTAATTGTACTCTGGATGCCTATTTTAAGCTGGGTATGGGTATTGGAATTGAAGACAAATTCTTGCAGATGTTTGACTTTAATTTTGATATGTCCATGTTGTCGTATTTGCCGGCTTTTTGCATTGGAGCTTGCATTTATCCTTGTAAAAATAGTAGTATTAAGTATTTAAATGCTTTAGAATTGTTATTAAGGCATGAGATCTCAATTGCCACTATGGTCCCCACAACATTACATCTATTGAGGCCATATTTTGAAAGGCTTCAATTGCCTAATCTAAAATATAGTTTATTGGGTGGAGAACCTTTTTCACAGGAGCTTGCTAATCAATGGATGAAATGTATACCCAATGGAAAGGTATTTAATATATCCGGACCGACAGAAACAACCATGGCATGCATGGGATACTGGGTTCCTAGAGAATTGGAGAGGCAGCAGCAGCATAATGGGATTCTGGCATTTGGTTTACCTTGGCCAAATACACGAGGTATAATTGTGGACTCTCAGAATAAAGAATTGCCAAAGTTTAAAAAAGGGAATTTGTCATTTTCCGGTGATAATGTTATGCAGGGATATTTAAATCAGGAAGAGCTAAATAAAGAGGTGTTTTTTTATAAAGAAGGAAAGAGATTTTATAAAACAGGAGATATTGCTTTTATTGGTGAGGATGATACCTTTTATACTTGCGGGAGGTCTGATAATCAGGTTAAAATTAATGGATACAAGGTGGAGTTAAGCGAGGTTGAACATGCCTGCAGAACCTATCTTAAACTATCTAATGTCTATGTCGCTGTAATGAATTCAGGATCTATTGTAAATCGTATTGTAGTTTTTTATGAATCATCGGTTTTATTGAATTCAGATAAGCTAATCTCAGTATTGAGAGAAAAATTACCGCCATATATGGTGCCACAAAAGTTTGTATGCGTCAAAGAGTTTCCAAGGAATAATAATGGAAAAATTGATAAACAAGGTTTAAAAGAAAGTCTGCTTAATGAATCATAATGTGTTAAATAGAGACAATCTTCAATCATTTTATAATAGAGCTCTTTCATTAAAAGAACGGTTTGTAAACTATCAGGAAATCTGTTTTCCGGGTGATAACTTGCATGCATGGCCGCAATTTATATATGGTTTTTCAGAAGATACTTTTCGTGTGGAGGAAAGACTCATGCAGGTACTGGAAAAAGTAGAATTCCCGGCATATGTTATAATTGATTCTGAACATAAAGAGGTACTGGATTCTTTAAGATCCTTGGGTTTTATGCCTGTTGAAATATGGCCGATGATGTATCTTAACATTAGTGATTTTAACAAGGATCTACAGGAAAATATGCTTACAGATTACGACTCTCAGATTTTAGCATTAATAAATGAAACTCATTTTGCAAAACAACCACTTGAAGAAGAATATTTCAAGTATTTGCTTGGTTTAGAAGGATGTATGGTTTTTGGTATGTACGATGCAGATAAAGTGGTTGCAGCTTGTTTGACATTCAAGCAAGATTCTAATCTTGGTATTTACATGATGTCAACCAATAATAATTATAGAGGAAAAGGATGGGGGCGCAAGTTACTTCATAATATTATCTCGGATTGTAAAACAAAGCAAATTCAATCATTAACTTTACAAGCAAATCAGTTGTCAGTTGGATTCTACAAAAAAATAGGATTCTCCATAACTGGTAATTATTTAATCTTTGTAAAGAAATAACTACATATGGACAAAATAGAAGGTGAAATTATAGCTATTGTAGCCGGTATTTTGAAAGTAAATCAATCAGATCTTCAACTAGAATCGTCAGGGGATTCTATTCATCAATGGGATTCATTGGCTCACGCTTCGATTATTTCAGCAGTTGAGGAATATTTTGATATAAAATTTGACGTGATGGATATCATTCAGATGAGAACCATTGATGATATTATCAATACCGTCAAAAAAGTATCGTAAATGAAATTTATTAACGTAAAGAATGGTGAAATACTATCTTTTTTAGAACAGTATAAAAAGGAGGATAGGTCTGTTTTGCCAATTTCGACTTTACGAGCAAATTCATTTTATAATAATCCAAAAGCATCTAATGAAGATGTTGTTCTGGTTTTGGCATACAAGAATGATCAATTAGTTGGGTTTATTGGTTTTTTACCAGATTATTTGCAAGGTGATCCAACGAAAAAATTTGCATGGAACAGTGGTTGGTGGATTGATGAAAATAAAGGTAGAGATATAGCCATCCCATTACTTCTTTATGGAATGAAACAATGGAATAATATGGTTGGCTTTATCGATCTACCTTACCATTCGTTTAATATACTTAATACTTTACGGTTAATTGATGTATTGGGGGTGGATAGTGGCGTTAAATATGTGCTAAGACCCTATCTCCCAAATAGTAATGTACTGCAGTGCTTTTTTAGTTTATTACCGGGTATTATTCCGTCATGGTTGCTAAATAGTAAAGTAGATACAAGCTTTTCTTTAGTAAGAGAATTGACAAATGATATGGAGTATTTTATCGCAGAAAACCAGAAGAATACATTTGCGAAAGATAGAAATGATTTTGAGTGGATTAAAAATTTTCCATGGTTATCAACACAGGATAATTACATAAATGAGCAAAAGAAGTATCCATTCAGTTTAGTTACTTCGTCATTTTGTTTAAATTATTTTAAAATAGAAATAAACAAAGAGGTAGTATCAGTTGGTCTTATCAAGGAAAGAGATGGACATTATTATTTACCTTTCCTTTATTTGAATGAAAAGTATATAAAATCTGTTCTAATTGATATTGTTAGTCATATCATAAAAAGTGGAGGGTTGAGTTTATATATTTATAATTCGGTTTTTAATGAAGTTCTTGGTGAAACTGTTATAAAATATTTACCGCAAAAAGAAGTGTTTCAGAAAACGGCATTTACAAAGGATTTCATAAAGTTATGGGGTGCGCAGATTAATTGCCAGGATGGAGATGGGGATGCTGTTTTTGCTTAGGAGGTGTTAAATATCTTGTTATGCTTGGAAACAGAATAAAAAAAATATTTATATTATATAGAGGTAATATAGTTGCACAAGCATTAAACTTAGTTGTTTTTTTTGGAGCAACATACTATTTTCCTATTGATATAATTGGAACGTATTTTATTTTCGTTGCTATTGCTGAAATTTGTGGATCCTTCTTTTCATTACAGTCCCATTTAACTATAGCGCTAGCTAATACTTTCAAAGATAAATATCAGAACTGGAAAGCAGGTTTTAACATTATTTTATTATTTCATGTTTTATTTATTGTTGGTATAATTATAATTTATTTTCTGCAAAGAAGCTTTTTCAGTGGAGTATTCGCATTTAAATTATGGTATTTTTTATTGCCTATCTCTTCTCTTTTTTTTGGAATGAATCAGTTAGGTGAACATTATTTAATTGCTATTTATAGATATTCATTCGTTAGTAGATTAAAGTTTATAAGGGTTGTTTCTTTTAGTTCTGTTGTTTTAGTATTTATTTTAGAACCCAATAGTATAAATGCACTTATATTAGGGTATTTGGTGGGGCAAATTACACAAGTTGTCGGGTATTATTTTTTGGCATATAGAAGATTATCAATAAAATTTTCAATTCTCGAAGTGAAAATTTTACTGATACAATTCTTTAATAAATACAAACACATTCTTATTCTTAATACAATAGTTTCACCTATAAATATTATTAGTAATCAATTGCCAGTAATATTGTTACCAATCTTGTATAGTAAAAGTGTAACTGCTAATTATGGAATTGTATTTAAAACCCTTCTTTTTCCGGTAATGTTATTTTCTCAGGTCTATGGACAAGATATTTATGTGAAGGCGTCAAATATTTTTAATAAAAAGGAGCCATTATCCAATTTCTGGAAGTTAGAACTTCGAAAACTTTTTATCATTGCGATTATTCCATTTATCATAATATATCTAATAAGTCCATGGTTTTATGAAAAAGTAATGGGACAAGAATGGTTGTTAGCAGGTGATATTACCAGAATCATATTAATTTGGATGTTTATCAATTTTATAAAAACACCATTAGCATCATTAATATCCATTTTACAATTACAGAAGAAATGGCTAGTATTTGAGGTTTTTCAATTAATTGGCAGATTATTAATCTTTTTTATTTCATATGTATTTACATTTAGTGTTCAGTATACATTAACTTTGTATGCTTTAATAAGCTCATTTGCAGGAATAATTCTATTAATATATATATATTATTCAATTGGAAGGAAAGGATTTTAAATTCCATAAATATTAAATGTAGAATTTTTCTAAAATATTTTTAAGTGAGAAAATGATCAGAAAAAGAGTTTTAAAAGTAGAAGGATTAGATTATTTACTATGGGGTTTTTAAAGAAGTTACTCTTAAAAATTGATAATACTTTTTTTCGTTGGTGTGTTCGAAAAATATACCCACAATACAAAAGACCTATCAACGGCTATCTGGAGCATTATAAGGTACTTTGGACCTATGTTTTTATGCAAAAAGTATTGGGATTTAACAGAAAAGTGCCATGGCCGGTTGATTTTAGAAGTAGAATTATTGGCTGGGAGTTTATTGAAAAAGGTATAATCTGTGATCCAGGAGATAATTTAGGAACATACATTAATGCATGTGGAGGTTTAAAATTTGGCGATAATGTTGAATTAGGTCCGAATATAACAATTGTTACGACCAATCATTATAAGTATGATGTTAGAAAAACATCAAATAAAAAAGGAGTAATAATAGGTAATAATGTATGGATAGGTTCACATTGTGTGATCCTTCCAGGGGCGGTAATTGGTGATGAAGTAACAATTGGTGCAGGATGTGTAATAGATAAAGAGATACCCTCTAAATCAACTGTTGTGCGAGGAGATGATAGTATTAAGATTATACCTAAGACCAAAGATTATGAGTGGGATATATATAAGGAAGAATTGACCTAAATAAATACTTATGCAAACAAAAATATTTAATCAGGAACAAAGTATTTTTAATCGGTTTATCGCCGAGATTCGTGACACTTCAATTCAAAATGATCCGATGCGTTTTCGCCGGAACATTGAAAGAATGGGAGAAATAATGGCTTACGAAGTAAGTAAGGACTTGATATATACTGATAAATCAGTTACAACTCCTTTGGGCATAGCCATTGAAAAAGTACCATCGGAAGAGGTGGTGATAGCGTCCATTTTAAGAGCCGGATTGCCTTTACATCAGGGAGTATTGAATTATTTCGATCGGTCTGAGAATGCGTTTGTTTCGGCTTACAGAAAATACAACGAGAAAGGTGATTTTGATATTCATATTGAATATATTTCTTCACCTTCGCTGGATGGAAAAACAGTATTATTGTGTGATCCTATGCTGGCAACCGGTACTTCCATTGAACTGGCTTATAAGGCACTTCTTCACAGAGGTAAACCAAAGCATGTTCATATCGTTTCGTTAATTGCAAGTCAGGCAGGAGTGCAATATGTTGAGAATATGTTTAAGGATGAGCCTGCAACACTTTGGCTGGGAGCAGTAGATGAAGAATTGAATGCTAAATCATATATTGTCCCCGGACTGGGAGATGCCGGTGATTTGGCTTATGGAAGCAAAATCTAAACAATTTTTTTTACTATACTTTTATCATTACATTCTAATAAAAGTTGATCAATAGTTTTATTGAATACTGGGTGAATCAGGTTGTTCCAATGATCAGAAAGTGGTAAAAGTGTAAATCTCCTTTCGTGAAGTAATTTATGTGGAATGATTAATCTTTCTGATTGAAAAATCACATTATCGATAAATAAGATATCAATATCAATAGGCCGGGATTCATACTGAGTTCCGGTTTTTTCTTTTCTTCCTAAGGCTTTTTCAATTTTTTGGGTTGTATCTAAAAGTGTAATTGGATCTTTACTGGTATCAAATTCAACTACCTGGTTGATGAAATTTTGTGAGGATTCAAAACCCCATGGTTCACTTTCATATAGGTTTGATACTTTACAAGGATTACATAGTTCGCTTGTTAATAATTTAATTGCCTTAGCTAAGTATTCTTTTGTATTGCCAATGTTTCCACCTAACAGTAAAATAGCTTTGTTATATTTTATCATTTTGTTGTTTGATAATGAATTGCAGAAAAATATTTTATCTTAAACCGACCATATAGTATAGTTGATTATCCTTAAATTTAATTGTACTTTGATGGTTATTTTTAATACTTTTGCTTGCAATCTTTAATTATTAACCCATACCAACTCAAATTACAGATTATGGTAAAATTTTTCAAATACTTATTGGCCACATTTGCAGGAGGCTTGGTGGCTGCAATTTTTCTTGTACTTATTTTCATTGGTATACTTTCAGCTATTGCCTCTTCAGCTGATAAAGAAGCAAAAATAGAAGAAAATACCTTATTAATTCTGAATCTCGAAGGACCAATTTCAGATAGAGTTGTTGAGAATCCTTTTGAAGATGCATTGGCTGAAATATCTGGTAATCCGGCAGCAGAAGGTTTGAACAGAATTTTGGCGAATATCGAAAAAGCCAAAAGAGATGAAAATATTTCAGGGATTGTACTTGAAACAGGTCTTTTATCAGCGGGTTATGAAACCATAGAAGAGATAAGAGAGGCATTGGTTGATTTTAAATCGACAGGAAAGTTTGTATATAGTTTTGCTCCAATATATACTCAGAAAGGATATTATCTTGCGTCTGTTTGTGACAAGTTGTATCTCAATCCCGGTGGGATGGTTGAGTTAAATGGATTGTATGCTGAAAGAACTTTTTTCAAAGGGACACTTGATAAAATAGGTGTTGAAATGCAAATTGTTAAGCATGGTAAGTTTAAATCGGCTGTTGAACCATTTATGTTGGAAGAGATGAGTGAGCCAGCTCGCTTACAAACAGAAGTTTATTTGAACTCCATGTGGAATCATCTAAAAGATAAGATTGCTACCGCTCGTGGCGTAGATGTTGCCTTGGTGGATGATATTGCCAATCAAATGCCAATGCTGCGCGATCCTCAATTATTATTGGATAATAAGCTGATTGACGGTTTAAAATATAAAGATGAATTCCTTGATGAATTGAAACAATTAACCGAAACGGAAGCTAAAGATGACCTGAAAGCAGTTAATAGCAGCAAGTATGCTAAGGTTTATGTAGCAAAAGAAACAAAAGGATTTATACGGGATAAAATAGCTGTGATTTATGCTCAGGGAGGAATTGATGATGGATCCGGTTCAGGAATAATTTCTGAGGAATTATCAAAAACGATTCGTAAAGCTCGTCGAGATAGCTCTGTGAAAGCCATTGTACTTAGAGTAAATTCTCCGGGAGGTTCAGCTTTAGGGTCAGAAATTATCTGGCGCGAGGTTGAGTTGGCTGGTGAAGTGAAACCATTAATTGTTTCAATGGGTGATGTTGCAGCCTCAGGAGGATATTATATTTCTTGTGCTGCGGATAAAATAGTTGCTGGTCCAACAACGTTGACGGGTTCGATTGGAATCTTTGGTATGATTCCTAATGTTGAAGGATTAACCGAAAAGATTGGACTGAGTTTTGATGGCGTTAAAACCAATGAATTTTCAGATATGCCAAGCCTAACCAGACCTTTCCGTAAAGAGGAAAAGGAAATTATGCAGGCATATATCGAACATGGTTATGATATTTTTATTGGTCGTTGTGCCGATGGTCGTTCAACAACAAAAGAGGCAATTGATGAAATCGGGCAAGGAAGAGTATGGAGTGGTGCCAATGCCAAAGAGATTAATTTGATTGATGAATTCGGAGGATTGAATAAGGCCATTGAGCTTGCCAAAGAAGCAGCGGGTCTTGAGAATTACCGTATTCAGGAGCTTCCTGAAATTGAAGATCCTGTTCAGGCTTTTCTAAAAGGAATTAGTGGAGAGGCAAAAATGTTTATTGGTAAGTCTATTATGGGAGACGAATTTAAGCATCTTCAGACTTTAGAGAGCTTAAAGAATGGAGCTCAGATACAGGCTCGTTTACCTTATGATATTAGTATTCGATAAATATATGGAGCTGGTTGGTATTCCAACCTGTTCTGTTATTTCAATTTTCAAAATCGATAATGCAGATAAGAAAAGTACTTTACCCGTTCAGTTTGCTTTACGGGGCAGTTACAACTGTGCGGAATAAACTTTTCGATTGGAATATTTTACCTTCCAAAGGCTATAATCTTCCTATCATATCTGTTGGTAATATAACCGTTGGAGGAACAGGTAAAACTCCATTTACAGAGTATCTTATTCGCTTGTTGAAAAATGATTATAAGCTGGCGTTATTAAGTCGTGGATACAAACGTAAGACCCAAGGGCCATTTTTGTCAGATGATCAGAGTACTGCATCTGATATTGGAGATGAACCATTTCAGATAAAAAAGAAATTTGCAGGAATAGAAGTGGTAGTGGCAGAGAAACGTGTGGAAGGTATGCAGATCATCAGAACTAAAACCAGCGCCGATGTGGTTCTTATGGATGATGCATTTCAACATAGATATGTAACTCCGGGATTCTCAATATTGGTAATCGACTATAGCCGACCTTTGTGGAACGATTTGCCTTTTCCTGCTGGCGATCTGAGAGAGACAAGAGCAGGTCAGAAAAGAGCTGATATAATTCTGGTTAATAAATGTCCGCTTTCGATGAGTGAAGAAGAAAAAAGTTATTGGCTGAATAAGTTAAAGCCTTGCTCAAAGCAAAAGGTTTTCTTTTCGGCCATTACTTACGGACAAATGGTGGGTTATTCAGGGCAGGTTGTTAATGTTATTGACAGGCAAATTATTGCTCTTGCAGGGATTGCACGGCCTGAATTGTTCTTTTCTTATCTCAAGTCAAAGGTGAAGATTGAAAAGGAATTGATTTATCCTGATCATCATTCTTTTAACGAGAAAGATTTACAGGAGATTAAAGAAGAGATTTCGAAAATGGGTAATGATTGGCTCATTATTTCAACAGAAAAGGATTTTACCCGATTATATGGGTTGGATGAGGAGATTGATAAAAGATTGGTGTATGTGCCAATTGAATTGAAAATATTATTTGAAGAAGAAAAATTATTAGAATTAATTATACGCAACTATGTTAGAGACTATCAGAAAGACAGCTGATTTTTTGTCGCATCAGAGCGGTTTAAATCCTAAGATTGGTATTATTTTAGGAACTGGTTTGGGTGGCTTGGTTGAGGAGATTGAAATAGAAAAGTCTATTCCTTATGAAGAGATTCCTGAATTCCCTGTTTCAACTGTTGAAGGCCATAGTGGAAGATTGATATTTGGTACCATCAATGGAGTGCCGGTTTTAGCGATGCAAGGTCGTTTTCACTATTATGAAGGTTATACAATGCAGGAAGTTACTTTTCCTGTAAGAGTAATGAAAGCTTTAGGTATTGAAACCTTGATTGTATCTAATGCAAGTGGTGGTTTAAATCCTGATTTTAAAGTTGGGGATATAATGGTTATAACAGACCAGATCAATATGTTTGGTAACAATCCGTTGATCGGAAAGAATCATAATGAGTTGGGCCCTCGTTTCCCGGATATGAGTGAACCATATAGTAAACACTTAATTGCTAAAGCTCTTGAAATCGGAAGAGAAAATAACATTGATTTGAAGCAAGGTGTTTATGCGGGTACAACCGGACCGACTTTCGAAACTCCTGCAGAATATAAGATGTTTCGTGTGTTAGGTGGAGATGCTGTAGGTATGTCTACAGTACCTGAAATTATTGTTGCCCGTCATATGAATATGACTACTTTTGGAATATCCATTATTACAGATTCCGGAGTACCAGGTCAGATTGTGGAAGTGTCGCACGAAGAAGTTCAGGAAGTGGCAGCGGCAGCAGAGCCGTTAATGACAAAAGTGATTAAAGAATTAGTTTCGGAAATATAATATATAGAAAAAGGATCCTTTCAGATCCTTTTTTTATGCTTTGATATATCGGGCTGCATTTTTAATGGATTCTTCAATCGGGATATAATTTATTGGATACAACTTTTGTAATTTCTCGTTTGAGTAAATTGATTTATGCTGTGAGGTACGAGCTGTTTCCTTTGTGAAGCGTGGTTCAACCCGAAGTATGTAATACTTTAGTCTTTCGAGTCTCCAGGCTATGCCTGTTAATATTCTTCCTGCTCTGAATCTAGGTGGTTTGGCATTAAATTCCTTCGCACCCATAGTAAAGAAATCTTTATAAGCAATATTCTCTCCGTTTACAATAAAGCGTTCGTTTACAACATCACTGTTACAGACTTTAATCATTGCCTCCACAACGTCTCTCACATCCACAAAACCAGTTGATCCAATAGTATAGAAAGGTGTGCCTTTCATGATGGTTTCAAATAGCTGGCCAGTACTTCGGTTAAGTTCTACCGGACCGATAATTACTGACGGATTGATGATAACAGCATTTAAGCCTTCTTTGGTTCCTCGCCATACTTCCATTTCAGAGCTGAATTTACTTTGCGAATAAACCGAATGATTATCATCGTTTTGCCAAAAAGTTGATTCATCAATTGGTGATCCATTGGGTGAGTCGCCTAAAGTGGCAATTGAACTGACAAAGCAAAAACGGGCAGTTCCCATTTCAATACAAGCATTTACCAGGTTGGCTGTGCCATCAACGTTGTTGCTGAACATCTCCTTGGAATCACTTGGTTTAAAAGATACCATCGCAGCACAGTGATACACTTGCTCAACATCATTCAATGCATCCAGAAGCGAAAAATAATCATGTAAATCGCCTTCAAACCATTCAATATTTTGATAGTATGATTCTGCATTATCAGAATAAAATTGAAAAATTTTTCTTACAGATTCCTTCGAACTGGTATCTCTGCAAAGAACTCTTACTTTATTGCCTTCTTTGGTTAGTCTGTATAACAGATGTGAACCAACTAAACCTGTTCCTCCTGTAACAAAAATCATGTAATATTCTCTACCAGTTAAAGATTATGGTTTGTTTAAGATCAGGATGAACACTTAATGGAACCGGACTAATACCAGCTACGCTTTCGATTAACTTCTTTTCATCCTCAGAGTAACCTTTCTTTGGGAAATTGAATTGAATAACAACTTCGGAAACCCTGCGCGGATTTTCAGCCATTATCTTGGTAATATCTAATTCCGTTCCAACCAGGTCAATGCCATTATCCATGGCTTTAATACCCATTATAGTCATAATACAATTGCCCAAAGCTGTAGCCAGCATATCAGTTGGCGAAAATGCTTCACCTTTTCCTCGATTATCAGTTGGAGCATCAGTAATTATCTTAGAACCTGATTGAATATGAATATTCTCAGTTCTTAAATCACCTAAATAAGTTGTTTTAATAGTTGTCATAACAGCTTCGTTTGAATGGCTTCGAAAAATACGAAAATTAAATCAAGTGCTAAAAAAGCTTTTTGTCATTTATAAAATGCATTTTTTAATCTATTTTAGCCAATTAGGATATTTGAGATAGTAACATAAACAATTTAAATATGTTTTCAGGTATAGTAGAAGAAGCAGCAACAGTAGTTGGATTGGAACAAGATCAGGGTAACCTGCATCTTACATTAGAATGCTCATTTACTGATGAATTAAAGATTGACCAGAGTGTGGCTCACAATGGGGTTTGTTTAACTGTGGTTAAAAAAGAAGGTCAAAATTATACTGTAACAGCCATTAAGGAAACTTTGGAGAAGTCAAATCTGGGATTGCTGCAGATTGGAGATAAGGTAAATCTTGAGCGTAGTATGATGATGAATGGGCGTTTGGATGGTCATATTGTTCAGGGCCATGTTGATCAAACTGCTAAATGTATTGAAGTTAAGGAAGCAGATGGAAGTTGGTATTTCACGTTTCAATATGTTATTGATAAAGAGAAAGCATCTCAGGGTTATATGACGGTTGAAAAAGGATCGGTGACTGTAAATGGAGTTAGCTTAACGGTGGTTAATAGCAAAGAAGATCGTTTTTCAGTGGCTATTATCCCATATACCTATGAATTCACAAACTTTCATCAGATTAAGCAGGGAAGTACTGTAAATCTTGAATTTGATATACTGGGTAAGTATATTAGTCGCATTATGTCGTTGCAGAGTTAATAGACTGAAAAATTATTAATTAGCCTTGAAAGAAGTTAATCAAGGCTTTTTTATTCTTCAAGTTAATATAACCGTATTAAATCAAATATTGCAGCAATGTTTATTATTGTGTTTTATATTTGATTGAATTCAATTGTAAATCAGTTTCAAATGAAAAAAATACTCATCACCGGTGGTGCCGGTTTTATCGGATCACATGTTGTAAGGTTGTTTGTTAATACCTATCCCGAATATCATATTTATAACCTGGATGCTTTAACTTATGCAGGTAATCTTGAAAATTTAAAAGATATTGAAACGAAGAGTAATTATACTTTTTTGAAAGGTGATATTACGGATGCTGATTTAATGAATCAGTTTTTTGCTGAATATCAGTTTGACGGAGTTATTCATCTGGCTGCAGAATCTCATGTTGATCGTTCTATTTCTGATCCATTGGCTTTTATTAAAACAAATATAATGGGGACTGTTAACCTTTTGAATGCAGCTAAAGATGCATGGAAAGGTCAGATGGAAGGAAAGCGTTTCTATCACATTTCAACAGATGAAGTATATGGTTCTTTAGGTAAGGAGGGATTATTCACTGAAACAACGGCTTACGATCCCCGCAGTCCTTATTCTTCATCCAAGGCAAGTTCTGATCATTTGGTGCGTGCTTATTACCATACATATGGTTTACCTGTAGTTATCTCTAACTGTTCGAATAATTACGGTCCAAATCAGTTTCCGGAAAAGTTGATTCCTCTTTCAATTAATAATATTAAGAATAAGAAACCGATTCCTATTTATGGAAAAGGTGAGAATATTCGCGATTGGTTATTTGTGATAGATCACGCCAGAGCCATTGATGTAATTTATCATCAGGGTGGATTAGGTGAAACATATAACATTGGCGGTATTAACGAATGGACAAATATTGACCTGATTCATAAGCTTTGCGAAGTTATGGATGATAAGTTGGGTCGTGAAAAAGGTGAATCAGCAAAGTTGATCACGTTTGTAAAGGATCGGGCTGGTCATGATATGCGTTATGCCATTGATTCATCTAAATTAATGAAAGAATTAGGTTGGGAACCATCATTGCAATTTGAAGAAGGTATAGTAAAAACTGTAGAATGGTATCTCGACAACGAAGAATGGTTAAATAACATTCTTTCGGGAGATTACGAGAAATACTATCAGGATCAATACGAAAAGAGATAAGGTTATAAAACCAATAAAAATAGTAAAGCCCGGTTGACGTTTCAATCGGGCTTTTACTGAGAGATAAACCTTAAAAGTATTACATACACTAATTCCAGAAGGAATCAATGCTTATTCAACCGTTACTGACTTTGCCAGATTTCGCGGTTGATCAACATTACAGCCACGCATGACTGCAATGTGATAAGATATGAATTGCAGTGGTACAACAGTTAATAATGGAGCAACAGCTTCGTGACAATCGGGTACTTCTATCACGTAATCAGCCATTTTCTTAATAATCTCGTCGCCTTCGGTAACAATGGCAATGACTTTGCCGTTTCGAGCTTTTACTTCCTGTATATTGCTTACAATTTTTTCGTATGATTTGTCTTTGGTAGCCAAAACAAAAACCGGCATGTTTTCATCAATCAAGGCAATTGGTCCATGTTTCATTTCGGCTGCCGGATACCCTTCTGCATGGATATATGAAATTTCTTTTAATTTCAAGGCACCTTCAAGAGCAACAGGGAATAAATAACCTCTACCCAAATACAATGCATTAGTTGCATTCTTATAAGTTTCAGATATTTTCCTAATTTCCTCACCTTTTTGAAGGATTGTCTTGATCTTATCTGGCACCTGTGTCAATTCATCGATAAGATTAGAATATTCCTCTTTTAATAGATTTCCTTTTGTTTTACCCAATAACATTGCCATCATGGTAAGTACGGTTACCTGGGATGTAAATGCTTTGGTTGATGCTACTCCTATTTCAGGTCCGGCATGAGTGTATACACCTGCATGAGTTTCGCGAGGAATAGAAGAGCCTGCAACATTACAAATACCCAGGATAATTGCACCTTGTTCTTTTGCCATTTTAATTGCGGCTAAGGTATCGGCTGTTTCACCACTTTGCGAGATAGCAATAATAACATCATCTTTATTGATGACCGGATTGCGATATCGGAATTCACTGGCATATTCAACTTCAACCGGGATACGGGCAAATTCTTCAAAAAGATATTCACCTACCAAACCGGCATGCCATGACGTACCACAAGCCAAAATTATGATTCTTTTTGCCTCAGTAAGTTTCGGTAACACATCAATAATACCACCAAGGAATATTTTTGAATGATCCATTGAAATACGACCACGAAAAGTATCTTCGATTGAAAGAGGTTGTTCGTAGATTTCTTTCAACATAAAATGCTCATAAGAACCTTTATCTATTTCGTCAATACTAAGGTTTACTTTCTGGATTTTTGGTTTTTTAGAGTCGTTTTGAATGCTTTTTAAAGTCAGATTGTCTTTTTTGATGACAGCCACTTCTTCATCATTCATATATATAACCTGGTCGGTATATTCAACAATGGGTGTTGCATCTGAAGCCAGAAAATATTCTTTTTCACCAACTCCAATAACCAATGGACTACCTTTACGGGCTGCAATCAACTGGTCATTTTCGTCAGTGCAGGTTATTACTAAGCCATAAGCACCGATCACTTTAGTAAGTGCATAACGAACTGCAATTTCAGCATCAACCTTTTCTTCTAAATAAATATTTTCAATAAGGTTGGCTAAAACTTCGGTATCTGTTTCACTCTGAAATGAATAACCACGAGTGATTAATTCTTTTTTTAAGTGGGCATAGTTTTCAATGATTCCATTATGAACCACAATAAACTTACCATTTTGAGAAACGTGTGGATGTGCATTATTGTCGCTTGGTTCTCCATGTGTTGCCCAACGGGTATGACCGATACCAATCGATCCGGAAATAGATTTTCCTTTCGCATGTGCTTCAAGGTCTTTTACCTTTCCTTTGCATTTGTAAACGTGTACACCATCGTTTACCAATGCCAGGCCTGCTGAATCGTACCCTCTGTATTCTAGGCGCTGTAGGCCTTTAATGATAATTGGGTAAGCAGTTCTGTCTCCAACGTAAGCTACTATTCCGCACATATAATTAAACTTTTAATTGTTCTCAATAATATTTCCATAATAAAACGAAAGAGGAACCCTTTCGAAAGAATTCCTCTTTTCACTATGAAATATAACGTTTTAAAGGTTAAAAGTTTAACCTTTTTTGATTACCACTGGCTATCAGGTGATAAATTGTCCTTTTCGATATCTTTAAAATATCGATACGTTCCCACCTTCAATTCATAGGTTGCAGCTTCATCACAAACAATAATTCCTTTCGGATGCATTTGTAATGCGCTGATAGTCCACATGTGATTGATTCCTTCTTCTACAGCATGTTGCAAAGCTCTTGCTTTGTTAAAACCATTAACAATAATCAAAACTTCTTTGGCATCCAATACAGTACCAACACCAACTGTTAAGGCAGTTTTGGGTACCTGATCAGGATCGTGATTAAAGAATCTTGAATTTGCTAAAATGGTATCATAAGTTAACGTTTTAACTCTGGTACGGGATTGTAATGACGATCCCGGCTCATTGAAGGCTAAGTGACCATCAGGGCCAATTCCTCCCATAAAAAGATCAATGCCTCCAGCTTCTTTTATTTTATTCTCATATCGCTCACATTCCGCTTCCGGATCTTCAGCCTGTCCATCTAATAAATTAGTGTTTTCAGGTTTTATGTCGATATGACCAAAAAAGTTTTCCCACATAAAAGAGTGATAACTCTGAGGGTGCTCTCTTGTAATTTCCCGGTACTCATCCATATTGAAAGTGACTACATTTTGAAAGGAAACTTTTCCTTCTTTATGCAGTCGAATTAACTCTTTGTATGTACCAAGCGGGGATGAACCAGTTGGTAAGCCTAGCACAAAAGGTCGTTCTCCTTTATGCTTGTTAATTCTTTGGGCTATATAGGCCGCTGCCCATGATGACAGTTCCTGATAGTCCGGTTCAATAATTAGTCTCATTTGTAATCTATTTTAAGGTTTATCTCTTTCCTTACAAAGGATAAGCCTTTCTTTTAGCTCCTCAGCCAGCCTGCTTTTTTCCCGAATATGATTACGAATATCCTGAACTGACGGATGACTTTCGAATTCGCCCCTCACTTGCTCAAAATCAAGTGTTCGGGTTTCTTCGCTGCCATCAATACCAAATCCCGTTTGGGTGTTTAAAGTAAACTCCTTACGGGCATCGGCGTAGAGCATATTATCTAAATCGATTACACTTTTTTTCCATTGATCAATAAACGCTAAAAGCTGATCTATCTCTACTTTTTGCAGATCCAGATCAAACTCACGCTTAAATACGTTAACGCACCAATTCCAGGCATAATCAAAATAGTTCATATGCAACGACTCGTACCTGCGATTTAGTTCATCTAAATCAGGTATTTTATCGTTTTCAAGATCATCTAGTAGGGTCATTACCCTTTCATTCGGTACCAGCAGTCCGGCCATGTCAATCCATTCGCCTGTTCCATATGGCGATTTTGGAGCAAGGCTCGTCCTTAAATCTTCCGAATTAGCAAAGGTAATGTCTTCTAGCTTTTTTATCAGTGCATTGCCTAAAAATTTGATGATGCCAATCGTATATAATTGGATTCCTCTTTCCAGTGAGGTATTTGTAATTTTCACACTATTAAACATGTAATAGTCTGATGTAGGGCCACTTGAGCTTTTTAATTTTTTCAAAATGTCCCTTCCTTTTAGCATTTTTTGGATGGTAAAAGGGCTAAGTAAATTAAAGTTAATAAAGTCTAAAAGTTTTGAATCTGTTCTTTTATCCCTCTTTGGCCATTTTCTTGCATCTCTAATTGTTCCTACACTTCTTAAATTCACTCCTGGAGCCAGTAAACTTTCGTCTTGGTTTTCAATAATATATGAAAAAGGAAGATTGGAAGTGTCTGGATTTCGATAATGACGTCCCATAACAAGGGAAAATGCACCAATACGTGCCGGCCAAAGTATGTATGAATCACTGGTTGTTTTTGAACCTCTTTCCAATACACCCTGATGTATTGGTCCCAGCTTATACATGTGGTTACTTTGATTTGATCCGCTACCGGCATTCATAAAAGAAAAATAACCAGCTATAAGCAAGGTAGATTTATGGTGGGTAACGGTATATGGTCCGGCAAAAATTGAACAAGCTTCACCATGATATCCCTGACAATTAGCGAAAAAAACTGAGTTTTCGGCAGAGTATTGTTTGCTTAATTCACATCCCTGACCAATAAAGCAGTTGCTAACCAGCGCGCCATCACTGATTTTAGATCCGGACGCGGATACGAAATTTTCAGCAATAATGCCCGGACCAAAATAGCTGGGAGCCTCTTTTGAACTATTGATACTTCCGTTTTCTAATCGGTATATCCCTTCAATAACGGCAAATTCCCCAATGTTGGTGTCGATGATAGTACGGCAGTTGATTAACTGTGCACCTTTTTCAATTGTACCCCGATTGCTGCAGATTTTATTACAATACTGATTAATCAGACTTTGAAGTTTATCAATCAGTTTTGGTCTGTGGCGATATAAAGCCATTATATAACCTGTATGGGCAGATAATTCATTGTAAATTGAAATCTCTCTACCTCCGGCTTCATTTAATGCTGAAACCTTAACACCATTTCCAAAACAGGTTTCTTTCTCGGTTATTACAGAATCAACATTTTCAATTATCACTCCAGATTTGATATGATAATTGGCAATGTGGTTTTTTACCTGGTTGATGTAGGTATCTGATTCAATAATGCAATTATGTATGGTTGCATTTGAAATACCGGCTTTTTTCTGAACACCACCAGAGAATGTAAATATCTTATTGAAGGTACCTAGTTGAATGTCGCCTGAAAAAGTTACATTACGTACACTCTGAACAGAAAAGTCTTTTTCAACTTTGACCTGACTCCAATTAGTACAATAACAATTTCTGGTTTCTAATTCGTTGATTTCTTGTATACTTAACGAACGGTAATCCTTCATGTAACTTTTATTCCGTTTTCAATCGAAAGCGAATGTATAAAAGTTAGGCGCGATTAAGTAATTGTACAATAAAAAGAAAGATGAGTAAAAGGATATCGCAGGTTTGAAAGTTTAAATGAAAGGTTGGAAAAGGTGCAAATAAAAAGGTAACAAAAAAGGATGCCATAAGCATCCTTCTTGAAAATATATAATCAGTTTGGTAAATTATCTTGGGATGAAATGATAATATTTGATGTTCATTTTTAATGGTCTTTCAGGGTGTGAAGCGCTGAATAGCTTTACTCTTCTAAAATTGTAGGTGGTTGAATTAGGACCAATATAGAATTCAGTCTTAAACAACTTATGAAATTCATCTAAATACTCCTGATCTGATAAATCCCAACCGTTGTCATATCTTCTGTTATCTAATTCACGCATTAAATAATTAAAGTAATTGGCATTCATTATAAAACGATAGTAATACTCATAACTAATAGAGCCGTCTTCATTGTCAATTCTTTTAATAACTCTCTCTCCGTTTCCGGTGCGTGTTCCGGTTGATGTAGTGTTTCCAAAAATGAATCCAGAGTATGATTTACCATCTGAATCAAAATCGTAAGTTGGAGTTACAAATTCACCATCTTCATCTTTCCACTTAATTTCAAGGCTCTCAGGTAACTGATATCTTTGTATGCCACCCAGATCATATGAGACATTACTAGATGTATCTACTTCAAGAAAGAATTCAATGCTGGCTGTTGTAAGATAAGGATCGCCTTCCAACTTGTGACTAGCATCCAATGTTAAAGAATCAGCCCATTCACTTATTTCTTCAGGTATCGTGAATTTTGAATATAATCCGGCCATACCTTGAACATATAAATTCGATGAATTCTCATCATCTAAATTTATTCTCGGATCAGGTTCGTGTTCATACCTGTTAAATCGAACGTTTTCAGCATTTATTGGGAATGTATACGTGAAACTTTGAAGAACTGAGTCTGTTGGGACTTCGTTTTCAACATACTCTCTAAGACGCGAGAAATAGATAGTAAGATTAGAAGCTAAGGTTGAGCCGGAACCTAATAATTTAATACGCGTTAAATTACCTTCCTTGGTTTCATCCAAATCGTCACATGTAACGTATATTCCAGGAAATGCTGAAGTAAAAGCACTTGTATTCGTAAGTGTTGCACTATCTAAATTAAAAATGCGTTCTGCAATTTCATCACTCAATTTAATATTCCAATACTTTGTTTGTGTTAAATAGTCTGTAAAGTCAGAATCTAGCCAGCTACTATCTTTGTCTGACTGAACTTTCAACATATCCCATAAGTATTGGGGATTGTTAAGCAAACTATCTGCATCTTGCCATAATGTTCTGGAGTTACTCCATCTGTCGTCTAAAGAATATTTTAGAGAATCCGGAATATCATCATTGGGATGAACTTCCTTTTGTCCAATTGGAATAGGAAGATAATCTACTACTTCATTATTAAATCTGTCAGCATAATTGGATCCTAATGAACCACTTAATTCATAGATGTTTATGTTTTGTTTCTGAAGCATATCACCGTACCAATCGTTAAATTGGTATTGCAGATTGAGAACCAGACTGTCTACCTTCCAGATTTCATTAGGTATAGTATCAATAGTATTATTGAACTTATACATGTAAACAGATGAGTAAGTGGTGTCAAAAGGAACGTTTGCAGTAGGAGGCATAATTACATCCTTTGCGGCAAAAACTGTTCTTGTTCCTATGGAGAAGTCGGTAACAAAATCTGCTTTAGTTTTACCAAATACAGTATCGTTAAAAATACCTAAAAGGCCGTAATCCGCATCATCTGTTTTAACAGATTCGCGCATAATGTTTTTACTACTTAACTGAACGTATTCATTTAGGCCCTTAATAACCTCGCCATCAGGTAAAACACCTCCGGATAAACGTGCTGGTTTATCTTGGCAGGCCGTTAAAGAAAGAAGGCCAATAAATATTAATTGGCCTATGTTCTTCGAAAAGATATTTTTCAGAAATCTTTTATTCATATAAAATGCGTTGTTAATCTAACAAAGAGTCGTAAAATCCATTGTATGCTTCTACGTAGGTGTCTTCATCGTGAAAACCTAAAAAAGGTTTTCCAGTTTGTTTTATGAAGTCAACTAACTCAGGATTAATGCTTTCACTGCCCTGAATTACGCCGTCTGACATAGCAATGGCTAATTTTGAGAGGTGAATGTAATCACTTTTTTCGAGTACTTCCAAATCTGAGTCCTCAACACCATCAATTTTTAGCTTCTCTTTGAAATTATCGGACCAGTTACTTGTAAATTCATCGTCGTAAATTGTATAGACAACTTTGGAATTTGCGAAGTGAGGATCTTCGTTCATTGCTTTTTTTATGTATAATGGTGCAAGTGCAGTGAACCAGCCATTACAATGAACCACATCCGGTGCCCATCTTAATTTTTTTGTTGTTTCCAATGCTCCGCGAGCAAAGAAAATTGTTCTTTCATCATTATCTTCATATTCTTCACCATTATCATCCGTTAATGTTGATTTTCTTTGAAAATAATCTTCGTTATCGATAAAATAAACCTGCATACGAGCAGCCTGTATAGATGCTACTTTAATAATTAAAGGATGATCAGTATCGTCGATAATAAGGTTCATGCCTGATAGGCGAATGACTTCATGTAATTGATTACGACGCTCGTTAATGCACCCGAAACGGGGCATGAAAGTTCTGATTTCTTTTCCTAATTCCTGAATGCCTTGTGGTAAGTATCTACCTATCTTCGACATTTCGCTTTCGGGCAGATACGGTGTTATTTCCTGTGAGATGAATAAGACTTTAGCTTTTTCCATTTCTTAAATTGGTAGAAGTATAATTTGCAAATGCAAAAGTACTAAAAATATGCTAGTCGACAAATTAAAGCTGATTTGGAATCATCGTTTCATTAGTTTAAAACAAAGGCTTTAGATATTATTAACAACTATTTTTAGTTTTAGATTTGTTATTTAGTGGTTCTTATTTTGTTACTTTGCGCTCGAAATTTAAACCTTCGTTTTGAGGAAGTAGAACATAACAATGAAGATAGTTAAAACTGTTGCTGATCTACGTAAAGGTATTGAAGCAGCGAAGCAGGAAGGAAAGAGAGTTGGTTTTGTACCAACGATGGGGGCCTTACATAATGGTCATCTCTCTTTGGTAAAACAGGCTGTTGAAGCAACCGACTTTGTGGTTGTAAGTGTCTTTGTTAATCCCAATCAATTTAATAATGCAACTGATTTAGATCGTTATCCTAGAGATTTAAATCGTGATGCTCAGATGTTACAAACCGTGAATTGTGAACTTCTTTTTGCGCCAGATGTTAAAGAAGTATACCCTGAAGAGGATACGAGACAATTTGAGTTTGGGAATTTAGATAAAGTAATGGAAGGGCAGTTTCGCCCGGGTCATTTCAATGGGGTGGCCCAGGTAGTAAGCCGCCTGTTTGATATGGTTAATCCTGACAAAGCATTTTTTGGCATGAAGGATTTTCAGCAATTGGCCATTATTCGAGCAATGGTAAAACAACTGAATCTGAATGTGCAAATAGTTCCCTGCGAAATAGTTAGAGAAGAGGACGGGTTGGCCATGAGTTCGCGAAATACTTTGCTGAACAGTGGGCAACGAAAAAATGCACCTATAATAGCTCGTACTTTATTTGAATCTTGTAAATTTGCATCGGATTTAAATTTTAATGAACTAAAATCAAAGGTGATAAGCTCTATAAATGAGGATGAAGAATTAGAGGTTGAATACTTTGAAATAGTTGACGGAAATACCCTGCAGTCGATTGACAACTGGAACGAGAGTGATTACATTGTAGGATGTATAGCAGTTTTTGCAGGTGAAGTACGATTAATTGATAACGTGACATACAAAAATACTGATCATGAACATTGAGTTAGTAAAATCTAAGTTACACAACGTTTCAGTTACCGAAGCTAATTTGAACTATGTTGGTAGTATTACTATTGATGAAGATCTGATGGATGCTGCTAATATTATCGAAAATGAAAAGGTTCAGGTCGTTAATAATAATAACGGTGAGCGAATTGAAACGTATGTAATTAAAGGTGAACGTGGCTCTGGAGTAATTTGCCTTAACGGTGCAGCTGCCCGAAAAGTGGCAGTAGGCGATGTGGTAATCATTATTACTTATTGCAGTATGCCTGTTGAAGAGGCTAAAGAGTTTAAACCAACGTTCGTATTTCCTGATACTGCAACGAATATGCTGGTATAGAATATACATCTAAAAAATATTTGTAATACCTCGGTCAGTGCCGGGGTATTACTATTTTTATACCTTTGGTTAGATCAAAACTTTTGAATCGATCAACTTAAATTTTGATTATAATGAACGAACTTCAGAGAATTGAAGCTAAAATAATGAGCCGGGATCAAGCAAAGGTTTTGGTGGAACAATGGATGCTATCGGGTGAGAAAATAGCTTTTACTAATGGTTGTTTTGATATTGTGCATCGCGGTCATGTTGAATATCTTTCCAAAGCAAAAGATTTGGGTACCAAACTGGTATTGGGGTTAAATACAGATGCATCTGTGCGTCGATTAAAAGGGGATAACCGACCAATTGTAGATGAACAGTCAAGAGCAATTTTATTGGCGGCTCTACAATTCATCGATATGGTGGTATTTTTCGATGAGGATACGCCATACGAATTAATAAAAGCTCTTCAGCCTGATATATTAGTAAAAGGTAGCGATTATAAAGCAGAGGATATTGTTGGATATGATGTTGTGACAGCAAAGGGAGGTAAGGTGGAAACAATTGATTTTGTAGAAGGGTTCTCAACAACAACCATTGTTGAAAAAATTAAAACAGCTATGTAATGGCCAAAACGAAATCGGTATTTGTCTGTCAGAATTGTGGCGCTGAATCAGCTAAATGGGTTGGTAAATGTTACTCTTGTAATGAGTGGAATACATTTGTTGAGGAAACCAAAATAACGGGTGTCTCAAAAAATACACGGGCGGGATCAGTTCTGTCGGAACGAACAAAACCAATCCCGGTTTCAGAAGTTTCAGTAGTGCAACTTCCACGGTTACATACAGGCAATGAGGAATTAAACCGAGTGTTGGGTGGTGGTTTGGTTCCCGGAGCAATGGTTTTAATCGGAGGGGAGCCAGGCATTGGAAAGTCAACGTTGGTTTTACAGACAGCCTTGAACCTACCAAATATAAAGGTGCTGTATGTTTCAGGTGAAGAAAGTCCTCAGCAAATTAAGTTGCGAGCCGATCGTATTTCATCATCTTCTGCAGAAAATTGCCATGTGGTTAGTGAAGTTTTGGTGGAACATATTCTTAATCATGTCGAAAATACCAAACCGGACGTATTGGTGATTGACAGTGTTCAGACTCTGGAAACTGAGCGCATTGAATCAGCTCCTGGCAGCGTTTCTCAAATCAGAGAATGTACGGCAATGATTTTGCGTGCTTGCAAAGAAAAAAATCTGCCGGTTTTTTTAATAGGACATATTAATAAAGAAGGTAGTCTTGCTGGCCCAAAAGTTTTGGAGCATATGGTTGATGTTGTTCTGCAGTTTGAAGGAGATCGTCATCATATGTATCGCATTTTACGATCTATAAAAAACAGGTTCGGATCGACTAACGAAATAGGTATCTTTGAGATGTTGGGCAGTGGATTAAGAGAGGTAAGCAATCCATCAGAATTATTACTGGCAGCCCAGCATAAGCAAATGAGCGGGGTAGCCATCTCTGCGGCATTGGAGGGAGTTCGACCATTCTTAATTGAAGTTCAGGCTTTGGCAAGTACGGCAGCCTATGGTAATCCGCAGCGGTCTGTAACGGGATTCGATCTTCGAAGATTAAATATGCTTCTGGCGGTTCTGGAAAAAAGAGCCGGTTTTAAATTGGCGGCTAAAGATGTATTCTTAAATATAGCCGGAGGATTAAAAGTGAATGATCCGGCAATTGATCTGGCTGTCATTACAGCTGTATTATCATCTAATATGGATATGGTTATATCACCGGATATTTGTATGACTGGTGAAGTTGGATTGTCTGGCGAAATCAGACCTGTTACCCGTTTGGAGCAACGAATTGGAGAAGCAGCTAAATTAGGGTTTAAATCAATTATAATTCCGGCTTATACCAAAGGTGTTGATTTCTCTAAATTTGATATTAATATAATCAAGGCAAATAAAATTGAAGAAGCCTTCAAAAATTTATTTGCCTGATAAGATTTCCTAAAAGAATTCATTTGAAATACCAACTGATTCGTCAGAATCCTCAGATCCATCAACATTTCTGTCAGCAGATATGTGTTCGTCGATACAGTTAAGATCCAGGTTGAAGTTAAGAGGTTTTTCAAAAAGATCTTCAGTGGTAATACCAAGCTCATTATTCTTATATATCTCTTGCATATAAAGTGCAAAGATTGGCAGTGCCATGTTGGCTCCCTGACCTAATGTAATGTTGTCGAAATGAATATCTCGATCTTCTCCACCAACCCATACTCCGGTAACCAGGTTAGGTGTAACTCCCATAAACCATCCATCAGAGTGATTTTGAGAGGTACCTGTTTTACCTCCAATCTGGTTGTATAATTGGTATTTAGATCTTAATCGAACAGCTGTTCCTTGGTTTACAACGCCTTGCAGTAAATTAAGCATCAGATACGCTGTCTCTTCACTGATGGATTCTCTTTTTGTCGGATGAAAATCACTAATTACATTACCGTATCGGTCTTCGATGCGTGTAACAATGATCGGTTCGGTATGTACTCCTTTGTTGGCAAAGGTTGAATAGGACCCTGCCATCTCCATTAATCCAAAATCGGGTGTACCCAAACAAAGGGCAGGAACAGGATCCATTGGACTGTTTATGCCTAATTCATGAATGGTTGATGCGACAGCTTCAGGGTTGTATTGTTTCATAACCCAAGCTGTAATGTTGTTATTTGAATTGGCCAGCCCCCATTTTAAGGATACCATTTCACCTGCTCGTTTATTGCCACTGTTACGAGGAGTCCAGGTTTTTCCAGTAGGTAAATAAAACGTTTGGGCAATGTTGGGAACTAAGTCACAAGGAGTATGTCCTTCCTGCATGGCAAGGGTATAAACAAAAGGTTTGATGGTTGATCCCACCTGACGTTTACCAACTCCAGCCATATCGTACATAAAGTGTTTGTAGTTCGGACCACCAACATATGCTTTTACATGACCTGTATGAGGATCAATTGATAACATTCCGGCTCTTAAAAAGTGCTTATAATAAAGAATGGAATCTATTGGGGTCATCAAAGTATCTTTTTCTCCTTCCCAGGAAAAAACAGTCATTGGATATTTAGTTTTGAAAACCAGATCTATGCTGTCCTGACTTTTGCCTTGAGCCCTTAAATCGCGATATCTTTCTGTGTTTCTTATAGCACGATTGATAATGCTCTCGTATTGGTCCTTGCTTATTTTATTTGTAAATGGTGCTCTTGATCTGCCCTTCTTTTCTCTGAAGAACTTTGGTTGAAGATCCTCACTTAAATGTGTTTTAACAGCATTTTCAGCAAAAGTCTGCATTCTAGAGTCAATGGTCGTATAAATTTTCAAACCATCTCGATAAATATCATATTTGGTTCCATCAGGTCTAAGATTTTTATTAATCCATCCATACAATGGATCATTGCGCCAGGCAATACTGTCTTCAATAAATTTTTGTTGCTGCCACGAGGCATAATTCTTTCTAAGTGGTTCAGAGGCTGAAAGTGTCATTCTCAGATATTCTCTGAAATATGGAGCAGGTCCTTCTTTATGATCAGCTCGTTTGAAGTGCAGCTCCAATGGCAAAGAAGAGAGCGAATCGTATTGTTCCTGACTGATGAATTTTGCTTTGCGCATTTGATTTAATACAACATTTCTTCTTCCTTGAACCAATTCGGGTCTGCGAACCGGATTGTAATACGATGGATTCTGAAGCATTCCGATAATAACAGCTGCTTCTTCAACTTTAATTGAATCAGTTGTTGCATTAAAAAATGTTTTTGCTGCCGATTTTATACCGTAGGCATCATAAATAAATTCTGCTTTATTAAGGTACATTGTCAGAATCTCTTTTTTGGTATAGCTACGTTCCAGTTTAACAGCAATCACCCATTCCTTGAATTTTTGCATTACACGCTGGAAAATATTAGGAGAAGGATCATGAAATAGTAGTTTGGCAAGCTGTTGTGTAATGGTACTACCTCCACCAGAACTCTGATCTCGCATTAATACGGTTCGGAAAGCAACACGAGCCAAACCTCTTGGATCTATACCTGAGTGGTCGCGAAAACGCACATCTTCCGTAGCAACAAGAGCATTAACAATGTTAGGAGATAGTTCTTCGTAATCAACAAAGCTTCTGTTTTCTTTATAATATGTACCCAAAAGCTCATGATCGCTTGATAGAACTTCAGTTGCTAAATTTGTCTTTGGATTTTCCAACTCTTCAAAAGATGGCATAAAACCCATCAGTCCGCTTGATATTAAAAAGAAGAATATGAAAGCGAATGCAATGCCAGCAAAGAAAATTCCCCAAAACCAACGAAGTGATTTTTTATATGTTGAAGTGTCTGAATTCATACGGTTGTTTGAATATTTGTGACAAAAATAGTAAATTTTAATGGACAAGAGGGGTGATTTCGTTTGCGTAAAGCATTTTCATTTTTTAACATTGCAGCAGGATTTTCTATTTTTGCGGCCATTCGAACAAACGAGAGGTTATTGATAAGAACAAGGAGATGGGTAAAAAAACGACGGTTAAAGAAGGTAATTTAGTAATTGTGGAGTCACCAGCAAAAGCAAAAACTATCGAAAAATTTTTAGGTAGTGAATTTGTGGTGAAGTCCAGTTATGGTCATATTCGCGATTTAGCAAAAAGTGATTTTGGAGTTGATCTGAAAAATAATTATCAACCCGATTATATAATATCGAATGATAAAAAAGATGTTGTAAAAGAGTTAAAAGATCTGGCTTCAAAATCAAAGACAGTATGGCTAGCTTCCGATGAAGACCGTGAGGGAGAAGCTATTGCCTGGCACTTGTTCGAAGTATTAGGGCTTAAAGAAGAAAATACAAAACGAATTGTTTTTCATGAAATAACCAAAGAAGCTATTCAGCATGCTGTTAAAAACCCAAGGAGTATTGATTATAACCTTGTTAATGCACAGCAGGCACGAAGAGTGTTGGATCGCTTAGTAGGATTTGAATTGTCGCCAGTTTTGTGGCGTAAAGTTAAACCATCTTTATCTGCGGGTAGAGTACAGTCGGTTGCTGTGCGTTTGTTGGTTGATAGAGAAAGAGAAATTTTTAGTTTTAATCCCGTTTCATCTTACCGTGTTACAGCTTTGTTCGAAGTAAAAGATAATAAAGGTAAGGTTACTCAGTTAAAGGCAGAACTCAATAAACGATTTGATACTTTAGAAGAAACAAAAGAGTTTTTACAGAAATGTGCAGATGCTCAGTTTAAAGTTTCAAAAGTTGAAAAGAAGCCACTTAAGAAGTCACCTGCTGCACCTTTTACTACCTCTACTTTGCAACAGGAGGCGGCTAGAAAATTAGGTTATTCTGTTTCGCAAACCATGTCAATTGCTCAAAAGTTATACGAATCGGGTAAGATTACTTACATGAGAACCGATTCGGTTAATCTATCGGAGCTTGCATTAAACATGGCTTCAAGTATGATTGGTGAAACCATGGGTGCCAAATATATTCAGATTAGAAATTATAAAACCAAAGCCAAAGGAGCTCAAGAGGCTCACGAAGCAATTCGACCAACATATCTTGACAAGGAAACTGTAAGTGGTTCAAATCAGGAAAAAAAGTTATATGAGTTAATCTGGAAAAGAACTATTGCTTCACAAATGGCAGATGCTCAATTGGAAAAAACAATTATATCAATTGATGCGGGCTCTACAGGTGAAAAGTTTCTGGCAACAGGTGAGGTCATCAAGTTTGATGGATTTCTAAAAGTATATATTGAATCAACTGATACAGAAGGTGACCAGGAGGATGATAAAGATGTTTTATTACCTCCTATGAATGAGGGAGATGTGTTGGGTATGTTCAATATAGAAGCACGTCAGAGATGGAGTCAGAAACCTCCTCGATACACTGAAGCCAGCCTCGTTCGCAAGTTGGAAGAATTAGGTATCGGACGACCATCAACATATGCTCCAACTATATCAACTATTCAGAATAGAGGATATGTTGAAAAAGAAGATAGAGAAGGGAAAGAGAGAGTATATAAGTATTTGAAAGTGGTTCCGGGTAGTGAAGTAGAGGTAAGTGATAAATCTGAAATTACAGGAGCAGAGCGTTCTAAATTATTCCCGACTGATATAGGTATGGTTGTGAATGATTTTCTGGTAAAGTATTTTGAGGATATTGTATCGTTCGATTTTACAGCTCAGGTTGAAAAAGAGTTTGATGAAATAGCTCTTGGTAATTTAAGTTGGAATAAATCCATTGATGAATTTTATAAACCTTTTCATCAAAAGGTAGAGGAAACAATTGAGACATCAGAGAAAAGTACCGGAGAAAGAATTTTGGGTGTTGATCCTGTTACCGGAAAACAAGTGTCCGTTCGTATTGGCCGTTTCGGTCCAATGGCTCAGGTAGGCGAGTCAACAGACGATGAAGAAGAAAAACCAAAATTTGCATCTTTACGCAAAGGGCAGCATATTGAAACAATAACGCTTGAAGAAGCACTGGAACTATTTAAACTGCCCAGAACTATTGGAGAATTCGAAAATAAAGTTGTTGTTATTGGGATTGGCCGTTTTGGTCCATATATCAGGCATGATGGTAAATTTGTATCCTTAAAAAAAGGTGAAGATGATCCAATGGATATAGATCTGGAAACAGCTATTTTACGTATTCAAACAAAGCGAGAAGAAGACGCGAAGAAAATGATTAAAGAATACGAAGAAGATGCAGAATTACAGGTTTTAAATGGACGTTGGGGGCCGTATATTAAATATCAAAAGAAGAATTACAAAATACCAAAAGATAAAGTAGCCGAGGAATTGTCATTCGAAGATTGTAAAAAATTGATAGAGGAGCAGGATAAGGGAGGAAGTAAAAGTGGCTCAGCAAAAAAATCAACAAAGAAGACCACGGCTAAAAAAACAACTGCAACAAAGAAAAAGTCAACTAAAAAGTAAACTTAACCTCTCAAATAAGTGATAGAAGACTGGAAGCATTATTTTGAACCTGGTTCATATAAAACTCATTTATCGTTTGAAGGTGAGAAAAATGATTTTTTATTTTCTCAGATAACATGTCTTCATGATTTAGTTTATGAGAAGATTGAAGAATTCGATATAGCGCTAATTGGGGTAGCTGATGGTCGTTATTCAGTTAATAAAGGAGTTGCTGGGTTTCCTGATGATTGCAGGTCATTCCTTATGGGTTTGAGGACTTTATCAAAGCCAATTAAGATTCTTGACATGGGTAATCTTCTTGGGCTAACAATCAATGATCGCTATAGTGCTTTACAGGATGTGTTGGCAATTTTGATTGAGAAAAAGGTTTTTCCTATTGTAATTGGAGGTAGTCAGGATTACACAATTCCACTTGCAGGGGCAATAAAACATATTGATAATACGTTTCGTTTATCAGTCGTTGATGCTAAAATTGATTGGGTGTTTCCCGAGAAAGATTTTTCATCAGATGGTTTTTTGGGACTGATGTGTTCCGATAAAGAACGACAACCTTTTGATTTATCAATTGTTGGAGTTCAAAAATATTTATTCAGTGCTTACCAGGAAGAGCAAATGAAGAAAGCTTCGTTTGATTTTCTGCGTTTGGGAGAAATCAGGAATAAAGGCATAAAAGTGGCTGAGCCATGGTTGCGCGATGCTGATGGTGTAAGTTTTGATCTTAGATGTATAAAACAGTCAGATCAGCCTGCTCATACTATGCCTATGCCAAATGGTTTTAGTGGAGAAGAGTTTTGTCAGTTGTGCTGGTATGCAGGAATAAGTGACAATCTAAAGGTTGTTGGTTTTTTTGAGCTTGATGTGGAGAATGATCAGCAGCAGCAGGGTACAGCTCTAGGAGCTCAGTCAGTTTGGCATTTTTTAGAAGGTTACTGCAATCGTTATAAAGATTATCCTGTTAAAGAACTTGATCTCTATTCGCAGTATATTGTTCATCTGAGTGATTATGAAATGGATATAAAGTTTTACAATAATCCAGTAAACGACAGATGGTGGGTTGAGGTGCCTTTAGATGAGAATAATAGGGTTGTGGCTTGTAGTCGGGCAGATTTTGATGAAGCATCAAAAAATGAAATTCCTGAACGATGGTTCAGGTTTGTTAATAAAAAACGAATGTAATCATAAGTGAAATTGGGGTGTTTTTGAATTTACAAATCAAAAATGAAACCTTTCATTAAAATTAAGAGTATATATCCCCAGCATTTTGTCTGCTGGTTTTAATAAATTTGAGTTGCTCTATATCAAAGAGAAAATAAATCAAACCGATATAAATCGGATTATTAAGTATCAGCTTTTTCAATGCATAACTAGGAGAATAGTATTTTTTCTGTTATTTTGCGTTGCGACAAATGCTATTGGACAGCAATTTCCACAATTTAGTCAGAATATGTTTAATCAGCTGGCTACTAATCCCGGATTTGCTGGTAATAGCGAAATGATAAATGTTGCTATGGGTAACCGGCAACAATGGATGGGAGGATTTGATGGGATGGCTCCAAAAACAACGGTATTCGGAGCAGATGCAAAACTAAACATTTTGGGAGGAGATAGCGGATTGGGTCTGTTGATCTTAAATGATGAGATTGGCGAATGGACAAATTTGTACATGTCGGCAGTTTACTCGAAAAGATGGAAAACAGATTACGGTAAGTTGGGAGTGGGTTTATCATTCGGAATGGTTAACCAATCAATCAAAGGAAGCAATCTTAGTACTTTACCTCAGGGAGATGCAAGTGATGATTTTGGTAATGGTGATTATCATACCGAAGAATCATTAACCGACGACCAGGGGACGGCTTTGGACATAGGTTTTGGAACATATCTGGAAAACCGACTTTATTACATCGGAATTTCAGTTGCTCATTTAAATAAACCTGCCCCTAAGTTTAAAGATACTTATGAGTCATATTTATTACCAATAGTTTTTATCACTGGAGGTTATAAATATCAGCTTAAAAACAGACCGATTGTACTTGTTCCGTCATTATTTATAAAAACGAATATGTCCAGTTATCAGGTTGATTTAAATGTTAACGGCATATTAAAAGATAAATATTGGGGAGGTTTAACGTATCGTTTTCAAGATGCTATCGTATTACTAGGTGGAGTTGAACTCAATAATGGTCTACGAATTGGCTATAGTTACGA
The DNA here is from genome assembly GCA_025499705.1 of Carboxylicivirga caseinilyticus. Classification (GTDB taxonomy): domain Bacteria; phylum Bacteroidota; class Bacteroidia; order Bacteroidales; family Marinilabiliaceae; genus Carboxylicivirga; species Carboxylicivirga caseinilyticus. The sequence goes on from JAFMVE010000011.1 coordinate 38,318, forward strand.
TATAAATGTAACCCAAATGAGTTCCGCACGTAATGGTTCACACGAGATTATGTTAGGATATAGTTTTGATATGAGCCTGGAAAAAAGAAAGAAACAATATAAGAGTGTTAGATATTTATAGAATATAAGTAAAGTAATTCAGATATAAGGCTATTATGAAGAAAGTACTTGCCCTAAGTGTCATTGTCATCACCATCCTTAGTGGATGCGGACAATCCGGAAATGGAGAATTGGTCGGAGTATCCCGAGGTGGCTCATTTTATGAACCAGATCCATTTGGTATGTTGTTTATTCCTCAAGGGAGTTTTACAATGGGACCAAATGATATGGACGTTGCGAATACAATGAGTTCACAATCCAAAGTAGTTTCAATCCGTTCATTTTGGATGGATGAAACCGAAATAACCAATACTGAGTATCGTCAGTTTGTTTATTGGGTCAGAGATTCAATTGCCCGTAGATTATTGGGAGAACAATTTGAAGAATTTTTGATTGCTGAGGATTATTTGGGTAATGAAATTGATCCGCCATTTTTAAATTGGGATGAAGATGTTGAATGGGATAATGAAGAGTATGCTGAAATTCTGGATGAAATGTATTTGCCTGAAAATGAACGATTTTATCGTAGAAAGGAAATTGATAGTCGTAAATTAATTTACGAGTATGAATGGGTAGATCTTTTGCAGGCAGCTAATAAGAGTAACCGCTATAACTTCGAGACAAAATCATATGAGGGTGTAGTGTATGATCAATTTGGAAAAGAGCGCGAAATTAAAGATCGTTCAGCCTTCATTATGAAAGATGCAGTTAATGTTTATCCTGATACTCTTTGTTGGATTGCAGACTTTACCTATTCTTTTAATGAGCCATGGACTGAAAAATATTTCTGGCATCCTGGATTTGATGAATATCCTGTTGTTGGAGTAAACTGGAAGCAAGCGACAGCTTTTTGTATCTGGAGAACACAATTGCTGAATAATTACTTAATGCATAAAGGAGAACCTCCTGTAATGAACTACAGACTTCCAACTGAAGCCGAGTGGGAGTATGCTGCAAGAGGTGGTCTGGAACATGCAATTTATCCTTGGGGCGGAATGTATACCAGAAATGACAAAGGATGTTTCCTTGCTAACTTCAAACCTCTTCGTGGACGTTATGGTGATGATGGTGGAATGCAGGCGATTTCTGTAGGTTCATATTCTCCTAATGACTATGGTTTGTTCGATATGTCTGGAAATGTTGCTGAATGGACTTCAAGTGCATTTGATGAATCTTCATATACCTTTACACACGATTTTAACCCAACCTATAAGTATAACGCTTTACCAGATGATCCACATGTAATGAAACGTAAAGTAATACGCGGTGGTTCATGGAAGGATATCGGTTTCTTCTTACAGAATGGGACACGTACTTATGAATATCAGGACTCAACAAAGTCTTACATTGGATTCAGATGTGTTCGTGATTATATTGGTGAGTAATCTCACATTATTTCTTTGGACGGAAAATTGAAAAAAAGGTCATTATGAGTTTTACGGAATTTCTTGAAAGCCCTGGTTATAAAAAAATCATGGCTAAGGTATACGGAATTGGTGCTGCTGTTGTACTTGCCGGTGCTTTATTTAAAATCATGCATTACCCTGGAGCTGAGCTTATGCTGTTATTAGGAATGGGAACAGAAATTATTATTTTCACCTTATCAGCGTTTGAGCCACCACATGAAATGCCTGATTGGAGTCTTGTATATCCTGAGTTGGTTGGATTAGAACCAAATGACACAAAAGCAGGACATTCTGTAAGTGGCGGAGGAAGTGATCTGGCTGCTTTAGTACAGAGTGGCCATCTTGAACCGGCTGTTGTGGAGAAACTTTCAGAAGGTATCAAAAAACTTTCAATGACATCTTCTCAGCTTTCAGACCTTAGTTCTGCTAGTTTGGCAACTGAGTCATACCTTCAAAATATGAAACAGGCTGGAGAGGCTGTTGGTCACTTAGCAAGTGTACAAACAAAAACAGCCACTACATTAGAAGATTCTGTAGGACAGCTTTCTGAGTCATATAAAAGTAGCGCTAAAGCAATTTCTGCATCCGGAATGAATATTCAACAACATTTCGATCAGTTAAACAGCAACAATAAAGAATACAGTGAGAAACTGGGTGATGTAACTAAAAACTTGTCTGCAATTAATTCTGCCTATGAGTTACAGTTACAGGGTCTTAATTCACAGGCTGAAGCATCGCAGGCTCTTACTAAGGGAATGACTTCTATCAAAGCTCAGTTTGAGCAATCAGCAGCTGATGCTCAGGTTTATAAAGAGCAGGTTGCTCAATTGAGTAAAACGGTATCTGAACTAAATACTATTTATGGCAACATGTTAAGTGCCATGAATGTAGGGAATAAGTAAGGAACAGTATTAACGCTAATAAAATAGTTAGATTATGAGTGGCGGAAACTGTCCCGAAACCCCCAGACAAAAGATGATTGGAATGATGTACTTATTCCTTACGGCAATGCTTGCATTGAACGTATCGGGTGAGTTACTACAGGCATTCCAGTTGGTAGATAATAGTATTCAGCAATCAACAAAAGCAGTTGATAATAAGAATAATCAGTTGTATGCTGCATTTGAGGCTGCAGAGTTTGCAAATCCGGCCAAGGTTAAAGATAACCATGAAAAGGCTCAACAAATCAGAGCTGCAGCTGATACTTTAAATAATAGCATTCAAGAATTAAAACTGTTAATGATGCGGACTGCTGATCCTAGTCCTGAAGCAACGCTTGAAAATTACAAAGGGATCGAAAATCAGGATATTGCAGCACAGATAATGATTACCGAAAAAGGTGGTCAACGCAGTGAAGAATTAAAGGAGAAAATTGTTGCTTATAAGGATTTATTGGTATCTCTTGTAGCTACTGAAGACACTGCCTTAATTCAAACAATTACCAATTCATTATCAACCGAAGATGTTGAAGAGAAGAAAAAAGGTGAAGTAACAAAGAAACCCTGGGAAAGTCAGCTATTTGAACATTTGCCATTATCAGCATCTTTTGCATTGTTAAGTAGTATACAAAGTAATGTTCGTTCTACCCAGGCGGATGTGGTTGCTTACTTACTTAGTAAGGTGGACGAAGGTTCATACAAATTTAACAAGGTAGAACAAATTGTTATTCCGCGATCTGATGTAGTGATCAAAGGAGGGGAGTATTATGCTGAGATGTTAATTGCAGCTACCGATACATTGCAGCCTCCAACATATAGAATTGAAGGCCATAGTGCTGAAATTTTGGAAAATGGAAGAGGTGTTTTAAGAATTCCTGCTAATTCTATTGGAAAGAAAACATGGAGAGGTAATATTATCTTCAAGGATCCCAATGGTGTTGATAAGAGTTATCCAATATCACATGAATATGAAGTTGTTCAGCCTAATGTTGTGATTTCTCCAACAAAGATGAACGTATTTTATGAAGCGTTAGATAATCCTGTTGAGATCTCTGTTCCTGGTATAGCCAGTAGTCAAATAAGGATTTCAATGACGAATGCCAGTTATAATAAAAGAGGTAATGAATACATTGTTAAACCTCAGGCTGGTAAAGCAGGAGGGAAATCGATCATAACTGTTTCTGCAGATATAAATGGTCAGACCAGGAGGCTAGGGAGTCAGGAATTTCGTATAAAGCGTGTGCCTAATCCAATAGCAATGGTTGCAGGACTTGGTGATGGAGATAAAATAAGGAAAAACCTTTTGATAGCTGCCGGATATGTTACAGCAGAGATGGGTGAAGATTTTGATTTTGACTTAAAATTTAAAGTTACTCAGTTTTCTATAGGTACTTATCGTAAGGGATTCTATACAAACGAAGTTTCAAATAGTAACAAGTTTACAGAAGCGCAGGAAAATCTTTTAAAAGGTCTTGCTCCTGGAAATAAAGTATATATTGAAGACATTAGGGCTGTAGGACCTGATGGAAGAACACGTAAATTAGGTTCGATTACATTTACGGTTGATTAATTTTAAAAATGAAAATTTATAGCATATGAAACGAATCATCTTAATCCTCGTTATTCTTGTTAGCTTTGGCAGCATTGATTTTATAAGTGCTCAACAAGTAAACAAAGAGTTGTATACCAAAGATCATGTGCCGAATCGGAAACCAATTCCGTATGCACATATCAGAGAAGCTGATGTACTTTGGGCAAAAAAGATATGGAGAGTAATTGATTTAAGAGAAAAAATCAACTTACCAATGTTTTATCCAACAACAAAAATGGATGATCGAATGAGTCTTATTGATCTTTTGGTATATGGAATTACATATGAAGGTCTTACGGCTTACTCAACTAAATCTGATGATGAGTTTCAGGTGCCTTTAACTTTGGATCAGGTATTGCGTGAGATGGGAGCTGTATCGGATACGATGGAAATCCAGAATCCTGAAACAGGCCTTTATGAAACTAAAGTGATAGAGGGTGAAGTTCGATCAACAGAGTTTAAGCAAATCATGTTAAAAGAGATTTGGTTCTTTGACCGTAATTACTCAAGAATGGATGTTCGTATAGTTGGTATCTGTCCTATTCGTGAATATGTAAAGGATAGTGATGATGGCGAAGGTCAGGTTGTTCAGTCTCAGGCTTTTTGGGTTTATTTCCCTGAAGCACGTGGTTTACTTGCTCGTCATGAGGTGTTTAACCCAAATAACGATGCACAAAGAAGAACATTTGATGATATTTTTATAAAGCGTTATTTCGGAAGTTATATTTACAGAGAATCAAACGTATATAATAACCGACGTATTGAAGACTATACCGCAGGTATGGAGGCAATGATGGAATCAGAACGAATTAAAAGTGCAATGTTCGACTTAGAACATGATATGTGGGAATTCTAAAAAGGATTAAGATACAATATATAAAAAGGGGCTTTAAGCCCCTTTTGTTATTTATCACCAAACTCTGTTTTTAAGTCGGTAGTGAATTGCCTTATTTGTTTTTCATTGGATCGTGGACAGATTAATATGGCCTTATCAGATTGCACAACGATGTACCCATCTAGACCTTGTATAACCCCTTTCTTTCCTTCCGGAAGATGAACAATGGTGTTTTGTGTATTGTACAAAAGAACATCTCCTTTAATAACAGCATTGTTATTGTCATTGGTTCTCATATGTTCATGCAAAGAAGACCAGGTTCCAAGATCTGACCATCCAAAATTAACTTTCTTAACAAATACATTGTTTGCCTTTTCCATAACTCCATAGTCAATGGAAATATTTTTACATTCAAGATAAGCTTCATGTAATGCTTTTTCTTCTTCCTTTGAACCTATATGTTTAGAAAACTCAATAAATGGTGTTGCTACTTCTGAAAGGTTTGTATTATAGGCTTTTTCTATTGTTTTTAACGACCACATAAAAATCCCTGAATTCCAGTAAAATTCTCCACTTTCGAACAATACAGTAGCCATCTCAATATCAGGCTTTTCAGTAAAGGTTTTCACCTTATTAAAAGTTTTCTCTTCAGCTGCTGTTTCACCTATCTGAATATAGCCATAACCTGTTTCAGGATGAGTGGGTTTAATTCCTAAGGTAAGAAGAGCATCTTTCGATTCAACAAATTCAAGTCCCTTATTAATACTTGATTCAAATGAATTTTGATTAAGAATAAGATGGTCAGCCGGAGTTACCACAATATTGGCATCAGCATTTTTGCTTTTGATGATAGTGTTGGCAAATGCAATGCAAGGTGCTGTATTTCTTCTAAGAGGTTCTTCCAAAACCTGTTCTGAACTTAATTTGGGTAATTGTTGCATCACAAGGTGTTTATAAGACGAGCTGGTGACAACAATAAAGTTTTCAAGAGGGCAAATGGATTCAAACCTTTCAAATGTTTGTTGCAGCAGAGATTTACCTGTGCCAAAGATATCAAGAAATTGTTTTGGGGTTTGTGAAGTGCTTAAGGGCCAGAATCGACTTCCGACACCACCTGCCATGATTACACAATACGTATTTTGCTTCATTTTTCTTAGTATGAATGGCTTGAATGAAATACCATATTAACTTGGATAAAGAGTATTTTTTAAGCCAGCGTATCTAATTTCGTAAAATATTTAAATTCTTATTAATGTTGAGTAATATTGTTACTTTTATCTGTAAAATTAGGACTATTTTTTTAAACGAACATGAGAATTTTTTACCATATAGGACGTTATACGTTGTTTGTGAAAAAGGTTTTTGGCAAACCATCCAAGCATTCTATCTTATTTAAACAGATTATTAAGGAGATTGATAAATTGGGGATTGATTCTCTCGGAATTATCTTTATTATTTCAATTTTTATGGGTGCTGTTATTACCCTTCAGACAGCCTACAATATTGATTCACCTATTATTCCTAGATATACAATTGGTTTGGCAGCAAGAGATTCAATGCTGCTTGAATTCTCATCAACTATTGTTGCTCTGATACTTGCTGGTAAGGTTGGATCAAATATTGCTTCTGAGATTGGAACTATGAGAGTAACTGAACAAATTGATGCTTTGGAAATAATGGGAATTAATCCTGCCGGATATCTTGTTTTGCCTAAGGTAATTGCTTTTGTTTTGATTATTCCATTTTTGGTAGTGATTAGTATGGGAGTGGGTATTACAGGTGGATTTCTTGCTGGTTCTTTAAGTGGTGAAGTTCCTGCTTCGGATTTTATTTATGGAATACAATATGCATTTGTCCCATTTTATGTTGTTTATTCACTAATTAAGGCAATAGTTTTTGCTTTTATTATTGCAACAGTTTCTGCCTATTGGGGATACTATGCCGAAGGCGGAGCTTTAGAGGTGGGAAAAGCCAGTACAACAGCTGTGGTGACCAGTAGTATTCAAATCTTATTGTTTAACTTGTTGTTAACTCAATTACTTTTGGTATGATTGAAGCAATTAATGTAATGAAAGCTTTTGATGATAAAGTTGTTTTGAAAGATATATCAGCTGTTTTTGAGAAAGGACAAACGAATCTGATAATTGGTCAGAGCGGGTCAGGAAAAACAGTACTTCTGAAATCATTGGTAGGCCTACATAATGTAACGAGTGGTGATATTTTATATGATGGGCGTAGTTTGTTAGGCCTGAATACAAAACAAAAAAAATTATTACGTCAGGAAATTGGTATGTTATTTCAGGGGTCGGCTTTATTTGATTCAATGACTGTTGAAGAAAACGTTCGGTTTCCTTTGGATATGTTTACGAATATGTCAGATGAAGAGAAGCGGGATCGGACCAATTTTTGTTTAGATCGGGTGAAACTTGAAAATGCCAATTCAAAACTACCTTCAGAAATTAGTGGAGGTATGCAGAAGCGTGTGGCTATAGCAAGAGCCATTGCTCTGAATCCAAAGTATCTATTTTGTGATGAACCTAATTCAGGATTAGATCCACGTACATCAATTGTGATTGATGAACTAATTCATGAAATAACCGTGGAATATGATATCACCACTATTGTAAATACTCATGATATGAATTCAGTAATGGGCATTGGCGATAAGATCATTTTTATTTTTGAAGGAGAGAAGTATTGGGAAGGAAATAAAGATGACATCTTTCATGTGCAAAATAAGCAGTTAGAAGACTTTATTTTTGCATCTAAGATGTTTAGAAAGATAAAGGAGGCAAATAAATAAAGAGGCTGAATTCAGCCTCTTTTTGCAATATTTATCTTTGAGTTATTCTCATATCATATTCTAAAGGATGACTGATTTTATATTCTTTGTTAATGGGGGTAAAGGATCTCTCTGTCGATTTTAATGTAGCTCCTGTTGGTTTAACTCCCGTTAAATACTCCAATGCCAAAGCAAGAAAATCTTCTCTTGGATCACCCAAAGGATAGAAGTCTGAAGCATCAAGAAAGTCATATCTGTCAATATCAGGTATTAGCCCTTCTCTATAATCAATTGAATTATTTTTGTTTTCGGCACGCATTACAATTGGTTGCATAGCCCATTCGTCAGAAACATCTTCATCATTTATTGTTATAGAACCATAATATTTACCATGAGTTTGTTCTCCAATTTGGTATACGGTCATATGAGGACTTAATCCATACATTACCATTTCACTGGCAGAAGCAGTTTTGTAGGTTGTGAGTACAACAAGTCGATTAAGATCAAGATTGTTTGCATTACTTTCAAGGCGATAAGTAAATAAATCTTCTTCATCCGGATATCTGGTTTGGTAATAATTATCTAAATTTTCGTTGTAAGCCGTATTAATAAAAACATCACCAATTGCACTGCTTGGGGCTATCATACTACTTAGAAGGATAGCTGTAGAAACAGCACCTCCTCCATTATAACGTAAGTCTAATACTAAATCGCTTACTCCCTGATTTTTGAAATCAGCGAAAACAGATTCCAATTGATCATTATAATCATCAATGAAGGATTTATACATCAGGTATCCAATTTTTTTACCCTCGTATTCAATAACTTTACTGATATGAATGGGATTTGTTTGTAAAGTTGTGGCAGATAACTCAACAGATGGACTTATAGGAGTGATACTGTAATCTAAATTTAAAACTCCAAATGTCATAGTATAGTTATCCTGATTTAATAAAGTGGAATAATTAGATAACGTCAGCTGTTGACCATCAATCATGTAGAACATCATACCTCTTTCGAGTTCAGCCTCAGAGGCTGGGGAATCCGGCTCCACGTATTCGATAAAGCCAATTACATTAACATCATCGAGCCTGTATAATCTGATTGAATGTCCCATCGATAATCTAACACCTGCAAAATAGTCAAGTAAAGCTTGATAATCATCAGTTAGAAAAGACCACTGATCTATATTTCTTGCTAGCTCATTGTCATAGCTTGCTTTCAATATTTTATCAAACAGATCGTAAGTGTCTTTTTCAGTTCGATAATCAAAGTTGTCCATGGTTGCATTCCAATAATAGACAAATTCCATGTTGTCAATTACGAACTTGTTTATCTTTTGGGTTTCTTTATCGGCGTAATCACCTCCGCCATCATCCTTACAGGATGTTAATATGAAAGGAATCAAGATAGCTAAATAAAACAACCAGAATATATTTTTCATACACTTAAAATTGAAATGAGTCTGAAAAATAGTTATAATTTTAATAGATTGGTGGAGGAACACAATATTAATGTATGACTAAGAATAATGAATTGCGACTGGGTGATTGTAAGGTATATTGTATTTTAAGAGGAACTGACAAACAATTACCTTCTAAAAAGAAAGATGCTGAAAGAAAAGTTCAGTTAGTTGCATTAAGACGGATTTTTCCATTTGTAATTAGGCAAGAAATTCAAAATAGTGACAGTTTTAAGTTAAGTTTTTTGAATCAGTTTTTTAATGGAGATAATTATTCATTTAAAAGAAGGCAGGATCGGAAGGTAGGAATCCAATGGAAAGATTATAGTGTGCAATTGTTACCTATGTTATTGGCGTTAAAAAGAATTGATTTGGAGAAATCAATATCAGACCTTGTCCATGCCCTTATTCTTGAAGTTGAGCACTCAAATAACAATAGATGCAGTATTGAATTAAATTGGAAATGGTTAATTGAATTTGTTGAGAATTATCGTATTCAAAGTTTTACTGAAAGAATTGGTCAGTCAGATATAAATCTGATGGATTTGATTGATAAATTTTACGACGAAGTGAAAATGACTCATTTGCATCCTGCTTCATATTACCTACTATTTGAGTGGTTTGGAGAAGCTACTGTTGATATTGGCTACAACGCTTTTGATTTATATAATCAATCCAGGGATAGTAAAATGGCCTGGGAAAAAGCAATAAAAAATCATATGGTAATTTATAATCTTGATGACAGTTTGTTTAATTATATATTCAATGAAAGAATTTGTAAGTTATTGGAATTCTATTAGTTATTGCTAATGGAGTTTAATTGCTTGATACTAGCTATTTTTCTTTTGTAAAGAACAAATTTAACAGCCCAACTTTTAAATTCTTTTTCAGCATGCCAATTGTTAGTTAATTCAATTAGATCATCATCTGGAATATTATAGATGTTAGAGAAAATAATATATTGGTCCGTTGAATAATCTGCTAGGTGGTAACTAAAGTTTTCATCATTTAGTTTAGTGTAGTATTCCTGGGTTATATTTGGAACAAAACTTCCAATTTCAGAAAGATTAATGCCTTCATCTCTAACATACTTATTCATTTTATCATTAAGGCTGTAATAAGGTAGGTGTGCCAGGGTTGCACTCCAACAGGTTGAAATATTATCGGGATAAACCCAGAAATTTCCACTTAGCTGAACGAAAAGTAATACACCAATTAAAGCTTTAAGAACATTCTGTTTTGAGTAATAGTTTTGTAGCAAAACTCCAGTAGTTAATGATAATAAGATGAATAACGGGATAAAATAACGATTGTTTATTAAGTGGTTGGATAATAGGCTACTTGGAAGATAAATTACCAATAAAATAATTAATATGACTGACAGTTGTTTTATTTTTTTATCAATAGGCTTGTGATTCTTTATAAATAGAAAAGAAATTGATAATAATGTAATCCATATTGTAATTCTTCCAGCATCAGCCATTCTCCAACTAAAAATTACAATATTTCTTATAAAACCTGTTAGATCAACTTTTTCATAGCAAGCAGCCCAGGGACTTGATTCGTTATAAACCATCCATCCTTTAGCTATGAAATGATATGTGAGGAATGAGATACTTGGAATTGAGGCAAGAGAAAATATTCTAAGCGTTCTGAAGAACTGATGCAGTTTATTCTTTTCGAATGCTATAATGTTATAAAGATTAAAACCAAATAATCCAAAGGCTATGGTCATACCTCTAAGGTTAGTTAAGGAAAGGAATACAAGACCGATAAACAATGCAAATTGTCTTTTTTTGAGAATGCTATTCAGAGATAGAAGAAAGAAGAAAACCTGTACCAAATCACTGGAATAGACAACCATCTGTGTCAAAAGAGCGGTTTCTAGTGTAATTAATAGTAAGATTAGATTTTTAATGCTATTGTGAATATAAATTTCACAAAGGCGATTAATCTGCCATACTGTTCCAATGGCAAAAGGTAACATTAATAGATGTCCGATAAATAAATACTTACCAAAAATTGACCAGGAAATTGCAAGCAATAAACCCATTAAAGGAGGATGACCAGGATCAATATTGTCAGGAAGCAAAAGATTAAAATTACTTTCTAAAAACCAATGAGCTTGTTTTGAGTCCAGAATGTCTTTATCCCAAAAAAAAGGTTGATTAATATTAAATAAAATCAACACAGTTATACCGAAGAAAACAATAATTGGGAAAAAATATTTCTTAAGACTCATATTCTTTAAAGCTAAAAAAGGCTGCAAATGTTGCAGCCTTTCTGGTTATGAATTATTTTTTAATTGTAGTATTCATCTTTTACACAGGTAAAAGCAAGATAAAACATAAATCCATTTATAATTAAGCCAACGATATTAAATGAAAAGATATTCATTATTAAACTTATACCAGTCAAAATTAATGATAGTATTATAGTCCACTTTTGACCTTTAAAAATGCCAATGGTAATAAAAATACCAAGAATTACAAAGGCTAAAACGATACCCCCAATAAGAGCAGTTCCTGCACCTGCTAATATAGCCAATCCAGATTGCTCAAGGTAAGGAGCGATTGCTGCACCTGCTATTAATAAACTCAATGAGGCTATTAGACCGAAAAAAACACCAATAGCATTTAAAATGCCTAATACTGTTCCTTGCCAAGGACGAGTAGTTGAACTCATAGAAAAAGAATTAAATGGTTATTAAAATATTACTGTGAATAATAAATAAAAATAGTAAAAAAATAAAAGCCGACTTACGTCGGCTTTAAAATAGATATATAACTTTTTTATAATCCTCTAACATTCTTTTCCCATTTCCAGGCCGATTCAAGCGTTTCTTCCAGCGACTTTTCAGCTTTCCAGCCTAATTCCTGGTTGCCATATGTTGTATCAGCCCATATCTTTTCAATATCGCCGGCACGTCGTCCTACAACCTTATATTTCAAATCTACCTTGTTCACTTCAATAAAGGCCTTCACTAATTGCATTACCGAATAGCCTTCACCTGTTCCAACATTGAAGAATTCGTAATTATCTTTTTGCTTTCCTTTCAACATTCGATCAATGGCAACAACGTGTGCCTTTGCCAAATCAACAACATTGATATAATCACGAATTGCAGTTCCGTCCGGAGTATCGTAATCTTCTCCAAAAATGCTTAATTCTTCGCGTAGTCCGGCAGCAGTTTGAGTTATAAAAGGAACCAGGTTATTAGGTACTCCAACAGGAAGTTCACCAATTAATCCACTTTCGTGAGCACCAATAGGATTGAAATATCTTAAAGCAATACAATTAATTGCTTCATTGGTCTTACAATAATCACGCATAATATCTTCGCAAATAGCCTTGGTGTTTCCATAAGGTGATTCAGCTTCTTTACGAGGTGTTTCTTCTGTTACAGGTAATACATCCGGTTGGCCATAAACCGTACAAGATGAAGAAAATACCATATGAGGTACTTTATATTTATTCATGCACTCTAACAAATTCATTAGAGAACCCAGGTTATTACGGTAATATTCAAGCGGTTTCTGAACAGATTCACCAACTGCTTTGAATGCCGCAAAATGAATAATGGCTGAAATGTTAGTGTATTTCTGAAAAAATGCATCTGTTTTATCTCTCTCTGATAAATCAAATTTTTCAAACGCCGGGCGTATACCTGTGATTTTTTCAATATTGTCGAGTACTTCGATATTAGAGTTTGACAGGTTATCAACAATAACAACATCGTAACCTTGATTTTGAAGCTCCACTACAGTGTGAGAACCAATATAACCAGTTCCACCGGTAACCAGAATTTGCATAGCTAAAGATTTTATCTGCGTTTAAATGATATTCTTGCTTTATGAGAGGATAAAAGTAATAAATACTTTTAATAATTATTGACTTTTAATGTTAATTTGGTAACTTAGATTGTAAATTATAGGTAATAAGTGTTTTAGGGTTGTTTAATTTAGTTTATTAACATGTTATAAACAGGTGTTGATAGAAAGATGAAGGATTCCGTACTTTATTTACTAATTTTGTAGATATGACAACGATTGAACAACATATTTCGAATCTGCTTTACACGCATGACTGTGTGATAATACCTGATTTTGGTGCTTTTGTTGCCAGCTTAGCAAGTGCCAGAATTGATAAGGATAAAAATATATTATTGCCACCTTCAAAAGAAATAGGTTTTAATAGAAGCTTATCTCATAATGATAGCTTGTTGATAAGTACATTTGCTCAAAGAAATGGTTTAACCTATAGTCATGCTAAAATTGAGGTGGAGCGTTTTCGTTCAAAGGTTATTGATCAGTTAGAATCAGGTAATGAAGTTAATTTGGATAAGATTGGTTCTTTAAAACTTGATGCGATTGGAAATGTTCAATTTACTTCAGGAACTACAGAGAATTATTTACCAGAAGCTTTTGGATTAACATCATTTCACTTTACACCTGAGATAAATATTAATCCGGTTAAGGAAAATATTCAGGTGAAGCGTCTGCTGAAACCTTTATCACAACGTAATATTGCTGCAACGGTAACATTGTTGATTGCTTTATTTGCTATTTCACCCAGCATAACTGATTCGGGTGTTGACAAAAATTATAGTACAGCCGGAACGCTTGATTATTTATTCCCAGTAAAGGCAGATAATCATGAGTTGGTTGTAAATGCTAAAGATTTTACAAATTCAGCATCTGAAGATGTACTTATTGTAAAGGAATCTTTACCTGTCGAAGAGAATCATTTCTTTTTGATTGCAGGGAGTTTTAAAAAGGAGAGTCAGGCAAAACAGTTTTTGAAACAAATTCAGTTAAAGGGCGAGGAGCAGGCATTTGTATTGGAAAGTCCGAATAAAAGATATAGAGTTGCATTGGATGGTTATACCAATAAGCCGGAAGCTGTTAATTCAATGAAAAATTATCGATTGCAGGAAAATTTTAAAACTGTTTGGGTTTTAAAGCAATAGTTTATTTGTCAAGTCTAACTTGAAATATTGAAGCACATTGAAGCAAAAAAGGTCCGCACCAGCGGACCTTTTTGTTTATGTATTTATCGAGATTATCTGATTTCAGATCCTGGTTTAACCAAATTGGCAGGTGAAATAAATTCAAGCTTACCAGTTGCATCTTCAGCCATCAAAATCATACCTTGAGATTCGATCCCCCGTATTTTACGTGGAGCCAGATTAACCAAAATACTTACTTGTTTACCAATGATTGCTTCAGGTTCGAAATATTCAGCAATTCCTGAAACAACGGTGCGTTGATCGATTCCGGTATCAACTTTTAATTGAAGCAATTTTTTGGTTTTTGCCACTTTTTCAGCCTCTATAATGGTTCCAACTCGGATGTCCATTTTTGTAAAATCGTCAAACTCAATATTTGCCTTTGCAGGAGCAGCAGTTTTATTAGCCGCTTCATTGTTTAATTTTGTTTGTTGCAACTTATCAAGTTGAGCTTGAATAGTATCATCTTCTATTTTTTCGAATAACAATTCAGGTTTGTTGATTTCCTTACCAGTTTCAAGTAAGGTTAAATTACCACATGCTGTCCAGTCTAAATCAGCCAGGTTAAGCATGTCTTGCATTTTCTTTGCAGTAAACGGTAAAAATGGTTCAATCAGAATGGAAATATTGGCTGTAATCTGCAATGCAATATTCATGATTGTTTTTACACGCTCAGGATCCGTTTTAATCAATTTCCATGGCTCAGTATCGGCAAGGTATTTATTACCCAGACGCGATAAATTAATTGCTTCGCGCACAGCTTCACGGAAACGGAAATTATCCAAAGCTTCTTCAACGCGCTTAACGATTGCCGGAATCTCATTTAATGTTTCAGTATCGAAATCATTCAATTCACCAGCGGCAGGAACTTTCCCATCGTAGTATTTATGAGTTAACACTACGGCGCGGTTTACAAAGTTTCCAAGTATGGCAACCAGTTCGTTGTTATTACGAGCCTGAAAATCTTTCCAGGTAAAATCATTGTCTTTTGTTTCAGGAGCATTCGCTGTAAGAGTATATCTTAATACATCCTGCTTATTTTCAAAATCAACCAAATATTCATGCAACCAAACAGCCCAGTTTCGTGATGTTGAGATCTTATCACCTTCAAGATTCAGGAATTCGTTAGCCGGAACATTCTCAGGTAATATATAACTTCCTTCAGCTTTCAACATAGATGGGAAAACAATACAATGGAAAACAATATTGTCTTTACCAATGAAATGCAACATGCGTGATTCGGGATCTTTCCAGTATTTTTCCCACTCCGGAGTTAAATCTTTTGTTGCAGATATATATCCGATTGGAGCATCAAACCAAACGTATAAAACTTTACCATCAGCACCTTCAACAGGTACAGGAACTCCCCAATCTAAATCGCGGCTTACGGCGCGTGGCTGTAGTCCAAGATCGATCCATGATTTACATTGCCCGTAAACATTAGATTTCCATTCCTTATGTCCTTCCAGGATCCATTCTTTTAAAAATGGCTCGTGTTTATCCAAAGGCAGATACCAGTGGTTGGTAGTACGAATAACAGGAGTGCTGCCCGAAATAACCGAACGAGGATTGATCAGATCCGTTGCATTTAACGATGTACCACAACTCTCACACTGATCACCATAGGCTCCTTCACTCTTACAATGAGGACAGGTGCCGGTAATATATCTGTCGGCCAAAAATTGTTTGGCTTCTTCATCGTAGTATTGCTCAGACTCCTTCTCAATAAACTCACCCTTTTCATATAATGTTTTGAAAAACTCAGAAGCCGTTTCGTAATGAGTTTTTGAGGTTGTGCGGGAATAGATATCGAATGAAATTCCAAACTTCTCAAATGAGTCTTTGATAATTCCATGGTACTTGTCAACAATATCCTGCGGAGTTACACCTTCATTTTTAGCTTTCAGAGTGATAGGAACACCATGTTCATCCGATCCTCCAATTAAAATTACATCTTCCTTCTTCAAACGCAGGTAACGCACATAAATATCAGCAGGCACATAAACTCCGGCAAGGTGTCCGATATGAACAGGTCCGTTGGCGTATGGTAATGCTGTAGTTACCAGTGTTCTTTTAAAATTTCCCGTCTTCATTCCGTCTGAATTGTTTTATGGTTGGGTAATATAAATCAAAACAAAACCCCGCATCATTCGGGGCATTTTATTAACTTCACAAAGATATGCAAACTATTTAAAATTAGTAATAAGATTAGAGCATCATCACCAAATGCAACATGTAAAAAAGGGTTTTGATGTTTTGTTCGTGATAATTGATGATGAGAAGTATGATATTTCCAAAATCGTTAACAAAAGGTTCAACCATTGGTATTGTATCGCCTGCAGGTAAGATCGATTCAGAAACCATACACTTTGCTGAAAAATTTCTGCTAAGTCTTGGATACAAAGTAGTGGTTGGAGAAAATGCCGGGAATGCCTATCACCAGTTTGCCGGTAATGACGAACATCGTGCATCTGATTTGCAGAAGATGCTAAACCGTACGGACATTGATGCCATTTTTTGTTCAAGGGGAGGTTATGGTACCGGGCGAATAATTGATAAGCTGGATTTTTCTCATTTTCTTGATAATCCAAAATGGATAGTTGGATACAGTGATATTACCGTTTTGCATGCCCGTCTGCAGAATGAATTAAAGATAGCATCAATCCACGGGCCCATGCCAAAGAATTTTCCGGATAAATCGAAAGATGATGAGGATATGCTGCAATTATTTAAGATTTTGCACGGAGAACTACCAACATATAAATTCAAACCTCACCTACTTAACCGAAATGGAGACGCTGAAGGTTTATTGATTGGAGGTAATTTATCACTGATTCAGGCATTGAGATCAACACCTTATGATGCAGAACCACATGGAAAGATTTTGTTTATTGAAGATGTGTCGGAATATTTGTACAATCTCGATCGAATGATGTATAATTTAAAGTTAAGTGGTTACCTAAAGCAATTGAGTGGTTTAATTGTTGGTCAGTTTACCGAAATGAAAGATAATGATAAGAAGTTTGGTTTAACTGCTTATGAGATAATAAAAGAAGCCGTAAGTGAATATGATTATCCTGTAATTTTTGGATTTCCTGCCGGACACGGAAATATTAACATGCCTTTGGTGTTGGGTAAACGTATTACTATGTCGGCATGTAATTGCGATGTCAAAATAAAATTTTGAAATGGCAGATCACAATGAACTGGGAAAGGTAGGGGAGGAAGTTGCAGCCAGGTATCTTGCAGAGAAGGGGTTTGTGATTGTAGAACGTAACTGGCGATATAATAAGAAGGAATTGGATTTGATTGCCTATGATGATAATCAACTTGTGATTATAGAAGTAAAAACTCGGACAAGTGATGGTTGGGAGCATCCAAAAGAAGCGATAACTACATCTAAAATCCGTTTTATAGTAGAAGCTACCGAAGCTTATATTATTGAGAATGATATTGATAATGAGGTGCGTTTCGATGTGGTTACAGTCATTCCTGATAATGGGGATTGGGAAATTGAATATTTAAAGGAGGCGTTTCATCCAGGCTTATAAAAAGATTTTATGAACATCGAAGAATTCAGGGAGTATTGTTTAAAGAAGGAAATGGTAACGGAAGAATTTCCATTTGACGAATCAACATTGGTTTTTAAAGTAGCTGGTAAAATGTTTGCGTTAACTGATCTTGAAGAGGATTTCAGAATAAACCTTAAATGTATCCCTGAAAAAGCTGTTGAGTTGCGCGAACAATATAGTTGTGTTTTGCCGGGATATCACATGAGTAAAAAACATTGGAATACCGTAATCCTAGATGGAACGCTTAAAGATGAGATTTTATTTCAATGGATTGATGATTCGTATAACCTGATAGTTGCAGGATTGCCTAAAAAAATACGTCAGCAGATGGCGGGTGGCAACTAATTTTATAATATTGCGTATTAATTTCTATTGTTTTCAAACACCCGAATCATAAATAGAATGAAGAAACTGATAAGTTATTTTTTACAAGGTATTCTTTATATTGCTCCCATTGCTGTAACACTTTATGTTTTTGTAATTGCATTTGTATGGTTAGATGGGCTTCTTCGTAATCTGGAGATTTTTGAACATGGAACATTTTCGAAATTTAGTTTTCCTGGAATTGGCTTATTAATTATTCTTTCAACTGTAACGTTAATTGGTTTTATTGGACAAAAACTGATAACATCACCTATTTCCAGTGCATTTGATCTCTTGTTAAAAAAAGCTCCTTTAATTAAGATGATCTACAGTTCTGTTAAGGACTTGCTTTCAGCCTTTGTTGGTAAGGAGCGTAAATTTGAAAAACCGGTAATGGTGACATTGGATAAGGAGGGAATTTTACACCGATTAGGTTTTATAACAGCATTGGACCTTGAAGATATTGGTATAAAGGATAAGATTGCTGTATATCTTCCAAGTTCCTATGGAGTACTTGGTGAATTATATATTGTTCCTTCGGATAAGGTTCAGCCATTAGATGCGAACTCAGCTGATGTAATGAAATTTATTGTTTCGGGTGGAGTTACTAAAGTAAATTAGTTTGCTCATTAATAGGTTCGAATAATCAATTCTGTTTTCTTAGACTGAAAAACTATTCGGCCTGTTGTTCTTTTTCGTGTTTCCTTAAAAAATAAACGATTCCGTATTGAGTAGCTTTTTTCCTCTTCTCTTCAGGTGATAGACTTTCGAATTTAGCTTCAATGGCATTCCAGGCCGATAGAATAATATTATCTGCATTCTGACGTAGCATCACTACCTTTTCATGCATCTTTTGGGTTGTAACCAGTAAGTTTTTGTGATTATTATAATACTCCTTAAATTTTTCGAACTGAACTTTTACAACTGCAATTGATGGATTGTAGATACGGGTTCCTCCTTGCGACATGCGACGCTCTTCGCCTTCTATCAGGTCTTTCCCAATTTGTAATAGTTGTTGTTCTGTTCCCATCTCAGGAACTGACTTGTCATCTTCTGTCAGTCCAAACAATTTTCTGGTTTCAGGTTTGATTTCTTTACGGGCTACACAAAAGTTAAATACCTGTATAAAATGAGAAATGTATAACCTGGCCGATTTAAACTGATCTGATAAAAGTTTACCATATTTAGCCTGTCTGTCTTTACTAAAGTTGTATTGATTGATGGCTTGTTCAAACTGTGGTAAGAAAGATTGAAGCTCTAAAAATAATTTTTGCGAGAAAGCTAATTCGAAAGGATTCTCCTGCATCCCTTTTAACTGTAAGGCCTTCATGGCTCTTAATCGGGCTTGATCAGTATTAGGTAGACGACGATATGGCATAGTCAATCAGTTTAAATGGAACCTATTCGCACCTAAAATAGAAAAAATACATATTATTAACAAGTTAAATTCTAATGAAATAACGTTTGGTCGGAAATGAAGTGCAAAAAAAAACCACCTTTCCAATGAAAGGTGGTTGGAGGAGTATAAAAAGCTTCAAGCCTTAGTCTTGAAATTTAGCTTTTAAAAATTCACGGTTCAAACGTGCGATATTTGAAATTGAAACACTCTTAGGACATTCAACTTCGCAAGCACCGGTATTGGTACAGTTACCAAAACCTAATTCATCCATTTTTGCAACCATGTTTTTAGCACGACGGGCAGCTTCAACTTTACCTTGAGGTAATAAAGCCAGGTGACTAACTTTTGCTGAAACGAACAACATTGCTGATCCGTTTTTACAAGTTGCTACACAAGCACCACATCCAATACATGAAGCTGCATCCATAGCCTCATCAGCATCATCCTTAGGAATAGGAATAGCATTGGCATCAGGTACACCACCAGTACTTACAGATGTGTAACCACCAGCTGCAATAATCTGATCGAAAGCACTACGGTTAACAATCAAATCTTTAATTACAGGGAAACCAGCAGAACGCCATGGCTCAATGGTGATGGTTTCACCGTCTTTGAACTTACGCATGTGCAACTGACAAGTAGTAACATCATCATCTGGTCCATGCGGACGTCCGTTGATGTATAATGAACACATACCGCAAATACCTTCACGACAATCGTGATCAAAAGCAACTGGTTCACTGCCTTCGTTTACCAACTGCTCATTCAAGATGTCCATCATTTCAAGGAATGAACTGTCGGTAGATACTTTCTCTAATTTGTATGTTTCAAAACGACCTTTATCCTTAGGCCCGTTCTGACGCCAAACCTTTAGAGTCAAATTTATATTATTTTCCATTTTTCTCTGTTTAACTATTGAAACTAATGACCTGTGAGATTATTTATAATTACGTTGAGCAACTTTTACCACTTCAAAAGTAAGGTCTTCCTTAATTAACTCAGGAGCTTTTTCCTCACCCTGGTATTGCCAACAAGCAGCGTATGCAAATTTGTCATCCTGACGTTTTGCTTCACCTTCTTCTGTTTGGAACTCTTCGCGGAAGTGACCACCACAAGATTCCTCACGATTCAGTGCATCGCGTGCCATCAAATCACCAATCTCAATAAAGTCAGCCAAACGAGAGGCTTTTTCTAATTCTACGTTCATTCCTTCTGATGATCCTGGGATACGAACATTTGAATAGAATTCTTTCTTGATTGCTGCAATTTTCTCGATAGCAGTTTCTAATCCTTCTTTGGTACGTGCCATTCCAACAAAATCCCACATCACTAGGCCTAGTTCTTTGTGGATGCTGTCAACAGAACGATTTCCTTTAATTGCCAATAATTTTGCGAATTTATCTTTTGCAGTTTTTTCTGCTTCGACGAACTCTTTTTCTTCACCGGTCATACGTGGTGTTGAAATATCATCAGCCAGATAGTTCTGAATAGTGTATGGAAGAACGAAATAACCATCGGCTAAACCTTGCATTAAAGCTGAAGCACCTAAACGGTTTGCTCCGTGATCAGAGAAGTTAGCTTCTCCGGCTGCAAATAAACCAGGGATAGTTGTTTGTAATTCATAATCAACCCAAATACCACCCATTGTATAGTGGATAGCAGGATAGATCATCATTGGTGTTTCGTATGGATTGTCATCAACAATCTTTTCGTACATCTGGAATAAGTTTCCGTAACGGGCACGAATTGCATCTTCACCTAAACGCTCAATAGCTGATTTGAAATCAAGATAAACAGCTAATCCTGTTGCACCTACACCAAAACCTGCATCACAACGTTCTTTAGCTGCACGAGATGCAACGTCACGAGGCACAAGGTTACCAAATGCAGGGTAGCGACGCTCTAAATAGTAGTCGCGATCTTCTTCTTTAATATCTTTTGGTTTCAGCTTTCCTGCACGGATAGCATCAACATCTTCTTTCTTTTTAGGAACCCAGATACGACCATCGTTACGCAATGATTCCGACATCAAAGTAAGTTTCGACTGGAACTCACCGTGCACAGGAATACAGGTTGGGTGAATCTGAGCAAAACATGGGTTTGCAAACAATGCACCTTTTTGATAAGCCTTAATCGCTGCTGAACCATTTGATCCCATTGCATTGGTAGAAAGGAAGAATGTGTTTCCGTATCCACCTGTAGCCAATACAACAGCATGACCAAAATGACGCTGGAATTCGCCGGTTACAAGGTCGCGGGCAATAACACCACGAGCTTTACCGTCAACCATCACAATGTCAACAATCTCTGTGCGAGTATAAAGATTAACTGTTCCTGCATTTACCTGGCGCATTAAAGCCTGGTAAGCACCAATTAACAACTGCTGGCCAGTTTGTCCTTTTGCATAGAAAGTACGACTAACCTGAGCACCACCAAAGGAACGGTTGTCAAGCAAACCTCCGTACTCACGTGCGAAAGGTACACCCTGAGCTACACATTGGTCAATGATGTCGTTACTTACTTCAGCTAAACGGTGTACGTTAGCTTCACGAGCACGGTAGTCACCACCTTTAACGGTATCATAAAATAAACGGTGTACTGAGTCACCATCGTTTGGATAATTTTTGGCCGCATTGATACCTCCCTGTGCTGCAATAGAGTGAGCACGTCGAGGTGAATCCTGAATAGTGAAGTTCTTTACATTGAACCCCATTTCTCCAAAAGAGGCAGCAGCTGAAGCTCCCGCTAAACCTGTTCCTACAACAATAATATCCAGTTTACGCTTATTAGCGGGGTTAACCAGTTTCTGGTTGGCTTTATATTTAGACCACTTTTCGGCCAATGGCCCTTCGGGTATCTTAGAATCTAATTTCATATCTTAATAATTAATTAAATTATGACAATAACATTGCAACAACAATAACACAGAAACCGAGACTTACAGCCCATGCAAAGATTGTTCCGATGATGGTCCAACGCTTACGCCAGATTCCGTTGTTTAAACCAACAGTTTGGAATGCTGACCAAAAACCATGTGTCAGGTGTAAGGCTAATCCTAAGCAGCCAATTATATATAAAATGGCCTTAACAGGATTTTGCAGATTGTTTTTTACAAGTGTGTACGTGTCATGCATGTGAGTGCCATGAACTTCTGGAGCTGTACCTGTAATTTGAAGAGGCACAAAATAATCGTAAACGTGAACAGTTAAGAAGGCAAGAACAACAATACCTAAAATGCCCATGTTTTTTGATGCCCACATTACTTCTTTAGTGTTGTTGCCTGAGGAATATTTAGCATTTCCTCGTGCTTTATTGTTTTGTGCAGTTAAAATAGCTGCATAAACAATGTGCACAATAAAACCTAAAGCCAACACCGGTTGTAATCCAAACTTAATAAGTGGTAAAGCCATGAAATTAGCAGCAATGTTAAATGTTTCGCCGCCATCTGGAACCAACAAACATAAGTTAATGGATAAATGGACTATCAGAAAGATAATCAAGAAAAGTCCTGATGCACCCATCATGAATTTTCTTCCAATCGAGGAACCGAAAAAAGTACCCATAAGAATCCTTTTAAAATTTATTGAATTGTGTAATTAATTTTTGATTTTTAAGTGTGCAAATGTAAATGTGAAAGTGCCTTTTGGCAAGCAATAATAAAGAAAAAATTCTCTATTTATATCAATTCTAATTAATTCTTGATTTTCCACTTTCTGATCGACTAAATTTTAACAAATATTATTACAATTTACCATTTATTTAAGGTGTTCATTTACATATAAATCATACGTAACTAGTATTGTTTTCGGCGGGTTAAAACAGTTTGAGTAAAGTTAATAAAATGTTTTGAGTGGAACTTTACATTATCTTTAAATAATCACTGAATTGGCTCTAGCAAATTATAAAATCGAAACTTTACAAGATAAATGGACTATAAAATCACTGATATGATTAAGAAGTGAGCTCAGTGTAATTACTTTCAAGGCAAAAAAGAACGAGGAGGGAAAATTTTGTTAGAAAATGTCAATATGATATATGGTGAATAAGGTTGTGAAAATCTTTAAACTGTATTTCTGGCAAGTAAAAATAAATGTGCTTTTAATGAAGGCTTTTTATATTCGTCTAAAGTTTTATACTTTTGTTGATGATAGAGTAAAACAATCATACATTTACGACCATGCAAGAAGAAATTGAATTAGTACTGGAAGATACCAAAGAAAGAATGGAAAAGGCTCTGGAGCATCTTGACAACGAACTGGCCAAGATTCGTGCCGGTAAAGCCAATCCAAAAATGCTTGAAGGGGTATTAGTTGAATACTATGGTAGTATGAGTCCACTTTCGCAGGTTGCAAACTTAAGTACTCCTGATCCAAGAACAATTGCGATTCAACCCTGGGAAAAGCAATTAATCGGAGCTATTGAAAAGGGAATTTTAGTTGCTAATTTAGGATTAAATCCAGATAATAATGGTGAGATAATTCGTATTAATATTCCGCCGTTAACAGAGGAGCGCAGACGTGATTTAGTAAAACAGGCGAAAAAAGAATGTGAAGATGCTAAAGTAAGTGTTCGCAGCGCTCGTCGGGATAGCAACGAAGAATTAAAGAGAATGAAGAAAGATGGTCTGTCGGAAGATTTAGAGAAAGATGCAGAAGCAGATGTTCAAAAGATGACCGATGCCTTTATTAAGAAGATTGATGAAATGTTTGAGGTGAAAGAAAAGGATATTCTTACTGTATAACCTCAATAATAATATATGGTAACCCCGATTTTTATCGGGGTTTTTTATTGCCTTAAGTTTTTAACTTTACTCATGAATGTTTTGATGCGTTCAATGTCAACATCGTTTGTCCATTTCCCATCGTATTTGAAATGGGAGCCAATAATAAAAACATCTGCCTGATGCCAATAGGTTTCAATGTTGTCAGCTGTAATTCCTGATCCTATTAGAATAGGTGATTTAAGTGCAGATTTTAAACCGGCCAGATCAGCCGGTTCAACAGCTTCACCGGTGCGATTGCCTGTAATAATAATTCCATCACTCAAAAAGAATTCTGCTGCTTTTGCCGTTTCAAGAAGTGAAACATCAGACGTAATAGCATGGGAAGAATGTTTCTTTTTGATATCGGTAAAGATCTTTATTTTTTCAGCACCGATTAATTTACGATACCTTAATAATTCACCGGCACAGCTATTCATCAGTCCTTCATCGGCAATATGAGAAAAAACAAATCCTTCAGCCCTAATAAAGTCCAGATCATTTGCATGAGCAACCGCCAAAGCCTGTTTGTTGGCCCCTGCTAAAATCTGAATACCTAAAGGAATACTGATATTTCTTCTGATCTCGTTGGCAATAACTGCCATCGCTGCCGTAATTTCATGATCAACCTCTTTGTTCAAATAAGGAATATCATGCATATTCTCTATCATAATCGCATCAATACCTGCATTTTGATAGAGGTTTGCCTCGGATACAGCTTTCTTTACAATTTCCTTTACCGATGATTGATTATGAGGTGTACCAGGAAGTGCACCCACATGTATCATGCCGACAATAATTTTGTACGGCGATTTAAGGTTCATATTTGCTTAAGCTTGATTTCTGTTCCCGGGTACGTACTTGTTGATAGTCAGCAATAAGTCTTCGTAACCAATTGGTTTGGCAATGTAGTCGTCACAACCAGCCTCTTTCGATTTTTCTTTTTCTTCAGAGAGAGCATAAGCTGTTTGAGCAATTACCGGAACATTTTTACTGATGCTCTTAATCTCGCGGGTTGCTGTATATCCATCCATTAACGGCATCTTAATATCCATCAATACAAGGTCTATATTATTGACCTTTCGGAATACATTTACAGCTTCCTGTCCGTCTTTTGCCCAGATCAGACTAGCATTGGATAATGCCAGTGCGACTTCTATGTATCTGAAGTTGTCTTCTTCGTCCTCGGCCACAAGGAATGTTTTGCCTTCCCAATTGAAGTCCCGAATAGCCTCTCTTTTTTTATCTTCTTCAAGCTTTTGGTTCATTAGTCGGTGGTAAGGTAGCGTGAAATAGAATGTTGTTCCAATCATTGCTTCCGATTCGACCCATATTTCTCCGCCTAATAAGTCTACCAGATGTTTGGCAATTGAAAGTCCAATACCGGTTCCTCCATAGAGGCGTTGCTTGTCATTGTTAAATTTAGAGAAACGTTCAAAAATTTCGTTTTCTTTGCCTCGAGGAAGCCCAATGCCTGTGTCTTTAACATAGAATTGCAGAAACTGATCTTCGATTTGCGTATATCCAAATTCGATAAAACCACGTTCGGTAAATTTAATGGCATTACCAATCAGGTTTACCAGAATTTGTTTCAGTCTGTGTTCGTCAGTGAGTATAAGAATGTTATTATCACTAACTCCTTCTTTAAGGTACAGCTTTAGGTTAAATAATCCTCTACGTTTAATGTCTTCATGGAAATTTTCAAAAATATCCGACATTAACGAATGAAGTTTACAAGGGCCATTCTTGATTTGTAATTGTCCACTGTCCAGTTTTGAGATATCTATTATATCTTCTACCAGTGTCAGGAGGTTTTTTCCGTTTATTTTGATAAGATTAACAAATTCCTCTTTTTCGGTAGTATCAATCTCTGGATGAGACAATAGATTTGAGAATCCCAAAATGGCATTCATCGGGGTCCTGATTTCGTGCGACATGTTCGACAAGAAAGAAGTCTTGAGGCGGTCACTTTCCTCGGCTTTTCTTTTTGCCAATACAAGGTTTTCATGTTCACGGCGTAGTAATCTTCTGAATCGTTGCTCTTTTTTAAGACTGAACAACATGCCGTTTAATAAGCTGTTAAGCGGTAGGAGGGTGATAAGAATAACTATAGTGAAAACGACTGCAAGTCGCAGGAAATCCATAAAAGGTATGGCTGGTTCGTAAGGGATTTTAATTATTGGTACATACAACAGTACTGCAGAAACTGTTAGTGAAACAGTAGAAATCAGGATGGATAGCCATGCGCTTTTCTGACCTACAAGAATGCCGGCCATAAGTGTGTAGGAAAGTAAAAACATGTATCCTACAGCTGAATTATTTGCTTTGAGAACTTGGTAAATGCCTATCAAATAAATTAAAAACAATATCCATCCAACCCTGAATTTAAAAGGTAATGATCTGACTGAGGTCACAAAAACAGCCGATAAGAAAACAAAGGTGGTGAAAACTGCGTTGGTATATGCTTCTTCCTGAATAAAGGTGAGTCCCAGATATAGATAAACTACAAGGCCAAAAAACAAGACTCCAATGGAGAAATAATGGAATATGCGCTCACGCCAGTAGTGAAGGCCATCTCCAGTTGGTGTGGATGAAGGACCTAAGCGCCTACGGATAAACACATCTATTTCCCTTACTAGCCTTGAACCTTTACTCTTTGCCATGAATTGATTAAGGCTTTACTTGTGTGTGACCATAATGGGTTAGTTAATCTTACCTTGCTAAAGGTAATTATTTCTAATAGTTATTCTAAGGTTTAAAAAGAAAAAGTAGGTAACAACTTATTAACAATTTTGAATATTTATTATACGGTTGAACAGGATGCTTTGAAACTGACCTAATTATGACCAAAAGCTTCTCCCTTCGGGACAATTGTGACACATGCTGATGTTTTTTTTATTCTGTAGAATGTTAGTTTTGAACAGCTGGCTTTCCTTCGATTTCCATATTTCGGAAAAGTTGTTGGTGGTAATGTCTCCTAATAGATAAATTGCATCTTTATCGTAACAACATGGGGCAACTTTGCCATTCCAGGTGATAACGGCTGAATGCCATTGACGCCAGCATTTATTTAGCATTTTTCCTTTTATTCTCAATCGATGCGTGTTTTCGTATCGGCGAAAGCGTTCGATTGTAGGAGGTTCAACAGGGCTGTCACTGTAATTGTTAAATTGGGCAGTTTTAAATTCAAGTTTATCAACAGATAAATCCTTCGCAATTTTCTTTATTTCTTCTAATTGGTGTTGGTTGTGTTTAAATACCAGGAATTGAATGATAACCAATGGGTATCTTTTTTTTAATTTCTTTTTGGCAGAAGTAATGTTTTTAATGCCTTCAATTACTTTATGTAAACTACCTCCGATTCTGTATTTTTCATAACTCTCTTGAGTTGTGCCATCAACAGAAAAGATAATTCTTGTAAGGCCAGATTCGACAATTTTTTTACCAAGAGCTGGTGTTATAAAGTGTCCATTAGTTGAGGTTGAGGTATAGAGGTTTTTATTATTGGCCAATTGTATTAATTCCGGAAAGTCAGGGTGCATGGTTGGTTCTCCCTGGATATAAAGGTTGAGGTAAATGAGTTCTTTGGGTAGTTGGTCTATGATTTTTTTGTATTCAACCAACGAAATTTTTCCACGAGGTCTTAAAAGTGTATTGGTTCCCGTTGGGCATTCGGGGCATTTAAGGTTGCAAATGCTTGTTGGTTCAATGGAAAGAGCTAACGGTTGGTGTTTAATAATTGCATACTTTGTAATTTGGGTCAGGTAGTAGTTAAGGATAGTCTTAAAAGCATTGGCTATTCTTTTGAAGTTTAAAACCCTAAGAATAGCCCAAGCTTCAAGTATTTTTATTCTTACCATTATTTATTTTCCAATAAATTCAGAATTTGATCCATTTTTGGTGTGAGAATAATTTCTGTTCTTCGATTAGCTTGTAATGAGGCGGCATCTGAACCATCTTTAACTGGTAGAAAAGCGCTTCTTCCTGATGCAGAAATCATGGAAGGGTCTATTTGACTATTGTCAAGCATGATTCTCACCACGGAAGTAGCTCGTTTGACACTTAAATCCCAGTTATCCAACAGTACACCACTTTTAAATGGAACCTTATCTGTGTGCCCTTCGACAATTATTTCAATATTCTTATTTTCTTCAAGAACACGTGCTATTTTTCTTAGTGCTTCAGCTCCTTGAGTATTCACCTGGTAGCTGCCTGATTGGAATAGTAATTTCTCTTCAAGTGATACATAAACCTTCCCGTCCTTCATATGAACTTTCAATTCGTCGCTTGAAAAACCAGTTAGGGCATCATTGATACTTTTTCTTAGGGCTAAAAGGGCATTGTCTTTTTGTTGTAGAGCTTTTTCTAATTCCTGTAACCTTGAGTTTTGAGATTCCATTTGGCTTTTTGAGGCTGCCAGCTCTTTTTGTTGTTTAAGCAGATCGGTCTCTGCTTTATGGAGTGCGTCTTCGCGTGCCTGTAGCTCTTCCTGTAGTTTTTGTAAAAAGGCTAATAATTCTTTATTGTCGGCATCGCTGCCTGATGAGTTTTTGAATTTTTGTAATGCGTCAGTGTAGCTTTTGTTAAGATCGGCATATTTGTATTGTTCTTTTTGAAGCCTACGACTTAGGTTGGTAGTGTCCTGAAGAAGTTGTTCGATTTGTTTTTTTAATCTTTGAACTTCGGCTGAAAGTTCGTTCTTGCTAACCTTCAATTCCTCATTTTCTGATCTGAGTATTCCGGCTTCTTGATCCAATTGGTTGGCTCTGTCAGCGGTTTCCTGATATTGTTTCAATGGAATACAGGCTGTTGAATAAACAATTGCTATAAAACTTACTAAAATCCACTTCTTCATAATATGTAATTTTTCAACTCAAAGATTATAAATTATCTTTGTCGGGCAAAATGCATTTTTGACATTTGTCAACGCAACCCAAGTATTAGATTATAATAATATGAACGAAGGCTCAAGCCGTTTATTGGATACTATCAATTCTCCAGATGATTTAAAGAAAATCGATTCAGAGTTTCTTCCTCAGGTTTGTAATGAGTTGAGAGAGTTTATTATCGATGCTCTTTCATGTAATCCAGGTCATTTTGGAGCCAGTTTAGGTGTAGTAGAACTAACGGTTGCTCTTCATTATGTATTTAATACGCCTTACGATAAAATTATTTGGGATGTGGGTCATCAGGCGTATGGACATAAAATACTTACAGGTCGTAGGGATCGATTTTATACCAACCGTAAATTTAAAGGCTTAAGCGGCTTTCCAAATATTTTTGAGAGCGAATATGATGCCTTTGGAGTAGGGCATTCTTCAACTTCGATTTCTGCTGGTGTTGGCATTGCTACTGCGGCTTCAATGCGAGGTGATGATCAACAACAGGTGGTTGCTATAATTGGTGATGGAGCTATGACTGCCGGTATGGCATTTGAAGGGTTAAATAATATGTCGGCTTTAAAGTCGAATATGACGGTTATATTAAATGATAATAATATGGCCATTGATCCAAATGTTGGAGGATTTAGTGAATACCTTGTTGATATTGCCACCTCTGGAACATATAATAAACTGAGATCTGAAGCTTTTAAGGCTTTGGAAAAGATGAAGCTTGCCGGACCACGTTCTAAGGAAATGATTACCAAGCTTAATAATTCGTTAAAGAATTTATTAACCAAACAGACAAATATTTTTGAAGGTCTTAATATAAGGTACTTTGGTCCGGTTGATGGTCATGATGTACAGCACTTAACTCGGGTGTTGAGTGATTTGAAAAACATTAAAGGACCTAAAGTGCTTCATGTAATTACCAAAAAAGGTAAAGGATTTAAATTTGCTGAAGAAAATCAAACAGCCTGGCATGCTGTGGGTGATAAGTTTGATAAGCTAACGGGAGAATTACTTAAATCAAATACTTCTTCTGTACCTAAACCGCCTAAATTTCAGGATGTTTTTGGTCAGACGATTGTTGAATTGGCTGAAAAGAACGAGAAGATTGTTGGTATTACACCTGCTATGCCATCAGGATGTAGTCTAAATATTATGATGGAGAAGATGCCTGATCGTGCATTTGATGTTGGAATAGCAGAGCAGCATGCTGTAACTTTTTCAGCAGGATTGGCAATTGCAGGCTATGTTCCTTTTTGTAATATCTATTCTTCTTTTATGCAACGGTCTTTCGATCAGGTTATTCATGATGTTGCATTGCAAAAACTTAATGTTGTTTTTTGTTTAGATAGAGGCGGACTTGTAGGAGCAGATGGGGCTACTCATCATGGTGTATACGATTTGTCATTCTTCAGGGGCGTTCCAAATTTGGTTGTTTCGTCTCCGATGGATGAAATTGAATTACGTAATTTAATGTATACGGCTCAGTTGCCTGATAAGGGTCCTTTTTCAATAAGGTATCCCCGCGGAATTGGCTCCAATATCGATTGGCAGCAACCAATGACTGAAATTAAAATAGGAACAGGACGAAAACTAAAAGATGGTAAAGATTTGGCTGTTCTTTCTATTGGTCCTGTTGGAGTGAAAGCTGGACAGGTCATTGCAAAGATCGAAAGAGATAATTTAACCATAGCGCATTACGATATGCGTTTTGTTAAGCCATTGGATGAGGCGTTGCTTCATGAAGTCTTCCAAAAGCATAAACGCATTGTTACCATCGAAGATGGTACTGTTGTAGGTGGTTTAGGAAGTGCTGTACTTGAATTTATGGCTGATAATGGTTATCGGGCAAGAGTAAAGCGCTTAGGTGTGCCTGATGAGTTTATTGAACATGGTACGCAAACAGAATTGTATGGGGTGTGTGGATTCGATAAAGAAGGAATTGAAAAAGCAATTTTTGAATTATTGGAAAGTTGATTTATGAAATTTATTCAATAACTCAACTTTATACTATCAGATTATAATTTTATAGCTCAAAAATTCTTATAATATTTAGTTATGGCTGCCGCAAAACTTCACATTTATTAAGACAAGCTATCCAATCTAAATGTATTTTAACAACTAAAAAGGCTTTGTTTCTACCCTAAAAATAATAAATACGACTTTTAGGTCTTATTTTTATTTAAAAAATCACTCATTTTTACTTTTTTTGAATCAACCCCCTAAAAAATTATCTAAAACACACTTAAAAATCACTTTTTTACTAATGTACCCCCAAAATACATATTAAATTTAAACTTTAATGCTTTTTTAACACTTGTGCCCCCTTTTTTGTATTGTTGTTTTATAAAAACCATCTACTTTTGTCATGTCAACCTATTCAAAGTAGGGGCAACAATAAATTATTAATAATTATAAATTTTATTACTATGAAAAAGGTAAGTGTTTTAAAAGGAGTTTTTGCTATCGCTGCGATAGCGTTTTTATCCACCAGTGCATTCGGAAAAGGTAAATTAGTTATCAGTAAATATCTTGATACTGATTATGCAGTTGTGTCAGCATTAAGTGATGCTAGCAGTAGCTTTAAAGTAAAAGTTTACGATGACGAAGGTTATGTATTGTATACAAGTCCATTTGTAAGTGATGCTTCTTCATTCCAAAAATTGTTTGACTTGAAATCTTTTGCAGATGGAAGATACAAAGTTGTTTTCGAAAGTGGAGATGCAAAAGTTTCTGAGGTGTTTTATGTAAGTAATCGTGAGTTGGTTCTACCTAAAGCTAAATTGGCAAAAGCAGAAGAGCAAGCAAATGCAGTTAAGCCTTTTGTTAGAAAAGACGGTAACAACCTTTATGTAAGTCACATTAACTTCGAAAAATCAGCTTTCTCAATGAGCATTGATGATTTGTACGGAAACGAAATCTACAGTTCAAGTCTGCCACGCGAAACTTCTTACTCAGGAATGTTCGATATCAGTAAGCTACCAGCAGGAAGCTATTCAGTAATGTTAACTTATGGAAATCAAAAGTACTACTATGAATTCAATAAATAATAATGATGAATGTGACCAAAGTGACCAAATAATCACTTTCAAAGAGCGAATAAGCGGTGTTTCAGAAATTTCTTGAAACACCGTTTTTTTTTGTGCTTATTTTAGAGTTATCATTTTTCGGATGCATATTTGTAATCATGAAAGAGCAGGTAAGAAATAATATTGAGGAATGGGCCAAAGAAAAACTCATTTCAGTTGATGCCGGTCATGATTGGTGGCATATCGAACGGGTATTGGCAAATGCAAAAAAAATACATCAGATTGAAGGAGGTGAATGGACAGTGATTGAGTTATCAGTCTTATTGCATGATGTTCCGGACCCAAAATTCTTTGATGAAGAACAAATGTTGCTAGAGATAAGAGATAAGTTACAAAATGAGAGAATTGACACTAATGTGCTGGAACATATTATGCAAATTATTAGTCATTTATCTTTCTCAAAAGGATGGTCAGAAAATGAATTCGATTCGCTCGAGTTCAGAATAGTTCAGGATGCTGACCGATTGGATGCCATTGGGGCTGTTGGTATTGCCAGGGCTTTTAGTTATGGAGGGCACAAGGGACGAGATTTTTACGATCCTAAAATAATACCTGCGCAATTTAATAGTGCCGAAGAGTATAGAAACAGTAATGGCACAACAATTAATCATTTCTACGAGAAGCTTTTATTGTTAAAGGATCAGATGAAAACTGTAACAGGCAGACAATTTGCCAATCAGCGGCATGAATATATGGAAGGCTTCCTTAATCAGTTTTATAATGAGATTGGAGATGTTTTGTAAATATTAAAAACGATATTTATTCTTTCTCAATTCTTCAAATTTTCACTTTCCCCAAATTCTTTATTATTTTTATCCGCACTCAAAAAAGAATAGATGCCGGCTAAAAAGAATACAACCAGAAAGCGTTCAACAAATAAAAAAACAAAACAATCGAGCTCTAAGAAAAAGATAATCTTGTTGTTATTGAAGTTGTTTGCAATGGCTTTGGCGGCAGGTTCATTATTCGTACTTTTTGTTTATCTGGGTATTTTTGGTCGTCTGCCATCGATGGATCAATTGGCAAAAATTCAGAACAATACAGCATCTGAAGTTTTTTCAATTGATCATGAGTTGATGGGGCGTTACTATGTTGAACAACGTCTTACGGTGGATAACAATCAGGTATCGCCCAATGTAAAAAATGCATTAATTGCAACTGAGGATAGTCGATTCTTTGAGCATAACGGACTGGATTTTATCAGTCTGGGTAGGGTTTTGTTTCGAAGTGTTTTTCTGGGTGACAGAGCACAAGGAGGAGGAAGTACCATTAGTCAACAGTTGGCAAAGAACCTTTATCCACGTAAACGACTTGGTTTTTTAACATTGCCGGTAGGTAAAACAAAAGAAATATTTACGGCTGCCCGACTGGAGGATACATATAGTAAAGATGATATTCTTACTCTTTATTTAAATACTGTTCCTTTTGGTGAAGATATTTTTGGTATAGAAATGGCTGCCCGCCGTTTTTTTGGGAAACAATCAAAACAGTTGAATCCGGCAGAAGCTGCAACATTAGTGGGTATGTTGGCTGCTAACACTGCTTATAATCCACGGCTTCATCCGGAGAGGAGTGTTCAACGTCGAAATATTGTTCTAAAAAGAATGAATGAGCAAAAATTTCTATCAGATACTGAATATCAGAAGTGGAAACAAAGCAAAATGATTCTTAACTATCATCGGATAGATCATAATACAGGAATAGCACCGTATTTCAGAGAGAAGATTCGTGTTCTGGCACAAAAAATACTGGAAGAGAAGTATGGCGATAAATATGATATTTATTCTGATGGATTAAGGATTTTCACTACCATTGATGCAACCTTACAGGAATATGCTGAGCAAGCTGTCGATCAGCAAATGGAGCGATTACAAGGGGAATTTGAACGTCATTGGAAAAACCGCGATCCATGGGAGAAGCATCCCAATATATACCTGGATGCATTGCGTAATTCGAAACGCTACAAGTTAATGGAAGATGCCGGCTGGAAAGAAGAGAAAATCTTTAAAGAGATGGAGAAGCCTGTTTCAATGACAATCTATACGGCTGCCGGAGAAAAAAAGGTATCCATGAGTCCGGTTGATTCAGTGAAGCATTACCTCATGATGCTCAATACCGGCTTTGTGGCAGTTAATCCAAAGAATGGACACGTTCTGGCATGGGTTGGTGGTATCGATCATAAAACTTCGCAATACGACCATGTTACCTCACAACGACCAGTGGGGTCAACTTTTAAACCCATTGTATATACTGCAGCATTAGCTGATGGGATGGAGCCTTGTGAATGGATTTCGAATGAACAGCAGGTTTATGAAGAATATGATAATTGGAAACCATCGAATAGCGACGGTAATCACGAAGGTTATTACACGCTAAAAGGCGGGTTGGCCAGATCGGTTAACACTATTAGTGCCAAGGTTATTACCCGTATTGGGGTTGATAAAGCCATAGATATGGCCCATAACATGGGCATTGAAGCTAGGATACCGGAAGTGCCGTCTATTGCCTTAGGAACAGCAGAGATCTCATTACTTGAAATGGTATCAGCATATACTACTTTTCCTAACTATGGTCGTCCGGTAGAACCGGTAATGTTGTTGCGTATTGAAGATCGTAATGGCAATATTTTGTATGTAAATGAAAATGAACAGCAAAGTAGACAGGTTTACGACGATCAAGTGGCATATTTCATTATTGAAATGATGAAAGGTGTGGTGGAGCGTGGAACCGGAAGTAATCTTAGAGCTTTATATAATCTTAAAAGTGAGTTAGTAGGAAAAACCGGAACAACACAGGATAATTCAGACGGATGGTTTATTGGCTATACGCCTTCACTAGTTGCAGGAGCCTGGGTTGGTAATGATCAGCCAAGCATTCGATTCCGTTCAACTGCTCTGGGAAGTGGAGGGCATATGGCATTACCAATATTTGCACGTTTTATGCAACGGGTGGAGCGAGATGCACAGTTGAGCGAATATTATGCAACTTCTTTTTATCCGGTTCCTGAAGAAATGAAAGATCGTATTATGTGTGATGATTATTCTCTGGATGATCCTGATAAAGATATCCTAAACCGTTTATTTGATAGTTTTGGCCGACCTGATTCAACGCGAATTAAACGACGTGAAGATCGCAAGGCAAAGAGGGATGAACGAAAAGAGAATCGAGATCATAAAAGTGTTTTGGATCGTATGAAGGAACTGTTTAAAAAGAATTGACAGGAGACAATATCTTTCTATTTATCACGCTCAGATAATTTTTTATCAAGTGGTAAAAGAAGATTGTTAATGATTAAAATAAATACGGTTCCGATCAATGTTTCGGTGTAATAGCCTGCTGCAGCAAAGCAGCCTATGGCAGAGCTACACCATACTGTTGCTGCCGTTGTTAAGCCATGCACCGTTATTCCTTCTTTAAAAATAATACCGGCCCCTAAAAAGCATATGCCGCTTACGACCTGACCAACAATACGGGTTACATCACCTTCGTCCTGTGTTAGATTTATTGAAAGCATTACAAAGAGCGCTGAGCCAACAGCCACCAGTGTATTTGTTATCAAACCAGCTGATTTATGATGCCAGCCTCTTTCAAAACCTATTATTAGTCCACCCGCCATTGCAATAACCATACGAATGATAAAATCCTGGATACTCATTGTTTGATTCTTTTTTACTAATACAAAGATACAGTGAAACAAAAAAAGAGTACAGAATAGATAAGTTATATAAGAAAATGTCAGGTAGAAATCTGGTCCCAATAAACTGTCTGTTATTGAGACCGGATCAGAAAAGTTAATTGTCGATATCAATATCTGATTTAATCAAACTGCGGTCTAAACCTACTGTATTCATTTTTACAGGTGATTGATGCATGATTTTTTCAATAAAGTAATTGATAATACGTCTTTCTCCGTATTCACCACCCCACTCATGGCCTTTGCCGGGTAGCGTTAATAAGTCGAAATCTTTATTTGCCTTTATTAATGCATCTGCCACCTGATAGGTACTGGCAGGATCTACATTCTGATCCATTTCACCAACTATTAGAAATAAATCACCTTGTAAACGATAGGCGTTATCAACGTTTGAGCTTTCGGCATATTCAGGACCAATAGGCCATCCCATCCATTGCTCATTCCACCATATTTTATCCATACGGTTATCGTGGCAACCACAAACCGAAGCAGCCACTTTGTAAAATTCAGGGTGGAACAAAACGGCACCTGTTGAGTTCTGACCGCCGGCAGATTTTCCATAAATACCAACATTGCTGATATCCATAAATGGATAATTCTCAGCCGCAGCTTTCATCCACAGAATGCGATCGGAGAAACCGGCATCTTTCAGGTTTTTCCAGCAAACATCATGAAAAGCCTTTGAACGGTTGGATGTTCCCATTCCATCAATCATCACCACAATAAAGCCCATTTCTGCCAATGATTGGCGGCAACGGTTATAATAGGCATTAAAATCTTTTGGAACATGACTGCTATGCGGGCCGGCATAGATGTATTCAATTACCGGGTATTTTTTTGAAGGATCAAAATCGGAAGGAGTTAAAAACATACCCCAGATATCTGTTTTTCCATCTCTGCCTTTGGCTGAAAATATTTGTGGTTTCTTCCATCCATTGGCTAATAGGGGAGAAATATCAGCTTCTTCCAAAGTCATCAATTGTTCGCCTGTTGAGGCATTTCTCAAAACAGTCACTGGAGGAGTATCAACCTTCGACCAGGTGTCAACCATGTATTTGTAATCAGCTGAGAAACTTACCTTGTGGTTTCCGTCACCCTTAGTCAATAATTTTAAATTGGAGCCATCAAAATCGATGGAGTAATAATGGATTAAATAAGGATCGCCTGTTTCTTTGCCACTGGCACCAAAAATGATTGTTCTGTTTTCTGGATTAACTTTAACTACATTTCGAACTACCCAATTCCCATCCGTAATTTTATTTTTTACCTCTCCTGTTCTTCCATCAAATAAATAAAGATGATTCCATCCATCGCGTTCCGAAGCCCAGATAATTTCTTCGCCATCATTAACATCGTAACGATAACGCTTACTACTGTAATCAATAAATGTTGGCGAAGTCTCATTAATCAGAATTCTGTTTTTACCCGTTTCAGCATTCATTTCAATTACCTGATAAACCTGATGTCCTCGTTTGTTGTATTCAAATGTCAGGCTTTCACTATTCTTTCTCCAACGGATATTTTCAATTGAGTATTGATTGGGTATCATATCCATCGATGATGAAATCATCTTTTTATCTGAAATACTGAAAATACAAGGGTAAAATTGTGGCAAAGCATCTCCTGGCTTGTAATATTCGATTGAAGAATAAAACGGTTGCTTTTGTGTCGTTGGGCTCGATTCGATATAATTCACAAAATGCTTTTCAGCGGGTTGTACCAGATAAGCCATAATTTTTTTGCTGTCGGGCGACCATTGTAGGTAAGTGGAGTAATAAAGACCCAGGCCACCGTTATAGCTTAAAGCCACTTCATTTTCATCTGAAAGGTCTTTAATAAATAAGTTGTAGTCTTTAATGTAAGCCAGCCATTTACCATCTGGTGATATTACCGGAGGATTATTGGTTTGATCTACCTGGTCCATTGTCCAATTGTATGGTTCGGGTCTGGTGTACTCAACTTTCTTAATAAACTTATAGGAAGGAATGCTGTATTGCCATTTGCATCCATTGAAAACAAACTCGCAGGTTTTGATATCATCGGCTACACTAAAATTTTCAAGATTGTTGTACGAAACATCTTCCCCGCATTCTGCTGAAACCTTTTTCAATAAGGTATTAACATCAAAAATCTCTTTCTTTTTTTGTTTTGAGGCATCAACCAAATAGTACTTAACGCCTTCTTGAGTTAATACATGATACCAAAATGAATGGCCTTCTTTTAGCCAATGGGTTTCGAACGCTCCATGAAGAACCTTGTCTTTGGTTAACGATTTTAATGCTTCGTATTTTGCATATCGGTCTTTTATATCCTGTGCCTTTAAACACAAAGGAAGTGCTACAAATAGCAAAGCGATGATTAAAATATTTTTTTGATACATCAATGTGGTTTTATGATTTTCTAAAGAATCCCTGCAATACAACTAGGGGCAATATCAAAAATACATTGATTTTAGAAGAAGCACTTGTACAAATGTGTATTATTCTTGTGCAAAATTGAATAAAGGTGATAGAAATTTATAAAACTAAAAAGATACGATGTGTTATGTCACTAAGAATAAGCTTCAGTTCTTTGTAATTGTACTTCTATGCGGTTAAACTGATGCTTTTTGCCGTAGATAACTATTTTGTTGTTAGCGGTTGAAATGCGAATGTTTTCTCTTAGAAAGAAATCAAAAAATCGTGCCCAACTATTTCTTTTTACATAACTGAATTCATGGTCCGATAGATTGATTCGATTGTATTTTTGTTGAAGAAAGGAATCGATCTGTTCAAAAAGAGATTGTGAATTATTAACATCAGAAAAAGTTAGCTTCCCTTTGCGATTTGCCAGGTTATTGGAAAATGCAAATAGTAACGGAAATAATAACTGGTAAAACCAGGGAGTAGATTCATAAAGCAAAGTGGGTGTACCTTCAAATACACTAATAATAAATAGCAGAATGGTTATTGCCAGACTCATGAAAACAAACAAAAGGAAGGTATCAGTGAGAGAGATATTAAAAAGTTTTATATCTGTTTTCATGTAATAGGTTTTGTGATTACTTGAGGTTAAAATTATAGAATTGAGTGTCTAAAAGCTAAGGTTTATAACGAAATTTTGTTTTGCTATTAATCCATGGGATTTACTTACTCATATTCTGGGATTAAAAACAATAACACTTTTAGATGCTCACCAGGAGCTAATTATTAAATATTTCGATAAGATACCTTAGATATAATTATATCCGTTTCTTCATTAAGATGTAGACCTTTATACTTTGCAAAATCAGCTACAGATTTCTTTGATTTTTCAGGATCAAGACAAGGTCCAAGAACTATTTTTTTGATTGCTTCTTGCGGGAAAATATGTTCTACATATGGAATTATTAGACCGTTCGAAACCCGATGTTTTTTAGTTTGGGTACTGTGTACATTTTGACATAAGCGCCATTCTGCTTCAATTGCATATTCTTTTCTTTTAAAACCGAAGTAAAATTTATTATATATTGGGAAAATGGGTGAGCCATGATATGAAGTTTTGCCTTCATTAATTTTATAATTATTATAAACTTTATCCCAGTGCGTTTGAAGTATAGCCTTTATCTTACTTTCATCGTAGAGACAATCTATGAGGTTAACATTGGGTTTCTCTTCCGGATTAGAGCCTATGACATATTTATCGAAACCAATGGCAATTCCATTCCCATTATCACCATATGCCCTCCACATAGTCAGGCTGTCAGGGTGTTCTGAGAAAGAAAGCAAATAGGGTTCTCCCAAGGCGGAATGTATGAAATTAATTACAAGTTGGTTCATACCTTGTTTGCGTTCTTTTATGTTGTTATCTTCTTCGTATTTACGAAAACTTTCTTCCAATAATTCAACTGTATACTTCCCTTCATATGGATCATTAAAATAAGCAGCGTGGGTTGCTCTAAGACAAATATTTTTAGTTCCTTCTTTGAATATCTTTAAAAAGGTATCGACAGAGGTGTAATGATAAAGTATATTGTTATCCATAAGTAATTAGAGTTAAAAGTGAACTAGTTTTGTGGAGTAATATTTTCAAGAATAAATGATTCTTCAGATTTAAAGCTAATTCGCATCTCTAATTCAAATACAGAAAATCCAAGAAAAACAACTTTAACAATCTCTTTGTTCTTAGCTTTTCTTTTTAGGTTTTTTGTTAGGTATTTTTCCTCTGAAAAGCTTATGTTTTTAATTCTTTGGTACTTCCCTTCAAGTTCTTTTAAATCCAAAAATTCGTTTGAGGGATTAGATGATTTTGAATTGGCAATTTTATGAAAGTTCAATTCCAGACGTTTAGGATTGTCATCAGAAATATTTATTCTATCACATGTTAAATAAATGATAACACCTCTATCAAAATTGATTGTTAGCCATGCAGAAGTCCTTTTTAAGTAATGACTCATTGGATTATTTATAGCTGATTTAAATACTTAATATCACAATTAATTGGCATTAAAACCTTCGTCCTCACACATTTTTATAAAGTCTTTTTCTGTCAATATTTTTATTTGATTTCCTTTTTCAATTAAAGCTTCAACTTTTCTTTGTTTAGAGCTTTTAGTATATCCGGCAAGTTTAAATGAGTCTTGTATTCCTACAACCAGCATTGAAGTTTTTGATGTTACATTATTCGAAACATTACATCCAATACCTGCTGCAAGATTAGAAGCTTCTTTTCTAGGTAAGGATAAAGTGCCTGTAAAAACTAAATTTTCGCCATATAAAGCTCCCTCGGGATTACCTTCTTGTTTTATAGAGGAAGAATATGAAATACTTTGTGATGATATTGGTTTTTGGGTTTGTATAATCCAATCTTCTGGCGTCATATTTTTTTTAGAACATGCATGCGCTACAATACTACCGGCAGCAATTGCATCTTGAAGTGCATCATGATGTTTAAAATCGATTTCTAAAAAGTTAGCAACGTTTTTTAAACCAAATCCTTTGTATGCAAATTGTTCCCAAGTTCTTCTGACTATTTTTGCAGAATCGAGCCATTTAATGTTAATTAAAGGCAATTGATATTCTTCACAGGCTTGATTAATTGCAATTTTATCAAATGGCATATGGTGTATTATAATATGATTATTTAATCTTTCAGAGAGATAATTGTAGATTTTAGTGAATGTTGGGGCATCTTTTACATCTTCTTCTGTTATATTATGGATTGAAACATTTATTGGATCAAAATAACACTCAGGATTAATTAAGGTACTCCATCTATTTATAATTTCTCCGTCTTCAAATTCTGCAATTCCAATTTGGCATATACTTGAATAATATGTGTTAGCAGTTTCTACATCTAATGCGAAGTATTTCATAGTCTTAATTTTCATCAATGATTACAAATTTTAAAGCATCGCCATAAGCCACAACACTATCTCGTCGTTTATCGTCAGTATTGCTTCAAAAGGAAGCAACTATGCTTATTGTTAAAGTTGTATTGCTACTTTATAAAGCACTTCTGTTTTAAGATAAAGAATGGTTGCTCACAACCAATGTATTAGTGTTTTCTAAGGAAGCAATGTTGCTTTTACCAGAAGAAGTTTTGGATAAGGCTGGAGCAACATTGCTTAAGTTTAAAGCCTAATGGTTTTTGATAGTTGATATTGAAAAAAGATTAAAACTTACTTTCGGAACTTGCGCATCTTTTTAACAATCTCACTTTCTTTACCCAAAGCACCCGAAATCATGTCGGCTAGGTTGGAGGCTTCCTGGTAGGCATCCTTCAGTGTATCCTGAGCCAAGGCTGTTGCTTCTTTAGAGCGTGCAGCTGCTTCTTGTTGGGCTATTTCAGCTTTATCGCTGATGTTATTCTTTTCAATCAGAGCGTCAAGTTTACCATCAGGTGTAAAGCCGGCAGCAATCAAGTTTTCTTTTTCATGAGTGGCTAACTCAATCATTTGTTTAATAAAATCACGTTTTGAAGATTCAGTAACCATAACTAAAGGGTTTTAAAAATTAAACAAGTTAACTTTCAGAAGATTGTTTACCACTTGAATGTTAATTGCATCATCGTCAAAACGTAACACGTTATGATGAGAAAAATAGATCAATGTTGATTAATAACTGTTTTACACTGATTAATATGAATATTTAGTTGATGAATATGTGTTAAATACGTGATTTGTCAAATGGCTGTAGTATGCGGGTAAAAATGATAAACTCAATTAAAATTGTCTCAATTATTCTATTAATCATATATGAATAACAATTTAATTGTTGTTTTCTAATAGGATTTGTAGATTCTTTATACCTATCTTTGTAATGCTTAAAACGCTTTATGATATTAATTAATAAGGATCTGGTAAAGTAAATAACCCTGGTTTCAGCCATGGTTATCCCTTCGCTAAACTCCGGCAATATCTGCCAGGAGGTATTTTTATATCCATACTTTATTAAACACATAGAATTTTCTATGTTATCATAAAAATGTAAATGTCATGAGCGACAATATAAAATCCATTCGCGAATTAGATTTAGAAATTATAGTAGAATATTATTCTACAGTAAAGAGGCAGGGGCCTGGTAGCCCCGATATTACCTTAAAGGCACTTAGCTTTATTGAAGGACTCACCGAGTCATCGCAAATAGTTGATTTAGGTTGTGGTTCCGGTGGACAAACTATGGTGCTGGCACAAGATGCGCCCGGTCAGATTACCGGTATTGACCTGTTCCCTCAATTTGTTGATTTATTTAATGCTAATGCAAAAGCATTGAACCTT
This sequence comes from Carboxylicivirga caseinilyticus, assembly GCA_025499705.1. Taxonomy (GTDB): domain Bacteria; phylum Bacteroidota; class Bacteroidia; order Bacteroidales; family Marinilabiliaceae; genus Carboxylicivirga; species Carboxylicivirga caseinilyticus. The sequence goes on from JAFMVE010000011.1 coordinate 80,940, forward strand.
CAAAATAGAGTTAAAGGTGAACTGGGTTCGATGGACAATTTGCATTTTCAGGAAGAATCATTGGATCTGATCTGGTGTGAAGGTGCCATTTATAATATCGGCTTTGAAAAAGGCATGAAGTATTGGCACAGGTTTTTAAAGCCGGGAGGATACTTGGCTGTTTCTGAGGCAACATGGTTTACTGATAAAAGACCTGCTGAAATCCAGGATTTTTGGATGGATGCGTATCCGGGTATTGATACCATTTCTCATAAACTGGAACAAATGCAGAGTGCTGGTTATTTTCCAATAGCTGCCTTTATGCTTCCCGAAAAGTGTTGGATAAAGCATTTTTATGAGCCACAGATTAAGGCACATGAAGATTTTCTAAGGAAGAATGCAGGTAATAGGGCAGTCGAAGATTTTATTAAAAATCAACAGCACGAAATGGAGTTGTATTATAAGTACAAGCAATATTATGGTTATGCTTTTTTTATTGGAAAGAAGATGTAATCTTTCATAGAATGCAGTAATAAATCAAAAGAGCCGTTCCATATTGTTTGAAACGGCTCTTCTGTATTTTAAGTTCGATATTACATTTTGATTGTGCTTATATATTGCATCACTACGTTCCCAAAATTGGTCAGGAATAGTTTTACTGCCATTGCCAATAAAATAATACCAAAAAATTTCTTCAGGATGTAAATACCACCTTCGCTGAATATTCTTTCAATCAGGTTAGTTGATTTTAGTACGATGTAAACTACAATGATATTAAGAAATAATGCGATGATGATATTGATGGTTTCAAATTCAGCTCGTAATGAAAGTAGTGTTGTAAATGATCCTGCACCGGCAATAAGTGGAAATGCAATAGGTACAATGGAGGCTCCTGAAGGTGAATCGTGTTTAAAGATCTCAACACCGAAGATCATTTCAAATGCCATAATGAAAAGAACAATAGAACCGGCAATTGCAAACGAAGATATATCAACTCCAAATAAACCCAACAGGGCTTCACCAACAAATAAAAATGATATTAATATTATAAAAGCCACAGATGTTGCCTGGAATGCTTTTACCGGACCACTTTTCTTTTGCAGATTAAGAATGATTGGAATCGATCCAAAAATATCAATTACCGCAAAGAGTACTATAAAAGCTGATACAATTTCAACGAATTTAATTTCCATATTAACAGTGTTTCCGGCAAAGTTAATTTAATAATTCAAATCAATTACTGACTCAAATAGAACGAAAGAGCTATAAAGTAAATGCTACCATCTAAAACAATGTTCATTGTATTAAATGATAGCAAATTCTTGTAGTTTTTATGTCAATATTATGCAGCTGAATTAATGGAAGCCAAAACTTCAGGTGTTACGTTTTTACCTCCTGTAAAATTTGTTGCTAATGACCCTATTGTATGAATAGGTCCCCAGGGTATTCCCCACCAACCGAAAAGGAAAGTGAGAATTGAATATCCAAAAATGTATTTTGAGCTTGATTCTCCCGAGCGAATAAAATATATGTTACTTCCCCGTTTGAAGGTCATAACAATAATTGAAATACAATATTGATAAACAACAAACTTGGCTCCTTTGCTTAATTCTCGATTAATATCATTGATAGTCAATCCTTCAATATTTTTGATTTTTGCCATAGAATAAAATTTAGTATTATGATTAGTCAATGGCAAATACGACTTGTATTATATTTTGTTACGTTAATTAAGATGATAAGTATTTAAAGTGTTCCTAAAGAGGTGTTCGTCCTATCATTTCGTTACGTACTACTTTTTGATAGCTTCGTCCAATGTTTAAAGTAATATCGTCGATGGTTACCTCATTATATGCAACTGTTTTGATCCGTGTCTTATTTACAATAAAAGAGCGATGAATACGTAAGAATTGGTCGGGTAATCGTTCGGCCAGCTTACTGATTTTTTCTTTACTTATTACTTCATCTTTGGTTGTATGTACCTTAATGTAATCGGCCATGCTTTCGATATAAATGATATCATCATATGGAATTTTAACAGTCTTTCGGTTGGATGTTAACTCCAGTACGGATATTTTGTTTTTATTCTGTTCTGTTATTAGTTTATTGATCTGCTGGTCTCTTTCTTTAATCTGACGGGCCATAAGTAAAAAGGAGCCAAGAAACACTAATAAATACATAACAACAGCCAGTAAAAGTGTATCAAATGAGTTAGGAGCCAGGTTATGGAAATTAAAATTACCCAGATAAATAAATGAAAACATAATTACGATGGATTCCAGGTAAAGAGATACAACGAACATGTAAAAGGTGTAGAGACCAAATTTTAGATATTTCTTTTTTAAGTAATATTTTGGAACCAGCACATAATTGAAAAAATAAGATGTACCCAATATGATTGGAAGCAACATGCAGACGAAAAATAGGGCTGCTGTATTATTTCCCCATGAGCGTCCGAAAATGATTGTGAGAATAAATACGACGAATAACCAATACAGGATATGATAATATGGATTTGATGATTTTTTAAGCATAACTTCAGTAAAATTTGTTCTAATTTCGATAAAACTTCAGAGATTCCCAGCGTCTGTCGATAAACAGCAGCTTTAGAATCGGATTCAACCTTGGTTAATTTCTGCCTGTCCATTTTATTTGATGGTAGTATTAATCATTTAAAAATGAATGAAGATGAAAGATTTGTTTTTTATGGGAGGTCCCCTTTTTATGAGTATCCTTACCCTGTTATTAATTGGGATGATCGCATGGTTTGTTTATCATTTTATCGTGGCAAATTTCAGTGAAAAAGAAAAAGTGCTGCGTTATATGAAATATGGAAGGTCAATTGGATTGTTTGCCTTGATCACCGGAATTCTGGGACAATTAATTGGCTTTTATGATGCTTTTTCTGCTATTGAAAAAATGGGAGAGGTATCACCGGCAATGGTTTTTGGAGGAATAAAAGTATCGATGATTACTACTCTTTATGGTTTTGTAATTTATCTAATTTCTTTGCTGATCTGGTTCATATTCAGTGTTGTTGTTGAAAAGTTTAGATAGTTGTAAGAAGAAAGGCTGTCGATTTTTGTTGACAGCCTTTTCTTAATTAATTTCATGTATGATTTATTCAGCATTCTTTAAACTTCTTATGTAATCAGATGGACTGATGCCATATTCATCTTTAAAGCATTGTCTGAAATAACCTGTGCTATTTATTCCTATTCGATACATCACTTCTGAAATTGTAAACTTACCGCTTAATAACAATTGTTCAGCTACCTTCATCCTGACTTTTCGGATATATTCATTGGCAGTAAGGTCTGTAAGTGCTTTAATCTTTCGGTATAAAGTTGAATGACTCATGTTCATGTGCTGAGCAATCTGAGAAATATTCATTTCCTCATCCTCAAGATTGTCTTCTATTATCTGGTTTAATTTTTCCAGAAACTCCTGATCCAGTTTATTGGTAGCTTCTTTAAAAAGTTGTTGTTTATCTTCAAACTTATTCGAATAAGAGTCTGACAGCTTTTTTCTGGTCTCAAAAATGTTTCTTAAACGACTTTTAAGCAAATTACTACTAAAAGGCTTGGTCAGATATGAATCTGCACCGGCATCGTATCCTTCACTTTTATCTTTTAACGTATCCTTGGCAGTTAATAAAATTACCGGAATGTGGCTGGTTCGGATATCTGATTTCATCTTCTTGAGCATCTCAATTCCATCCATTACGGGCATCATGATATCACTTATTATAATGTCAGGAACCTTCTCACAAGCCAGCTCATAACCAATCAGTCCATTATTTGCAGTAATAACATGATATGTTTCAGAAAGGCTATCATAGATGTATTCGGTAATTTCCTGGTTATCATCTACAACCAGAATCACATTTTTATCTCCCAATACCTCCTCATCCTCCAATTGTTCTTCATGAGTAGATATCAGCTTCACGCCCGGATAACTATTATTGGTTAAGAACCTGACAATAAAAGTGGTTCCTTTATCAAGCTCACTTGTAACTTTAATCTCAGCCTGATGAAGCTCAACTAAATTCTTTACAAGTGCCAGGCCAATCCCGGTGCCGCTAACAGCATGTTTGGTATCTTTGGCCTGATAATATCTCTCAAAAATATTGGAAAGGTTGGCTTCTGATATTCCGTAGCCGGTATCTGAAACTTCAAATTCGGTATACTCAATATCAAAATCGTTGTATCGCCGAACCTTTAGTTCAATTTTACCTTCTGTTGTGTATTTAAAGGCATTTGAAAGTAGATTATCTAAAACCATCCTAACCACTTCGGGATCATATAACATCTCGGTTTTTTCCTCAGGCAACTGTATGTCAAAATCTATTTTTTCGTTATGATTCAGTTCTTTGTATTTTAAACCTGTTTCGTATATAAAGCTTGCAAAGTCTCCTTTAACAACAGCCAGTTCCCGTTTTTTATTTTCTGTTCGTCTAAATTCAAGTACCTGGTTAATTAGCTGAAGTAATCTGTTGGCCACTCTATGCATTGAATTAATCTTTTTTGTAAGTGATTCATTCAACGACTTATCAGCAACTAAATCTTCCAAAGGCCCCAATAATAAAGTCATTGGAGTACGCAGCTCATGGGCAATATTGGTAAAGAATCTTATCTTCTCTTCATTTAATTCATGTTCCTGATGACGAATGTTCTTTTCCAGAACCAAAGCATTCTCAACCTCAACTTTATTTTTATAAAACCTTAACACAAACCAAATTCCCAGCACAAAAATCACCAAATACAATGTTTTTGCCTGCCAGGTTAACCAAATGGGAGGATCGATGGTTATTTTCATAGCACCGAACTCATCCGTCCATTCTTTATTGTGTAAGCGTGCTTTTAGATTAAACTGATAATCTCCTGGTCGAAGGTTTCGGAATGTAACACGATTTTCGTTTTTTATAAGATACCAACTGTCATCCAAACCAACCATCTGAAACATAAAGTCAACCTTATCTGTTAACGAGAAATCTGCAACATTGAAGTTAATTCTGAAAGAATTTTCATTGTATTTTAAAGTCATTTCCTCACTAAACGGAACATCGGTAAATTCACTGAAATTTTCATTGGCTTTCGCTGGAGCTTCAAAGCTCATAACAAATGCTTTTGGGAGATTATTTGTAAATACATCAATATTATCATTAAAGAAGGTCGCTCCATGTTGTGAACCAAAATAAATAGTACCGTCTTTTTTCTTTAGTATTGAACCATTGGTAAAATCACCCATTGATATACCATCACCTAAATTAAAGTTGATAACCTGCCCTGTTTTTAAGTTATAATGGCTAATTCCGTTTAAGGTACTAAACCACATTTCACCTTCTGAATTACCCTCGACAATAGCTCTTATATCTGTTTCTGTCAATCCATCGTCTTTTCCTATACGTTTTGCAGTTTTTGTATCGTTAAAACAAAATAAATCATTCTGACTACCAACCCATACGCGATTTTTCGAGTCTATATAAAGATGATTGATATTATAAAAATCATACTCTCGCCCATAGTTATATAGAAGTTGAAAATTTGGATCGAAAACACATAATCCCCCAATCGCTGTTCCTACCCAAATATTTCCATCTTTATCTTCAACAACAGAGCGAACTATATTATCACTAATAGATGAATTCTGGACAGTGTATACAAAATACTCTTCACTAACAATGTTGTATTTTAATAATCCGCCATCAGTACTTATCCATAGGTTCTTTCTTGAATCTTCATAAAAATTATATATAGGAATATTGTTGATTTGACTAAAACATATTATCTGTTTATACTGATTATTATTTTTATTGTATTTATAGATTAATCCATTGGTTGTTCCAATCCATATATTTCCATCACTATCTTTAAAAACTGACTGTGCAGAAATATGTGAATTATTAAGTTCTGTAATTTCTTTTATTTTAGTTTTACCATCGTATATACAAATACCACCATCACCATTTGCAATCCATGTATTACTATCATTATCTTCACAAACACCTAACACTAATTGATTATTTAAGCTATTATCATTGCCAACGATTGGTAGATATTCTAATTTTTTAAAGAATGGTTCTCTACTAGAGATTAAATTGAGTCCTCCGGCAAAACCTCCAAGCCATATATTGCCATAATGATCCTGATACATTGATTGTACAGATGAACTGGAAAGTCCTTCTGACGTGGCTGAAGCTTTTAATACTTCAAAAAATATAGATTCCGGATTATCAAATTGCTTCAGATCAACAATACTAACACCGCCGCCTTCAGTACCAAACCAAAGTGTTGAGTCTTTTGTTTCCATAATACTTTGGACGAAATTATTTGAGAGTGAGCCTGCTACTCCTTTTTGATGCTGGAAATTCGTCATGGTCTGATTTACCGGGTCAAATAAAGCTAAGCCACCACGAGTACCTACCCAGATATTTCCTTTTGAATCTTTAAATATTTCAGTAACAGTGTTGTCGGGTAGTGAATTTGGATCGTTTGGATCATGTTTAAAATTAATTGCTGACTCATTTTTTATATTGATGATACTCATACCATCTGTAACGTGCCCTACATAAATACACTCATCACTTTCATACAACATGCACCAGTTATAATTTGATGCCAGACCTTTGATATTGGACTGATTGTAATGAGTAAATTCACCTGTTTCTTTATTCAAACGATCCAATCCGTATTGATAGGTTGCAAACCATAGGTTTCCTTCATTATCACTGGTTATGTACGTTATTCCGTCGGCAATTAAACTGTTTGTTTGTCCACTGTAATCGTGTGTATAATGTTTGAATTGGTGAGTTTTATAATTATATGCATCCAAACCATTTTTTTCAGTAGCTATCCATATAATGTCATCTATTTTATCAGCATAAACGAAATTCAGAACATTACTTCCGGGTGAGTTATTACCCGATTTTCGAAATACCTTGAATGAATGTCCATCAAAACGGTTGAGTCCATCTTTGGTGGTAATCCATATCATACCGTCATTATCCTGCGCAATGCTGGTTATATTATTATTTGAAAGACCATCCTTGAGGCCTAACTTTTTAATTTCATATGCACTGATTGAAGAAGTAAAAAGTGATAGAACAATAAAAAGTAAAAAGATTTTTCCCTGGATTCTCATTTTCCCACAAATTCATATTTGTACTAAAATAATTATAAATTAATTGATAATGACGCCTCATTATCTAGTTGATGAATTTCTCATTATTATTTGCCGAATAAATGAATAAACCTAGTTTGGTTTCTGATTAGTTTTGTCTTGGAGGTTTCTAATCAGTTGTAAATTCAATTTCTCAGCGTATTAAATCTGCTTTTTTATGAAAAATACTATAATCTTATTCATAATTCTTAGCTTGTTTTTACCTTCATGTGATCAATCCAATGAGATTAAACGAAAGCAGAACTTTGATGAGAACTGGTCATTTAAATTAACGAATGATAATAATGCAGCGTTTACAGATTTTAATGATACAGATTGGAGAAACCTAAACCTTCCTCATGACTGGAGTATAGAGGGTAAACCAGAACAAAAAAATCCAATGAGTGGTCCGGGTGGTTATTTCCCTGATGGAACAGGCTGGTGCCGCAAAACTTTTGATGTTCCTGCTCAATGGAAGAATAAAAAAATATCGATTTATTTCGAAGGAGTTTATATGAATGCAGAGGTGTTTATTAACGGGCATTCACTGGGAATCCATCCTTACGGATATACTTCTTTTTATCATGATCTTACACCTTACATCTTACATGGTTCCTCAAATCTTATTGCAGTAAGAGTTGATAACTCACAGCAAATTAATTGTCGTTGGTACAGTGGTTCAGGTATTTATCGGCATGTTTGGCTAAAAGTAACTGAACCTTTGCATATTGCATATTGGGGAACAACTATTACTACGCCAGAAGTTAATGATTCGATAGCCATAGTTGAAGTTAAAACATTGGTTAAAAATGAGACAGATGAAACACAAAAATTTGAGCTGGTTACTGAAATAAAAGACAATCGTTTTAAAGGAGTATGTGGAGGAACTGAATTTGTTGAAATAGAGGCAAATGAAGAGAAAGAAGTAATTCAATCATTAACGGTAAATAATCCTTCATTGTGGTCACCCGAAAGTCCAATTTTATATACATCATCAACCCAAATAACAATTAATAGAGACAGTATTGATGAGGTAGAAACACAATTTGGAATCCGAACTATAGAATATAGTGCTGATAAAGGATTCCTTTTAAATGGAGAATCAGTGGTTTTAAATGGCGGTTGTGTTCATCATGATAATGGTTCGTTGGGGGCAGCAGCCTACGATAGAGCAGAGGAAAGAAAGGTGGAGTTATTAAAGAAGGCTGGTTTTAATGCGGTTAGAACATCACATAATCCACCTTCGGAGGCATTTTTGGAAGCGTGTGATCGATTGGGATTATTAGTAATTGATGAATCGTTTGACGGATGGAGAACACAAAAAACACCTTATGATTATGCGAGTATTTTTGATGAGTGGTGGCAACGTGATATTGAATCAATGGTAAAACGCGATCGTAATCATCCATCAATTATAATGTGGAGTGTAGGTAATGAAATCATTGAGAGAACCAGTCTGGAAGCAGTGCAAACGGCAAAGATGTTGGCTGAAGAAATATATAAACTGGACCCAACCCGCCCAATGACTTCGGCAATGACATCATGGGGTGAAGGATGGGAGATTTTTGATCCATTAATGGCTGAACATGATGTTTGTGGATATAACTATATGTTGCATGAAGCCGAGAAGGATCATGAAAGAGATCCGGAGCGAATCATATTTCAATCCGAATCATATCCTAAAGATGCGTTCTGGGTTTGGGACATGTCGCAAAAACATACATATATAATTGGTGATTTTGTTTGGACAGCCATGGATTACCTTGGTGAATCAGGCATTGGTCGTTATTATTATCCAGGAGAACCAAAAGGGGAACACTGGGAGTCTGATTTATACCCATGGCATGGGGCCTATTGTGGAGATATCGATTTAACAGGTTGGAGAAAACCAATTTCTCATTATCGCAATATTCTTTGGAACGAAACAGAAAAGCTTTATCTGGCTGTAAAAGAACCGCATCCTGCCAGTGGAGAAATTAAAACCACTATGTGGGCAGTTCATCCAACCTGGGAAAGCTGGAACTGGCCTGGTTTTGAAGGAAAAAGTATTGATGTTGAGGTATATTCGAAATACGCAAGTGTAAGACTTTATCTAAATAATGAGTTAATTGGAGAGAAGTCAACCGGTGTAGAAGAGCAATTTAAAGCAACTTTCTCAGTGCCTTATTTAGCAGGAACTTTAAAGGCTGTTGGGATAGAGAATGGAATGGAGGTTGAATCTAAAGTATTGAATACTGCCGGAAAAGTTGAATCAATAAATCTGATTGCTGACAGAACATCAATTAAATCTGATGGACAGGATTTGTCCTTTATAACTGTTCAGATGGTGGATAATGATGGAGTTTTGAATCCAACTGCTGTAAATCATTTAGATTTTTCTGTAACCGGACCAGGTGAAATTATTGCTGTTGATAATGGTGATTTAAGAGATACCAATGCATATATCACACCATCCCGCAAAGCATGGAATGGCCGTGCTATGGTAGTTGTAAAAAGCAGCAAAAAAGCTGGTAAAATAAAACTTACTGTTAGTTCTGAAGGATTAGCTGATAGTAAAATAGAAATTGAATCGAAATAATAAATAATAAACATATATAGATGAAATTAAGATTGTTATCATTATTCTCAATAATGCTGTTCGTGCAGGGGATAATGGCTCAAACAGGAAATGAACTGAATTTTCATAAATGGGCGATTACTCCTCCGATGGGATGGAATAGCTGGGATTGTTTTGGTCCCTCTGTTGTTGAAAGTGAAGTAAAGGCTAATGCCGATTATATGGCAGCTAACCTAAAAGAGACAGGTTGGGAGTATATCATCGTTGATATTCGTTGGTATGTTGATAATCAAACAACCGGGCACTATAATGCTTATGGCGACTCTGATTTTGTGCTGGATGAATATGGTCGTTATATGCCATCGCCAACCCGATTTCCATCAGCAGCGAATGGTGCAGGATTTAAACCATTAGCGGACTATGTGCACAGTTTGGGGCTTAAATTCGGAATTCATATAATGCGCGGAGTTCCTAAAGAAGCTGTATTCAATAGTATGCCAATTAAAGGAAGTACCTATAAAGCTTCAGATATTTATTCAACTGCTTATGAGTGTACCTGGTTACAGGATAATTATACCGTTGAGTCGACAAGAGCCGGAGCTCAGGATTATTATAATTCAATCTTTGATTTATATGCCGAATGGGGTGTTGATTATGTAAAAGTAGATGACCTTTCCCGACCCTATCATACAAACGAGATTCAGATGATCAGAAATGCGATAGATCAGTCTGGTCGTCCAATGGTATTAAGTATGTCTCCAGGGGCAACACCACTTACTGAACACGATCATGCCAGAACTCATGCTAATCTGTGGCGCACTATTGATGATTTCTGGGATAACTGGGCTCAATTAAATTATTCATTTGGAATATGTGCTGACTGGGCACCTTATATCACTCCGGGTGCATATCCTGATGCAGACATGCTTCCGTTAGGTAAATTTATTCGTGGCGAAAGAGCAACAAATCGTTATACCTACTTCACCGAAGACGAACAATATACCCTGATGAGTTTGTGGGCCTTGTTTAAATCACCTTTAATGTTTGGAGGTAATTTGCCTGATAACGATGCTTTCACTTTGGACCTGATAACCAATGAAGAGGTTCTTTATATCAATCAGCATTCGGTTGCCAATCAGGAATTATCAAATGAAGGAGATATGATTACCTGGACAGCTGAAGATCCTGCTAATGGAGATAAGTTCGTTGGATTATTCAATAACGGTGGAGATGGCTTTGTAAAAACACAGAATCTGTTATACCGAAGTGGCACAGTATCGCGCTTGACAGATGGTTATGGAGTAAATATAGATATTGAAATTCCTGAAGGTTCTGACCAGTTGTTTTTGATTGTTAATGATGGAGGTGACGGTTACAGCTGTGACCATGCCGACTGGATTGATCCGATTGTTGAATTAGCCGATGGCAGTATTGTTCAGTTAACAGATCTGGACTGGGAATATGCCACATCAGGATGGGCTTCTGTACTTAAAAACAAGAGTGTTTCAGGTGGAACTTTAAATATTAAAGGAACAACATATGAAACTGGTCTTGGGACACATGCTCAATCAATAATTTTATTTGAAATACCAGAAAACACAGTACGTTTTCAGGCGTTTGCCGGATTGGATATTGGAGGAACCAGTCAGACAGGAGGAGCAACTGTTGAATTTATGATTGCCAATCAAGATCCAACTCCCCGCAATGTAGAAGTAAATAATGCCATTGCCAATACCGGACGTATCAGTCGAACTCTTTTCCCTGAGGGAAAAAATATTGAAGCTGATATTACCGATGCCACCAAATTATATTTAGTAGTAACCGATGCCGGTGATAATTTTAATTACGACCATGCCGACTGGATTAATCCTGCTATTTATAAAGATAATGGTGATTCAACCTTACTTACCAATATGAGTTGGGTGAGTGCAACAAGTGGATGGGCTTCTGTTGTGAAAAATAAGAGTCTGGATGGAAATCCACTTAAAGTAAATGGAGTTACCTATGCAAATGGCTTTGGTGTTAATGCATATTCAATTATCGAATTTGACCTGCCGGAAGGTTATACATCCTTTAAAGCTTTTTGTGGAATAGACGATGAAGTTCTATCTGCACCTAATGGTGTAACTGTTGAGTTTATGGTCTTTACTCAGGATCCTTCAGTATTGGCTTCTTTATCAATTCCACTTAACCTTACAGAATTAGGCTATTCAGGTCCTTGTACAATCAGAGATGTTTGGAGTAAATCTGATTTGGGTACTTTTTCAGGATCTGAATTTGTGCCTGAAATCAATACGCATGGAGTAGGATTGTATCGGGTATCTGCCTTGAATAGATCAGCTGATGTTAGTGTTGGATTAATGGCATCGCAGAGTGAATTACAAAAAGGAAGTTCAGTAACATTTTCGGTTTCGGTATCAAATACTGGCGAAACAAGTGAAGTGCCAACGGGTTGGGTTCAGATTTATCAGGGTGATTCCATTGCTGCCTGCATTGAATTGACAGAGAACGGAACCATCCAGTTTTCAACTTCTGATCTGGAACCTGGTGTTTATACTTTTCGTGCCAGTTACAGTGGAGATACTGTTTACGAAACAGCAATTTCCAACCAGATAACGGTAACAGTTATTGATAGCTCAACGGCTATTAATGAAAATGAAAGTCCTGACCAGAAATTATGGGTAAGTAGACAAAACGAAAGCAGTTTTCTAAATGGTATCTCTGTTGGTGATTCGGTTTCTGTTTTTAATATAAAAGGTGAAAAAGTTTGGGAGTATATAGCTGAAACTACCAGCCAGTTATTAAATCTAAAATCTGGGTATTATATTATTAGAGTTATATCAGATTTTGGGATTTATGTGATTAAAGCCGTTATATAAAATTTTAGATTCGTTTTTTTAGAAAGGTTGTGCTAAATATTATAGGCAACCTTTCTTCTCTTAAATTATTCATTATTATGAAGGCTTTTTACTAATTGAGACATTCTCAACCAGTAAAGAAGAATAGAACCGGAAATTTGATAAGTTTCAAATTACTAATTGCCGAATAATTGAAAAAGCAAACATTAATTTCTGTTTAGTTTTGATGTGTAATTTTAACAATTGGTAGAATCAAAATATAGTGTAGGTGATTTCATTTGATGGTTACAAACTTTGTCTAAGAAAGTATTTAAATAGATAACAACTATAATAAAAATAAGATGAACCGTAGAGGGGCAATAAAAAACAACTCAATTATTCTCACAATCCTTTTATGGAGTGTGGGAGCGTCGATGTTATTTAACTTGCATGGACAAAACCTGAAAGTACATTATGGCTTATCAGGTGATTCACAGGGTAGCACAAGTGTTATTGATGAATCAGGAAATGGTTATGCAGCTGCATTAACCAATGGAGCTACAATTTCAACTTATGACGGTCAGTCTGTAATTGATCTTGGAACATCAAATGGATATGTGGATCTGGGCTCATCTTTTGGCACGGCTGTGGCTTCATTAGCTGATTACAGTGTAATGACCAAAGTGTTTATTCCTACTACATCAAGTATTACCGGTAATGGTAATTTTGTATGGACATTTGCTAATTCTAATGATATAGCCAATGATGCTAAAGGATGTCTTTTTTTTAGTGCAAAAAATACCCGTTATGCCATTTCTCCAACAAATTGGAGTAGTGAATCGGGCATAAGTAATTCATCAGCTATGACTAAAGGTAGCTGGCAAACACTTATTTATGTTCAACGTAATGGCGTTGGTAAAATTTACATCAACGGTCAGATGATCGTCAGTGGCGACATTACCATGACACCATCAGAATTGGGGGCAACATCATATAATTACCTTGGTCGTTCGTGCTACAGTGGTGATGCATACCTAAGCAATGCTAAAATTGCTGACTTCAGAGTGTATGATGGTCCGTTAAGTACCGATCAGGTTGAGGAATTATCAGGAATTTCAAGTGAATATTACCCTACAACTGTGCTTGCTAAATTTGATTTTGCAACAGCTCAGGATGTTGATGGTAATTATACAGGTACCCTAAACAACGGAGCAGAAATTATAAGTTATGGAGATGGCTCTGTATTAAGCTTGGGTAGCAATGATGGTTATTTTAATTTGAGTTCAGGATTTGGTGCACAGGTTGCAACATTGGATAGCTTCAGTATATCAACTAATATATTAATTCCATCAACCACTGATGTATCTGGAAACGGAAACTTCGTTTGGTGTTTCGCTAACTCAGATAATATGGCTTCTGCAGCTAACGGTAACCTGTTCTTCAGAGCAGCTCAAACACGTTATGCCATTACAGAAACATATTGGACTTCGGAGTCGACAGTGTCCGCTGGCGAGCAACTACTCAAAGGAGAATGGATTAATCTTACCTATACTCAACGCAACGGAAATGGAAGAATCTATGTTAACGGAGATTTGGTTGCAGAAGGAACCATTACTGTTGATCCAAAAGATTTGGGAGCCACAGCATATAATTTCCTTGGACGTTCATGCTACTCGAGCGATGCATATCTGGAAGCTGCTTGTTACGATGACTTTACATTATATCAGGGAGTGTTAAAAGAATCTGATATCTGGACAATATGCGAAAGTCTGACTCCATTGAATGATGTTAATGACTTAATTACTTTAAATGCAGCTATTGAAAGTTTAACAATTGCTGATGCAGATCAGGTGAGGTCAAGCCTTCTTCTGCCAACAACAGCAGGCAATGGCGTTTCTGTAAGCTGGACGTCGGGCAATACAAATGTGATTAGTAATACAGGAGTTGTGAGTCGTCCTGCCGTTGGCTCTGATCCTGTTGTAGTGGTTATGACTGCTACTCTTACTTTCAACAATGTATCCGGAACAAAAGAAATTGAAGTTACTGTATTACCACAATACAGCGATGAAACCAGTGTAAGTTTAGATCTTGAAAATCTAACCATTACAGGAAATATCAACAATATTAAGTCATCTATTGGTTTACCAATAAAGACAGATGAAGGTTCGATGGTTGTCTGGTCATCAGATTCTCCGGAATATCTTGATAATGTTGGAAAAGTTGTACAACTTTCGCCTACAGGTAATGGAAAGAAGAAAGTGATTCTTACTGCGACTGTTATCAAAGGAGAAGAATCAGCAACTAAAACATTTGAGGTTTGGGTAGCTGAAAAAGAAGATCGTGCTGCTTATCTGTTCTCTTATTTTACAGGAAATGATAAAGATGGCGAGCAAATCCGTTTTGCCGTTAGTAATAATGGATTTGATTATACTCCGCTGAATAACGGACAAAGAATAATAAGTTCCGATACAATATCTCTGAAAGGTGGTGTGAGGGATCCGCATATTTTAAGAGGTGAAGATGGCTATTTCTATATGGTAGTAACCGATATGAAGTCTGCTGAAGGATGGAGCAGTAATCGTGGAATGGTTCTTTTAAGATCAAACGACCTGGTTAACTGGACACATTCAACTGTTCACTTCCCAGACAGATGGCCTGATATCTGGGCCAATGTTTTGCGTGTTTGGGCACCGCAAACAATTTACGATCCTGCAGTTGGTAAATACATGGTTTACTTCTCTCTTTATACAGGAGATGCAACAGCTCCTTATGACCGTGTTTACTATTGCTATGCAAATGAAGATTTTACTGATCTGGAAGGTGAACCACAAATCTTGTTCGACCGTGGAACCGCTACCATTGATGGCGACATCGTATTTAACGATGCTGACAATCTGTATTATATGTTCTTTAAGAATGAGTCATTGGGTGGAATCAGCCAGGTTACATCACCAACTTTAACACAGGCTGATGGTGAAGCACCAAGTTCGCAGTGGAGCGATCCAACACCTCCTAAGCAGCAAACTACCCTGGCTGTTGAAGGTTCAGGAGTATTTCAGTTGATTAATTCAGATGACTGGGTTTTGATGTACGATTGTTATACCAGTGGACATTATCAGTACTGTATATCTCCAGATCTGCAAAATTTCACCTATGTTCAGGATAACTACAGTATCAATGCGCGCCATGGAACAACGATCTCTCTTTCACAGGAAGAACTCGAACGAATTATTGCAAAATGGCCAAGTACTGCCCTGACGAATGAACCTGAAGGTGCTCGTAATATCAACATCAGAAACAACGGATGTGACATTAACACTACTGATAAAGTAATTAACATTGCTGTCAATTATGGTTCAGATATCAGTAGTTTCGATCCTGAATTATACGCTTCGCCAGGTTCGGTAATTAGTCCAACCGGAGTGCAGGATTTTACCAATGGAGCCATAACCTATTCGTTCACTCAAAGTGGAAGTACGGTGACTTATCAGGTGAATGTAGCAGTTGAGGGCAATCCTGTATTACCCGATTTTCATGCTGATCCGGATGTGTTATATTCTGAAAAAACAGGACGTTTTTATATCTACCCAACAACTGATGGTTATGCCGGATGGGGTGGATATAGTTTTGATGTATTCTCTTCACCTGATTTGGTTCATTGGACCAATGAAGGTACGATACTTGATTTAAGTACAGACCAGGTATCATGGGCTACAGGTAATGCGTGGGCTCCTTGTATCGAAGAGAAAAAGATGGCCGATGGCTCTTATAAATATTACTTCTACTTCAGTGGTAATGCAGGTGATAAAAAAGAAATTGGTGTGGCTGTAGCCAACGATCCTACTGGTCCGTTTATCGATTCTGGTGAGCCAATGATTTCGCAACTACCTGATGGTGTTGGAGGTCAGTTAATCGATAGTGATGTTTTCACCGATCCTGTATCTGGTAAAAGCTATTTTTACTATGGTAATGGATTTATGGCAGTTGCAGAGTTAAATGAAGATATGATCTCGATTAATGAAAGTACTGTTACGGTAATTACTCCTCAAGGAGGTTCATTAAGCGATTATGCCTTCCGCGAAGCAGGATATGTATTCTATCGTAATGGACTTTACTATTTCCTTTGGTCGGTTGATGATACAGGTTCGCCAAACTATCACGTGGCTTATGGTACTTCTACCTCTCCAATGGGCCCCATTAATGTAGCAGAGGAACCAATCGTAATTATTCAGGATGCTGATAATGAATTGTATGGTACAGCGCACAACTCAATACTTCAGATACCAGGAACTGACGAATGGTATATTGTATATCATCGAATCAATGCGAATTATCTGAATAATGATCCGGGTGTACACCGTGAAGTATGTATTGATAAGATGGAATTCAATGAGGATGGAACCATTAAACAAGTTGTGCCAACTCGTGCTGGAATTGAACCGGTAATCCTCGATCATACTATTTCAACAGGAATTACAGATGTAATAAAAGCAGGAAAAAGAAAGGCTAATGGCAAAGTAGTATCCGAGGAAATGTATGATCTAACTGGTAAAAAGGTTAGCAAAAAAAAAAATCAAAAAAAAGGAATCTACATCGTTAAAGAAACATTCGAAAACGGAGTAGTTATAACACACAAAAACTTCATAGTAGAATAAAACAAGAAAAAGCGGTTCCGGGGAGGAGCCGCTTTTTTAATATCAATTGTATTTTTATTATTCAATGATGTAAAGAACTGAAGCATGAGGAGCCAGAACTTGACTAAACGTTTCAGCTTCTATTTGTCCAACTACTTCTCCAGTCCATAAGTTGGTAAGTTTTACTTTTCCTGAAAGTCCCAGATCAGCAAACTTCACTTCTACTTCCTGTTCAGAATTATCTGATAAATTAAATAATGCCAGGTAAGTAGAACCTTCGGCTTCGTTTTTAGAGGTTATAGCAGCCTTGTCATCTTTTAAATATAACTGACGAACTTGAGAACTCTGAGCGTGCATTTTCAAGACTTCTTTATTGGTAAGAAGCGATAATGTGAAATCATCGTTACTTGGAAGATCGCCACCAAACATAAGAGGAGAACGGAAAATAGTAAAGAAAGTCATTAAAGTGTATTGCTCGTCTGGTGTCAGGTTAGTCATACGGTCATCACCCACTTCACCTCTGATTGATAATCTACCCAGTGGAATCATATCACAATCAGGCCATGTTCCTGGCTTAACATATTGATACCAGTCTTGTGATACTTCCATTAAATGCTGGATGTGCCACCAGCTATCCCAAACATCATTCACCATTCGCCACATATTTGCATTCTCGCTAACATGAGCTGCAGCGTCTTCAGGTGTTTCTCCCGGAGATGTACTTAACACAATCTGACGACCGCAATTATCAATAGCCTTTCTGATTAAATCTATCTCATCGGCATGGTAAATAGGAGCAGAAAGGTCATCAATCTTGATGAAATCAACTCCCCAGTCAGCATATAATTCAAAAATTGAATTGTAATATTCCTGTGCACCCGGTTTATCAGCAACAATTGTATAATTGTCTTTAAGCCATTTGCACTGATTTTCGGTGGTGTAGATTTGGTCTGCAGTAATGCCGTCGGTTCCTTTAATAGGTAATTTTTGATCTACTGCCATTTTTGGAATCCCACGCATAATGTGAATCCCAAATTTCAAACCTTTACCATGGATGTAATCACCCAAAGCCTTAAAGCCACTGCCGTCGGCTGCAGATGGGAAACGGTTAACTGCAGGCATGTATCTGCCGTATTCATCCATTACATAAACTGGATCGGTTTGATTGTAGCCGTGAGACTTGGTATTTTCAACAAACCATCTGATATCAACCACTACATATTCCCAGCCGTAATCTTTTAGGTTTTCGGCCATGTAATCAGCATTGGCTTTTATCTCGTGTTCCTTTACTGTAGGACCATAGCAGTCCCAACTATTCCATCCCATTGGTAGTGTTTGTGCCCATTGTTTAAAATCGACAACTTCTGCTTTTTTCTTTGGAGTATTACATGCAGCAAGAAGTGCTACAAAAGCCATCGAAAAAACAAATTTCATAGATCTCTGATTCATGAATTACTTTTTTTTGTTTAGTGATATTTTATGCAAAGATATTATGATATTGTAGTTGATGCCTGCAGATTTTCGTCACATTAATGTAATAAAATGTGCAATTAGAGTTACTTCGGTAGTTTTGATAAGGCAGATAGTTATTAATTCAAAGTTATTTATCAAAGATCATTTTCTCAATATCCTCCAATGATAATTTTCCCTGACTATAAAAACCCATTTTCCATCTAAGCCTGTTCAAGATAGATTTTGGGTTGTCGTATTTTATATTGTATCCACAAACCAAACAAAAACTTACTTTTTTATTCCTGATAATTACATGTTCTGAACATTCACAGCAAGGGCAGTCTTCAGAAGACAAATCTTTATAAAATTTTTTTGCGTTATAGATTTGGCGAACCTTTTTTTGAGATAATGAACGGGTGTGAATTTCATTCAGTAGCTTGTTGGTACTTTGATCTGAAAGCCTGTAATATCTCATTGCCATTGCAGTAATTAATTCGTTATCGCTAAAATGATCAACAGCTTTTAAAAAACGTGCTTCCAGATTCTTGTTATGAGTTCGTCTGTAAAAATGATCAATATCCGCTGATCGATATAAAGGAACATAGGCAGTATCCATATTAGTTTTACGGCTGTAAAAATATCCCATTAGCCATCCAAGTGCTCCTCCAGTAATTCCACAGATAAGAATAATATCAAAAGATATTTCTTTATTGAGGTCGTTAAAAAAGAATATGCCAGCCATCAAACCCAATGTGGTTCCGGAAGAAATAAATGCTATCCAGCCACGTATTCCATTAACTTCATTTATTCTCATTAATTAGCTTCAGTTTAAGGGTACAGTTAAACACATGGGAGGTGTGCTTATTGGTAAAAGTTCTCGTTTTGGATTTAATTATTTCGTTAAAATAACAATTATCAACTTCTTAAACAATATGAGTATAGCTAATTTTAGAAGGTAGTTAAGAGTTAACTTGCTTTTTACCTAATTGGTAAGTAGCAAGGATAGAACCAATGATGATTACCAGACTAATGATGACACTTGCATCAAACGAATAATAAGTCTCGTTATTAGGAAAATTTGGCTCATTTCTCTGGTAAAATTGATAGATAATAACAGCCATAAAATTATTTGTAAAATGGGCGGTTATTGGCATCCATATATTACGGGAATAGATCATCATATAACCCAGAATCAAACCCAGAACAAACCTTGGCAGAAAAGTGAGAAACTGAATATGAATTGCGCTAAAAATGATTGCAGTGATAATTACAGCTATATGAGCATTTTTAAATAGGTTCATCAATTCACGCTGAATCAATCCCCTGAACAACCACTCTTCTCCAATGGCCGGTAACACAGCAATCAGAAAAACGGTTACTAAGGTTTGTTTCCAGTCAGAAGTTGTAAGCATTAAATCTGTTAAATTAGCAGCTTGCTCTTCTTTTAATGAAATCCAATTGGTAACACTACTTAGAAATTCGGGTAACTGAAGTTGTTGGTTGATCCAGGCTGTCCACGAAATAAAAGACTGACTAAGTAGAATTGTAATGAAGGCAATGAGGAAAAAAGCAAGATTAAATTTGCCTTTTCCGGGAATCACCTCATTATTCTTGAGATATAGCAAATGTACAGCTAAAGTAGAGGGTAATATAAAGACAAATAAGCTTTGAAGAATCTGAAGGACCTGAAGAAACTGGATGTTGTTATAAATATCATCTGCTGAGTTAATATCAACTCCAAATACTGGTTTGGCAATTAAGAGACTTATTAGTGAAAGTATTAATGAGCCTGTAAGAACAATTATTATAAGGGTTAATAATTTTAAAATAGGAGGAAAATGATTTAATGTACCTTTTGTCATTCGTTTGATTTTATTCAAAAATAACAAAAGGTAATAATCAAAATAAATTTTGGTTGATCAAATTAACCTGGAGTAACCTCTTAGAAAGCTACCCTCATACCTAACCAACCTGTTACAGGAGAATATCCCGGGAATTGATCTTTCCAAGCCTGTATATCATCCGGATGTTGTTCCTGATCGTATATGTTAATATCGAATTCCCCGAAAACCTGAAAATGAGGACTTGGTTTGATACTTATTCCTCCACCAATAATTAAGAATGTTGTAACGATATCGCCATTATATCCACCGTCATAAGTTCGTGCCATACCGCCGACTTTACCATAAATAGCAACTCCTCCAAAATCAGCAGGTGCAATAAAATCTAGTCCAAATCCGGTAATATTTGATTGTGTATTACTTTCTCCATACAAGCGTAAAAAATGACCAATATCTGCACCATAACGCCAGGCTGTTCCTTTTGCTCCATTGCTTCCCAACATGGCAAACATACCAACTGAACCAAATCCAAATTTAGCTTTATCATTCTTTTCTTTGTTCACATCATTATTTGTTTCCTGCACATATGGCTTTTCAAAATAAAACGGATCTGGTTTATCTGCAACCAATGGTTTGTCATCCCCATAATTATCAAGGTTGAAATCTGTAAAATCATGTGTAATGGTATACGTTGTATCTTCATTGATTACAAATGTGTTATTGTAATCTTCATAATCATTGTACGCGATTCTGATTTGATGATTCCCCCAACTGATTGGATAATTGTTGACAGGTGTGTAGCCAATTAATTGATTGTCGAGGTAGACTATTGCCTTATCCGGATTTGATTGAATACTGACACTTCCAGTCTTTGGGGTGAGGTCAAAATGATACTCCATAGTTGAATCAGCATAACAAGTCACCAGTGTATAAACATCGTGATAATTGTTTTTGCTGATTTTCACTTTATATTTCAGTGGTTTGTAATCGATGAATTGTGCAGGTGAATTTTTTTGTATATCAGGAAATTCCTCCAGACTTATGGTGGCATTTTGTGGTGTTGTTGAAATAACAAAAGAGCCTTTTTCTTGAGCAGAAAGGTTGAAAATAATAAAAAGAAATGCCAGAAACAGGGGTTTAGATTTGTGCATAATTCGGGATTTAGGTGTAAAAACATACACAAACAATATGCCAAAAATAAAGCGCCGTTAAAGGCGCTTAATATTATTTAGATTCTGATTTAAGAATAAACCTGTCGTAGATAAATAATGCAACAACAGCACCCATGGCAATTCCTGAATAAAGTATCCAAATCTTTGCCGGATTATAATTATTCCATAAATAATTAGTCAATTCTACATCGTTCATTCCTGTTAGTTGCATGGCTTTGTTCCAATAATCGTTCTTAGAAAAAGAATCAGATATTTGTTGAATCTCCAGTCCCCTTTTTGCTATTTCATTTTGCAGTAGAGTAATTTTTCCTGCTGCATTGTCATATAAATCACCAGATACAAAGCCAGCCAATTGATGTCCAGCAGCTATTGGTAAGAAAGAAGTTCCCATGTAAAGGGCCTTTTTATCAGCAGGTGCAATGCTGCCAACATATTCAGTGAATTTGGGACTACTTGCCATCTCGCCAATACTGAAGGTTAACACACCAATTAGAATGAACCAAATGTTTTGAAACGCAAACATCATTCCTACTCCAATTGCCAAAATAAAGATCCCACTCATCATTGCATTTAATGGTTTGTATCGCATTACAATACCTGAGATCCAGATTTGAAAAACAATGATGAAGAAAGCATCAAAGCTTCCAATGGTAACAGCACTAATGGTACCATTATCCCCAATTGCTTCTGCCAACCATGGCCATATACTATGAAGTGCATCATAAAATAGTGTTGTATCAACCCAATCATCAACAAAAACAGGGAAAGCATAATAAAGTTGGTTAAAGGCTGTCCAAAACGCAATCATAATGATTAGGAACAAAACGTACTTGAAATTTTGTAGTGTAACCCAAATGTTTTTTAGTGCTTGCCCAAATACCTGAAGCAATGGTTCTTTGTTTTCAATTAATTCCCGGCCAGGTTCTTTGAAAAGTAAAAGGACGAACAGATAATTTATTGATATGGTGATCATTGACAGATAAAACACCCAGTCCCAGCTTTTTTGATAGATAGCCCCGGCAATAAATGGACCAATGAAACCTCCAATATTAATCATCATATAAAAAATACCAAATCCAATAGATGCATTATCCTTATTGGTAGTTTTTGATATCATGGCTGAAATAATAGGCTTAAAAAGTGCACCTGCAAAAGCCAGATAAATATATGCAGCAAATACTAATGAAAATGAGTTAAATGTGGAAACCATCCAATATCCACTTACATACATTGTATATGAAAGTAGAAGCACTTTTTTATAACCTACTCGATCTGCAATGGCCCCGGTAAATAAAGGTAAAAAGTAAAGAAGCATAGAGCCTGTTCCCATTATAATACCTTTCTGACCAGCACTAAAACCTAGAGCACCTGTATCACTACTGTTGACAAGATATAATGCAAAAGCCATGTAAAAGCCATACCAAGCCCAACGCTCGAATAGTTCCATGGTATTTGATACCCAAAATACTTTTGGGAAGCTTTTAAATGTAGTTCCTATTTTAGACATATTTCCCTTTTTAATTTACTTATAAGGTAAAAATAAGGGCTTTGCAGTTGAAATAGTATGTTATATGTCAGTTCTTATTAAAAACTTCTTTGTCAACAAGCAGTTGTGAGGTATAATAGATTAATCTGATTCGCTTGAGCATTTCTTCGAATTCAATTTTATCTATTGTATCTGTTGGTTTATGGTAATCAGCGTGTAATCCATTAAAGAATCCAAGAACCGGAATTCCTTGTTTATGAAAGGCATAATGATCTGATAGATTCAATAAATTACCAAAGCTGCTGTTAGTTTCATAACCATAGTCAATTTTTAAATTAACAGCTTGATTGGCAATATTGCATAATGAATCAAGTACCGGATATTCTTTTGATCCGATCAGATAAATATAATTTGATTTACCAATTGAATCGTTTCTACCAATCATATCGATGTTGAGGTTAGCCTTAATGTCAAAAGGTAGTTTACTTTGTTCATCTGCAAAATGTAAAGCTCCTAAAAGTCCCAGTTCTTCTCCTGAAGTGGCCAGAAATAAAATATTTCTATCAGGCACTTCATTTTGTGTTCCAATCACCTTGGCTAATGAAAGTAAGGCGGTTGTTCCACTGGCGTTGTCGTCTGCTCCGTAATAAATATTGTCACCTTTTTTACCCAAATGATCATAATGGGCACTTAAAACAATGGTTTCGTTGGTTTTGCCTTTAATGTAACCGGCAACGTTTTCAGTTTTTACTTTTTCAACAATAACGGGGCAATGAACAGAAATAATCTTTTCGGAAATTTTAGTTGCATCTTTTGAGGTTTCAATCTTTTTAAGTGCTGCAATGTTCTTTCCAAATAATTCTTTTGCAAACGAAGGTTTTACAATAAAAACCTTAGTAGCTGTTTTTGAGAAAAACGGTTTTGCTTTCGAAACATTTACCCGATCAAAATCGACTCTGGATGATATTTTCTGATAAGCTTTTTCATCATTCGGATTTGTTAAAATGATGGCTTTAACACCTTTTGATTTTAATCGATAGGCCAAACTGTAATAATTCGAGTAACTGTTGGTAAATGCAAATGCAATTTTATCTTTTAAATCTAAATCGTTGATAATAGTGTCTTCACCAAATCCAACAAAAACACAGGAAGTTGAAGTACTATCCATCGGTGCATTGCTTAAAAACAAAAAGTCATTTTGTGATGTAAGGCTGGCGTGTTTGGATTTCAAAGTGCATTCTCCCCATTTCCACGACCATAAAGTGTAAGGCTGATAAAAACAAGTGTCGTTGTAGGGATGTAAACCCGCTGCCTCAAATTCAGATTGAATATATCGGGCTGCTTTTTTTTGACCTTCTGAAGAGGTAAATCTTCCGTTCAGACTATCAGAAGCCAGAACAGATAAATGATGTTTAAGAATGTCGACAGTTAAAGAGTTGACAGGATCAACTTGAGTCGCTGTATTCTGAGCACTTAATGCTGTAAAAGCAATAAAGATGATGCAGGTGAAAAAGGTGCGCATAGGTGGTTGATTTTATTCTAAAGATAGGAAAAAATGTTGTTTACGATGTTTCCAGAATAAAACCTTACCTCAGAAACTTTAAATAAAAAAGTCAATTGTGCATAATAACGGGCACAATTGACTTTTTGTAATAATTAAAATCGTTTGCCAATGCTAATTCCAAAAGCATACGAGCTATATTCTTCTTTAAAATCGTACGAAAAGACTGGGGTTAATTCCCAACCGTTTTCGATTTCAACTTCGTATTCAATTCCTGCTTTGAAAACAAAAAATGATTTTGATTCTTCTTTTTTGAATTCAGTTTCAAAACCTGGACCAGCAAAGATGCCGATTCTTTTGGTGGCTTTGAATTTGGTAACAGCAGCCAGTACAATTACATTGGCACGTTCCAGTTCATCTTCCTCAGAAGTGCGGATATAATATTGGTCAAGTTCAGCATCACCAATAAATCCCAAATCCCATTTTTTGTTTAACGTGTAATAATAATCTAAACCAATGGTAGGTACCCATTTACCTGTACTTTGTTCATGTGTTTCGTGTTCGTAAAAAGCAGAAGGTACGTGAGTAAAGCCGCTATAAAAAGCCAGCTTGTGTTTGCCGTGATGTACTTCTTCTGATTGGTGATGGCCATCTTTTGTTGATGTCTCATGCTCTTCGTGTTGAGCAAAAATGTTCATTGACAGTAAAGCCAAACCAAAAACTAAAATCTTTTTCATGTTTAATAATTTGCCTAGGTTTTAAATTAACAATCAGGTAGGGAAGAGTACTTGTTATTGCGCGGCAAATTTAAACAATATTCTTTCACATCAACTTTCTTGTTTATTAAATAAGTTATTATAGTCGATGTAATATAGAATGCGAAATGATAAAGTATTGGTTTGCGGACTTTTCCAAATAATATCAATATTTTTTCTATAGTTACTAATTGATTTGTCATCCTGATCAAAAATGGAATTCTTCCAACCGAAAGTCATTTCAGATCCCGGAGCAAATACCCACCGAAGAACCATGTCAATATTAAAAGCATTAAAGTTATTGTCAAAGTTTTCATTATAAATTGCATCCGGAAGAAGAGTTCCATCATTCTGAAGAAGGTAAAATTGCTTGTTTTCTACACCAGACCAATAATGTCGCCCTCTCAATCGAAGACTAAGTTCATTGTTAAATGTATATGATAACTCAAGCACATTCTCTACCGTGGCCACATTGCGACGGGCAAAATGGATACTATCCTCATTATCATTTTTACTAACATAGCCATAATCATTTTCTTCTCCTTCATATGCCATTTCAAATGATAATGAGAGTTTTTGTCCCAGCTGACAACCTAAGCCTAATCCAAGCCAGTTTCCTTTCTGATCTCGTTCAGGCCTTTTATATTCTCCATAATAGGAATATACATGGAGCTTTTTTGTCCAGTCGGAATGTGCAAAGAAGTTGTAGTTGAAAGTTTCAGGTTTATAAAAATACCTGCCTTCAACTCTGGGTTCATCATAGTTTCGATCATTGCCCACATAGGTAAACCTTGCTTCAACACCATAATTATTCATGAATTGCCATTCGGTATAAATGCCTGCTTCATGGTTATTTAAATCCCATGGCTTCATTACCCTGTTCTGCTCATACCAGGTGCGTGTAAACATTTGTCTGAAAATGCTGAAAGGTTCAACTTTTTGAAACAAAAGAAAAAGTTCGGTGTCAAATCGGTTGTTCCTTTGCAGATAACCCATATCATTCGGATTGTAGTCATCTGATATTGCACTTTGTTCGATACCGTATTGCCACTTACCCCTGTTCTTTGCAAACTCCAGCATGGTAAACCAACCCGTTTCCTTATCTTCGGCACCTCTGTGACTAACCCCGGCCTGGCCACTCAGGGCATATTTAAGTCCCTTATCTCTGAATTGAAATTCCGTAGCAGTTACATTAGCCATAAATGGATTATTGGCTACAATCATATTGGTGTTAATCAAGCTAATGTAGGAGTTGTTTTTTAACGATTGATCAATAACGGATACGTTATAATTGGTGAAGGGTTGAACCAATGCTTCCCTGGCTGAATTAGTAATAGTGTCTTTTATTGTAGCATAGGAATTCAAACTCATGGCATTCAAAAAACCAATGGCAAATCCCTTTTTATTACGGCCTGAAATTTTAGTTGCATTCACCAGTTGAGTTTCAGAAGGCATTTCTTCAACAATCTCGTTCGTCTTAAGATTGTCATATGCTGTAGAGGTAAATTTTGGATATGCTCCAATACGTCTGGAATAAAATATTTCGCCACGATTAAATAATTCAACTCCTTCAGTAAAAAATTGTCTTCTTTCCTGGTAGTATAGTTCATATGGTGACAGATTCAATTGTTTATCGTCAGATTGGATTTGACCGAAATCGGGGATAAGCATCATATCAAGCGTATAACTTTCGTTGATGCCGTATTTAAGATCCAATCCACCACGATATATAAAATCCGTTTCACCACTACTTTCGCTGTGTTCAACATAGGTTGCCAGATAGGGTGAAAAAGATAATCGAACTGGGGGTTTAATATTTTTAATTCCGGTCATTACTCCCTGTTGATGAATAAATCCATCCACATTCCGATCAATAAAATTCCATGAATTATTGGAATTATATCTTCTGATGTTTCGAAACATATTCAATCCCCATGTATGAACATCAGTCAAAGGGAATCGCAGTGCCGAATAAGGAATTCGCATTTCAATAACCCAGCCTTTATCAGTAATATTGGTTTTGCTCTGCCAAACAGCATCCCAGCTTCCGTCTTCATAATCGTAAGATGTTTTAATCGCCTTGATGTCAGTCTGAACTCCTGCTGGTGTAATAAAAAAGCCAAAAGCCAACTGCCCTTCGTTATACGGATCGAAATAAACCCCGAAATAATCAGACATACCGATATTATCTCTTGCAGTTAAAAAATTATAGATGCTATCCGGAGCATTATCATATAGCATGGCTCCGAGGTAAATGGCATTCTGATCATAAAAAAAATAAACTTCAGTGGCTTGATAGGAAGGTTTACCATTATATGGCTGTAGTTGTAGAAAATCTTTTGCTGGAAGAGCATTTGTATAACAGTTCTCATCCAATACACCATCAATTTTTAAAGGCTCATCTATGGCATAGCACTCCACTGTTTTTTTTGTTTGTGCAGAAATAGATAAAAAGGAAAACAGCAGGATGATTAGAAAGGTCAATTTGTTCATAGTCAGGATCTAGTTGCGTGTATGGCTAATTTAATAAATTTCTGGACTAAATGCTTGTAAATGGCTATCAAACATTTTGGAAATGATGGATTTATAAATAGGTGTGACGCATTGATATCTCATTAAGTTACAACCGTTGGGAATTACTTTTTAATGGGTCTAATTTCAACTTCGAAAACAGGTATTGTGTGCCTGCAATTATTATCTTTGTGCCTCTAAATGTTTTGAATAGTAAAAGTTTCAAACGAAACGCATAAAATAGCTGACAATGAACTTTGTTGAGGAATTAAACTGGAGGGGCATGATTCATGATGTGATGCCCGGAACTGAAGAACAACTGAAAAAAGAAATGACATCAGCATATGTGGGAATAGACCCTACTGCTGACTCTTTACATATTGGCCACCTGGTAAGTGTGATGATGTTAAAACATTTTCAGGCTGCTGGTCATAAACCTATTTGTTTGGTTGGTGGTGCAACTGGTATGATTGGTGATCCATCTGGTAAATCAGCAGAGAGAAATCTGCTTGATGAGGAAACTTTGCGTAAAAATCAGGATGGTTTAAAAAAGCAATTAAGTCTTTTTCTTGATTTTGATTCATCAAAAGAGAACGGTGCAGAGATGGTAAACAATTACGATTGGATGAAAGAGTTTTCATTTTTGGAATTCATTCGTGATGTAGGTAAGCATATCACTGTAAATTACATGATGGCAAAAGATTCTGTGAAAAAAAGATTGGGATCTGAGTCAAAATCAGGTATGTCGTTTACCGAGTTTACTTACCAATTGGTTCAGGGATACGATTTTCTTCATTTATACCGTGAGAAAAATTGTCGTTTGCAAATGGGTGGATCAGATCAGTGGGGTAATATTACTACCGGTACCGAGATGATTCGTCGTATAGAACGTGGAGAAGCTTTTGCTTTGACATGTCCTTTGATAACAAAAGCTGATGGTGGTAAATTTGGAAAAACAGAAAGTGGTAATGTTTGGTTAGATCCTGAAAAAACAAGTCCATACCATTTTTACCAGTTCTGGATGAATACATCGGATGCAGATGCTGAGAAATACATTAAGATTTTCACTATGCTTTCGAAGGATGAAATTGAAGCCATGGTGAAAGAACAAAACGATGCACCTCATTTACGTCCATTACAAAAACGTTTGGCGGAGGAAGTAACCGTGATGGTTCATGGGCGAGAGGCTTATGATTCAGCAGTTGAAGCATCGCAAATTTTGTTTGGTAAAGCCACAACAGAAGCTTTGCGTAAAATAGATGAAAGAACTTTGTTGGCAGTATTTGAAGGAGTTCCTCAATTCAATGTTGATAAGGCGGTATTTACTGAAGGAATAAGTATTGTTGATTTGCTCGCTGAGAAAACAGAAGTGTTTCCTTCAAAAGGAGAGTTACGTAGAACCATCAAGGGAGGTGGAGTAAGTATTAACAAAGAAAAAGTATCGGATGCTGAAATAAATGCTGATGCATCAATGCTATTGAACGATAAATATCTGTTGGTTCAAAAAGGTAAGAAAAACTACTACCTTGTTATTGCAGAATAATTATTAGAAGATATGATTAAAGAGCAGACCCTTGTGTCTGCTTTTTTATTTTTTTTAAGTTTTAGAATTACTTGAATTCAAGACCAAGTAATGAGATGTCGTCAAACACAGCTCCCTTTGTTACAAACTTATCAATGATGCCTCGTAATTGAGCAAAGTTTTGTTCAAGGCTTGCTGTAGTACAAAGAATATCTTCAATTTCCTGTGCATTGGATTCAACCTGATTGCCTTTATCCAATTCGACCACACCATCGGTAAAAGCCAATAATTTTGCTTCTTTAGGAATCTTTATTTTTCCAACTTCGATTGAAGGAACAAAATCAAGCATTCCTAAACCAATACAACCTTTTTCTAGGTGAGTCAGATGTTTCTTTTTTGTATCGTAAAGAAGGGGTGGAAGATGGCCGGCATTAACATATGTCAATCGTCTGGTCATTAAATTGTAGCGGCCAATAAAAAGAGTAATAAACTTCTCGTTATTAGCACTTGCATTCACCCTTTCATTCAGGAGGGGAATTAATTTTTTAAAATTTGTACCGGCTGTAAATAATGATCGCATCACTGCTTGAAAATTAGACATTACCATAGCAGCTGCGATTCCTTTGCCTGAAACATCAGCCATGCAGAATCCGATAGTTTGTCTCGATAATCGAAAAATATCATAATAATCACCTCCTACACCCATGTGTGGTTGATAGTATGTTTGAATATCGAGCTTTTGTGTTTTGGGCATCTGGTATTCACTTGGAACCAATTGGTTTTGAATACGTGATGCCAGTTCCATCTCCTTTTTTAATATTTCCTGTTCAAGCAATGCATTTTGCATTCGTTTGTTTTCAACAAATACAATAATAAGATTTGCAATAATCTGAATCAGCTTCAGATGCTTGATGGTTGGACTGATGCCTTGCTGTTCTTCTTCAATATCACCTATGAGAACATAGCCGATGGGAGCAAACCTGTGAAACAAAGGTATAACAGCATCAAAGCCTTTTAATTTAGGAGGATGTGAAATGGTTATACTTTCGATGGTTTTATAGCAGAGAAGATCTTCTTCAACATTTATCAGATTGGCTTCATCTTTGGTTACACCAGAAGTTAAAAGATTATGCCATACATTATTCGAAAGAGTGAAAACCAGTACTTTACCAACCTCCAGTTCTTCGCGCAACAAGATTTCGAACTCAGCCAATAAGTCCTCAATGGTGTGATCTTCATTGATCGTTTGTGCTATGTCAAGGATGATATTCAATCGATCCTTATACAGTTTGAGCCTTTTCTTTTTTATCTGCGTAACCATGTTAGGTAAGAAATATCAACTAAGATATTAAAAACTTCGTCTCAATAATAGTAAAGAAGATACAAAAACTAAAATACCCTTTCAAATAAATCCATATCTTTTGTTAAAATAGGGATTTTTCCGAAAGGGTATTTCTTAGCAAGTGCTAAAAAATTATTCTTTTACTCTTTCAACGTATGAGTTGTCACGAGTATCAATTTTAATTTTGTCGCCTACATTAATAAACAATGGAACCATAATTTGCGCACCAGTTGTTACCGTTGCAGGTTTTAGTGAGTTAGTTGATGAAGTATCTCCTCTAACACCCGGTTCAGTGTAAGTAATTTCGTACGCAACTGTTGTTGGAAGATTAACCATTAGAGGTGTTTCTGTATCAGCATGATATACCACTTCAACTTCCAAACCTTCGCTAAGTAATGCAGGATTGTCAATTAAATCCTTTTCAATTGGAACTTGCTCAAATGTTTCAGCGTTCATGAAGTGATAACCCATGTCATCATTGTATAAAAACTGATGTGGACGACGTTCAACGCGTGCTTCATTTACTTTTACACCTGCGTTAAATGTGTTTTCAATTACTTTTCCGGTTGAAACATTCTTAAGTTTTGTTCTAACAAAAGCAGCTCCCTTACCAGGTTTCACGTGCTGAAACTGAACAATGAAAAACAATTGTCCATTGTATTCAATGCACATTCCGTTTCTAAAATCAGCTGTAGTTGCCATAGTATTGATATTCTGTTGATTCTATTATTACTCAAAAAACGGTGCAAAAATAGTGTAAATGCTTAATAAATCAGCATAATGTGATAATAATTCAATCTGGCACCGCAGTAATATTGGCTCAATTCTGCATTATTGGTGAGAAAAGAAGGTGAAAATTCTTTTGAAGAGTTACTTTTTTATACTTGAGAATGGATGTTTAATACCCTTAAATTCATCCAGGTCGCAGATGAATGACCCAACTTTCAAGTCGAATTTTACCCTTATAGGAATGCGGTTATTGTCTTTGGAGATCCAAACCTGCATATCATCTTCAGTTTTAAAGGCTCTACCGACTTCAGTTACAGGTGAAAATTTGTAACATTCCACTTTGCCAAATTTTGTTTTTATGGTTTCAATACCACGATATCTGATACGTAAAGCAAAATTTTCGTCAGAGAAAAAGGTCATAAACTGAATTACGTCTCCTTTAGCTAACTGATCGTTGAATTTATGATTGCGTGCAAAATAAAAAGCTGATAATATATCAAGTATACCTTCCTGAACATTGTGAACGCCTGATTTTTGGCTGATAACCTGTGAAGAATCTCTGTTGTAATAAACTTCGTTGTAATATCTGTATCTGCCTTCTCTGATATTACGGACAGCCTTTACAGGAAGTTGGGTCTTCGTATCGATAAAGCTCTCGTACTGATCGCGAATTTTATATAAAACATCTGCAACCCCAACAGTAACACCTTTCCCGATTACATGATGAGTTTTGGTATTGTTAATGATAGTGTCATTTACTGATAAATAGGCTTTCCCTCCAGTTACAAAACCATAGTTAAGCGTAAAGACTAAATGTTCTCCATCTTTATATGATTTATGATTGGTAAGAGAATAGGGAGGTATAAAAACAGTATCTGCTTTCTCCTGATTATTACCATAAGAATAACTGGAAACTACAAGCAGAGACAATAAGATTAAAACGTATTTCATAAAACTGTTTAAAGGTTAGTATTTCTTACCTTATGACAATTTAACGTATTACATCACTTATTGGTTGGGATTATAAGATCTTTTTTTTAGGTGTAGTTGCAACAAAGTCTTTTAAATAAAATGGTTCAAAATAAGCAACATCCTCAAATTTGTTTTCAACGAAATATTTTTCAGCCATTGGGGCTAAATTCTTAGCTAGTGGATTAATGTCATCCACAAAAATGGCATTCTCGTGTTTGATAACATCTTTGCATTTGTCGGAGCCGTTACCAAAGAAAACAACCTTATTTTCACTAAGCAGAGAAGTAAATGTTTCTTCATCAACAATTTTAGCTGAAATTTCTTCTTTTAAATTCATTGCTGAATCAAAAATAGCTGTGTATACTTCCATTCGACGTGCATCCATCAAAGGGCAAAATAAGTAGGGAAGATCAGACTTTTGCCAATCCTGATTAACAATTGGAAAAGTCATTATATGCATTGAATCAATGGCAATTAAAGGTAGGTCGGAAGCGTAGCAAATTCCTTTGGCGGTTGAGACTCCAATTCTTAAACCTGTGTAGGACCCTGGGCCACTGCTTACTGCAACAGCATCTAAATCTTTACCGGCTGATAATTGATTCTCTTCAAAAAGTTGCTCAATTAAAACAGTAAGATGAGCTGCATGTGAATTGGCTTCAAAAAGTTCTTTTGATGCAACTACATTTCCGTCAATGCTGTAAGAAACAGAACAAACTCCTGTTGATGTTTCAATGCTTAAAATCCTTGCCATACTATAACTTAAATATGGCACAAAAATATAAAAAGAGAATAATTAATCCTTTTTATCCGACGTCAATTTGTCAACGATTTCAATTAAATCGCCATCTTCCAGTTTTCGTGAGATGGCAGAATAAGGTCCGCTTACAACTTGCTCATCTTCACTTACTCCTTCTGTAATTTCAATGTACTTTGAATCCTGAATGCCGGTTTCTACTGAACGTTGTTTGGCAACACCATCTTCAGCGATAAAAACAACTTCTATTTTTGATTCGGCATCTGGCTTTTTAATATCTGTAGAATCAGTTTTGGTGGTGTCGTTACGCATGGTAACAGCAATGATTGGAACCGTTAAAATATCATTTTTTGTATTGGTTTGGATATCAACGGTTGCCGACATACCCGGACGAAATGGGTATTTACTATGTTTTGTTTCATCAATCATATCTTCGTATGATTCTGGAAGAATCAATACCCTTACTTCAAAGTTGGTAATCTGATCAGCACTTGTTCCTTCAACTTTTGCCGAATTGGCAATTTGCGTTACAATTCCCTTAAATTTTTTCTTCAGGTAGGCATCTACTTCAATCAGACAGGTATCTTTTAGGCTTACCCGGATGATATCATTCTCATTAACATCAACTAATACTTCCATTTGATTAAGGTTTGCCAGAGTCATCATTTCTGTACCTTCGAATTGGGCTGTTCCAACAACACGTTCACCTTTTTCTACATTTAGCCTCGAAATGGTCCCTTCCATGGGAGCATAAATGGTTGTTTTATTCAGGTTATCCTGGGCTTCATTTAAACCTGCTTTTGAATTTACTACGCTTGCAAGAGCAGATTCAACATTGGCTTTGGCAACATTATATTCCGAAAGGGCTTGTTCGTATTCCGCTTCTGAGATGGTCTTTTCATCCCATAATTGTTTATTACGATTATAGTTAAGTTCTTTTTGAACCAATTGTGCTTTTGCCTGTGAAAGATTGGCCTCGGCAGACTTTAGCGCTGCCTGCATCTTTTCGAGGTTACGTTGGTAGATATCCGGTTGTATACGAGCCAGTATTTGTCCTTTTGTCACTTCTTCACCTTCTTGAACAAGTAACTCCAATATTTCACCAGATACATCAGAACTAATCTTAACTTCAACTTCAGGTTTTATTTTTCCATTAGCTGTTATTGATTCAGTTATAGTTCTTCTGGTTATTTTTTCAGCTAGAACTTTTTCACGGTATTCCTGGCCTATCCAGCCTTGCTTTTTTCCTATAATTAGCAATGTAATAATAACAACGAGGGCAATCAATGCCAAAAGAACCGGTTTCTTCATGAGCTGGGTTTATTTGTTTTATGCTAAAATAGTAAAAGCAGTTGTATTTTATTGAATGCTTTGTGTTAATTACTTGTCTTATAAATAAAAATACCAACCGGATATTCCGGTTGGTATGGACTTGAGTGAGCTATATTCTATAGTTCTATAGGGGTTCCTTTATAAAAATCAAGTATTTTGGTTCTTAATATATAAGAGTATTTTGCTTGTAATAAGTCTGATTGCGCTTTGGTAAAATCTGTTTTAGATACATTGTAATCAACAGAATTGACCAAACCAACATTAAATTTTTTCTCTGTGTATCTGAAAGATTCTTTATATGATTCTACAGCTTCTTCACTGGATAAAAATTGCTTGTAAGCTGCCAATGCATCAGCATAAGCTTGTTGAATATCTTTTCTAAGGTCAAGTTTGGCAGCTTGAAGCTGGTATTGTGCATCTTGCAATCCTAATTTGGCATTAGCCACACCATTTCTGGTTTGAAGTTTATTAAAAATAGGTATTGAAATGGATGCCCCAACATAAGTGTTACGTGTTGATTTGAACTGATCCCAAAGAGGACGGTTATAACCATTGGGATCTTCTACCAGCCAGTTGGCATTGGCTCCCATGTTAGCACCAAGACTTAAAGTTGGATAATAGGCACCTTTTGCTATTTTTAGATCATATTCAGAGCTGTTTACATTGTACTCAGAACTTTTAATCTGTGGCATAATACCTAATGCTGTTTGATAAATATTTTCTGGTCCGGCTGGGGTAAAATCAGTTAATTCAGGAATAACCGGGCTTTCAATATCAAAATCCAATATATTTTCAAGGTCCAGTAATTGAGCTAAAGTAAGCTTTGACAATCCAAGGTTATTCTCTTGTTGAGTTACATTAAGGGCTTCTTTGGCAGCCTGTGATTTAATCTCCAAAAGATTACCTGTTGCTACACTCCCGGCGTCTACCAGTTTTTGAGTTCTTTCAACCTGTAATTTGCTGGTTTCATATTGCTCTTTAGCAACAGCAAGTAATTCTTTGTCAAAAAGAATTTGCAGATATTGACTGGTAATAAGCAGTGCAATGTCATTTTTGGTTTTCTCATTATCCTCAAGAGCCTGCATCAACAAGTACTTATTCTTTTTAACCGTATTTTGTTTTGCTAAGCCTTGAAATACTGTAAGATTACTTCCGATGCCTGTACTCAGAGAACGGGTGTTCATGTCTAAGTTTGTGGCATCCTGCTGAATCCATGTATAACCAAAATTTAAAGCTCCATTTATGCTTGCATTAAGGTTTGGAAGCATATCTAATTTACTTTGTTTATACAAATTTTGCTGATACTCGGCATTTAAAAGTTGCCTTTGTATGGTAATATTATTTTCATGGGCATAATTGATGCATTCGAGAAGTGTCCATTGTTTAACCTCTTGCGCTGAGGATGAAAGGATGGTTGTGAATGCAAAGATGAACCCTATAAAAGCTTTTCTAATCATTGCTAAGATTTTTTGTCCGTTAGGATTGTTAATTATTTCTCTCAGGTTCTCCAAAAATTAAATTAAGGAGCAGGTAGCCGGGGTATAATCCCCGACTTTTATTTGAAAAAACTATTAAAAATATTAATTATAATTGAAATCTAGCTCTTAGGCACTTTAATCTTATCTTCAGCAGTAATTCCATCTTTTACTTCTATGTTAATTCCGTCAGACAGTCCTGTATGAATAAGGCGTTTTTCAAAAGTCTGTTCTCCGGTCGCGATTTCTACAAAGGCAGAATCATTACTGAAGGAAATAAGTTTTTCTTTAATGGCAATTACACTATCGCGACGATCTAAAACGATATCAGCTGTAGCACTGTATCCTGCTCTGATAAATTGGCCTTCTTTTAAATTAACAGCAGCTTTAATTTCAAACTGGATGGCACCATTCTCTTCAACTCCTTTAGGTGCGATTGATTCCAGTCGTGCATCGTATTTTTCATCTTCTATGGCACCAATTGACAGCAAAAGGTCCATACCTTCCCGAATTTTACCCACTTCTGTTTCATCAACTTTTCCTTCAAATACCATCTTACCCATATCAGCAACAGTGGCAACAGTTGTTCCATCATTAAAGGTATTACTTTTTATTACAGAGTTACCTTCTTTGATAGGTACGTCCAATACCATACCATTAATAGTAGAGCGGATTAAAGTATTGGTCTGATTTTTCATATTGGCTGTTACACCTTCTTTGATTAACTGAAGATTGTTTTCGGCTGCGTCACGATCTGCTTTAGCAGTTTCAAATCGCAAAGACTCTTCCAGATATTCTGATTCTGGAATTACGCCGGTAGTATAAAGTTCTTTTTTGCGTTTGAATTCAATTTCAGCATTCTTATAATTGATTTCTGCTTTTCGTAATTGAGTTTCAGCATTATTTACCTGAACCATTTCAGGAATGATTTGAATTTTAGCAATTAAATCGCCTTTTTCAACTAGATCACCAGGTTCTACATATAGTTCGGTGATAATGCCTGATTCCTGTGGTTTAATTTCAATCTCCTTGCGGGGTACAACAGAGCCGGTAGCAACAGTTTTTTTGATGATGTTGGTTACTTCAGCGTTTTCAGTTTCATAAACAACAGGATCTTTTTTTGTTTGATTGTATAAGTAAAATACAACCCAGCCAACTAATCCAATAAATATAAACAGACCGATTATTTTTAATACTTTTTTCATGATTGAAGATGTTAAGTTATTTTGTTCTTTTTGTTTTTTATTCGTGACGTAATGCTTCAATTGGTTTGATTTTAATGGCTTTCATGGCAGGGATCAAGCCTGCAATGAAACCTACTACAATTAGCATTGCCAAAGCGGCTAATGCTAGTGGTAAACCAATTTCAGGGTTAAGGAAGAAAGTTTCTTCTTCGCCGGTGGCTGCAGCTCTGGAAGCATCAATGCCGGCATCAACCAGATAGAGGATGAACGTTCCAAATGCCAGGCCAATAAAACCTGCGATGGTTGTTAGAAAGACTGATTCTGTTAATAACTGACCAATGATTACAGCTGGCCGGGCTCCAATGGCTCTTTGAATACCAATTTCTTTTGTTCGTTCTTTTACGATGATCAGCATTATATTACTGATACCGACAGCTCCTGCAATTAAGGTTCCAATACCCACAACCCAAATCAGAATGTCAATTCCCAGAAAGATGTAGAACATGGTCTGAATTTGATTTTCAATATCAACCTTACCGATTGCATCCGGATCTTCGGGAGAAATTTTATGATTCTTTTGAAGTATGGGGGTAATTTTATCAATTACCTGACTTACCTTAACTCCTTTTTTTGCAGTGAAACCAAAGTAATGCACCTGATCACCATAGTTGAATGTTTGTTGCATGGAAGTAAAAGGAAGGTAAACCGTTTCCTTTTTGTTACTTCCAATATTAATTTGAGGATTGTTACTTTTAAAGACACCCACTACCATAAAATACACCCCGTTTACTCTAATGTATTTTCCTACAGGATCTTCATCCTTGTCGAACATTATTTCGTATACTTTCTCTCCAATAATGCAGACTTTTCTTTTTAAACGAATGTCTTCATCATTTATATATCGACCATAAGGCATGGTGCAGGGATCAATCTTTTTATAAGTAGGATAATCACCCATCACATTAAATGCAGCAGAACGTTTCCCTCTTACTACATTCTCACCACTTCTTAAATTCCAGCCATTAAGGCGGGGTGAGATCACTTCTACTTCAGGTACCTGGTCTTTAATGGCTACAATGTCATCATTGGTAATCATCCAGTGTCTTCCCCTTTTAAATCCTTCAAAAGCAACAGTAGTATTCTCTGACCAAACAAAGGCACTATTGGTAGCAAAATCCTTTACTCCTTCTGTAATACCGTTTTTTAATCCGTTACCGGAGCCAGTCATTACAATCAGCATAAAAATTGCCCAAAAAACACCGAAGGCTGTCAGTACACTTCTAAGTTTATTCTTTTTTATGGCATTAAAAATTTCCTGCCATCTGTCTCTATCAAACATAGATAAGGTTCTAAGGTTAACAATTATTCATCATGTAAGGCTTCGATGGGGCGTATGGCTGAGGCTTTTCGAGCGGGTATAAAACCGGCTACTAATCCGGCTGTTACCAGAATAACCAAAGCCCAAATGGCTACGCCTAAATCTGCTGAAGGATTAAAGAAGGCTCTTTCCAATTCCTGACTGCCTTGTGCAGCTTGCTGGAGTATTATGGATACAAGTGAGAGTAATCCCATGCCGGCAACCAATCCAAAAAATCCTGCCAAAGCCGTTATTAAAACAGATTCAGATAATACCAGCCGTATTATTGAAATGGGTGAAGCGCCAATGGCTTTTCTGATGCCAATTTCCTTAGTTCGTTCCTTTACCAGGATAATCATGATATTGCTTACTCCAACAATACCTGCTATAATGGTCATCACTCCAATAACCCATACAAACATTCTTATTCCGGCAAATACACCTTGTGCCTGTTTGAATGATTCCAAAGTGTTCCAGATGCCAATGGCCTGCTTGTCTTCCGGTGCAACTCTATGTCGCTCCATTAACGTGTTTTGTACAGCTTCTTCAATTCGTTTGTTATCTGCTACGGTCAAGGCGTTGGTAGCAATGGCCATTTCACTCAGTTTGTTATTACCATTATATACACGTTGTGTAGTGGATAATGGGATGTATACTTTTTTCTCATCACGATTCTCTGGATTCTTGAAAATACCTACGACTTTAAAAGGTACTCCGCCAATCCGGATGTATTTACCCATTGGATCTTCTTCCTTGAAGAGATGGTTTTTAACCGGTTCGGAAATGATAACACATTTTCTAAATTCTTTAATGTCCAGTTCGTTGATATAACGTCCGTCCAGCATATCAACAATCGATATTTTTTTGAATTCAGGCATAATTCCTTCTACCCGAAAATCACCATATTCATTTTTATAGGTAACATCGTTGTTTCCCCAGATACTAAAACGACCCGAGAAATTATCAATGTCATCTGCAAACTGACGTTGAATAGTCTTTGCATCCTGATCAGTAAACTGAATGCGTCGTCCGGCTTTTAAACCGTCATGAGCAACCTGAGTTCTGCGGCTCCAGATCCACAATGCATTTTTAGAAGTGCCTCTGAAGTTATTTTCCATGCCATTTTGCAATCCTTTTCCCGAACCCAATAAAAGTATCAGCATGAAAATTCCCCATGCAACACTAAATCCGGTCATGATTGCTCTTAGCTTGTTTTGTTTGAGAGTTGAAAATATCTCTTGTAAATAATCAATCATCGAATAAAAATTAACCGTTTACAAAAATTGATTTCCCGGCTTGCTGATCTGCAAAATGAACATTGGTATGATTAGCCTCAATTAATCCATCCTTTAGCCTGATAACTCTTTGAGTCATATCGGCAATGTCATTTTCGTGAGTAACAATAATTACCGTGATACCACTGTTGTTTACCTCTTTTAAAATGTCCATTACCTCATACGAAGTTTGTGTATCCAATGCTCCGGTAGGCTCATCAGCTAAAATGATTTTCGGATTGGAGATTAATGAACGAGCAATGGCAATACGCTGTTTCTGACCTCCTGAAAGTTCACTTGGTAAATGTTCGCTCCATTCTCTCAAGCCTAATTTTTCAAGTAGATCAAGTGCCATGTTGTTTCGTTTTTTTCGGCTAACTCCCTGATAGTATAATGGAAGTGCTACATTCTCCATTGCATTCTTAAAGGATATAAGGTTAAACGATTGGAAAATAAAACCAATATATTGATTTCTGAATGCAGCAGCTTTTCGTTCGCTCATCTGGCGAATAAGAATATTATTCAAATGATATTCGCCTCTGTCATAATTGTCAAGAATGCCCAATATATTAAGCAACGTTGATTTTCCAGACCCTGATGAGCCCATGATAGATACCATCTCACCTTGTTCGATGTCGATGTCTAACCCTTTCAGCACATGTAATGAGTTGCTGCCGGTTGTATAGGATTTGTGAAGTTGTTTGACACGAATGATACTTTGACTCATAATATTTTTTTCAAAGGTGAATTGTATTCAATGGATTTATTGTTAAAATACGTTATCAACTCTTGTGCCGAATATTTTAATGCACACTGTATCAGATGATAAATATCTTTTGTGCGATTGCGCATTATCGCTTATTAGGGCGAAAGTGTTCATAACCGAACATTATACGCATTCTGCTAATTTCTAGTGTGACGCCAATAGTAGTCAATAGGTTACAGTGTTCGTCCTGTTCGGATACGAACAAAAACGAAAAGAGAGTATATACAATTTTAATAGGAAGTTTTTGTAATTTCATTTTCGGCCCATGGATACTTCTAGCGTATCATATTTAAACCAGTTACCTGACAATGGAAATAAATCAGCTTATAAAGAATTGCCAAAATGGAGATAAGGATGCCTTTGGTCAATTGGTGACCGAATATGGCAATTATGTTTTTTCTGTTGTGTTTCGTATCGTCAATAACGAAGCTGATGCTGAAGATATTTCTCAGAATGTTTTTGTAAAAGCGTGGCAAAATATTAAAAAGTACAATCCTGAGAAGGCAAAATTTACAACCTGGTTATATACCATTGCGGCCCGAATGTCACTAGATTATTTGAAAACAAGCAGAAAAAAGACTGAATTGACAGATGTGCTGAAGTCGGATGTTGATATTGAAAAAGAAATTGATTTGAAGGAGTTGGGTACAATGATTTATTCAGCTACAGATCAATTGTCTGAGCAACAGAAACTAATATTTGTTTTACGCGATCTGGAAGAATTAGATGTGGATGAAGTAGTTGAAATCACAGGATTTTCCAGAAAACAAATCAAAGACAATTTATATGTGGCACGAAAAAAGGTGAAAGAAAAACTTAGCAGACTATTAAAAGTAATGTGATGGAAGAATGGAGAAAAATTAAGCAGCAACCTCGAATAAATGATTTGCAACGATTTAAAAACAATGTTTTAAATCAGATTGAATCAGAAGAGCAGGTAAGAAAGCAACATCGCATTTATTGGTGGCGTGTTGCAGCTTCAATAATTGTATTGCTTTCGGTGGGCAGTTATACATGGATGGAAATTGATACCTATTTAAAAAGGACATCAACTGTTGTTTTTAATAATGATATAAGTTTTGAGAGTCAGGATTATCAACGATGTGATTATCGAATAGCCAATTTATTGAAAAGTTTAAAAGAGGCTGGTTTTGTTATCGATGATCAACGAAATATCATTCAATTCTCTGAGTTGGATGTCAGAAATCTTAACATTAATAATTCTCCTTTTGCATCAGATGTAAGTCAGTTTCTTGCTGGAATGAAAGAGCTTTACCCTTTAAAATATCAAAAGTATAAATCCGGCGAAATGGTGGAGTTCAATTCCTGGCATTTAAAAAAGGACCAACGCTTATGTGATTGGGTGAAATAAAATTAATCATTAAAAGAAGTGAAATGAAAAGGTTTAGATATATATTGTTCGGATTCATGCTTTTAATAAATAGCTGTGGTGGTCCTGAGATAAGATTCTTCACCAGGATTAATGATGATGGTACCGTTTTTAAACGAGTTGTGGCAGTTGGTGATTCTTCCCAAATTTATAGGTATCAGTTTTCGTTTGATATATCAGATGGATGGGATCTGAGTTTTACAAAAGAGATTAAAGATGCAGATACCTTGTTTTGTGCTATTGCTGAAAAAACCTTTTCATCTATTGAGGCCTCAACTGTGTCATTTTCTCACCAGGTTGATTCAGGACAGAAAGAAAATATCAAAATTGACTATGTAAAAAAGTTCAGATGGTTTTTTACCTTTCATGAGTATACTGAAACATTTATGCAACGCTTTCCATATCGACATTATAATATAAATGATTTCTTAAACAATGATGAGAGAGCCTATTTTTTAGCAGATGACACAACGGTTATTAGTCATCTAAATAAGGTTGAGAAAACAGAATGGATAGAAAATGGAGAGCAGAAATTCTGGAAGTATATTTTTAAATCAATTACTAAGGAATATGTTCGACTTATAGATTCATTTGCAATTCAGAACGGTTACAATACTATAAACGAAAATCAGGCCTTGATGATTGATGAGCTACTATATCCTTCATTCGATAATGGCCCAGATTTTAAAGAAGTAGTATCAATGACTGATAGTTTATTGAAGGTAAAATGGGTTAGTGAACTTTATTCTAATGGTTATTTTAATCAATTTGAAGATGATATTGATAACAGAACGATCCTATTAGGTTCAAATAATTATAATATTGAAATTGAACTGCCCGGATTTATTTATCAAACCAATGCCATGCAAGAAGATAAACAGAGTCTGAAATGGCAATTTCGTTCCAGTGATTTTCAATATTGCGATAAAGTTTTGATTGCGTATTATCGCACTGTTAATTGGTGGGCTTTTATCATTACTTTTATTATTAT
Source organism: Carboxylicivirga caseinilyticus (assembly GCA_025499705.1). GTDB lineage: Bacteria > Bacteroidota > Bacteroidia > Bacteroidales > Marinilabiliaceae > Carboxylicivirga > Carboxylicivirga caseinilyticus. The sequence continues at coordinate 123,914 of JAFMVE010000011.1, forward strand.
TGCAATTCTGCTTTGGAAGGGATTTGGATATAAAAAGAAAATGACATGAAGTTTATCTTATTAAGTATATGTGCAATTTTGCTGTTGGGAGCTTGTTCAAAACAACCACAAGTAATTATTAAAACCGAATTGGGAGATATTACCTGTGATTTATATTTAAAGGAAGCACCAATAACTGCAGGCAACTTTTTAAAGTATGTTGATGAAGGCCGTTTTGAAGGTGCAAGCTTTTACAGGGTAGTTACTCAAGACAATCAATCCAATAATGATGTGAAAATAGAAGTGGTGCAAGGAGGGTTGTTTAAAGATGAACATCCTAATCATTTGCCTCCAATCGTTCATGAAACAACTGGTCAAACAGGAATACTGCATAAAAACGGCGTTTTAAGTATGGCTCGTAATGAGCCGGGTTCTGCTCAGGCTGATTTCTTTTTCTGTATTGGAGATCAACCAGAACTTGATTTTGGAGGAAAACGTAATCCGGATGGACAAGGATTTGCTGCGTTTGGCATTGTTACTTCAGGTATGGATGTATTATTAAAGATTCATCAACTCGAAAATGAAGGTCAATATTTAAATAAACCCGTAAAAATACTCTCCATTGAACGAATTTAGAGTTTTTATAGAAAAAACTTTCTTGTCGTAACGTATATCTAATCAGTAAGTAGGGGCTCTGATCCCTAGATATTTTTGAAAAACTTTCAATTTTGATTTGGAAGTTTAGAAAAAACTGGCTTATTTTGCACCCGATTTTGAGAACAATGGTTGTCATGAAAAGCAGACAGGGCGGGCGATAGGCTGGTCTTGAAATAATGAAAGCAAAGAAAGTTTTTGACAGAAAGATA
>JAFMVE010000120.1 GCA_025499705.1 Carboxylicivirga caseinilyticus
GAGTTATGTATGATAACTTGAATAATAAAATGTCTTCCGAGAATTATTTAATAGGGGATCAGCATGCAACATACTTTGTAACATTTACTATCATAGATTGGATAGATGTTTTTACAAGAATTGAGTACAAGGACATAATTGTGGATTCATTAAAGTTTTGTCAGGAAAATAAAAAGTTAAGAATCTTTGCATGGGTACTAATGACGAATCATCTGCATATGATATGTAAAACTGAAGATTCTCAAAGGTTAAGTGACTTCATTCGGGATTTTAAACAATTTACGGCTAAGACTCTTTTAAAGATGATTGAAGAAGGAAAGGAGAGTAGAAAAGAATGGATGTTATATCGTTTTCAGTATGCTGGTAAATTTGATAATAGAATTAAAAAATACAGATTCTGGCAAGATAAAAGTCATCCTGTTTTGATGGATAGTAATATTAAACTTGACCAAAGGATTAACTATATTCATAATAATCCGGTTAAAGCAGGATGGGTGGT
>JAFMVE010000121.1 GCA_025499705.1 Carboxylicivirga caseinilyticus
ATCAATTGGAATTGATATGTCATTTTCCCTTCGTTTTTGAAACGAAGGGGAGTACAATACAGTATGTGCTTCACAAAATTAAATGCCTCATCCTCGACAGGAATCATTTAGGAAAATGTCTTGAATTTCCTAATTCATTTACACTAAACTCGTCTTTATTATTAAGAAATTATTGCTGATAGCTAAGGTTTTTATCAATTGGAATTGATTTGTCAATACCCCTTCGTTTGGAAACGAAGGGGAGTACAATACAGAATGTATTACACAAACTTAAATGCCTCATCCTCGATTCCTATCGAGGAGCTAATTTCTTTGAATTTCCTAATTCATTTATACTGCATTCTTCTTTATTATTAAGAAATTATGACGATAGCTAAATTTTTCATCAATTGGAATTGATTTGTCATTTTCCCTTCGTTTTGAAACGAAGGGAAGCACAATTAAGATCGCATCCTTTTTTACGTTTTAGAAAAAGATGCAATCCTAATACAAAAAAGGC
>JAFMVE010000122.1 GCA_025499705.1 Carboxylicivirga caseinilyticus
AGATCTTGAATCTAACACATGGGGGATTAGCTCAGCTGGCTAGAGCGCCTGCCTTGCACGCAGGAGGTCATCGGTTCGACTCCGATATTCTCCACCAAAGAAAGTAAAAAGGATAAAGGCAAAAGTAAAAAGTAAGGCAAAGGCACACTTTTGAGGTTTAACTTTAGAGTTTTGATTTCAAGAAAGTAAAACAAAGGTTTTACTAGAAAAAACATCATGAAAATCATCTTGATACTTGATACTAGAATCTTGATACTAAGATGAACGATACATTGGATTAATATTTCAGTTCGATTCTGGAAGTATCACTAAAGCATAAAAGAAGGCTTCGGACTACGGTCTGAGTACTTCGAGCTTAAAAGTTCTTTGACATATTGGCAACAACCAAAACCATATACACCAACTATGGTGTGTGTAAAAGAAAGTAGACAAGGGCGTACG
>JAFMVE010000123.1 GCA_025499705.1 Carboxylicivirga caseinilyticus
ATTATCAGCATTATTAATGTATAGTCTAGGTCCAGTTGCTCCGAATTGTATATTTTGATCAAAAGTTAAGATAAGACTTTGACTTGCCGTAACATCAGTGGCATCCTGAACTGGAAGATAAGTTGTTATTTCCGGAGCAGGTATGACGGTAGTAAATCTCCATTGATTCACATCACTAATACCTTGGAAAGCTAAACTGGTCGCTTGAGATACAATAAACCCTGGATCAATTGTAATATAATATATAGCACCTTCAACGAAATCGTTATGGTTCACGTAAAGAGTCGTGCCTGAAGTTGTAGCATTTGCGTTACTTGTAGCAAAAGAAGTAAATTCAGTTCCATTTTCATTATAGATATAGAATCTTCCGGAGGAACCTTTACTAATATTTTGATCGAACGTTAACTGGAGTTGTTGATTAATGG
>JAFMVE010000124.1 GCA_025499705.1 Carboxylicivirga caseinilyticus
CGTGTTGCCGACAACCGGGTAGAAATAGCTGACTATGGGGATTGATAAGAATGATGGAAGGGTATTAAATGATTAGCTCTTCTAAGCCTATGATTGTTTTAGGGTAGTTAGTCAGGATACTGTATTGTTTTTATTGCTTTTAGTATATTTCAATCGCTCTCCATCTAAGTTAAGACATAGTAATATCATTCACCTTTCGGTGTTATTTGAGTGTGAGGTGCGGAAGCAATTCAAGAGGTGGTGGACCACGGGCATCAAATGTTAGAATAGTAATCAATTGACCTTTACCACAGGTATAGCATAAATGGTGTTTTATGGGTGGCCTGAATGAAATCCGAGCTTTGCCGATTTGTAGTTCTACTACATCACGCACCTTTTGCTTGATAGCTGAAGATAATATTCCATAATGCCGTA
>JAFMVE010000125.1 GCA_025499705.1 Carboxylicivirga caseinilyticus
TGTGTGTGCCTCGCATGGGTAGCGATGCACTTATAGCGTAAGCTATCAAAAAGACATAAATATGCAAATTTATTTTGATAAGTAGCGAAGCTATAAGTAAATATTTTCCATAGGGTGCAAGTCCCGAATGGGCGGGGGTAACGCTTCGAACCATTAGCAAGTGGCAAGCTGGTTATCGGTGACGGTAGCAGTGAAGACTATTGCGATTGAAGAAAGAGCAATATCGACTGCAAATTCCGGTACTGACGAACAGAATTGAAAATCGACGTAGTCAAACCAGATATGAGGCTATTAGGTCGGATAAGGTAACACACCATACTAACGTCCGAAACATTCAACGGAATGCAGACCAAACTAGTAGATCTGGCAGGCATTGGAAGAAGGAAAATACCCTTACCGAGGGAGAGCTCCGTA
>JAFMVE010000126.1 GCA_025499705.1 Carboxylicivirga caseinilyticus
TACGGCATTATGGAATATTATCTTCAGCTATCAAGCAAAAGGTGCGTGATGTAGTAGAACTACAAATCGGCAAAGCTCGGATTTCATTCAGGCCAGCTGTAAAACACCGAGTTTGCTATTTGTGTGGAAAAGGTCAACTGATCACTATCTTATCTTTTGATGCCCGTGGTCCACCACCTCTTGAATTGCTTCCGCACCTCACACTCAAATAACACCGAAAGGTGAATGATATTATTATGTCTTAACCTAGATGGAGAGCGATTGAAATATACTAAAAGCATTAAAAACAATACAGTATCCTGACTAACTACCCTAAAATAATCATAGGCTTAGAAGAGCTAATCATTTAATACCCTTCCATCATTCTTATCAATCCCCATAGTCAGCTATTTCTACCCGGTTGTCGGCAACACG
>JAFMVE010000127.1 GCA_025499705.1 Carboxylicivirga caseinilyticus
ACAGTCCGTTTAAGAAACAACAATATCCAGCAACAAATTTATGACCTTGTTAACTCCATGTTCTGAAAATGGGTGTCTTTCGCACAAAACAGGAGTATGTTGCATGCTGATCCCCTATTAAATAATTCTCGGAAGACATTTTATTATTCAAGTTATCATACATAACTCAAAATTTCAACCTCTTCTTTTCGATCCTCCTCCTCGACAGGAATCTTTTAGGAAATTGTCTTGAATATCCTAATTCATTTACACTAAACTCGTCTTTTATTATTAAGAAATTATTGCTGATAGCTAAATTTTTCATCAATTGGAATTGATATGTCATTTTCCCTTCGTTTTTGAAACGAAGGGGAGTACAATACAGTATGTGCTTCACAAAATTAAATGCCTCATCCTC
>JAFMVE010000128.1 GCA_025499705.1 Carboxylicivirga caseinilyticus
TATAGTCACCTTTATGTCGTTTCTCAAACAAATCGGAATAGATTTTTGAATATTTTCGGTCTATTAATCCTGCTTTGATAAATTCTTGTCCAAATTTTAGACGAGTTCCCGAATGACTTGTAGTTGAAATTTTTCTTTCAATTAATAATGCTCCAACAGCATAAAAGCATGCATAATACATTCGATTTATAGCAGTGTTCCAGAATCTATTTTCAATATGAATATTAACTTCCTCTAAAGTTTCTTTGGCTTTTTGTATGCGATACGATGAATAATCTGAGGGCTTATATTCTGTCATAATTGTATTCCCTCCTTCATTACATTATAGTAAAATGGAGTTATTTTATATTTTGAATTCCATTCACTTAATGAATAAACC
>JAFMVE010000129.1 GCA_025499705.1 Carboxylicivirga caseinilyticus
GGTTTATTCATTAAGTGAATGGAATTCAAAATATAAAATAACTCCATTTTACTATAATGTAATGAAGGAGGGAATACAATTATGACAGAATATAATCCCTCAGATTATTCATCGTATCGCATACAAAAAGCCAAAGAAACTTTAGAGGAAGTTAATATTCATATTGAAAATAGATTCTGGAACACTGCAATAAATCGAATGTATTATGCTTGCTTTTATGCTGTTGGAGCATTATTAATTGAAAGAAAAATTTCAACTACAAGTCATTCGGGAACTCGTCTAAGATTTGGACAAGAATTTATCAAAGCAGGATTAATAGACCGAAAATATTCAAAAATCTATTCCGATTTGTTTGAGAAACGACATAAAGGTGACTATA
>JAFMVE010000012.1 GCA_025499705.1 Carboxylicivirga caseinilyticus
GGCAAAAGTGCCTGTTTTCGGGGTTTTGTTACACTTTTAAGATAGTGATAATTACTTAATTATCAAAGAAATAAATCAACTTCTGAATATCCCTAGTTAAGGTTATATCCAATAGTTAATCAGCGCATTGGCTAATCTTAAATATTTATGCAAACCTTGATATTACATTGGTTTTTCAGTTTTTAAGAAATCAGAAGGTGAAATATCAAATTCGGTTTTGAAACATTTGCTAAAATAACTTGGACTTGAGAAACCACATTTAAAGGATGTTTCAGCTATGTTAATTCCTGCACTTAATAACCTTTTTGCATAATGTAATCGTTTTTTTCTGATGTATTCACTAATTGGCATATCCAAAAGGTTTTTCATTTTTACATGCAATACGGTTCTGCTGATCCCTAATTTACCGGTGATATCAGAAACCTGGAAGAGTGTATTATCTATATTTTCGTCAATCAAATTGTTAAGTTTCAGAATAAATTCGTTATCCGGGTTACTGATAGAATCTATCTCTTTATTGGAATAAATAAAATCCTGCATTTCTTTCTGTTGCTGATGTTTTAATTCCAGCATGTTGTTAACCTGTAATGCCAATTCATTAGGATCGAATGGTTTGGTGATATATGCATTAGCTCCACATTGAAAACCTTCAATATGATTTTGTTGATCGTTTTTAGCTGTTAACAGAAAAACCGGAATGTGAGAGGTTAAGATGTCATTCTTAATTTTTTTACAGAACTCATAGCCGTTCATTTGAGGCATCATAACATCACTAATAATTAAATCGGGAACATCTTTCTGGATAATATTTAGTGCATTTAAACCATTGTCAGCAGTTAATATTCTGTATTTATTCGAAAATAAATCAGCAGTAAAATTTACCAGTTCCTTATTGTCATCAACAATCAATATTACTTGTTTATTTACCTTAATAGATTCAATTTTCTGCTTGTCAAAACTCCTTTCATCAACAGGCATAGCTATTTCAGAATACCGGTAGTTCTTAAGAAAGCTTTCTTCTTTTTCAATGGTCACCAGCTCATCGTTTTCGAATGTACTTTTAGTTACATTTATTTCCAATCCAAATTCAGATCCAACGTTTAATTCACTGGAGACCTCAATCTTTCCTTTATGCAGTTTAACTAATTTTTTGGTGAGAGATAACCCAATACCCCAACCATTAAAATCTTCAGAGTTCTCAGATTTTATTTGGTAATACTCATCAAAAATATGAGATAGTTCATTTTGAGGAATACCAATTCCACTGTCCTCAATTTTTAATTTTAAGAAGATATCACCTTCTAAATTATCAGTCAATGAACCTGATATTCTGATTTCTTTGCCTTGTGGGGTAAATTTAATGGCATTGGAAAGTAAATTATTTACAATCTTTTCAAGATGAGAGGGAGAGAACCAGACATCTTCACCATGGTCTTCAATGTTAAGGGTTAAAGTTAACTCTTTGGCATATATGTTCTCATAATACAATTCAACTTGGTTTTTAATGAAATGTAATGGATTGCCATTGACAAGATGAAGTCTCAAAAGCCCGTTTTCAACTTTATTAAAGGTGGTTAATTCATCAATAAGACTTACCATCTTAATGGCATTTCGGTGTGCCAGTTGAAGACGTTTCTTAATATCTCCTGTTAAGTTAGTGTTGCTAATAATTGATTTTAATGGTGCAGCGATTAAAGATAAAGGAGTTTTTAATTCGTGAGAGATAGAGGTGAAGAAGTCAATTTTTATTTTATTGATTTCTTTTAATTTCTCTTTTTCCATCAATGCAATTCGTATCAGATTTTTTTGTTGTAGGCGAGAACTGGATATTTTTATTACGATGTATGAAAGTCCAATTAGAAACAGAAAATAAAGTATAAAGGCATATTTAGAACGATAAAAAGGTGGATTTATGATGATGTCAATCTGGGTTATTGGAGCATCATCCCAATTGATAGATGAGTTATTAGCTCGCACCATCAATGTATATTTACCGTTAGGAATGTTGGAACAGACTATTCTTCGTTGATTACCAACATTTATCCAGTTAGTATCTCTCCCAATTAATTTAACAGCATAATTAATGGTGCTTGTGTGTCCGGGCAGAATGGCAGAATAGTCAATGTAAAAGTTTTTTGATTGAGCATAAGTCAACTCTATTTGTTTTGTCTTGTTCAAACTTTTTTTCAAAGGACTATTGGGATTATCGGCCAAAACAACTTTATTATCAATGAATAAATTAACCAAATTAACCTTTAACTCTTCTTTTGGTAATTCTAATTTGTTGGGATAAAAACCAATTAAGCCATAGATACTACCGAAATAAAATTGTCCGTTATTACTTCTAAGACAGGACGAATAGTTGAACTGATTAATGGGAAGACCTTCATCTGTGGTGTATTTTGTAACTGAATTCCTTTCCTTATTTAAACAAATTAATCCGGCATGGGTACTAACCCAGAGTTTGTGATTGTCATCTTCCAGAATACCACAAATTGATTTGTCATTATTGTAATTCGAAATTTCCAAATGAGTAATTCTGTTGTTTTCCGGATTTAACTGATGTAATCCTTTGTTGTTGGTTCCAATCCAGATGATTCCCTTTTTGTCCTGATACAAATAGGTGATGTAATTATCCAGGAGGGTAGGGTTATTTTCATTGCTTTGAAGATGGGTGATTTCTCCACTGGCAATATTGTATTTGAAAAGGCCAAGGTTGACAGTTCCTAGCCATAGGTTATCCTCTTTGTCAATCAGCATTGTATAAATGAATTCAGAGGAAACTAAACGGTTGTTAATTGATTTAAAGGAGTTGGAAGTTTTATCGTAATAGCGAAGTCCGATTGTTGAACCAATCCATATTGTTTGATTTGAATCTTTTACCAAAGAAAAAATTGCGTCAGACTCCAATCCTTTGTGGTCATTAGCACGAAATCTTTGTGTTTTCTTTGTCTTTATGTTGTAGTTATAAAGTCCTGATAAAAAGGTGCCGACCCAAAGTTCGTTCGTCAATGAATCGTATAATAACTCATGTACATTATTACCAAATTGAGGTAGTGACTTAATTTTCTTTGTTTGTTTATTGTAAACATTCAAGCCACCATCTTCAGTAGCAATCCATAAGTCATCGTTTATCTCAACAAGCCTTCTGACTGCTTTCCCTTTAAGGTCAAAATTACTTATTCCAGGTTCAATAATATTGAATAATTCTGAACTGCTTAAGACTATGTTAATCCCTCCAAAATAAGTTCCAATCCATGTATTACCTTTTTTATCATGTAAAATGGAGTAGATGGGATTATCGTTTAATGTATTATTATTCGAGAAGTCCTGTTGGATTATTTCCACTTGACCCTGAGTGTTGATAATTGTAATACCTTTCTCGGTACCTAACCAGATATTACCTTTGTTATCTTCTGAAATAACACGAACAACCCCGTCTGAAATAGATTGCTCATCCCAGATTTTTATTTTCTGAGTTTTAAGATTTACACGCTGAATTCCCTTGTGATTTCTACTTATCCAGAGGTTTTGGTGAGAATCAAAAAACATAGGAGTTATGATATTTCTATCTGAAACATTTAAAAAATCTTTATAAATGGTTGGATTTAAGTAGGTATAGGCATTTGTTGTGTCATTATAGTTTACAATTCCATTGCTTGTAGTTAAAAAAATTTCATCATCGGCATTTATCACCATTGAATAGTATAATGTGTTTGCATTGTCTTTTATTTGTTCGAACTCATCTTTCAACTCATTGTACTTAAATAAAAAAGCACCACTTGCATATATTTCACCCTTGGATGTGCTTTTGATGGTATGTATTAATGATTTGTTGAGATTGTAATTTTTAAAGCTATTCGTTTCTGGAATATATCTTGATATACCAATTGAATGTCCAATCCATAATCTGTGTTTATGATCTTCATAAATTTCTTTAATGAAGTTATGCATTAAGCTGGTTGAATCATTCTGTACATTAAAAAATGAAACAAAATTATATCCGTCGTATTTGCATAGTCCGCATTTGGTACCGATCCATAAATAACCGTTTTGATCCTGAAACAAAGCTTCAATTTGCTGATGAGGCAATCCATCCCTGTCTGTAAGATGTACAAAGCGATTGTTTTCTGCCGACATTTCAATAATCGAAGAAACAATCAGAATTGAAAGGATGAAGTGTTTTAAAATTTGATTCAGCATGTTAAAGAAATTACTAATTCTTAGCAATAAGCATAACTATTGGCAGTTAGCTTATCAGATTAAAGAATGAAATGTAATACAGTGTGAAACTCAAATATAAAAAGAATGTGGATTCACTACAATCAGTCATTTTTAATGTTTTATCAATTTATACAAATAGATGGAAATGATGTTTGTGTAAATGTAATAATATCAACTTCTTAAACCGACTAATGATTTTGGTTTCTTAACTTTTTCAGATGTTTTAGAACAAAATTATATGAAATCAGAACAATATTACTAAACGGTTTAATCTGAAAAGTCGTTTGGATATGGTAACTATATCAACTTAATGAGCTTTGAAATCTTTCACTCTTTACTTATTTCAAAATATCATCTCATGAATAAAAACTTACAAGTTTTTGAGTGTATTGGATATGTTAATTGTATTAAAATAGTTGATGCACTCAAAAAACTGAATCCTGAATAAAAATGAAATTATCAATGAATAGAAAGTCCACTTGCATTCGGAAAATATTGATACTTACCTTAATGTTAGTGTTGATTAAACCTGCAATTGCGCAGATCGTCTGGCCTTCCGGACAGTTGTTACCCTCTTTTCCTGCTCCACAACAAAATCAGGACTTAATATATCTGAATGAAAATAATTTGAGCAGTGATGAAATGTATTTGTTTGCATCATTGAAAGGAGTTGTAAATATGACTCAACCCAGGATCTTTTCTTACGAAGGTGATGCTTTTGGAGAGGGGCCTTACACGTGGCTGGAATCGCTGAATCTGAGCTGGACTGAATATAACGATCCGTGGATTTTGATATCTAAATATATAGACGAAATTAGTGGTATTATTGTCTATGATGCAGATCAATTACACACTGTTAATTTGGCCACCATGTTGGCTCATGACCAAAAAGCATTAGTTGCATCTCCTGCATTAGTTTCGAAATTAACCTCTGCACCTTATAACCTCCCAATATTAACCGATCTAAGAGGGAAGTATGCTTCAAAGATGGAGGTATACCAGGATCTTTATGATAATTATTGGTCGGGGCTTGAACATCGTTTGTTGATAGGTTTAAATCCGGCTGTTCACAAAGCTGCTTTAAGAGAATATGCTGTAGCTCTGGGAGTGGCAGTGATTTGGTTGGATCCAGATGTTTATGAAGAATTATTGTTGCTAAGAGATTTTTTACAAAGTATGACAGAGGGAGCCAGTTTTATGGGATGGTGGCCCGAAGAAGCTGCAGGTGTTAAAGTAGCTTCAATCTTTGGTGTAGCTACCATTGCCAGTGATTGGTCAACAAACTTAACTATGCATAGTGGTATGCCAAGGTGCATCAGTAAAAAGCCGATACCTCAGAAACCCGAATTGGAAAATAAGCTATATGTTGCATTTATTCTCAGCGATGGTGATAATCTGCAGTATGTCGAGCATTTGATGCGAAAACTTTGGAATAATCCGGATAGGGGTTCCGTACCTCTTGGATGGACTGTTTCACCTGCAATGGTGGATGCTATGCCAGGAGCACTGAATTATTACTGGCAATCTTCAACCGAAAATGATAATCTGGTATCCGGGCCATCTGGTTTTGGTTATTCGTATCCCAACTATTTCCCAAATCAGGATGCATTGAATCGTTTTGTTACTAAAACAGAAGAATATAACAAGCTTGCAGGTTTGAGAGTTATTACAATATGGAATACAATAACCGGGGGAATTGATCTTGACGTTGGTCAGGCTTTTGCTGAATATGCGCCTACTACCTTAGGATTGACGGGGCAGGATACAGGAGCCAAACTGGCTATTTATAACAACTCACTACCCGGAAAACCTTTGACTTGTAATTATTGTTGGAATGAAGAAAATATGCTGGCCCATATAGGATATGGTTCGGAGGGATGGGATGGAAATTCTCCACGGTTTATTCTAATACAATGTCAACCATGGCAGGGGGCAACGCCTACTACCTTTAAAAATGTTGCCAATTCGCTGGATGCAAATTATGAAGTTGTTCGTCCCGACCATTTATTTCAGCTATTAAGAGAATCAAATGGATTAGATATTGATCCGGGAGCTAATCTTGAAGTTTCGGGTGTTACTATTACCCCAGGTTCCATTTTGCTAAGCACGGGAGAAACGGAACAATTAACAGCAATTGTTACTCCCAATAATTCACAAAACAGAATGGTTTCGTGGAGTAGCGATAATAGCCTTGTTGCAACAGTAAGTGAAGATGGTATTGTGACTGCTCATTCCGAGGGGTCGGCTAATATTACTGTTACTACACTGGAAGGTGGATACTCATCTGCTTGTACCGTTGAGGTTTCTAACTCTGTAAGTGCTGGAAACGGATTAAACGGCTATTATTATAATGGTTTGAAATTTGAAACACCTATTGGTGCTCGAAAAGATGCAAATATAAATTTCAATTGGGGAACAGGATCTCCTATGGTTAATGTTAATAATGATAATTTCTCCATTAATTGGAGTGGCCAGGTAAAACCATCCTATAGTGGAACTTATACATTTTATTTAACTTCTGATAATGGCAGAAGGCTTTGGATCGATAACAAGTTGGTTATTGATGCTTTGTATAATGACTGGGATATAGAGTATTCTGGCACTATGGATTTAAATGCAGGTCAGAAATACGATATAAGAGTTGAGTATTTTGAATATAATGGAGGTGCAAATTGTAAACTCGAATGGTCAAGTTCTCAACAATACCGACAGGTTATTCCTCAAAATAAATTGTTTGCATATGTGCCTTTGGGAAACGGACTTGCCGGTAATTATTATAATGGAAAAGATTTTGAGGATTTCATTACTTCCAGAGTGGACAGTGAAATAAATTTCGACTGGGGAGATACATCTCCAGTTTCGGGAGTTAATAATGATTTATTTTCAGTAAGATGGAATGGATTTGTTTTACCACAATATACTGAAAATTATACATTCAAAATACTGTCGGATAATGGATGTCGGTTATGGATAAACGATAAATTAATCATAAATGCATGGGGTAATGATCAGGGCGAATATTCTGGAAGCATCAATTTAAAAGCCGGAATAAAAAGCCGGATACAGGTTGATTATTGTGATATTGATGGGGCAGCAAACTGTGCCGTAGAATGGTCAAGTGTATCTCAGGAAAACGAAATAGTACCTAAATCCAGGTTGTATTCTCCTGTTTCTATTTATACAGCACCAGTGGAGTCTGTTGCCAATTCAGTTGATGGAAACAGAATTAATGATTTTGAGATTTATCCAAATCCGGTTGATAATAACCTTAAAGTCTTAAGTTCGGATATGATTTCTGGTGTGAAGATTTTTAATGTTTATGGACAGATTATTTATAATGCAAGTATTGATGGTGTTAATACTGAATTGGATATAGACACTTCTGAACTATTAAACGGGATTTATATCATCAATCTAACTACTGCAAATAGTAAGTTACTATCCAAAAAGTTTATAAAAAGGTAGCACATCCTTGCTTTTGCTTAAACAAATGCCATGAAATAACATCAATCCATTTGCGATTGATCAGTTGCTATTCACTATCCATCTAGTTTAATTCTTATAATAGCTAATTTTTTAATTCTGCCCTTCGAAAAGTTTTTACTGCTATTTAATTGAATGTAATATAATGTGAAAAAAGAGCAATTTGAATGGTCAACCTTCCGATGCTTATCAGCATTGTTAATATGTATTCATTTATAATGTACGAACAATAGTTATAGTGTAAAGTTAAGATATATAGATTTTTGTGTGTTCTTATTAGCAGTATTTGTAAATTTTGTTCGGCTGAATCAGAACGAGAATATACGAATTCAGAACATTTCTGCTACCCGGTTGATGTTAACAAATCTATGTTTGTGTTATCAAAAATTAACCAGGTAAATAATGAAAAGTCTAAAGTTAGTACTAGCCATTTTATGTCTTAGTCACTTAATTGTTTTTGCTGAGGGAAATCAACAAACAGAGAAAAAAGGATCCAAACCGATTGCAAAAGTAGGTAGTTCAAATAAAGTAAAGCAGAAAGAAATATTTTATGCCGATCCTACCATATACTATAGTGATGGTATTTACTATCTGACCGGTACACGTAATATTCAACCACTGGGTTTTGCCATCCTGAAGTCAACTGATTTAAAAGTATGGAGTTCTCCTTCAAAGAAGGATCTTCACATGATTCTTCAAAAAGATCATAAAGCTTTTGGAGAGAATGGTTTTTGGGCTCCACAAATTCTAAAATATAACAAGGAGTATTTATTTGCTTATACAGCCAATGAGCAGGTTGCGTTGGCAAAATCTAAAAAACTATTGGGGCCATATACTCAAAAAATTATGGGTCCGGTTGATGGTTCAGAAAAGAATATTGATCCATTTCTGTTTCAGGATAATGACGGTAAATATTACTTATATCATGTTCGATTTAACAGAGGTAACTTCTTGTGGGTTGCTGAATTTGATATGGATAGTGATAAAATGCTGCCTGAAACGTTAAAACAATGTTTTGGTAAAACTCAAGACTGGGAAGCTACAGATAATTATCCTTCCGATCCAATTATGGAGGGACCGACAGTTTTGAAGCTAAAGGACAAATACTATCTTTTTTATTCTGCTAATCATTTCATGAATATTGATTATGCTGTTGGTTATGCTGTCTCAGATTCGCCTTATGGGCCCTGGGTAAAAAATACAGACAATCCAATTATTCATCGTTCAATTGTAAAAGAGAACGGTTCTGGCCATGGAGATATTTTTATGGGCAAGGATCAGCAACTTTATTATGTATATCATGTGCATAATGCTTATGATAAAGTGAGCCCCCGAAGAACGCGTATTGTTCCATTGATAATGAAGTGGAATGAAGAAACTGAGGTTTATGATTTTACGGTTGATGAAAAAAATGTGATCATCCCTGTGATGTCATCCTCTGACAATGATTAATATACCTATTTATATCTAATCCTTTAATGTCTTGATTTTTAAGACAGTTTAATTAATCCAATTCAAAGTAATTTCTCTGGTAAGTTCCGGGAATTACTCAAATGACTCAACTAATTTAAACTAAGTATTATGAAAAAAATTTTATTCTCTTTTGTTTTAACCTTTTGTCTATTTGCAAAAGGTATGTATGCTCAAACTTTACCTGACGGAATGGTGGCTTTATTGCCTGATGGTGTAACGGCTAATGTCGATGCTGATTACAAATGGGCTCAATATAAAAGTTTGGTTGTTGCTGGAACAGATGAAGTCGGTTATAAAGCTTTTTTTGCTGCATCTGATGATACAAATGGTGAAGAATTGTGGGTAACAGATGGTACTGCAGAAGGAACTCATTTGGTTAAAGATATTTTCCCGGGAACTTCAGGTTCTGAAGTAGTTTACCTTACACCATTTAATGATAAAGTAGTTTTTAGTGCCAATGATGGAACAAATGGTACAGAATTATGGATCTCAGATGGTACTGAAGCAGGTACTTATATGGTTAAGGATATTCATTTTCTGGATAGTTCTAATCCTAAAGGTTTTGTTCAGGTAAATGAAACGCAATTTGTATTTGCAGCTATGGATTTCGATAGTGAGCAATTTGGAAATCAATATTGGTTGTGGGTTAGTGATGGTACAACAGATGGAACAGAAATGATCTATCAGTGTGATTTGAGGTATCCGGGGCAGGATAATAGCAGTTTATATGCTCCTTATGTTCGTGTTGGTAGAAAGGTGTTCTTTAAAGCAGATAATAAAGAAGGTACTGTTGGCGAAGAATTATGGGTAACCGATGGAACTGCTGCAGGAACTAACTTTCTAATGGATATAAATGTTGAGGAAATTGCAACAGGTACAGCTAACTCAGCACTTGATTGGTTCAAGAACTTTTATAATGAGAAGTTATTCTTTAAAGCCTTTACCATTGAAAATGGGAATGAGCCATGGGCAAGTGATGGAACACCGGAAGGAACTTATGAAATTTATGATTGTAACCCTACCTATAATGAAAGTAATTTTCCAAATAGTGGTGGAGCCGGTCAGGTTTGTCAATATCCATACAATGGAAAAATCTACTTCAGAGGTTACAGCCCTGAAACAGGTTATGAATTAGGTTGTACAAACCTGGATCAAGGAGATTATACTGTTTTTGATATCAATCAGAATGCTCCAACAGCTACATCCAACAGTTATACAGATGAAGGTATTGAATTTGATGGTGTTTACATGTTCTGTGCAGCAACAGGTTTTGATTCCAGTCTGGAGAACAACTTTGGAGGAGAAATTCATTATACCGATGGAACTACTGTAACTCGTCAATCTGATTTGGCACCGGGAGTTCAGAGTAACTGGGCCAAAGAATTTACAGTGGTATCAGGAAGTATGTATTTTGTTAATGTATCGGGTGATATTGATGAATACAAACAAAAACTGTTTAGAATAGACAGTAAAGATGAAACACCAGTAAGAGTATGTAATTTAAATGCTTCAGGAGATCAGATTCATAACTTAAGAAATCTGGGCGGAGATTTAGTATTTGCTGCATCGTTCAATAATCAGGTTTACAGTTACTCATATCGCAAAGCAAGTTTTGATCCTGTAGCTGATAAAGATAATCTGGAAATCGAATTCAGAACCCGTCAGGAAATTGAAGATGATAATGCAACTGCTGTTGACGATGTAGAGTACGCAAGCGTTACTATCTATCCAAATCCTGCATCAGATATGATTACCATACAAACAGTGGAATCAATTCTTAAAGTTCGTATTTACGATATGGCAGGAGCCTTGGTTAAAGTTGTTACTGAGCCTTCATCGAATCAGGTAAATGTATCGAATATTACTGCAGGAATGTATATTGTTGAAGTTACAACATCTGCAAGTAGTAATAAGGCTACCATTATTATTAAATAGAATAGGAGTGTTTACGGTGGTTTACTATCACCGTAAACACTTTTTCATTTGAATAATTCTTCAACTATTAGTGAAATAATGAAGCGATTAATAAACTACAAATCAATCATAGGCGTATTACTTTTTTGTTTTCCATTTCTGAGTCATGGACAAGAAAGTTTTGTAGCAACAGGAGGTGTTTTGGATGCAAATACACAGCAACCATTAGTAGGCGCCAACGTTGTAGAAAAAGGAACCTATAATGGAACCATAACAGATATAGATGGTAATTATCAGATAAAAATAAGTGTAGGAGATACTCTTGTAATTAGTTTTCTTGGTTATGAGAATCAGGAGTTTGTTGTAATCAACAAGGTGCCTGCTAAGATATTATTACAGGATGAAAGTCGGTTGTTGGATGACTTAGTTGTGGTTGGATATGGTGTTCAGAAAAAGAGTGATGTTACAGGGGCAATTGCCTCAGTAAAAGGAGAAGATATCAGTTCTGTTCCGGTAGCATCTGCAGTGCAAGCTTTGCAGGGTAAAGCATCAGGTGTTCAGATTGTTCAGAATACGGGTGCACCAGGAGCCAGTACCATGATTAAAATCAGGGGTACAGGAACGGTTAATGATTCTGATCCGCTCTATGTTGTGGATGGGTTTATAACGGATAATATTAATCATATAAATCCTGCTGATATTGCCAATATTGAAATTCTAAAGGATGCAGCATCATGTGCTGTATATGGATCCCGAAGTGCCAATGGTGTTGTGTTAGTTACAACCAAATCGGGTGAGAGTGGCAAAACACGAATCACGTTCGATAGTTATATGGGATTTTCGAGTCCATGGCGTACCATACCTGTTATGAATACTCAGGATTATGCTTTGATGCTTGATTATATTAACGGGACCAGCGACTATTCTGCCGATGGTCAGTTGTATTATTCAAAAGATGATGCCGGATCTTTATATTTCGATGATCAGAAATTTCAAAGAATAGACACCATTGCACGTAATTCGCCGGATAGCTGGTGGGATGCAATTACACAAACCGGTATTAAACAGCAATATAACCTTTCTATCTCAGGAGGTAACGAAAAAAACAAGTACTTATTAAGTACCAGCTATTATAACGAAAAGGGGATTGTTAAAACATCCGATTTTTCAAGAATCAATGTTCGGTTAAATCTGAATAATAAGATCAGTCCATGGTTAACAGCCAATACCAATGTGATTCTAACCAATAATAATCAACAGGTTGTTCCACAGGGAAGTTCGGGTGTATTGAAACGTGCATTATATCAAAGTCCAATGGTTTATACTTACAACTCACGTGGCTATTATTCCGAAAATCATCCTATTGCAATGATAGAACGTTCGCATAATAGCAATGAGAATTACAGGGTTGATTTAAACTTTAGTTTAACAGCAAAAATGGGTGACTGGGCAAGTTATCAATTCAAAGTATCTGATTATGTGACCACACGTAAAGAGAGTAACTTTTCTGAGGTAGGTAAGTTGGAAGAAGATTTTTATATGCCATCCGACATATCAGCAGTTTATAAATACAGTAACCTGACAAATAAATGGGAGGTCAATAACCTGATTAACCTGTTTTATAATAATGAGGTTCATGATATCAATTTCTTGATTGGACAAACATTAGAAGGATTTAGCAATGAGTATACGAGTTCAACCAGTTATGGAACGGCAGATAATCAGGAAGCATCGCGATATCCGTCAAGTGCATTTGCAGGATTTGTAAATGATGGATATGCTCGCAACTGGTCGTCAATGGGCTTTGTAAGTCGTATTAATTATAGCTTATACGATCGTTACCTTCTTCAGGCAAACTTTAGAGCGGATGCATCTTCCATATTTGCTAAGTCTCAACGGTGGGGGCTTTTTCCATCTGTTTCGTTAGGATGGAAATTTAGTTCTGAATCATTTTTAGAAAATGTCGATTGGCTAACCATTGGTAAAATCAGATTAGGTTGGGGACAATTAGGAAATAATCGTATTGATGAATTATCACGATATACATTGATCGACACCGGTACCAATGGATCATATGGCTATCCGTTTGGCGTTGGAAACCATGTGATTTATGCAGGGATGGCGTCGTCTTCACTAGGTAATTCGGATATTGTTTGGGAAAAAACCGAGACTTTTAATGCCGGATTGGATTTAAGCATGTTTCGCAACAGACTTACCACAACCATCGAAGTGTTTGATAAACTGACTTCAGATATGTTATTACGGGTACCAATTAGCGTTTCGGCCGGAGTAAGTAATGCCCCAATGACTAATGCCGGATCTGTAAGTAACCGAGGAATAGAATTCAATGTGAATTATAAAGGATCGATCAGAAAACTTAAGTATGATTTAGGTTTCAATATCTCACATATCAAAAATGAAGTAGTTAGTTTGGGTACAGGAAATGAACCAATTTATGGATCCTATTTGTCAGAATCAAGCATTCTGGATTTTGTTACCAAAACAGAAGTGGGGCGACCTATTGGTAGTTTTTATGGATATGTTACCGATGGAATCTTTAACACTTACGAAGAAATAGAAGCAAGTGCTCAATATGAAGCCGATAAGAATAGTTTTGAGCAAATAGCGCAACCAGGTGATTTTAAATTCAAGGATTTAAATGGCGATAATGTTATTGATTCAGAAGATCGAACATTTCTCGGATCACCACATCCTGATTTTATGTTTGGAGTGCCGATTGCTCTAAGCTATAAAAATTTCGACCTGAATATTTTCTTTTATGGACAATATGGCAATAAGATATTTAATGTAATGGATTATTATCTGAGCAATGCGGCTAACGGAAATGTTTACGCCGATTTAAGAGATAATCAATGGTCGGGGCAACTTCGTGAAGATCGTGCTTATTTTCCTTTAAATACTACTGGCGCAACGGTACCTGATTTGAGAACATCAGATAGAAACAGAAATTTCAGATCGTCAGATTTTCTGGTACAGGATGGTTCATATATCCGATTACAGGATGTTCGACTCAATTATAATTTTAATGAAGCTGTTTTAAATCGTTTATCATTAACTGGTTTATCAGTGTTTATTGGAGCCAATAACTTGTTTACCTGGACTAAATACAAAGGGTTTGACCCTGAGGTGGGTAAGGTTGTTGGTACCGACGGCAATAACCTGGCATTGGGAGTGGATCATGGTAATTATCCTCAATCCAGAACATTTACTATTGGATTTAAAATCAGTTTATAAAATAGTTGCAATGAAGAAAATAAGTTTATTTCAATTATTCATATTATCCGTTTTTGCATTAACATTTTCAGGGTGTCAGGATTTTCTTGAGAAAGAAGTGTTAGGACATGCAACGGATGAGAATTTCTATAATACTAAATTTAAGTTACAGGCTGCTTTGGATGCTACTTACAATGTGCTGCAGACAGATCAGTTTAATTCTTGTGACTGGAGATTTGGAGAAGCATGTGGTGATGATGTTTGGGGAGGAGATGAAAGTCTGACCAGCCAGCAGGGGCAGTTGTCTCATTTCTTGTTTAATACTTCCAATGACTGGATTTTAAGTAGGTATGAGATTAATTATGAAGGTGTAAATAAAGCCAATCAGGTAATTGCGAATGCCCATCGGGTTCAACTGTCAAATGATGATTACTCTGAATACAAGGAAGTTCGTCAGATTCTGGGACAAGCTAAATTTTTAAGAGCATTGTTTTATTTTAATCTGGTAAAAACCTATGGTGGAGTTCCTATTCGACCAGAGAAAGAGTCCATTGATAGTCTGATAGTTCCACGAAGTACCGCAGAAGAGGTATATGCTTATATAGAAAAAGACCTAAGAGAGGCTGCAATTATGTTACCGGCTCGTTTTACGGAATCAAATGCTGGTAAAGCAAGTGCAGCATCTGCAGTAGCTTTATTGATGAAGACATTACTTTATCAAACTACACCTGGAGAACCATCTGATGAATGGGATGAAATAGTGAAACTGGGAGGTTACTTTGTTGATGGTGATGATATGACCTATGGATCAATCCTAAATTATGATGGAGGAGAAGATTGGGAGACATTGAGAAAACGGTTGTGGTTTAAACCGGAGGAAGTAAACGGAGCAACAGATCCTTATGAGACAACAGCCACTTTACTACCTCAGTTAAACAATGCTTACACATTAGAATATGTTGATTACATGGGAGCCAGTATCACATATGATGAAATGTTTTATCAGACTGGTGAGTTTAACGGCGGGTCAGTGTTTGAAATCGTGTTTAAAGAATCAGCTGATGGTTCCGGTGGTGATGTGAATGAGGGAAGTGGGGTATACGGAAGCATGTGGTATAGTCCACCCGTTGTGTTTACCAATGCCAGCCTGATTGATGATATTTTTGGAAACGACCCTCGCAGAACATTGTGTCTGACTCATAATGATTATGCTCCTGATGGTGGTGTTTGTTTTTGCGGGCCAGGAAAATATGTAACCCTTAAATGGTATACTCCTGTCAAAGAGAGACCTCAATATGGTGGTGATAATGGTAAGAACAGGCGTTTGATTCGTTTCCAGGAAGTGGTTTTGACTTATGCTGAAGCCCTAAATGAAACGGGGAATAGAGAAGCAGCCCTTATTCATTTAAATAGAGTTAAAACAGAAGCGAATACAATTAATGGTACATCCACTTTATATATTGCTGGTGGCTACGGTTATATGAGAGACCAGATTTGGAGCGAAAGAAGAAAAGAACTTTGTTTCGAATGGGATCGATTCTTCGACTTGGTTCGTCAACGAAGAGCAGCTGAAGTAATCAAAGAATATGGAGCCAACAGGGCTAATAAGAGGGGGTATTATTTTAGAAAAGGGGTGAATGAATTGTTTCCAATTCCTCAAAAGGAAATTGATATTTCAAATGGTGTCATCACTCAAAACCCTGGATATTAATTTGTAATTGATATGAAAATGAAAAATAGATTATATTCTTTTCTGATAGTCATTACTGTATTAGTATTGGCCTCTTGTGAGAAAAATGAAACTCCTTCTGATCCGTTGGCAATGTTTTCAATCAGTAGTAGTGATTTGGAAGTTAATGAATCAATGGAAATTAATTTCACCGGTCAAGCCGATCAGGTAGTTATTTATACCGGAGATATATCGCATAATTACGATCTGATTACAGAGAGTAATACCGGATTTGTTGTAAATAAAAACTACTTCACGTATGCATTTGCCACTCCAGGTAAATATAAAGTGGTTTGTGTTGCTTCTACCTATAATGATTTAGCTGAAGATCTGAAGCGTGATACGACCTCAGTTATGGTTACTGTTATCGATGACAATACCAATATTGATAATATCTCATGCAACCAGATTGTATATGATGAGGTTTTTGCCAATCGACTGAATGATGAATGGTTGATGGTACTTCCGCGTAAAGTGAAATTTAAAAATTATCAGGTTCCGGTTTCTTTATCGCAGCGTCTAAAGTTCTATACCGAATCGGACTCAATGAAGTTGTTTATCAATGATGAAGAATATAACCAAACAACTAAGTATGATTTAAGCGAAGTTCTTGATATCAGTGTTCAATCGAATGAAGGAACGAATCGTAGTTATGCTTTATATACAGCCTATTATCCCGAATTTTCTTCATTTAAAATAAATGGTGTTTCCGGTACTATTGTCAGAGATGATTATGTGTATGGTAGTTTTGAAGTCAATGTAGTATTACCTGCAGGTACAGACCTGACTAATCTTACTCCTGAATTTACAACTACGGCTGTAGACGAGAAGGTGTATGTCAATTCAATAGAGCAAACATCAGGCTTATCAGTGATTGATTTTAGTTCAGAGGTTACATATACAATTCAATATTCCTTAGAGAATAAGCCGGAAATGGTTGCAGAGACAAAAGTTAAAATAAATGTTGCTGCTGAATAGAACAAATTGCGATTTAATGTAAGTGAATTTCAATACTTTCTTGTATAGAATGTATGCGAAGATTCTGAAATAACAGAAATAAGATGAGTAAAATAAAGATATTATTGATTTTGGGTATTGTGTTTTTATCAACATGTTTGGTACAGGCACAAACCTGGAACAATCCTTTAGTACTTCCGGAAGAGTGGAACCTTTATGGAATTGGGGATCCGTACCTTTTAAAATACAAGGGAGAATACTACCTGTATTGCAGTACCCGTGATGATATGACTGGAGTTAAATGTTGGTCGAGTCGCGATTTGGTAAACTGGAATTATCAGGGATTAGCCACAACAGAATCTGTAACTAAAGGAGCCTATGCACCTGAGGTTATTTATTACGACGGTAAGTTCTACATGTATACTTCGCCAGCCGGAAATGGACATTATGTTCTTAAGGCAGATGCTCCAACTGGTCCTTTTACTCTGGCAACAGGTAATGTTGGGAATTCTATCGATGGATCTGTATTTATTGAGGATGATGGTTCAATGTATTTCTATCGGGCCGGCTCATCAGGTATCTTTGGTCACAGTATGTCATCGCCAACAAATATTGGCAGCCCGGTTCAGATTAATGCTTATATGAATGGTTGGACAGAAGCACCTTGTGTGATTAAACGCAATGGTATCTATTATATGCAATACACAGGTAATCATGTTATATCACCCGGGTATCGTATTAATCATGGTCGCTCAAGTACGGGTCCTTTAGAAGGGTTTTCGCCAATAGATGAGTTAAATCCGTATATTGTTTGTTCTGAAGGAGATGTACAGTCTTTGGGGCATGGAAGTCTGTTTATAGGTCCCGATCTCGACTCATACTATATCACCTACCATAATAAAGTAAGATCATACAGCACCGGTCCATTGCGACATGTTAATTTCGACAGGATTGCCTGGAATGGAGAACTGATTTTAGCTATGGGCCCAACAACTTTTAGTAAACCCGTTCCGGAGATGCCTGACTTTTACGATTATTTTGATGCAAATAGTATTGGAGATACCTGGCAAACTATTGCAGGAAGCTGGCAAATAATGGATGGAGTTCTGATTCAGGATAATTTAAGTGGTACAACAGATGATTTACTGCTAATTTCAGATGAACCGGCAGCTAGTTATACGGCTGAGTTTAATCTTCAAACAATCAATTCAAACGGCAGTGATTCTTACAATGGAGTTGTATTTAATTACATTGATGATAATAATTACGGCAGAGTTATACTCAATGCTAATGCCAATACAATTGAAATAAATACGAAGGTAAGTGGAGTGTGGGGATCACCAATAGTGCAAAGTATTGCCAATGTAGTGGATATTAGTAAATGGAATACCATCAGGATTGAAAAGAATCTTGACCAGGTAAAAGTCTTCATGAATAACATGTTAAAAGCCGAGGTTGCTAGTACTTCTACTGAAGGCAAGCTGGGATTAATTAGCTACGCATCAGAAACGCACTATGATTTTTGTGCTTTTTCAAATAAAATAAACGGAAGCGGAGTTTACGATGCCTATAAACCTGTTCCTGGAAGAGTGGAAGCCATTCATTATAATCAAACAAATGGATATAATGAGGTAAACCCAACCGGTACTGTTAATTTCAGACATGATAATGCCAAGGTTACAGCCATAGGACAAGGGAGATATGCTTTAGGTATGGCAAGTGTCGGTAATTGGTATGATTATAATTTAAATGCTGAATATGCCGGTAAGTACGTTATTGGAATAAAATATGCCGCTGTTGCTGAATGCACGGTGAGTTTATCAACGTCAGAAGGTAAATTATGCGATGATATTATTCTTCCTGCTACTGGTGGAGGTTTTAAAACAGTAGTAACAGAACCCATTTCCTTAGGTCAGGGATTCAACACTGTTAAGTTGACAATTGAAGCGGGACAAGCCGCCTTTTATCATTTCAAATATGAGCAACAGGAAAGTGTTGAAAGTTATTCTGATAGTTTTACTTCTGTTTATAATAATTGGAACTACGAAGATGGCACCTGGCTTATTGAAGATAAAACAGCTTTAGTTGATGGTACAGGTAAGCGCACGGTAGGAAGCATAAACTTGAGTGACTATGCCGTTGAGGTTGATGTAAAATATAATAATGGTACAAATGCCGGTCTAATCTTCAGGGTTAAAAATCCGGCTCAAGGTGGAATTGGTGACGATCCTCAGCTTGGGGCCGATTTTCTACAAGGTTACTATGTTAATATTACATCCACGGGAGCTTCTTTGGGTAAGCATAATTACAACTGGCAAGGTTTGGCAAACTATTCGGGTACAACACATAATATCGGTCAATGGTATCACCTCAAAGCTGAAGTAAGAGGGGCTAATATCAAGATTTACATTGATGATATGGATCATCCGGTGATTGATTATACCGATGCTGATCCTTTTATAACCGGGAAAGTGGGTTTACGTTCCTATTATACCAATGCTAATTTTGACAATTTCACTATCTATGATATTAACTCTGAATCTTCGGTGTTAAATGAGGATGTTTGTTACTCAATCATTTCCTGTTATTCTGATAATGTAATTGCTGTAAATCCAACAAACTCAAATGAGATTACACAGGCTGTTCTTGATGAAAATGATCCTTATCAACAATGGAAGTTTAAAAAAGCCAGTTCTTACTGGTCTATCATCAATAAAGGTTCAGGAAAATATTTGACAATTAATGATCTGGATGCTGTTATCACTTCATCGTATGCACAGCAAAAGCAATTTTTTTGGAATGTTAATGAGGTTGAAGTGGGAAAGTACAGTATTGTAAATTTGGATAGCGGAGAGAGTTTAATGTTGGCAGAAGGGGAGTCAAATGCCGGAACTTCCATTTTGCAAGGGGCATATTCGGGTTTGGAAGAACAAAAGTGGAAATTCAACTATTTGTTCCGCGATGATGTATCGACTGCAATCAATCAGCCCAGTATTTCATCTTCCTCAATTGTTGTATCACCTAATCCGGCCAGAAATTTTTTTGAGATAACCTCCGAACAGCCAATTCAATCCATAAAGGTTTTTGATGTGAACGGGATTTTTATTCAACAATATTTAGTGGAAAATCTCAATGCCTATAGTGTGAGTTGTACTGATTATACAAAAGGAGTATATGTTATCTGGGTCATTACAGAAGTGGGTGACGACAAACAAAGACTTGTGATTATTTAATCTTTTAAAGGTAGGATAAGCCATTTGTTTTATGGTTCATTAAACCTGATGAAAGTATGTTAATTGAAATGAATAAAAAGCTAAATAAAACTAAGTATATGAAACTAAATAATTTAATTGGGTTACTAGTTGTTTTCTTTTTGGGAGCATGTAATTGCCCGCAAACAGAAACTTGTGATACTAAAAGTCAGGTAATAAATACCAGATGGACTAAAGAACAAGCCAAAAATTGGGGCGAAGAGAATGGATGGTTGAGAGGAAGTAACTTTAACCCAAGTACTGCTATCAACCAATTAGAAACCTGGCAGGCAGAATCATTTGATACAGCAACCATAAATCGTGAGTTGGGCTGGGCCGAAGAGATCGGAATGAACTGTATGCGTGTTTATCTTCATCATGTGGCCTGGGAAGTTGATAAAGAGGGTTTTAAATATCGCATGAATCAATATCTAAGCATTGCAGACAGTCACGGTATTAAAACAATTTTTGTTTTTTTTGATGATTGTTGGAATGTGACGTATAAAGCAGGTAAGCAACCTGATCCAAAACCGGGAGTTCATAATTCAGGTTGGGTACGCGATCCGGGTGATTTGATTTTTCTTGATGAAAATTTAATGCCTCTTTTAGAAGAATACGTAAAAGATGTATTGACAACTTATAAGGATGATAAACGAATAGCTATCTGGGATTTATACAACGAGCCAGGAAACAATGGTTTAAAAAACAGTTCAATGCCTTTGTTGCGCAATGTATTTAGATGGGGTTGGGAAGTTCGTCCGTCACAACCATTGTCTGCAGGTGTTTGGAATGTAAGATTGACAGATTTGAATAAATTCCAGATTGAAAATTCTGATATCATTACCTATCATAACTATCAGGGACCGGAAAAACATCAGGCTGCAATTGATAGCTTGAAAAAATACGACCGTCCAATGGTATGTACTGAATATATGGCCAGAAGAAATAATAGTTATTTTCAAAATATCATGCCTATTCTGAAAAATGAGAATGTGGGCGCTATTAACTGGGGTTTGGTCGCAGGAAAATCAAACACAAAATATGCCTGGGATGAGCCAATACCTGATGGTTCTGAACCTGCTCTTTGGTTTCATGAGATTTTTCATCCTGATGGAACACCTTATAGTCAGGAGGAAGTTGATTTGATAAAATCATTAACATTAGGAGAATAAATTATAGTATAAATTTTCATAAAACATTATAAAGTAATATTTATAATTAGAATGTAACTATAGCTAAGTTAAAAAGGGATTGGTATAAAAGCTGATCCCTTATTCTGTTTTAAATTAGTCAATGAAATTTTGTGTGGACTTTGTATTAACATACGATTCAGACAAAAAAAGAATAAATAAGAGAAATTGCTGTTGTAGAATGTGTAGGTGCTGTTTGTTGAGAAATTAAAGCTGAAAACTAATTTCAATATTTAAGGTTCCTTCTGGATGTTGTAACGAAGCTTAAGTGTTGTAATTTAGAGTATTAATAATATATAACTAACCTAATAATCCTCCTCCAATGAATTTAATTATAAAAAGAACGGTTTTATTTCTGATTATAATATTGTCGGCTTATTCTCAAACGTCTTTTGCCCAATCAGAAACCTGGAATGCTAACTGGATATGGACGAGTGATATGGGTCCAAATAATACATGGGTCAATATCAGAAAGAAGGTAACACTCAATTCAAAACCAATCACAGCTGTAACCCGAATAGCCGCGGAAAATAAATACTGGTTGTATATAAATGATTCACTGGTAATCAATGACGGTGGACTGGATACCCGACCGGATTTGCAAAATACCTACTACGACGAGATTGATTTGGCGCCTTATTTAAATAGTGGTGACAATATAATATGTGCCTTGGTTTGGCATAAAGGAGGACCCAATTGCTATACCCAGCGAACAATTGAAAATGGAGGATTTCTTTTCGAATCAAATCTTACCGGCACAACAGCAAATAAAATTCTATCAGACAAAACATGGAAGATTAAAGTTGATTCAGCTTTTGCAAGGGGTGTATTAAGATATAAATATGATGTTACCGGAAAGGTAACTTTTAGTAATGATAACTTTGGTGGTGATCCGCTTGAAGGAGTTGTAAAATATGGATATTACAGGCCAGCTGGTAGCTCAATGCCCTTTATAAAATGTGCCGAAGAAAACGAATCATTCGATTTACCCGGGAGATGTGAAGTTGCTTATGGCAATACAGAATCTCCTTTACGAATCTGGAACTCCTTTAAATGGTTGGCTCATCCGGTAACGTACGATGCCCGGCTTGAAACTAAAGGCTGGCATGCATATAGTTATGATGATTCAACCTGGGAACAGGCAACAGAGAAAGGTATACCTCCAATGGGACCCTGGAATAAGCTGGTTAATCGTACCATTCCAATGTGGAAAGATTATGGCTATTTAGAGTTTACCAACCAGTCAGAATTACCAACAACGATCTCTAATAATCAGAACATCGATGCAATGCTTGATAATAATATTCAAGGAATGCCATATTTTAAAATTAAAGCGCCTGCAGGTGTTCATGTTCGTATGGTATTAAACGAATATTACTATCAGGATTATATCACTAAAGAAGGAGTTCAGGATTTCGAATGTTTTGCATGGCAAAATTCAAGTAGTCATAAAGTGCAATTTCAGTTTAGTAATGTAAGCGGATTGATTGAAATAATGGATCTAAAGTTTCATCAGACAGCATATAATACTCAGATTTTGGGTTCTTTTGACTCGAATGATACCCTTTTGAATAAATTATGGGAGAAGTGTAAAAATACTTCACTGGTATGTATGCGCGATTACTTTTTCGATTGTCCTGATCGCGAACGTGGCCAATGGTGGGGTGATGTATCAGAACAGATTCTTTATGCCTTTTATATTTATGACCAGCAAAGTGCCTTGCTTTCTAAAAAAGCCTATCGCGAACTAATGTATACCCAAAAAGAGGATGGATCGCTTTATACCACGGCTCCGGGCACCGAGTTTCATTTGCCGGATCAGAACCTGGCTGCAGTCTCAATGCTTTGGAATTATTATTTGTATACTGGTGATAAAGAATTGCTGGAGGAGCTTTATCCATATATCAAAAAATATATTGGATACCTGGTCTCAACTTCAAATGAAGAAGGTATGTTAATTCTTCAGGATAAGGTTTGGAATTGGATGGATTGGGGTGGAAATATGGACATTCAGACAGGAAGTGCAAATGCAATCAGCAATGCTATTTATAGTGTTTTGTTAACCAATGTCATAAAAATTGCAGGCACTATTGATATGACTGATGATATAGCCTATTATAAAGGGTTAAAAGACAATGTTCAAAGTCATTTCAACGAATATTTCTGGAACGGTGACGCGTATGCTTTCCATAATAAAGAAGGTGAACAATCAAAAGTAGTTGAAGATCGTACAAATGCTTGGGCGGTGCTTGCCGGGTTTGCTGATGAAGATAAAAAAGAGAAAGTCCTGGAAATATTAAAGACCCGGTATGTTGCCAGTCCATATCAGGAGATGTATATCGATATGGCCATGTTACAACTTGATCCTGTTGCTACCTTAAATCGGATCAGAAGTCGCTACAAAGCAATGGTTGACAGCTGGTCATCAACATTATGGGAGGAGTTTCCTGCAAAGGGAAGTACTAATCATGCATGGTCGGCCGGACCTCTTTATAATTTGAGTGCATTTTATCTGGGAGTTAAACCTATAAAACCTGCATACTCTTTATATGAGTTTTCGCCAATACTTGGTGACCTTACTACTATTTCAGGTACCGTTCCAACTTTGCATGGAACTATATCAGCTTCGGTTAGTCTTGATAAAAAAGCTCGAAGTTTAACCCAAAAGATTTTGTCACCAGATAATACAATGTGCCTTGTTTGTATTCCCAAAGAGGTTCTTGCCAGCAGTAAAAAAGCAAAAATCACCGTTAATTCTGTTACTGTTTGGCGTAATAATAGGTTAGTTTCTAAAGTAAAAGGGGTAGAATTTGATAGTGCAGATGAATCTTATGTTAATTTTAAGGTGAGTCCGGGCGAATATACTTTTGTTAGTTCCGTTAAATGATCTATTTCAGATGTGAATAAAAGAACCTTAGATCTAATAAAATCATTAACTTTGATTAGATAGTAATGAATATGTTCATTGAAATTTAAATTATTGATTGATGAAAAATAATGTTTTAGCATTCTTTATGATTGGAATTTTAAATTTGTTCATAGTTCCAACACAAGCAAAGGATTATAAAATAAGTTCCCCTGATGGTAGCATAATAACATCAGTAACCGTTGGCGAAGATATTGCCTGGTCGGCTAGTGTAAATGGTCAAATGTTATTTGATCATAATAAATTAGGGTTAGAATTAAATGGAAAAAACCTTGTAACATCGCCAAAGGTTTTAAAGAAAAAGACAAGCTCTGTATCCAATGTGGTGAAGGTACCTGTACCGGTAAAAACTTCAACAATAAAGAATGAGTATAACGAGCTTAGATTATTATTTAATAATGATTTTTCAATCAGTTTCAGAGTCTTTAATAATGGTATTGCTTACCGATTTGAAACGTCTAAAGATGGAGAGGTGATTGTTAATAATGAGCAGGTTGATCTTAATTTTGCAAATGATTTTCCTATTTTATTTCCTGAAGAACAATCATTACTTTCTCATTATGAACGTTTATACATCGAGGATAAATTATCATCTTTTGAAGAAGGTAAATTTTGTTCGTTGCCAACCGTTGTAAAAGGTGGCGATAATATTAAAATTGGTATAACAGAAGCAGATTTATATGATTATCCCGGTTTATTTTTAGAAGCTACCGGCAAAACAGTTTTGAAAAGTAAGTTTCCAAAAGTTATTCTGGAGTCTGTCGAAAAAGGTGACCGAGGTATTGAAATTAAAAAGAGTGCAGATTATATAGCAAAGACGAATGGAACCAGAACATTTCCATGGAGGGTATTTATGATTAGCCGTGAAGATAAAGAGCTGGTTGAAAACCAAATGGTATATTTATTATCGAGACCTTGTGAACTGGACGATGTTTCATGGATAAAACCGGGTTTGGTTGCCTGGGACTGGTGGAATGACAATAATCTGCACGGGGTTGATTTTAAGGCCGGAATCAATAATCAGACTTACAAATATTACATCGATTTTGCATCGAAATATGGTATTCCTTATATCATTCTGGATGAAGGATGGTCGAAGACCACAACTAATGTATTGGAGCCAAATCCTGAGATTGATATTCCTGAGCTGGTAGCTTACGGAAAAGAAAAAAATGTGGATATTATCCTTTGGTCATTATGGGGACCAATCGATAAAGATATGGATAGAATACTGGATCGTTTTAAAGAATGGGGAGCGAAAGGTATTAAAGTTGACTTTATGGCTCAGGCAGGACAGGAAATGGTAAATTACTATGAAAGGGTTGCCAAAGCCTGTGCCGAACGCAACTTGTTGGTTGATTATCATGGAGCTTATAAGCCTTCAGGACTTCGCAGGGCGTATCCAAATATTGTGAATTATGAAGGAGTGAAAGGACTTGAAAATACCAAATGGACAGATATTATCACACCGGAACATGATGTAACATTACCTTTTACAAGAATGTTGGCTGGTCCGATGGATTTTACCCCAGGTGCAATGCACAATGCTCATAAAAAGGATTTTACTGCAAGTTTTTCTAATCCTATGAGCTTGGGAACAAGATGCCATCAGATTGCCATGTATGCAGTATATGATGCTCCACTGCAAATGTTGAGTGATAGTCCTTCTAATTATTACAAAGAAAAGGAATGTACTCAATTCATCAGCCAGTTTAAAACTGTTTGGGATGATACCAAAGTGCTTGATGCAAAGGTTGGTGATTATATTGTTACTGCTCGTAAAAGTGGTTCTGACTGGTATATTGGAGCCATGACAGATTATGATGCAAGGACTTTAAAAATTGATCTTTCCTTTTTAGAAGATGGTGAATATGAGATTGAGATTATGCAGGATGGATTGAATGCAGGTAAGGCTGCTGTTGATTATGTCCATCTCAAAAAGAATGTAAATAAAAGCTCAGAACTTGAAATTCCAATGGTCTCAGGTGGAGGATGGGCTGCAATTTGCAGAAAACTTTAGTAACGATTAAAGCTGTTTAAACAGGAATAATGTAATTATTAAAAGTTGACAGTCAAAATACAGAAGAATCATAAAATTTAACTCTTTTAGAGACCTGTTTATGATAGCAGGTCTCTTTTTATTTAATTCAATAGCTATGAACTGTTTAAGAAGATACTTTTATTTTCTATTTGCCTTAGTTACTCTTTGGGGTTGCAATGCAGAAAAAACAAAGAATGTAAAACCCAATGTTATTATCATTTACACTGATGACCAGGGGGCGATTGACTTAAACAGTTTTGGAGCGCATGACCTGGTAACGCCGAATATGGATAAGCTGGTTAATAGTGGAGTTAAATTTACCCAGTTTTATGGTGCTCCTATTTGTTCGCCTTCCCGGGCTGGACTGCTAACCGGCAAAACACCTCAGCGAGCAGGAGTTCCCGGTAATGTGAGCGATTTAAGTGATGAGGCCGGAATACCCACAGAACAATATACTATAGCGGAAATGTTTAAAGATGCCGGTTATAAAACAGCTCATATTGGTAAATGGCATTTAGGTCAAGGGAAAGATAAACAGCCCAATGCTCAGGGATTTGATTATTCTTTTGGTCATTTGGTTGGATGTATTGACAATTATTCTCATTTCTTTTATTGGTCAGGACCTAATCGTCACGATTTGTATAGAAATGGGGAAGAAGTATTCTATGCTGGTGAGTATTTTCCCGATTTAATGGTAGAGGAAGCTTCCTCTTTTATGGAAGATAATAAATCAAAGCCATTCTTTATGTATTTTGCCATTAATATGCCTCATTATCCCTATCAGGGATCACCAGAATGGTTGAAGTATTATCAGGAGAAAGGTGTTGCTTATCCAAGAGATTTATATGCTGCCTTTTTATCAACCCAGGACGACGAAATAGGTAAGTTAATGAATAAACTGGAAGAGTTAGGTTTAAAAGAAAATACCATTGTTGTGTTGCAGGCCGATAACGGATTTTCAAGAGAAGAAAGAGCTCATCGTGGAGGAGGAAATGCGGGTGTTTACAGAGGATCAAAGTTTAGTTTGTTTGAAGGAGGTATTCGTGTTCCGGCTGCTATAAGTTGGCCTAAGAATATTAAAAGTGGAGAAACCAGAAATCAGTTGGCTGTAAATGCTGATTGGATGCCAACACTTGCTGATCTTTGTAATATAGAGCTTGATAGATCAGGGTTAGATGGAAAGAGCTTAGTTTCGCTTATCCAAAATATTGATGATTCTACAAAACATCAAACCTTTTGCTGGAAATCAGGCAGAAGTTGGGCAGCTAGAAAAGGAGACT
Source organism: Carboxylicivirga caseinilyticus (assembly GCA_025499705.1). Taxonomy (GTDB): domain Bacteria; phylum Bacteroidota; class Bacteroidia; order Bacteroidales; family Marinilabiliaceae; genus Carboxylicivirga; species Carboxylicivirga caseinilyticus. The sequence goes on from JAFMVE010000012.1 coordinate 27,703, forward strand.
GGAAATTACTTGGTTATCCGTTTGAGCAAGGAGTTAAAATTGCGGAATCTGATTCTTTGTTTCTCGTAAATCTAAGAGTTGATCCTGGTGAAACAAATAATCTAGTTCAAACACATCCGGAAATTGTAAAAGAGTTGCAGAATCAATATGATACTTGGTTATTAAGGCAGTACGAATGAGATTTACGTTTTTTAAGCTGAATAAATTCTACCTTTAGGTTTTTCTTTGATCTAAAAATTAAAATCTATGATATCTGTTCGAATGAAATTTGTTATTGCTGCTACAATCTTCATTACTGCTCTTAACTCAGTTAGTTCTCAAACGAATAAAGTCAAGATGGCTTTTATTGGCAATAGCATTACTGCCGGGGTTTATGATTACAAAAAATCAGATATAAACGAATCCTATGCTACTAAGTTTGCTAAGTTAATGCAGGAGGTTTATGGTGATACTTTAGAGACCTTTAATGCCGGAGTTTCAGGCCGGACACTAACAAAACACGGACCAGCTCCCATCTGGAATGAAGATGTATTTGAAAAGGCTTTGAAATATCAACCAGATATTTGTTTGATTGCTCTGGGTACAAACGATTCTAAGCCTTCGCTTTTTGATATGGTTCAGAAAGAGTTTTATAACGATTACCAGAATATGATTGATACTTTCAAGAGTGTTAATCCAGACATTGTATTTATTGTTTGCTTACCACCACCGATCTGGGAAGGTCATCCGTATTCTCCAAAAGATCCTCATAACGATACATTGTTAGTAAAGTATACCATCCCATTAATCGATTCAATTGCTGTAACAAATGATCTTTTGGTTGTTGATTTTTACACTACTTTTATTGGCAAATCACAATACTTTACAGATAAACTTCATCCCAACCCGGAGGGAAGTAAAGAAATGGCAAGGCTCTTATTTGACAGGTTTAGAAAAGAAGATTTGATTCATAAAGCATTGAAGATGAAAAATTCAGTTATAATCTATAATAATTAATTAATGAAATGTTTTAATGTAAGATTCGGATCACAATTTTAATATCGTCTTATACTCTGGTATAATTTTAAATTCCTTTATTTCTAAATATTTTCCTTTTGTAAACTCCGGTACCTTATTCAGATCTTTCAGGTAGCTGTAATCGGAGTACATAGGATGAAAGACAAATACCATCTGATCATCTTTCAATTCCGAAGCAAAGCTTTTTAAGCTGAGTTCCCATGTACGGTTGTGGTAGAAATGATCGGTTATCATCTTGCCGTTGATAAAAGCAAGACCTCGGTCACCAATATAATCTATATCAACAAAAACATCATTAAGGTTAGAGATGTCGGATTGTAGTTGTAATGTATATTTTCGCGAAGTTGCTTTTTCAATAACTACTTTGGGCTTAACTTCAATAAATTTAATGGTGTATGAGTCAAATCCTTTATAAATAGTTTTACCTTTTTTAATGTTTGCTGATGAAGATGCTAAATCACTCTTTTGATTAGGGAAGATGTGAATTTCATTTTCCGTTTCTCGTGTAATGAATTGAAATTCATCTGTATCTTCCAGAATTAAAGCCTCTGAAATATATAAGCTCTCTTTTATTTTGGTTGCGTTTACAGCCATATCTTCAGGAAGAACCAGAATGCTAGTTTCATTGGCAGTAAATGAAAAAGGAGCCGAATTTTTCGTATACACTTTTTTCATTCCACTAACTTGAGCAACACTTGCATTATTCAGTTTCGATATTTTAGTTTCGGCCGGGAAATTAATCTCAGCATCTATTCCGGTAATACTATGAAAAATATAATAATTCATCTTCTGTTTTTTCAGGATTGTAAGCGGCTGAACAGTGGCTGATTTAATCAGTGTTTTTTCAATCTGTAGATTAAAAGGTAATATGGCACTGGTTGTTTCTGCAACGTCAAAGGTTCCTTTCGAAGGGAACGAGATGGTCTCATTTTTAGCTTGAATATTGATGTGTACATCTTCAATATTCTGCATATCGATGTGATCCTGGAAATTGATGATAAACAGGAATCCTGAATTACCGTATGAGCGAACTGCATATCGTAATGTTTCTGTGTTATCAGCCTTGATACTAGCGTTTGTTTCGGGTAAAACCGTTTTCATCGGAGCCAGAACATCGCTGTAAGCATCTAGAAACATATGCAGCATGCGTAGATGTTTAAAATGGTAGCGCAGTTGTCCGTATTGCCCGATAGGAGCCTGAAAATCGTAGTTGATCCGGGGTATTCCGTTTGCTTCTTCATTATAATATTTGCCATCAAACACCGGAGTCGACCCACCGTGATACATGTAATATCCAATACCGTTGGAGCCGCTTCCAATAATGCGGGTCATCAATGGATTCACACTTCGGTAATCAACCACAGGGCGGCGAGAATATTTAACCTGAATACCAGGACCTATCTCAGCTGAGATGGAAGGGTAGAGGTCGGTATCGTAGCTTACCGGGCTGTAATCCGGATTTTTTCTGATGTCTTTAAAAAGATAAAAGCCTGACGGACGAGGATCAGACCAGAAAGGATAGGCATAACCTGCCGTAACCGGTAAGCTACCTTTTTCAACAATGGTGGCATTGCCCCAGCCTGTTGCAGTATAAATAGGTGTATCCAGCCCATTTTTCTTAGCCAGTTCTTTCAGTTTCGCCATATGTTGTTTACCGCATTCCGACCATGGATTAACGCCATCGGTAACGGTGATTTGAGTGTGCGAAAAAGCAGCTTCACGATCAGGAACCGTACCGTCTTTTTTGCTTCCCGGATACATAAATTCCCACGGTGCCGATGAGTGCTGATATTCGTTTTCGAGCTGAATGCCAATTACCGGACCGCCGTCTTTATACAAAAGACCGGCTGTTTGATTGCCAATCTCTCCATACAAACGGTCTACGTATCCCAGATACTCAGGAGCGTTGCTTCTTACTTCAAATGTTCTTCCGTAGAGCCAGTCGGGCAATCCTCCGTTACGCATTTCACCGTGACAGAACGGACCCACACGAACAATGGCATACAGCTGATGTTTTTCAATAAGCTCAAGAAACTTTTTCAGGTTCAGGTCACCGCTCCAGTCAAAAATGCCTTCTTCACGTTCGTGAAGATTCCAGAATACATAAGTGGCTATGGTGTTAATGCCTCCGGCTTTCATCTTTAGTATTTCATCTTCCCAGTATTTCTCATCAAAACGGGCATAGTGAAACTCTCCAATAATCGGGAAGAAAGGTTTACCGTTTTTCTCGATATAATAACTGTTAACAGTAATTTCTTCTCCGGCAGGATTAGAACCACCCAGATCGAGATGGTCTCGGATAATTTCCTGCTCTGGCTGATCAATATTGATGGTATAAGTGGTTTGAGCTTCTATGCCTGATATCAGAAAAACTCCCAGTATAAATGTTGTTATCTTTTTCATATTTTATAGTTCTTGGTGTTGATATGCTCGTGTCTCCCGGCCTCAAAAAAAATGATTATTGAGATGCCGTATAACTTTAATAAGACCGGGAAGCTGAGAACTTGTTCGAAGATCACCCGGCCGCATTTAAGTTCTACAATAATCAGGAATCATTCTTTTTGCAGCCTTGATTTTCTTTGTTTCGTTTCTTGCATCAAGGTAAGAATTGAAAATCGTGAATTCCATTGAAAAACAAACAATGGATGAACAAATGAAAAGCCCATCGGCTTGAGATAAATTAACTTATGCAATTTCATAACACATATCCAATTTATCTTCATAAAGATTAATTATGGATCTTCCCGTACATATGATTTCCACCCTTCCCGTTCTTTCTTCTCAAAAAGCTCTTCCACAACTTCATATTTAATATCAGAAGCAGGAGAAAACTGATCGGATGTCATATAGTAGAGTATGCTTTGCTTCAACTGACGAGCCACAGGTCTTTCATCCATATTATCTGACAGATCAATGCTGCAAACCATCAACTTTCCTTTGCTGACTTTCGCTTCAAAAAGCATGGCCAATCTGCGATTCATAAACCATGTATCGATGGGTTGAATCAACGGACGAAAATCTTCAGGGAAATATTCCAGATTTATGGTCTGTTGCAGGTTATCAATTTCCCACCACTGCATATCGCTGTAATAATCCGTCGGGAAATCGTTAAACACAGGATGTTCATTTTGAATTAATATTCCTGTTGTATGTGGCGGACGCATCCGAAACCACGATGTATTCCAGAAAACAGGAGTGTGATGCTGAACCACATCTTTACCGTTTTCAACTTTACCTGCAACCAGAAGAAGCACCGATTTGCCTTCATCCAAAGCCTGTTTTGTTATTGCGTTAATCTGATCTGTAATAATCAGACCATCCGTTTTAATTTCAGGTTGAGATTCCGGATAAACCCATATATTCCATTGGTTTTCATATTCGCCGACAGATACAGCCAGCGTCAGCTGTTCGGCTTTTTTAGCAAAAGTTAGAGGAACTTCAATGTTACCAACCGGATTGTTATGACCAATTGCTATAGTTGAGGTATTAAAGCTTCCTTCTTTTACTACAGTAACTGAATCTCTTAGTAATTTCCATTTTACAGACTCATTCTTGATGATATTACCACTGAAATTTGCAATCTCGATAGCTGCTTTCAGGTTTTCGTTTGATTCGAAAGTGAATTTCGGTAGTCGGGCCAGTGGAACCACCTTGTTACAGAAGGCCGAAAACTCTTTGTCTGTGATATAACCCTTCTCATCCCAGAAAGCATCCAAAACACCTACCAACGCTGTTCCCTGTCCGCTGAAATCGTTTAATGATAATAACTGGAAACCTGCCAGATTGGGTGTTCGCATGGTTGCTTCAATCTCCTGTTTGTAGCACGATGCCTGCATCTTACCCGATGCCATCAGAAAATCGTCAGCTAAATCAGCCATATGATGATCGGCCAGATCTTCCTGAAACAGCTCAAAGTTTTTGGCTTTCAGTGAACCAGTGTATTTTTCAATCTCACTAAAATTGGGGAATACACACCATTGTCCCATTTCAAATGTAACATAGGGGCGTTCCTGATTTTCGGTTTTATCGCGGTAATCAAATTCCGATTCGGGTTGCTTGGTTGTCCACTCCAAACCTCGTGGAGGAGAACGAACAATAAAATCACTGTTATCTATAATTGCCCAGCTTCGACCGGTTGAAGCTCCTGTAAATACCCTTTGAGGATCGTATTTGCGAAAATGATCAACCCAGTTTTCGAGATAAGGCACATATTTACCCGATGGCTCGTTGCCGTATGCCATCATACAAAATGACGGATGGTTACCGTAAGTGTCGATGATGCGTTTAGTTTCGTCCATCAGGTATTGATCAACGGGTTTGCCATAGCCCAGCGAAGTGGAATATTTTGCCCAGCTCGGACCTTCCACTTGCAAGTAAAAGCCGGCTCTGTCAGCCGACTTAAAAGCTGCTTCGGGTGGGCAATAGGAATGGAAACGCATATGATTCAAACCAAACGACAGACAGATTTCGAAGATTCGATCCCATTCAGCTTCATCTGTTGGTGGATAACCTGTTAGCGGAAACACGCAGCACTCAGTGGTTCCTCTTAAAAACAGTGGAATACCATTTATCTCAAAATGCTTATCATTTACATTGAATTCCCTCATTCCGAATGATGAGTTATATGAATCAACCAATCTGGATGCATCTGATAATTGTACAGTTAGTTCATAGATATTTGGAGAGAATTCGCTCCATGTTTTGAAATCATCACCCATTGGAATGTTGTAAATCAACGTATCTTTTGAATCCTTAAAATCTTTAATTATTGCAGGTAAGTTATGATTGTGATTCAATCCTTTCACCTCAAAGGTAAGTTTGCCATCTGGTAGAGTAGAGGATAGGATTACCTCTGCTTTTACTGATTTTCCTTTTAGATCGGGAGTGATCTTCAATTGCTGAATTCGAACATCTGATTTTGGAAACATTTTCATGTCTCCGACCATTCCGTTCCAGTTGCCCTGAGTATGATCAGAGATACTGTGAGAATTTATACCCGGATCAATATCCCGAATGGCATTATCAACCAACACAGTAATACGATGCTTTCCTTCCGTAATAATCTCTGCAGGAATTACAAACTGATGAGGTACTGATAAACTGTTATTTGTCCCAATCATTTCATCTTCAAACCAGACTGTTGTTTGCCAGTGAGGGCGTTCGAGATAAACAACCACATCTTTGCCTTTCCAGATTGAAGGTATATCTACTTCTTTCTGATACCATACCATTCCTACATAATGTTTATTGGGTGTTAACCAGAACGGAAACTTTACATTACCGGCTTGTCGGTATTTCTCCATTGCCGGATTGAAATACCACGAGCTGTCATAAATACTTCCTGTCCAGTTGGTATGTAAATCAGGTTCATGACCTATACCGTAATCGCGAAGTGCTCCAGGTAGCATTATCGTTTCCGTAAATTCATCACTAAACCAACGATTATCTTTGCCAATCTCCTGTTCGTCTAATCTGTATTTCCATTCACCAGATAGATCAATAGTAGTTAGCAGGTTGCGATGACAGCTGAAAAATACAGTTATTATTAGAATAAATAGGATAGCCTGTTTTTTCATAAAGTAGAAGTTTTTATTACTGGATTTAGCGACAGCAATATAAATGATTATGGCCTATTCAAATATGGAATTTTTGATATAAGAATGGAATATTATATTTCATTATATTGTAGATATAGATATATCAATAATAATTCATTTTAACTAGTATGTACGATATAATTACATATGAATTTTGGATATAGGAAATGAATTATATTTTTGCTCAAATAATAAATAAACAAATATTAACATAAATTTGAAAGCAGAGTGAGTCCCTTTTTATCTGATTTTATCTTTGATAAGAACTTTCCAATTGAGGTTTTAAAAAGGTTATAATGAATTTTAATATCTAGTTACATGATGCATTGATTTTTGATGTTTGTCATGTCGGCCAATAGGATGTTTTTGATAAAGTGTTATTACATACTTACCTTTATGTTGGTTTATTCACAAGTTTTTATTGAATCCCCCAAAAAGCAAAAATAAGATGAAGAAGATAGTTGCATATCTGGTTATGTTGATGCTGCCATTAAATTCATGGGCAGATATCACTTTTGAACAAGGGAAACGGGCAGGAATTGTATTTAATTGTAGTGAAGAAAAGGTGGTTCATTCTGCCGTGGAGATGTTTCAACATGATTATGCACAAGTCTTTGGTTCTGATATTGAACTGTCGACAAAAAAAGGTAGTGTTATTTTGGGTACATACGGGGTTAATACCTTACTCAATAAATATTTGTCAGATGAAGATGTAAAGCAATTATCTGGTCACGAAGAGGCGTTTTTGTTAAAGGTTGAGAAAAATAAACTGATTATTGCAGGTAGTGATAAAAGAGGTACTGCATATGGCATTCTTGAACTGTCAAGAATGATGGGTGTTTCACCTTGGGTGTGGTGGGCCGATTCTCCAATTGAGAAAAAAGATCAATTTACTTTGCCGGATGGATTTCGTGATTTCCAATTTCCTTCTGTTGCACGAAGAGGAATCTTCATCAACGACGAAGACTGGGGACTTACTCCATGGGCTAATCAGACCTATGAACCTTCAGATGTAAAAGGAAGAATAGGTCCGGAAACCCACTCCCGTATATTTGAATTATTATTGCGCCTTCGTGCCAATACTTATTGGCCTGCTATGCACAGCTGTTCTGAGGCGTTTTATTTAACTCCCGGAAATAAAGAAGTAGCGGATAAATATGGAATATTTGTAGGTACTTCTCACTGTGAACCAATGGTTTGTAATGCCAATGCCGAATGGCATGAACGAGGTGAAGGAAGATATAATTACCTAACCAATAAAGAGAAGGTTCTGAGCTTTTGGGAGGAACGCGTTACTGAGTTAGCCGGTTCTGATAATATTTATACCCTAGGTATGAGGGGTGTTCATGATGGACCAATGGAAGGAGCTAAAACAGCTGAAGAACAAAAAGAAGCACTGGTTCATGTGATTAAAGACCAACGAGATATGCTGGCTCGTATTGTTAACCAGGACATGACGAAGATATCACAGGTCTTCATTCCTTATAAAGAAGTACTGGAAGCCTATAAATTAGGACTTAAGATACCAGATGATGTGACATTGATGTGGACAGATGATAATTATGGCTACATAAAGCATTTCCCGGATAGTATTGAAAGAGCTCGTTCAGGTGGTAATGGAATCTATTACCATGTTTCATACTGGGGGCGTCCGCACGATTATTTATGGATTTCAACCAACCATCCTGCTCAAATATATAACCAGATGAAACTTGCCTATGATAAGGGAGTTAGAGAAATGTGGGTGGTGAATGTAGGCGATATCAAACCCGCTGAGTATCTAATTGAGTTTTTCCTTGATATGGCCTGGAATATCGACAATATAGAAAATAATGTAGAAGGTATTAAAAAGCATTTGTATAATTTTTACTCACGTGAATTTGGTGATGAAGTAGCCCGGGAATTGGTTCCTGTAATTGCTGAATATTACCGCCTGGCATATATTCGAAAACCAGAATATATGGGAAATACACGTGTGGAAGAACGGGATCTTAAATATCAGGTTATTTCTGATCTGCTATGGAGTGAATCATATATCCGAACCCGAATTGATCAATATGAAACCATTGAAGAAAAGGTAAATGATTTGGGCGCAAAGATACCTGCCGAAAAAACATTCTCCTGGTTTCAACTGGTTAAGTATCCGGTATCAGGTGCAGCTGAAATGAACAAAAAACAGCTTTACGGTCAATTAGCCCGTCATGGTAAAGCAGATTGGCAATTGAGCGATAATGCATTTGAAGAAATTGTATCATTAACTCAGGAGTATAACAGCCTGAATAACGGTAAATGGAACAGGATGATGACATATAATCCTCGTAATTTACCAGTGTTTAATAAAGTTCCACGTAGCGAAGCAACCAAACCGATGGTTGAAGAAAAATCTGTACTCGCTAAATTTAATGGTATTGACTTTGACTCATTTAAAGGCGATAAGCCTGTTGAAGTTGGTTTGGGCTATGAAAATGGTGCAATAAGTTTGGCAAAAGCCAGTTCAGTGATGTTTAATTTTGAGGCAACTGACTTGGATACGATTAAAATTCAGGTTACATTGGCTCCGTATCATCCGGTAGAAGGTGAGAAACTAAGATATTCTATATCAGTTAACGATGAAGAAGAGCAAATTATCGACTATCGTACGAAAGGTCGCAGTGAGGAATGGAAATTAAATGTTCTCCGCAATCAAGCCATTAGACAGACTGTTCATTCATTGAAAGGTAAAGGAATACAAACAGTGACGATAAAAGCTGTGGATGAAGGAGTAGTAATAGACCAGATATTAATATTTGAAGAATAGATTAGCCTGCTTTTTATCTGATGCTTGTAGGAATGATACATCAAACAAAAGACAGAATGAAAAAGACTCTTACTCTATTTATTTCTCTTCTATTTAGTGTGTTATCCTACGGGCAATCAAACGAATTAACCGATAAGGAAAAGTTAAAGTTATATCCCGACAAAGAAAAAGTTTCACCTTTTCATAACGACTGGACTCAAAATAATTATCCTAAACGGATTGATTTATTCCGAGATAATCCACTGGAGAAAGGTGATATTGTTTTTATTGGTAACAGCATAACTCAGCAAGGAGCTGACTGGAGTGAAAAATTTGGAATTGCCCATATTCGTAACCGTGGAATTGCCGGAGATGTTACCGATGGTGTTTTGATGCGTCTTGATGAGGTTGTATTTTTCCAACCCAAAGCTGTTTTTATTCTTATTGGAATCAATGATCTGTTTAGTTTGCATTATGAGGATGGTGACAAACGTTTTAGTTACAAAAAGTTGGTTCCGTCAACCAAGTATGTTGCTAATAACATCGTTAAAATTGCCAGAATCATACAACGTAAATCACCAAATACAAAAATTTTTGTACGTACGGTATTACCAACCCGAAGAGACTTTTTAAAAGATGATATTGTATCCCTCAATGAACTGATTCGAAAAAATGAGTCGAGAGGATATTATACACTTATTGATCTCTATCATCAGTTTGTCGATGATAATGGAGATATGATGAAAGAGCTCACAAAAGATGGTGTTCATTTGAACGAGGATGGTTATGAAAATTGGGTAAAATTTGAAAAATTGATACTTGAAAGTCTTTAATAGTACTAGATTAGGTTATCTGCTAATTAGAATTCCTGAAGTAATAATTCCTTGAATTTTTGATAGTTTACTAATCCAAAATTCTTGACTGGAAGAGATTTAATATCGATTCGTCTGTTTGTATCATAAATCTTTTGTATTTTAAGTTAGCTTTTACTTCTTAATTGAGACTTATGAATTTACATCAGATTTTGAAAATAGTTCGCAAATATCTGAATAAGGATGTCTCAATTACCTTGCTTTTTGGTGTGCTTTCCATTGCTTTTCGATATATAAATTTTGCTATTCCGGGAATTGAGAATATACAAAGCGATCTGCGGGAATTACCACTGATTATAGCTATCATACATCTGTCTAAACCTTATTTTTCAATTGGTCTGAGTGCAATATCTTCTATTTATTTTAAAAATATCATAACGATTAACTTGTATACTTTTGGAGGACATGTTATTCCGTTGTTTATCCTTTGGTATTTATTTCATTCTCTGGAAAAACAAAAATTCAATAATATTAAGAATGCCATAGCCAGTTTATTTCTTGTTATCGTCTATTATATGATGTCATTTACATTGGCTTTTGTGCTTCCGAACGATATAAGTCATTTTGGGTTTGAGAACTTTTTATCTGGCTACGCAAAACTATTTGATGGTGCCAGCTTTGAAATGACCTATACAGCAATAGCTATCATGTTCTATTATGTGCAATATAAATTAAGACTTGAGCTTCAACATCATCAATTGCAACTCGAAAAAACAGTGGAAGATCGTACCTACCATTTACACGAGGCAATTGAAGAAATTAAAACCACTCAAAACTATTTAGTTCAATCAGAAAAAATGGCCTCTTTAGGTACACTTACATCTGGTGTGGCTCATGAAATAAATAATCCGCTGAATTTTATTTCCGGAGGAATTGAGATCATAAAAAGTTTGAAACCTGAAATAGAAAAAAGTGTAACTCCGGAGGTAAATGAATCTTTTAATTTAGCTACTAATTTTATTAATGAGGGTTTTAATCGCTCCGTAGATGTAGTGAAAGCTCTAATGGCTTTTTCTAAAAATCCTCAATCCAGATTGGAAAAGAATGATATCCATACAATAATAGATAATACATTGCTTTTTCTTAGGACCAAAATGCCCGGAGAGACCTTAGTAGAAAAAAAATATGAGTTACATACCTTGGTGCCTGTTTATGCCGACAAGATGCATCAGGTGATGATTAATATTTTAAATAACGCAATTTTTATTCTAAATACAGAAGAGCTTAAAGAAAAAAGGATAGTAATCAGAACATTTGAGAAAGGTAATACTGCAGTGATAGAAATTTTTAATTCCGGTCCTGCCATTCCTGAGATATATATCAATCAAATTTTTGATCCGTTTTTTACCACTAAGGATCCGGATAAGGGGAAAGGATTGGGTTTATCAATTTGTTATTCCATTATTGAAGAACATAATGGAGAAATTACAGTTTGTAATCTTGATGATGGGGTTCAATTCAGCATTTTGTTGCCTTTAAATGTAAATCTTGATAGGGATCAAATGCAAGATGGGTTAGGAGGGTAGATTACACATCGATATACTTCAACTGCTTGTTTGATATTTGTTTGTATGATTAAATTATTATTTAATTGCTTAATAATCTTTTATAAAGAACGAATAAGCTATCATAATAATGTAGTTTAGCTAGATATTATGATAAGGTATATATTATTTATATATTTATTCACGCGTTTAAATCTACTTAATCAAACCTAATGAAAAAGATCCTAATTCTATTATCCGTTCTTGTTGTTTTTGTGTCGTGTTATCACGAACGTCAGGTTATTACTGTAACTACTTATCCTGATGAAGAAATAACATTGGAATCCTTGTCAAGTGTAAGTCAGTCAACTCTTTCACACATAGCTTTAAATGATTCCGACAAGGAAATGAGGAGAATGGCTATCCAACATCTTTTTTCCCAATCTACGCTTTCAAATATTGCTTTAAATGAAAGTGACAAAGAATTAAGAATGATGGCCATTGAGAAGGTAAATTCTCAATCAACTTTATCACATGTGGCTTTAAATGATAGCGACAGTAAAGTAAGGCGATTAGCCATTGAAAAGTTATATTCTCAATCAACTCTGTCGCACATTGCATTGAATGATAACGATAGGGAATTGCGAATGTTGGCAATCGAAAAACTAGAATCCCAGTCTACCTTATCCCATGTTGCCTTAAATGATAGCGACAGTAAAGTAAGGCGATTAGCCATTGAAAAGTTAAACTCTCAGTCAACTTTGTCGCACATTGCGTTGAATGATAACGATAGGGAATTGCGAATGTTGGCAATTGAGAAATTAAATTCTCAGTCTACCTTATCCCATGTAGCCTTAAATGATAGCGACACTAATGTAAGACGATTAGCCATTGAAAAGTTATACTCTCAATCAACACTATCACATATTGCTTTAAATGAAAGTGAGAAAGAATTAAGAGTTTTGGCTATTCGAAAATTAACATCCCGATCCACTTTAACACATGTTTCAATAAATGATGAAGACAGTGAAATCAGGAAGTTGGCTTTAAGTCGTTTAACCCAGTTAAGATAATTACACATGTTTCCTTTTTGTTGATCTTTCTGATATTTTAACTTTAAATGCATAAAAAAAGTCGGCCCGTTGGCCGACTATCAAGAAAATCTATGTTTAAATAACTTTACAGCTATTTTTTTATTAGTGAGATAGCAAAACCTCCTCCCGGAGCCAATTTAATTTGAATGCTATCTCCTTTTTTTATTTCTTTTTTAGTAATGTTATATAATGTTGGGTTCAAATCCCAGTCTGCCTTGGCATCATCAGAGTAAAGAGTGCATTCATATGAAGCATCATCATCAAGAAAATCAAATGATATGGTTTCTTCACGTGCATCCTGATTGGTTATTCCGCCTACAAACCAATTATCAGATTGTTTGTCTTTACGTGCAATGGTACAGAATTCACCTATTTCAGCATCAAGCACCTTTGTGTCTGACCAATCAACCGGCACATCTTTAATGAATTGTAAGGCATCTATACCAGCATAGTTTTCTGGTAAGTCAGCAGCCATCTGAATAGGACTGTAGAACACCACATATAGACCCAATTGATGAGCCAGCGTACTTTTTACACGATGTTTGAACGGGTAGTTTTTGCGTTCTTCATCAGTCTTCAGCTTCTTATAATCTTTGTTTACTGAGTTAACCAGTTGCAAATCAAATATACCCGGAGTATAATCCATGGGTCCGGCCAAATTACGGGTAAAAGGTAAAATGGTATGATGGTTCAGTGTTGTTCCATCGCTCCATGCGTTAAATTCCTGTCCTCGCATACCTTCACCACTTAACAGGTTAGGGTACGTACGACTAAGTCCGCTTGGTTTAATTGGCTCATGAGTGTTAACAGCTATTTGATGTTGGGCAGCCAGTTTTACCGTATGGTTGTAATGATTCACCATCCATTGATCGTAGTGATAGTGATTTTCTATTTTACCTACGTATCCTGTTTTAACCGCATGTACACCGTGATCCTGATAATATTGATAGGCATCTTCCAGTTGACGTTCGTAGTTCTCTACCTGACCACCTGTTTCGTGATGACCAATTATTTCAATGCCTTTTGATTGAGCATAAGCACTTAATTCATCCATATCGAAGTCGGCGTAAGGTTGGGTATAATCAAAATTAACCCAGCCATTCCAGCCTTTGTTCCATCCTTCAACCAAAACTCCACCAAAACCGTTTTCTGCAGCAAAATCAATATACCGTTTAACGTTAGCAGTATTGGCACCATGATTTTTACTTCCTTCGAGTTCCCATGTCGATTTTTTTACGTGCATCTCCCACCAGATACCCACATATTTCATTGGTTTGATAAAGCTTACATCTTCCAGCTTATTGGGTTCATTCAGGTTAAGTATCAGAGATGATTCAATCAGGTCGCCTGCTTTTTTACCAACAGTAATGGTTCGCCATGGAGTACTGAAAGGCAGATTCACTTTTGCTATCTCACCAGGTTTTCCGGCTGCTGCCATATTAATTTCCAGATTTTCAGGATTAAGGCATAATGATGAGCCCGGATAGTTTACCAATGCCGCTTCATGGATGCTCAGGTAATTACCAGCCGGTGTTTTCATGGTTACCGGAGTGTTAAAACCTGTTGCGCATGGGAAGTATTGAGCATGTCCCTCAGGCGCTGACTGATTGCGCAGTTCTTCAGTTATCTCACTTAATAAAGTAGTCTGATAGATGTATTCATCATTTTCCCAGCAAGGAGCAATCCACCATGTTTTATTGTCTGAAGCCATATTAAACTGAGTAGCTTCACTGTTCACAATTGCTTCACCCTCGCCCTGAATGGTGTATCTGAACCCCAAACCATCATTATAAACTCTAAAAGTAACATCAATTTGTAGATTATCTTTTTCCAGACTTATAATTCCCTGATTGTAATAGTTGTTAATCTCAGCATATTGCCCCCATACAGGTTCCCATTTGTCTTTAACAGTACTGATTGACACCTTTTTCATTTGTACTCCGGAACTTAAGTCAATTCCGTTTATTTTCAGCCCAAGAGCTGCATTGGTAATTAATTTTTCACCATTAAAGATTACTGAGTAAATAGGTTGTCCTGCCTTGTTGACTTCCACATTCACCTGAATATTCTGATCAGGTGAATGGATCGTATTTTTACTGTCATCCTTACAGGAAGTCAGTAAAACAAGACTAACCATTAGTATATTTATAAAGTATTGTTTCATTTTGAAAAGTTTTCATTGAGACTATTATTTATCTCAATTATATAATAATATATGTCTTTCGCACTTAATTTCTATAATTTATTATTTTTTTAGGATTAAGAATTCATAAGGCGACAGACTAATTGTTTCATCTAGTGTAATGGATGTGTTATCCATCAGGTTTGATCTGATATCAGATATGAAAATATCAGGTATTGTTAATGTAGTGTTAGTGTTTCTAACATTTGCAATTACTAATACACTTTCATCATCAAGAAAGCGGTTGAAACAAATCACATTTTCATCAGCAAATGTTTCCAGTGAGCCTGTTTTAAAGACATCCGAAGAATTGTATATGGCCATTATTTTTTGATAGGACAAATTAATATCCTGATTGTTGTCCCAGTTAACATTTACAAAATTGAAGAAGTTAATGGTTGAACTATAGCCAACTTCTTGAGAACTATACATTAGCGGCACACCTCCTAAAGTTGTTGAAATAACATAAGCCGACAGAGCACCTTGCTGACTCTTGTACTTCGTGATAGGGCTGTTTTCAGAGGCACGGTCGTGATTGGTGGTGAAACGCAGTTTCTGTTTTCCAACCGGTATCTGGTTATACTCGTTTTGGTGAGATGTATACAATTCAGAAGTTTGTTTTGTTCCATTGTAAATACCTTCCAGAACATCACAGAAATTCCATCCGTAATCCAAATCAAAACCAGCCTGAAGATTAATAGGATCTGTTCCTTCGGCAAGCATTAAAACAGTACGTCCCTCTTGCATGTTTTTTAGCTGGTAAACTGCATCGCGCCAGAAGCCGGCAGGAATCCAGTCTGCAGCATCACAACGAAAACCATCCACATTGGCTTCGCGCACCCAAAACTTCATGGATGATATCATTTCGGCTCTCATCTCATGGTTATTGAAATTAAGATCAGCCACATCAGACCAATTGGTTCCAACCGGAGGAATTATATTGCCGTTTGCATCTTGAGTATACCAATCTTTATGATTTTTAACCCACTCGTTATCCCATGAAGTATGATTACCCACCCAATCAATAATAACAGCCATTTCTCTGTCATGGGCTTGTTTAACCAGTTCTCTTAAATCGTCCAGTGTTCCGTATTCAGGTTCTGTTGCTGTATAGTTTTTAATACAATAGGGCGATCCAATGGCATTTTCAACACCTTGTTCGTTAACAGGCATTAACCAAAGTACATTTACTCCTAATGATTTTATCTCATCTAATCGTTCAGTAATAGCATTGAAAGAATTGTTCTGTGCAAATACTCGCTGGTTAGCTTCGTACATGACGATGTTTTCAATGGAAGGTACTTTATCAAAAGGTTCGCCATAAAATTGTTCGGTCTCTGTTTGTTCTACAGGTGTAGGTATGTCATTGTCGTTGCAAGCCGCGAACAATGACAAGGTCATAAATAAGCCTGTTAAAAAAAATATCTTCTTCATAAAATCACTGTTATTTTCCCAAGTTAATTTGAATCCGGACACACTTGCAAAATATCACATAGTGTGTCTGGGGTACTTTTAGTTACAATCCACTACTGTATAGGAATCTGAAGTTATTTCAAAACATATATCTTCAGTAATTGACATGGAAAGATCAAATTGACCTCCATCACCACCAACTCCGTTATTAAAGATTACATTACCGGCTGATTGACCTGCTGGAACGGTTACAGTGCACCAGCCTTCAGCATCGGGTGTTGGCATTTGACCTGGCCATGCACCAAAAGTTTCACCTACAGGATCTCCTCCCCAGGCGTAAATTCCAAATGATGTCCAGTCTGAGCCTACATATTTCCAACGTATGGTAATAGGTAATGAAGGACAATCAACAGCTGTAAAAGTGTTATTGTCAGTATCAAATTCGTAACATGCACTTTCCATCGGATCGTTTAAGAAATCGAATTGCTGACCGGCTCCATTATTATTTATAATCAAATTAACAGGGCGATTTGTTGGTACTGTAAATGAGTACCATCCTTCGGCATTAGCAGTTAATACCTGACCCGGCCAGCCACCATAAACTTCTGATTCGCCCCAGGCATAAACTGCAAACTCACTCCAGCTACCTGCAGCTTGTTTAAATCTGATGGTTAGCTCTTCTGGTTCCCATTGAGCTACTTTTGAAACAACCACAGGTATCGAATTGGAAATAATAGAATCGGAACTTCCTTCATAGGTAGCCACTATCCTTAATTCAATGTTTTGTGTGCCTTCAAAATCTTCACCTGCCAGACTTTCAGCTATTTTATAAAGTGTTGCAGAATAAATATCAGAGAAAAGCCCGTCAGTTTCATCCACTATAACTTTTGATTCGAAATTCTGGCTTAGAATTCCGGCTTCCACTGCATAGCTCATGTTTTTAGTGTCAACTGGCAAACCATTTTCGTAAGAGATACGCGGACGAGACCAGGTTGTACGGAACAAAAAGTCACCATCGTCACCTTCTTCCGGTGCATCCAATATAAATTCATTTTCAGTTAATGCATTCAAAACCGGATTTGTTATTACAATATCTCCTCCTGCAGAACGTTCGTAGTTTTCCTCGCAGGAATACATAATAACTGCAAGAAATATGAAACCAATGATATATTTTATTGTACTCATGATAATTTCTTTTTTAAGTTTTATTCCTGAAACATTACCACATAATGTCCTGTAAGGTCGTTGAAACGGATATTGTAAGTACCCAAACCGTATTCATCCAGACTGATGTTATTGTCGTGAGTAGTTGGGTTTAATTCTGCAACACCCCACGGAGTATCTGTTGTTACTTTTGGACACCAGCGATTATCCCAGCTATTGTTTGCTCGGAATTTAACACCATACTCAATGTTGTCAAGCGTAATATCCAAACTCCATTGATGAGGGTCGTAACTTGAAACAACCATGTTGGGTTCATTGGTAGCTCCCCACTCTGAGAAGGCTCCAACAAAATTCATTACCGGCCATTCGGTTGCTCCACTTGCATCATATGTTTCAATTAACCATGTCATGGCACCTAAATCAATAGTAATTGTATAGTAGCCATCTGTCTCTATGAAGAATGCACCAAAATCACCAAATTCCAAAACACCACCAGCACCTGCGCAATACATCTTATCCCAGGTGCCCAGATTACTTTCGGCACAAAGCTTAAAGTAAGTGTTGCCGGCTATAAAACCTGTGTAGGTATATGTATAATCATCAGAGGAACTACTATTACGATACATCATAAACTCAGTACTTGTATTATTCCAACCTTGCATATCACCAATAATATAAATTGGTTCGATATCCGTTGGAGGAATGTAGGTAGTGATGGTTACAGGTAGTGTGTTGGCTGAATTAACAACATTGTTGGTATTTCCTTCGCCATAGGTTGCAACTACTCTCATTTCGTAATTTACGGCTTCTGCCGGTTGAACTTCAAATTCGTTTAGTAAGAATGTATTCAAATCGGCAACAAATACATCAGTATATAATTGCATTGTGGAAGCAAGTGTTTTGGCATTGGCAAAATTATTTCCTTCCAGATCGATTTGCAACTGGTAGCTAACAGGACCAGCCGGCATTGATTTATCCGAACCATCAAGATAAAAGAATGTCTCGGTCCATGTGATAGTAAATAGTAAAGGGTTAGTTCCTGTTTCTACTGTTTCAAGAACAATCATATTTGAAGGCAGATAGTTTAATTGACTGGCTTCTATATGAGTCAGTATCGGATTGTTTTCGTCATCGTTACAACTAAAAAGTGTAACAGATAAGAGTAACAAACTCAGATATATTATTTGTTTTTTCATGTTAATTCAGTTTTTTGATTTATGTTTCACCAATTAGTAACCCGGATTTTGTTCGATGTTTGAGTTAGCCACTAACTCTGCTGCCGGAATCGGAAAAACTTTATAAATCTCGTTGATATTTGCAGTTCCGCTGTATACTCCATTCTTCCAAGGCCAGGCATAATTTGCTGTAAATTGGTTAAAACGAATCAGGTCGGTACGGCGGTGTCCTTCCCAATAGAGTTCTCTTGAGCGTTCCTGTAAAATAAAATCGAGTGTCAGGTCGCTATCCGAAATGGTTGAAGCATTAGCTCGGGAACGTATTTCGTTGATATAACCCAGCGCAGTGCTTCTTTCACCACCTGTTCCACCTCGTAAAACAGCTTCGGCATACATCAGGTAAGCATCAGCCAATCGATACATTGGGAAGTCGGTATCAGGGAACTGGTTATCGGAACCAAATTCACGATTTTCAACCGATACATTCAACGGATCGCTTCGTTTGATGTTTGTATATTTTATTACTGAATATCCAAAATTAAAATCATTTAAAACTGAGGTTTCCAGCGTTCTCTTATCAGTCCAGAACATTGCTCTTGCATCATTATCATCAAATAAATTGCTAAGCGTTTCTTTAGCTCGAAGACCTGACCATGACTGACCCAATCCGAAGTTACTCCCTGGTTCCATATCCGATCCCCATGAAGCCGCCATCAGGTAGGTTGTTCCTCCATAAGTAGTTGCTTTTTTTCCATCAAAAATAATAGGGAAAATGATCTCCGGAGAAAGGTCATTATCGGCACCAAACATATAGCTGTACCTGGTGTCCAATAAATAGCCTTCGTTCATTATTTTATTGAGATAAGTTAAACTTTCGGTGTATTTGCTTTCACCAATATAAACTTCGGCGTTGAGGTACATTTTTGCCAAAACCATCCAGATAACACCATTGGTTACTTTACCGTAGTTTAGTTCACTTTTTGCAGGAAGATTGTCTTCACAGGCAAGTAATTCACTTTCAATCCATGGAAATAAGAAATCGCGTCCTTTTTGTTCCGGCATATAGGCACCAACACCGCTTTCTTCTTCTAAGAAAGGAACATTGGCATATAGATCCATCAGTAAATAGTACTTAATAGCTCTGATGGCTTTTACTTCCGTTCTGTATTCCTGTATTTGAGCCTTAAGTGCCTCATCTACATTTCGCTCATTTAATAAACTTTCTTCTGTTTCACGCAGAAATTCATTACAGAAAGCGATGGTAACCAATATACGGTTATAAGTAAGTTCACAGAATCGGTTACTGGAGGTCCAGTTGCAAAAAGTAAGTCCGTTCAAACCATCGTCTGACCATGCACAAACAGCTTCGTCGGTGGTCAATTCCTGTAAGTTCCAGTATGAGCGAAGAAACGTTGCTTCTCCCTGATCAGCGCCTACAATATCATCGTAGCCATTAGGTCCCTGGTTGCCCGAAAGTGCAAAACTGGCATATATTTTTGCAACGAATTTATTATAAGTTGATTCGTCATTCCATGCCTCTTCAGCTGTAGTTTCTTTTCCTCCGGGAGGAACCGTATTTAAATCGTCGGTACAGGAAACTAAGTTAAGTGTCAATGCTATTGCAAAGAGTATTGTGATTTTATTATATATTTTCATTTCCAATTTCTTTTAAAAGTTTACACTCACACCAAATACATATATGATCGGGCGAGGATAAAAATTACTATCCACTCCTCCGAAAACTTCCGGATCAAGTCCTTTGTAGTTAGTAAATACTACTGGATTCTGAACTGCAAGTGATAATCTTGTTTTAGTATCAAATCCCAGTATTTTGTCAATCGAATATCCCAGTGTGATGTTGTCGATTCTAAAGAAAGAAGCGTCTTGAACGTAGTAATCAGATAAAACCCTTTTGTACTGGAAATTTGTTTCGAATGCAGTAGCATGACGGTTGCTTAAAAACTCATTGGCATAAACACGTGCAGGTGCAAGTTCTGCATTATTAGCAGCAATTGCATTATAGTTATAATTACCCAGGCTACCGTGTGAAGCAATTGATAAATCCCAGTTTTTGTAACTTAGTTTAGTATTAAAACCAAGGTTCCAGTCGGGAGTAAATTTGTGATATAGATAAAGATCTTCTTCGTTTATCGTTCCGTCGTTATTTCTATCCACATACATTCCTTCAATCGGATTTCCCGCTTCGTCGTAAATTTGTTCGTACACATAGTACATCGAATGTGGATGGCCTACAGAGTGGGCAAGAAGGTTAAAACCACCATCACCACCTGTATTTCCAAAACGGTTCATCGCTGCATCGTTATTGAAGGTAAGTGCAGTAATTTCATTTTTATTATAGGCAAAGTTGAATCCAAATTCCCATTCCCAGTCGTTTTTAACGATTGGTACCACATTTACCGAAAATTCAGTACCGATGTTTTCAAGTGTACCAATATTGGCTACTACATATTCGCTGAAGTTACTACCTGCTGCAACTTTTACCTCCTGATTCAGCAGATCACTGGTTTCGCGGTTATAAAAGTCGATGGTTCCGTTTAAGCGATTGTTGAAGAAACCATAATCAACTCCAACGTTCCAGGTACGAGTAGTTTCCCACTTTAGATTGGCATTGTATGAAAGGGGCTTAATGAGTGTTTCCCAAACTCCATTGCGATAATAGTTGGCTGCTTCTCCCACGCTGTTCTGGTAAACTCTAACGGAAGGGTAGGTGTAGCCAATATCCTGCTGGCCTGTTAGCCCCCAGCCTAAACGAAGTTTAAGATTGGATAGAATATCAGAACCTTTCAGAAAATTCTCCTCGTTGATACGCCAGGCAAATGCAGCTGCCGGAAATACACCCCAGCGATTGTCGCTGTTAAATCTTGAAGATCCATCCTGACGAACCGTAAAGGTAAGCAGGTATTTGTTATACATGTTCCAATTCATTCTTCCGAAAAAGGATACCAGATAATATTCTTCAGCGTAAGGTACATTATCTTCGATCACTTCGCCATAACGATCTGGGGCCGTGCGAATAGCAAGATTACTGTTTTCCCACCAGAAGTGCTGCCATGAATAACCTGCCATAACATCGAAATTACTTTGCATAAAGTTCATATCAGTCTTGTACTGACCATAGAAATCGAGTAATGAATTGTTACGTGTATTTTTCCAATCATTCTGATAACCACCTGCATTAGCTTGTGCAGGAGCTGTGTGTGGAGTTGCATTATGTCCGGTTGTTTCGGAATAATCAATTCCCATATTTAAGTTGAAATTAATTTTAGGGAAAAAGTGCAGTTTATAATCAGCCTGTGCATTTCCAATAAACTGGTAACCTTCTGACGTATCATCACGCATTTCAAGCAATGAAACAGGGTTTTTTGTAGCAACGTTTAATATGTTTCCATCATTACCTGTCCATGACCAATAACCTCCATATGGGCTGTTTTCGTCGTAAATAGGCTGTGTTGGATCCATTGAAATAGCAGAACCTATGGCACCCTGATCGGCAAAACGGTTTTTAATATACATACCTCGTCCATTCAGGTTCACTGACAGATGTTTATCTAACATTTGCGGAGTAACAGAGAAACTACCGGTAAAACGTTCCATGTTGGAAGTTTTCAGAATACCGTTCTGATTAGTATAACCAACCGAAGCCCGGTATGGCATAATATCCTTATAAGATCCGTATGCACTTAAGTTGTGCTCCGTACTTAATGATGTGCGGAAAATAGCATCCTGCCAGTCAGTGTTTTCACTACCCAGTTTTCCAAGTACTTCTGCTTCGTTTGATAAACCAGTGAAGGTGTCTTGTATAAATGTGCGGAATTCATCTCCGTTAAGAACATCAATTCCTTCTTTGCGCTGACTAACCGATACATTTCCATCATAACTGATGCGAAGCTTACCTGTTTTTCCTTTTTTAGTAGTGATCAGAATTACTCCGTTGGAAGCTCTTGAACCGTAAATGGCTGTTGCTGATGCATCTTTTAATACGGTAAATGTCTCAATATCGGTTGGGTTGATCGTACTAAGCATATTACCAACACCACCCGGACCGCCACCTAATGGTATCCCGTCCACAACAATTAAAGGATCGTTATTAGCCGAAAGTGAAGAGCCTCCACGAATTCGAATGGTTGCCCCTGCACTTGGAGAACCACCGGCTGTAGTAATTTGTACACCGGGTATTTTACCAATAAGCATATCTTGTGGATTAGGTGCAGAACCTCGGTTTTCCAAATCAGGTTTTAGCACTGCAACCGAACCAGTCAGGTCATCTTTCTTTACCGATCCATAACCAATGATCACAACTTCACCAACCAATTCCTCCGATGAAGTCATCACCACATTGATAGATTGACGCCCTACAATGGCAACTTCCTGATCATCAAATCCAATAAATGAGAAGACTAAAGTATCGCTGGCAGAAATTTGATTAAATGAGAACTGCCCGTTGGTATCAGTTACCGTTCCAATAGTTTTATTTTTAACAATAACGTTTACCCCAATTAATGTCTCGCCAGATTGATCTTTAACAATACCGGAGACTGAAGTTGATTCCTGAGCGAACCCGGGAATTGTAGAAGTTAATAATAACAGAAGAGCAAAGACTTTTAAAAACCACGAACGTGTTTTCGAAGCCTTTGAGTTCGAATGGATTTTTTTCATAACAAATCGTTTAATTTTGAACTCGGATTATTCCGAATACAAAACTATTTGTGAATTGCCATGGCTCTTGGAGTATATAAAATGAAATATAGACTTTTATTGAATTATGTATTTGCTAATATTCAGTAATACAAACGAATGTGATATTTTTAGGATTCAAAAAATATAGATTAGTTAAATCTTTTTTAGAAGAATATAGAGGGAAAAATGATCTTTTTGAGCTCTTAATAAAGGTTTAGTTACGATGTGAAACTGTCGATTTTCATTATTTCATCTTCGAACTTATCTCTGTCAATTTTTGCCCGGTTTTTAACTTTGGTACGATACGTATAAACCGTGTTAACTGAGTAGCGTAAAAACTGAGCTATCTTTGAACTGTCGCTAACACCTAAACGAATCAAAGCAAAAATCCTAAGTTCGGTATTCAGTAGTTCATCTTTTTTTAATGAGAATTGATTTTCGGGTTCGAAAAGCGCATTGAATTCGTCTTTAAAATCAGGGAATAATTTCAGAAAGATACGGTCGAAGCTCATTAAAAGCTCCTGCATTTCTTCATCAATCAACTTTTTTGATTTGGTCATTGCCAGCAACGAATCAATTTGACCAACAGTTATTTTACGTTGAACCAGTTGGTGAAACTGTTCAATTTTATCGATGTATTGAGAACAAAGGTTTAGGAAGTGTCCGATGTATTCCTCTTTAATTTTATTTGATTCAAGTAAATCAAGATTTAATTGATTCAACTGATCATTGGTCAATTGGATTACTTTTCGGTTTTGTCGTAGCTCTTTTAATTGCTTAAGAATGTAGAAGGTGGCAAATAAAATAATAAGAGCCAGTAAGCTTATTGCAGTTAGTGCTATCGAAAGTCGTCTTTTTTCTTTGTTAAGTTTATCATGAAAGGCTTTCTCGATTATAGGTAACGATTTGGCAATCTCTACTCTACGTAACCGTGCATTGTAATAATTGGCATCGTTGAGTGAAAGCTTGATCAATTGGTATGCCCTTTCAGTATCACCTTCATCATATAAGATCAAAGCCAGTTGATGAAACGAGGCATTTTCAGTTATAGCACAATTAATATCAGAAATAGCTGCCAGAATTGCATATTGCTTCTGCATTTTTTTATTATCCGAGATGCTGTAGATAAATGAAAGGGTAGAGGCTGTAATGGAATAATCCTGACTATAAGAATCCTGGCTCTGAAGGTAACCAAGATAAATATTTTTTGCCCTTTCAATATTGCCATCAATCAGCTCGAGTAAACCTTTGGATATATGGTTGGGAACCTGTAACTGATCCGAAAGAATAATTAATGAATCCCAGTAACCACGTGCTTTGTACCAATATTCATCGGAATATAAATTTCGTCCATTAAATAAAGTAAGATCGTGATACAATCGACCATAATGATTGTAATATTCAAGTTTCTGTTGATTGGTTAAAGAGTCATTAACTATATTTTCGATAAAACGAAACGAATCGCTGTATAACCCTGATGAGGTCATGATAAAGGATAAATCAAGGCTGCTTTGGTTGAACCAATAAATGTTATTTGTATTTTTTGAATCGTTGTAATTCGAAATGGCGTAATGATAAGCAGAATCATATTGAAAGGTTTTATACTCGTCGTATAATTCTTTGAAGAGAGAGAATTGTTGATGCTTATTATCTGCATTCGAAACCTTTGCTTTTAAGCTGTCAATAATATTGAGCTTGTTTTCAATAAAAAGATTTTTATTGCTGATTGACTGATCCAGAACCTTAAAAAGTGAGTCAATAGTATTGTCTTGTGCACTAATATTAATGCTCACACAAATAAGAATGTATAAAAAGGTTCTTTTCATATTGGATTGTCATTAACCTTGATCAATATTGAAAATCAAAGATTACAATAGTCTGCGATTGGTTAAAGATAATAATGTTTGAGAATTTGATGTGCAGAAAGCAATTTGAAAACAAAAATCCCGGTATCATTATAAGCAGGAGCATGATACCGGGACATAGGAAAAAACCAGTTCTTTATTATTTTTCTTTTTCGAAAGGCCAGCCCATTATACCTCCTTCCATTACTTTAACATTAGTATATCCGTTAGCTTTTAGTACACGGGAAGCCTCATAACCACGTAGTGATATTTTACAATAGGTAACTATTGGTGTGTCTTTATCTTTAGGTAATTCCTGTATACGAGTGCGTAATTGACCTATTGGTATCAATGTTTCGCCTAAGCCGAGTCTTGTCTGTTCGTATTCATCCGGACCTCTTGTATCAAGCAAATAAAGAAATTCACCTTTATCAACTTTTTCTTTTACTTCTAAAGCAGATATTCCGTCGAATAAACCACGCATTTTATTTTGCATGATATGTGCTGTTGCAATACTATGGTCGATAGCCAATGAGAAAGGTGGAGCGTATGGTAAGTCATTATTCACTAGGTCATCAACTGTTAGTTTTCCCATAATGGCTGTAGCCCAAATAGCTATCTGTTTACTAACATCACCCGGTCCTATGCATTGGGCTCCAAGGATGCGTCCCGTTTTTTGTTCAGCAACTAATTTGGTTATCAATAACTTTCCATTCATGAAGCCTGGTTTGTCAGGACTAGCATTGACAACTTTAATGAAATCCAGCCCTTCTTTTTCAGCTGCAGCCTCTGATAACCCTGTAATACCTACACCATAATCAAATATTTTGCAAATACCCGTTTGGATTGTTCCTTTAAAGGTGGCTGTATCATTTAATATTACATTTTCACCAGCCACACGACCTTCCAGATTAGCAAGGTCTCCGTAAGGAGCCAGAACCTTATTGCCCGTTATCTTATTTGTAACCTCTATACAGTCTCCAACAGCGTAAATATCTTTGTCTGAAGTTTGCATGAAATCATTAACCGTTATTCCTCCCAATTCACCAATTTTCAGTCCGGCATCTCTTGCTAAATCAACTCGAGGTGTTACACCAATAGCAACAACAGCCAGCTCGCATGGAATTTCTGTTCCATTAGCCAGTTTTACAGCTTTCAATTTGCCATTTTCTCCAATAAACTCAGCAACTCCATTTTTGGTAATAACATTGGCTTTCGATTTAAGATAATTCTCAACCAGCTTTGCCATTTTCCAGTCGAGGAAGGTTAGTAATTGAGGTAATAACTCAATAAGTGTTAATTCAATACCTGCCAGATTTAGAGCTTCGGTTGTTTCAATTCCAATTAGCCCTCCACCAATAACAACGGCTTTTTTAATGCTTTTATCA
Source organism: Carboxylicivirga caseinilyticus (assembly GCA_025499705.1). Lineage (GTDB taxonomy): Bacteria > Bacteroidota > Bacteroidia > Bacteroidales > Marinilabiliaceae > Carboxylicivirga > Carboxylicivirga caseinilyticus. The sequence continues at coordinate 54,407 of JAFMVE010000012.1, forward strand.
TCACGAATTTTACGCAAATAATCAGCATTTTGCATTGATTGAAGAGGTGTTATTCCATCCAGATCAATTCCGGGTATAGGAGGCATTTTAGGAGTTGTACCGGTTGCAATAATTAGCTTATCATATTGATGAGTTCCTGTTTCACCTGATATCAGATCTTTAAATTCTATCTGCATCTTTTTTCTGTCGATACGAGTAACCTCGGTATTAACTTTAGCTTCTATTCCTTTGGCGTTGATGTAATACTTTGGGTCCCGAACAACTCCTGTTGGCGTGCAAAGTAGTTTGTTTCTGTCGTCAAAAAAGCCACCTACATAATATGGATAACCACAGGATGCCATTGATAAATCAGGTGCTTTCTGAAAGATTGTAATCTCAGCAGATTCATCTAATCTTCGTGCCCGGGCCGCTGCTTTGGGTCCTGCAGCAGATCCGCCAATAATAACAATGCGTTTATTTTTCATTTTGACATGGATTTAGTTTGTTTTCAATTGACTTTATCGAGTATTTTATTGGTCAGATCCTGAAATGCCTTATGGACAGATGGATTATCTGTTAGGAAAATATTTTTTCCTTGGTCTGATGATTCTTCAATTTCCATTACCAGAGGTATCTGACCAATAAGAGGGGCATTGAATTCATCTGCCAACTGTTGACCTCCTCCTTTACCAAAGATGTAATAACGTTCATCAGGATGATTAGCAGGAGTAAACCACGCCATATTTTCTATGATGCCCAATATGGGTGTTTGTACATGTTGGTTATTGAACATATAGCCTGCTTTTCTGCCATCAGCCACAGCTAACTGTTGAGGTGTAATAACAATTAATGCTTTCGCTTTTTTAAAGTCCTGTGCCATTGTAATAGCAATATCACCCGTTCCGGGAGGCATATCAATCAACAGGAAATCAAGTTCACCCCATTTTGTGTCTTCAATTACCTGTTTGAGTGTTTTTGATGCCATGGGACCGCGCCAAATCATAGCATCCTCATCTTTGACCAATAACCCAATTGACATTATTCTGACACCGTACTTTTCAATGGGTATTATTTTTGCTTTGTCATTTTCTCTTTCAATGACAGGATGTTCGTTTTTGATATCAAATAAAATCGGAACTGATGGGCCATATACATCAGCATCTAATAATCCTGTTTTATAACCTTCTCTGGATAGACTTATAGCCAGATTAGCTGCAACCGTTGATTTACCTACACCACCTTTCCCTGAGGCTATCAGAATTATATTTTTTACTGTATTCAGGAGTTCTGGCTTTTTATCGAGAGGTGTTAGCATTTTATATTCAGTCATGATTTCTTTATTGATGAGTTAATAACTGACTTTCAGATTTAATTTTATTCAAACGATTCCATATTAGTTGAATGGCTTTTGCAGATTCTGATTCAGGAGCATGCTCGAGAATATTAAGCTGTTCTTTCATAGCATCCCTGAATAATATTGAATAGGGCACTTTACCAAGTAATGGAATCCCTTGATCTTTTAAATCAGACATTATAATTTTTTCCATATCATTATTAATGCCTGACTTGTTTAATATTGCATAGGCCGGGATACCAAAGTTCTTTATTAAATCAATTACACGCAGACTGTCGTGTCTGCCAGTTAAAGTAGGTTCAATTACCAGCAATACAATATTTGTTCCGGTGAGAGATGCAATTACCGGACATCCTATTCCGGGAGGTCCATCATTAAGAATGATTTTAATATTTTGAGCTTGAGCCAGTGCTTTCGCTTTCTTTCTGATAAATGTAACCAGCTTGCCCGAATTCTCTTCGCCAGGTTCCATTTGAGCATGGACAAATGATCCGAATCGTGTTACCGATTCGTACCATTTATGTCCATTGTCAGGTTTAGTTTCTATCGCACTTTCCGGACATGCTCTTTCGCAAAGACGACAGCCTTCGCAATTGAACGGATTTATTTGGTATTCATTATTAGTTAATTCTATTGCGTCAAATTGGCATAGCGAGTGACATATTCCACAGTTGGAGCACAAGTCAGTATTTATTGTCGCTGTCTGACCACTGAGAAAAGTACCTTCTTGCTTGATCTCCGGATTTAGGATCAGAAATAAATCGGCTGCATCAACATCATTGTCGCAAATTATTGCAGGTGAAACCATACTTGCTAATGCTGCTGTAATGGTTGTTTTACCAGTGCCTCCTTTGCCACTTAATACAGTAATTTCAAGCATGGTGGATCAGTTTATTTTTTAATTTTTGAGTTATACCTGTGTAAACAGATTCAATATCTGATGGTATGTTCTTTAAAATAGAGCCTTGGGCATATGATTTGACATAGTCGATATTAAAAGGTATCTCTGCCAGGATCTCAATTCCTTCTTCCTTTAAATAAGTATAAGTGTCGCTATATTCGTCAGCTTTATTAATGATAACACCAAAAGGTTTATTCAGCTTCCGAACCAAATCAATCATTAACTTCAGGTCGTGTAAACCAAAAGGAGTTGGTTCTGTAACTAATATAATATAGTTAGCCTGGGTAATTGTTGCGACCACCGAGCAACTTGTTCCAGGTGGGGCATCATAAAGAATTACTTCTTTGTTTATCCAATCGTCTTTTACCAAGTCTTTGATAACCATGGTTTGCATGGATGAACCAATTTTTAGTCTTCCCTCAATCAGAAATGACTCGTCAACACCATGATTAAAAGTGTTAATCTGTCCGATTTCGTTTGGCTGTTCAATAATTGCTTTCTCCGGACAAGCATAAAGACAAGCACCGCATGAATGACATAGGGATGGACTGACCTCAGCAAACTGGGCAGGTGGAATAACAATAATTGCGTTGAATTCACAATAATCAACACATTTCCTGCAAAATGTGCAGGTGTCAGTATTGATGAATGGAATTAATTGAGTTACCTGCTTTGATTTGGCAGATTCCAGTTCTTCAAAAAAAATGGAAGCATTGGGCTCTTCCACGTCACAATCTGCAATTTGTACTTTTGAATTGAGAATTTTACTCATAAAATGATACAAATTGACGGTAACTGTTGTCTTTCCAGTGCCACCTTTTCCGCTGGCTATTGCAATCTTTACAGGCATTTATTAATTATTAATGGAGATAGTTAAATAGCGGAGAGCCTGCCACTTTACAAACGCTCCGCTATCATACTCAGACAAAGTAAAAGACAGAGTGTTAGTCCTTACCCGAATTAAACCACTTAAAACCACGTGCTTTACCGCGACCCGAATTTCGTCCCATTCCATTGCCTTTAGCATTACTGGAATGATTGCTTCCTTTTCTTTCTGATGAGGAGCATCTTCCTTGTTTTCTTCCGGTTCCAGAACCTTGTCCTGAAGGACCAGTACCATCAAATCTGGGCATACTATTTATTTAATTGTTTAATGATGGATGAAATGGTTTGACTATCATCATCCAGCATCACCATTTGTATTTTAAATTTATCCAGCAAGTCTTTCGCCTTTGGACCAAAGTCACCCGATATAACTCTTGAAACACCGAGTTCAATCACCTTCTCTGCAGCCTTAATTCCTGCGCCGCTATTGGCATTTATGTTTTCATTATCAATGAATTCAACTGAATTATTCTCGGTATTGTAAATGCAGAAATAACTGGCACGACCAAAACGTAAATCAAAGGTTGATTCAGGGATATTTTGAGTTGAGGTAATTGCTATTTTCATAATCTAATCATTTGTTATTATGTTATTGATCTCATCTGATTTACACATAGGACAGCAACTTGCGGTTGTTGGGTCAGGAAGATTAAAACGAGCATGACATTGGTTGCATACATACCAGTTTTCATCCATATGGGCATTTCCATAAACGGTCTTTATTTCTTTCGTTTCAACCAGTGCTTCGGCAATTTTTCGTCGTGCGCTTTCGTAAATACGCGCAAAAGTAGCTCGTGATATTCCCATCAATTTGGACGCTTCCAACTGATTTAATAAATCGTAATCTGCCAATTTGATTGCTTCGTATTCTTCATATAATAGTTCAACCATTTTTGAATTAGGACGGTGACCATATGGCTTATAACCTTTAAATCCTGGTGGAGCTACAATCTTACGTAGTCTTCTTCTTCGTGGCATATTATACAGTAAATTTATAATGAGAATATGCTCAAAATTATAAATAATGAGAATATGCACAAAATAAATCGTGAGTTATTTTTATTTAAGATGATTAATAAAGTATTAGAAAGCCTTTAAATAGAAGGTTTGAACGATATGTTTTAGTAAATGCCCAGATGCTTATATTTTTTAATCATTACGTATGTAGTGGTGTTCAGTGTAAAGAATTAACATTGACAGGTTGAAATTAATGGGAGAAGAAGGGACCATATCAGCTGTGGGGTTAAATTAATTTGATTAGTTGATGTGAGTTTTTAAGGTTGAGATTGTACTGGAATATGATTGATAATTATAATTACCCGAATAGCATGGAAAAAAAAGCAAGTAAGCTGATATTATTTAAAATTTATAAACTACTTATTGCATCCCTGGTGATTGTGATGGTGGGGTGTGCACCTAAAAAGTTACCCCAGGAAACGAAACCAAACATTGTGCTGATTATGCTTGATGATTTAGGTTATTCTGACCTGGGTTGTTATGGTGGTGAAATTAACACACCTAATATTGATCAATTAGCATCTGAAGGAATCCGTTTTACACAAATGCATAATAGTGCCCGTTGTTGTCCAACCAGAGCATCACTGCTGACAGGGCAGCATCCTCAGGTTGCAGGGATAAATGGTATGGGTGTTAATTTAAGTATGAATACAGCTACCATTCCTGAAGTGTTGGTTCAAAATGGATATCAAACCGGTATGACTGGTAAGTGGCATTTGTCAACGACAAAAGCTTTACCTGATCATAATGAGCAATTGCAATGGCTGGCCAATCGAGTGGATCATGGTCCGTTCTCACCATTGGAAAATTATCCTTGTAACAGAGGTTTTCAGGAGCATTGGGGTGTAATATGGGGTGTGGTTAACTTCTTCGATCCGTTTAGTCTTGTTCATAATGAAGAAGCTATTAAGGAAGTGCCTGAAGATTTTTACATGACTAATTTTGTTACCGATAAATCAATCGATTTGTTAGAGCAGTTTTCTGAAAAAGAGGAACCTTTTTTTATGTATGTAGCGCACACAGCCCCACACTGGCCATTGCATGCCTTGCCTGAGGATATGGCTAAATATCAAGGTGTTTACGATGGTGGATGGGATAGTTTGCGGACAAAACGATATGAGAGAATGTTAGAGTTGGGTCTCATTGATGAAGAAACCTATCCGTTAACTCCAAACAGCTCAGGAAGATCGTGGGAAGAATGCGAGAAAAAGGAATACGAAGCCAACTGTATGGAAGTTCATGCTGCTATGGTTGATAGGGTAGATCAAGGGGTTGGCAAGATCGTAACTAAACTTAAAGAGTTGGGTATTTACGACAATACAATCATAATGGTATTGAGTGATAATGGAGCATCACCTGAGAGAGGATATCCACCGGGATTTGATCGACCAGGTTTTACCCGTGATTCTGTCATTATAGAATACAATGCACAAAATCCTGGTTCAGGCACTACCTGGAACTATATTGGATCAGCATGGGCAAGTGCTGTAAATACACCATTCAGATATTGGAAAAAAGAATCATACGAAGGTGGAAGTGCAACGCCGTTTATTGTTAGCTGGCCTGAAAAACTTAAAGATAAAGCCAATACAATCAATCGTGGTTTTGCACATGTTGCAGATGTGTTACCAACTTGTTTGGATGTAGCTGACTGTTCTTATCCTGATTCGATCAATGGTATGAAGGCAATTAAACCTGTTGGAAGCAGTTTCTTACCTCTTGTTGAAGGTAATGTTTCTACAACACATGATGTATTTGTTTGGGAGCACGAAGGTGGTAAAGCTGTAAGAGTAGGCGACTGGAAAATGTCAGCATTGCCGGGTCAACCATGGGAATTGTTTAATATATCGCACGATCATACCGAGTCAGATAATTTATCATCACAATATCCTCAAAAAGTAAAGGATCTGGATAAAATATGGAAAGATTGGGCTGATAAAACAGGTATTAGGTATTAAGTAAACATAGATTTTTTCATAGTTTGTTTTGGTGAGCTTTAGTAACTGATAGGTTATTATAGTTGTGGTTAAAGAGGTTATCTGTTGTAGTTCAGATAACCTCTTTTTTTTCTTTAATTCTTCAGTCAGTTAAATGTATCAATCTTATAATTAGTTAGAAAATAGGTGACCAACATTGGTTCGTTAATAGCAATAATTTACGAACGTAGTTTATATTTACGTAAATGGATTTATTTTCAGTACTTTGTTGATTAATTTTGTGTTGTTTAATGTGCTTAAAACCAAACTAGCCTAAACCAAACCTGATGAACACCCAATCGTTGACAAAAAAATGGAGCAAAACCATTTGCCTTGCATTTCTTTACTCTCTTTCAATTTTTTCAAATTGTTATTCGAAGGGAAATCGTATTCAATCTTCTGATTTAAAAGATAGTTTAATAAGCTTATTAAAAAAGTCTGGCAACGATACTTTAATGATTGATAGTGTGTACGCACATATACGAATTAACCGACGCAGACTAGGTGAGGAGTACAAAAATACATTGTTGGAATATATTGATTATACAACAAAGATTCAATATTCTAGGGGAGCTATGCGCATGTACGATCGTTTAGGCTTAAATGAACGCTATGATGAACGCTATGACTCAGCCGTGTATTATCACCTTAAATCTCTGGAACTGGCCTTAGAGCTTAAGGATAGTTTTCAAATGGCTTATAACTATAATAATATTGGACAGGCTTATCGACTGCAGGATATAAATAACCTGGCCATTAAGAATTTTCATAAAGCACTGGAGTTGCAGGAAGCAAATGGTAACGATAAAGGAGCATCTTTTACACAAAACACTCTTGGAGCTGTTTATGTAGTTCAGAAAGAATACGATCAGGCCATGCATTATTTCAGGGAATCGCAGAAGATTGCTGTACGCAGAAAAGACCAAAGAACTCAATCATATAATTTGGGGGCGATAGGCGAAGTTTTTCTGTTGAGAGATCAGCCCGATTCAGCTATTGTATATTTTAATACAGCCAAAGATATTAAACAGCAAATGGGCGATAAAAAGGGCCTCGCCGTTTCAAAGCACCTTGTAGGGCAGGCATATTTTAAAAAAGGTAATTATGTTGAGGCTCAAAAGTTCCTGAATGAGGCATTGGTTATTCATCAGAAATATAATAACGAACGATACATAGCACTTTGTTTCGACTATCTGGGTAAAGTTAAATTGAAACAGAATCAATTTTCTGAGGCTGGAGCTTATCTATTAAAAGCAAAAGAAATTGCATCAAATATTCATTCTTACGAAAACCTGATCTCTATCAATAATTCACTAAAAGAATACTATCAAGAGATGGACAAATGGCCAATGGCCATGTTGGCCATTCAGCAGAATCAACAAATAAACGATAGTTTGTTTAGTTTAAAAAAGACTCGTGAGATGCAGGCTCTGGAAATTGAGTATGAAACTGAAAAACAAGAGCAACAGATAAAATTACTATCGGCTGAGAATGAAATTAAGGAGCAACGTTTAAAAATTGGTATTGCAATTATTACTTTGCTTGTTTTAACAATTGCGTTTGGTATTTTTATTCAAAAAGAGAAACAAAAACGTTTTGTACTTGAGCGCGATAAAGTTAAACAGCAACTGTTACGATCGCAGATGAATCCACATTTCCTGTTTAATGCTTTAGGAAGTATTCAAAGTTATATGTATCAGAATGATGTAAAGACAGCTGCCCGATATATGGGTAATTTTGCTTCCTTAACACGATCGATATTAAATAATTCAGCAGTTGAACAAGTTTCGCTCGAAGAGGAAATTAGTACTTTAACAAATTACCTGGAGCTCGAAAAAATGAGGTTACAATCCAATTTTCAATATTCAATCAAGGTGCCGGAAGAAATGGATATTGAATTTATTACTGTTCCACCTATGTTGATTCAGCCATTTGTTGAAAATGCCATTAAGCATGGTATTAAAAATTATACGTCAGGTGGAAAGGTGGAACTAACGTTTGAAGAAACAAGTGATCTTATTCATGTAATTATTGAAGATAATGGAGAAGGGATAGATACTACCAGAGGGAAAATGGTAAGTAGTCATAAATCAATGGCTACCTCTATTTTTAAGCAACGGATGAAAATTATCAGAGATAAGTTTCCCAATGTTCCGGAACCTGTAATTGCCGATTTATCAGATGTTAACCGTAAAGGAACACGTATTGATTTGTATTTACCGATACTGGAATTAACTTCAACCTCAAATGCCTGAAAAAATGAGTGAATATAAAGCTGTAATTATTGATGATGAACCTAATATGCGCATGTTGTTGCGCGAAATGGTTGCAGATAATTTTTCGGATATTAGAATTGTTGCTGAAGGAGCATCTGTTGAAGAAGGAGTTTCGATCATTGAGTTGCATAAACCTCATATTGTGTTTTTAGATATTGAAATTAAAGGCGGTACCGGTTTTCATATTTTGCAAAAAGTTAAGCCTTATTCATTTAAACTTATCTTCATAACAGCTTTTAATCAATTTGCTATCAAGGCTATAAAATTTAGTGCCATTGATTATATATTAAAGCCTGTGAACGAAACCGAGTTTGTTCAAGCAGTCAATACAGCCATTGAAGGTGTCAGACAAACGTTAAGTATAACACAGATGGATAATTTTATTCAACATCTGGAAAAAGAGGAACAACGCAAAAAAATAGTTCTTCGCACATCTGATGCAATTCACCTGGTTGAGGTTAGTGATATTATTTATTGTAAAAGCGATAATAGTTATACTTCGTTCTATTTGAAGGATAAAAAAGAGATTCTGGTTTCAAAATCAATTAAAGAATTTGCTGATTTATTGGAAGAATATCGTTTCTTTCGACCTCACCAGTCATACCTGGTTAACCTCAATTACGTAAATAAAATTGATAAGAGTGATGGAGGATTTATCATTCTTAATAACGGCAAAGAAATACCTGTTTCGATGCGTCGTAAAGCCTATGTTTTGCAAATGGTTGAAACATTATAGACTAATTGGTCGGGTATAGGCCAAAACAAATTCCGCTAAAAACAATACGCTTTCAAGTAAGGATAGTACCAATTCAAATTTACCCCGTTGTCTCATGTTTTTGGACTCTACTTTTGGAGAGTAAACAATTAAAAACCTAAAAAACATGAGAACAATAAAAATGTCTTTGGTGCTAAGCGCACTTTTCGTTTTTGGATTAACTGCAAATGCACAGGACTCAAAATTTATGTTGGGAGCTGGAGTGGATTATGCTACCGAAATTCAAAATCTGGGTATTCATTTAAAAGGTCTGTATCAGATTAATGATGTATGGGAAGCAGATGCAGGTTATACTTATTATTTCAAGAAAAACTATACCAATTGGTCATCACTTGATTTTAATGGTCACTATGTTTTTAGCTGCAACGACAAAGGATGTTTCTATGCACTTGCCGGATTAAATGTAACTTTTTATAAAGTCAAGTTCGATAATGTCGTTAGTGATTATGAGGTTGATTACAGCGACGAATATACTGATTATTATGATAGTATGTTGAGTCTTGCTACTGACATGGAGGCCAAGGGCTCTGATGTTGGGTTAAATATAGGTCTGGGTGGAAGAATGGGTTTGACTGATAATCTATTCCTTACAGGTGAAGTAAAATACACATTGGGTGGAGCCAATTATTTGAATATTGGTGCTGGTATTTTGTATGCCTTTTAATAAAAAATAAACTATCGGGAAATGAGTTTCGGGATACTCTCAAAAGGTGTCTCGAAACAATTTTCTGAATTTCCTTCAGTTAACCCAATGTAATCGCTATGAAAAAACTGATCATACTAATATATCTTTTTGTTCCTGCTTTTTTAATGCAGGCTCAGATAAAAGTCGACGTAGGTAAAAAAGTAGAAAAAACAGCTAATAGAAAAGCCAATCAGAAGACGGATCAGGCTATTAATAAAACCTTCGATAAACTTGAAGAAGGGGTTGGTTCGCTATTTGGCAAGAAAAAGAAAAATACATCAAAAAGTATCACATCTGAACAGAATAATAATACTCAAGAAGTTTCAACTAATGAGTCAACTGTTGATGAGAATATTAAAGCTGATAAGGTAACCATGAGTTGGAGTAAATTTGATTTTGTACCTGGTGACGAAGTTATTTTTTCAGATGCTCCCGATATGGATGAAGAAAACGGAGAGTTTCCAACCCGTTGGGATTTGAAAGCTGGGCAGGTTGAAGTTGTGGAAGTAAATGGTGAGAAAGTGATTGCTTTTTTCGACGGAATGCCTGAAATAACTCCGTATCTTAAGAATGCCGAAACCGATTACCTTCCTGAAACTTTTACCGTTGAATTTGATGTTTATCGTCCTTCACACGGTAATCGTTTCTTTGTTTATCTATGGGATCGGAAACGACAAAAAAGCGGTGGTAATGCTGAAATAGAAATCAACCTTAATCGAGTGAGTGTAGGCGAGATTTCTGCCGAATATGCACCAGAGCGAGATAACGAACAAGGACGATGGATGCATATTTCAATAGCTTATACCAAAGGAAAGCTTAAAGTATATCTTGATGATACACGTTTAATAAATATTCCTCATTATGAGTTTAATCCATCCGGACTATCCATCCAATGTTATTTTGCCAATGTGAATGAAAAGCAAATCTGGTATCTGAAAAATGTAAGAATTGCTAAAGGTGGTGTTAAATATTACGATCGTATTTTAAGTGACGGAAAGATTGTTTGTAATGGTATCCGATTTGATGTAAATAAAGCTTCTCTTAAACCTGAATCGATGGGGCAAATCAACGAGATTTACCAGTTGATGAATAAAAACACCGATCTGAAGTTTTCTGTTGAAGGACATACAGATAGTGATGGTAATGATCAACAAAATCAGACATTATCTGAACAACGGGCTAAGGAAGTCATGAATACTCTTATCCAAATGGGGATTGATGCGTCTCGCTTACAATCGAAAGGTTTTGGTGAAACTGTACCGTTAAATAATAATGCTACCCCTGAAGAAAAAGCCAATAACAGACGGGTGGAGTTTGTGAAAATCTAACTTTTAAATTTTCATTATGGGAACTTTAATATCTGTTTTGGTATTATTTGCTGTCATTTTCTTAACTGTTTGGGGCATCATGAAAGGAATTAAAAGAGCAAAAGAAAACTTTAGTTATGGAATAAATGCAGCTCAAGATAAAGTGCACGAAATAAGAATGGCATCGAAAAACGAATCCAATGAGGTTAAGAAACTAAATGCCGAGCAAGAGAAGGGTCTTGAGATGATTGAGCAACTTCTGGATAAACTTAACTAAAACCTGAAAAGATGAGTATGAATTATATAATCGGAATAGTGGTTGTATTGGTTGTGATGATTACAATTAGTTTGTATAATCGTTTGATCCAACGCAACAACGAAGTAGAAAATGCTTTTGGTGGTGTTGACGTACAGTTGAAGAAACGTTATGATTTAATACCTAATTTAATTGCAGCTGTTAAGCAATATGCTGCTCACGAAAAAGATTTACTTATCAATATTACATCATTGCGCAGTATGGCAATTGATAAGAATCTAAGTAACGACGAAAAGGTTGCAATTGACAACCAGATTTCATCAGCGATGAAAAGTATAATGGTGGCTGTTGAGAGTTATCCTGATTTAAAAGCGAACGATAGCTTTATGAACCTTCAACGAAATCTTACAGAAGTTGAGTCACAGATATCGGCTGCTCGTCGCACATATAATGCAATAGTAACTGATTACAATAACAATATTCAAACTTTTCCTGGAAATTTAATGGCGGGTTTTCTGCATTATTCCCGAAAAGCTGTGTTTGTTATTCCTGAGGTGGAAAGGGCTAATGTAAACGTATCAGCCATGTTTAATCAATAGATCTTAACCAATGGAAAATCAAGATTTATTAATGCTTTTTAATCAGGAGCTTAAGCCTGAATTAGAAAGTATCGAGACTCAGCGAAAAACAATCAAGCGATTGATTGGTGTATTGATAGCAGGTTTGGTATTAGCTAAGATTACATATGAAAGTATTCGAAATGATTATGTAGCCTGGCCTGTAGCTATTGGTTTGGCTTTGATTGGTTTGGTGATGGGAGCCAAAGCTATGCTTAAATATTTTAAGTATAGGTCTATTTTTAAGAAAGAAGTTGTAACTAAAATAGTTCATTTCATCAATCCTTATTATGTATATGATCACAAGCGCCATATTAATGCCAGTGATGTTATAAAAAGCAACCTGTTTGGTGAAAAAATAGATCGTTGCCAGGGTGATGATTTTGTATCTGGGATAATTGATAAAACGGATTTTCAATTCTCTGAAATACATCCTCAATACAAGCGTGTTACAACAGAGGATGGTCAGCGTAAAACAGAGTGGATAACCATTTTTAACGGATTATTTTTTATGGCTGACTTTAACAAACATTTAAATGCCGAAACGTATGTTTTACCTGATAAAACAGAAAAACGTTTAGGCCAATGGATACGAAAATTTCAGAAAAATAGTGACTTTGGAACTTTAGTGAAATTGGAGGACCCAACGTTTGAAAGCGAGTTTAAAGTGTTCTCATCTAGTCAGCAGGAAGCTCGTTATGTATTAACTCCAACTATGATGCAGGCTATCGTTCGTATACGTCAAACGTTAAAAGAAGACTTCCGTTTTTCATTTATTGGCAACCGTGTATACTGTGCAGTAGGTTTCAAAAAAGGATTGTTTGAACCTCGTATACGTAAATCGGGTGTCAACTTTCGAGATGTGGAATTTATGCATCAGCTTTTCTCTCTTATCGAACTGATTATTCAGGAAATGAATTTGAATACACGGATCTGGACTAAAGAATAAAACCATGAAAAATACATTTGTTTTAGGATTGTTATGGATGCTTTTTATGCTAGGCGCATGCAATAGTAATAATTACTTGTCGCCGGTAGATCCGAAAATACCAGACATATTTCAACAAGATAGTTTATCAAATGCATTGATAAATAATAAGCTGGAGCAAATAAATCAATTAAGTCGAAAAGCTGAAGATGTTGCGCATTTGATGGAAGGTACAGGAAGTTTGGATATGGATGAGATGAAAGGATTGGACAAAGTTCGGTTTATGAAAGATTTTGCTCAGGTGATGTTTATCATGAAGGATTTTGGTGAAGGAATGGAAGAATATCAAGATTCACCATCGGCAAATTTGGCTGTTGGGGATACTTTAAATGCTGTTGACTTTTTAATGAATGTTATGGCACTTCGAATAATCGAAATTCAGCAAAAATATCCCCATTTAAAAGGACTTTTGAATAGCAATTCTACTCAGTCTTCCGATTCAACTCATCTTGTAATGGATTTTGGTTTCTGACAGAGATAGAGATATATGGAATCTCAACTAGTAGATATTTTAACCAAACTTAAACTTAATGCAGAATTAAAAATGAAAAAGAAAATTTTACTTTCAATCTTATTTTCCTTAACAAGTACTATTGCCATGCTTGCTCAGATAGTTGCTTTTCAGGGAATCTCAAAAACAAGAATTAATTTATCAAGTTCAACGGTTGTTGGTGAAGTAACCATTAATCCTCAAGTGGCAGGTAAAGTCATTGTTCGTTTTGATGGAGACTGTTCAACCGATGTGGGTGATCGTATAGTTTTGGCTGCCAGTAATACACCAAACTGGGGAACGAACGACGGAAGTGTTTCTGTTGAAGCGGTAAGTAATGATATCCCAAACAGACCTTTTTCGCATACAAGGGTTTATGATGTTTCACCCGGAAGTAATACTTTTTATGCGATTGCTCAGAATTATGTTGAAACGGATGGTTCGGGTATTGCATCTATCTATGGAAGTTTAACGGTTGAATTTGTACCCAATGGGGTTTATACTGTTACAAGTGATAATATTTCTCAGGTTCAGATCGATCTGACTACCAAGACGGTTGTAGGTCAGGTAGCTGTTGATGCCAATACATCAGGTAAAGTTATTGTTCATTTTGATGGTAGATGCATCTCTGATGTTGGTGATCGAATAGTATTGTGTGCTAGCAATACAACTTCCTGGACTAGTAATGATGGGAATGTTGCAGTAGAAGCCATTGATACAGATCTAAACAGAAATTCATTTTCGCATACACGCGTTTATGATGTTACAGCTGGTAGTCATGCTTTTTATGCTGTTGCACAAAATTATGTTGAAACAGATGGAAGTGGAGTAGCTTCTGTTTATGGAACGCTCACAGCAGTTTTTATACCAGATGGTTTATTGCCTTTTGCTTATTCCCGCATCGTTGAAGTGAATACAGATTTGACTAACGTAAAAACGGTTGGACAAGTAAGTATAAATGCTGCAACATCAGGAAAAGCCATTGTTCATTTCGATGGTATGTGCAATTCTGATGAAGGAGATATGATTGTGTTGGCTGCCAGTGATACACCTGACTGGGCCGTTAATGATGGCAATATTTCTGTTCAGGCAGTTGATGCTGATTTAAACCATAATTCATTCTCACACACCCGAGTTTATGATATAAATGCGGGCTATCATACCTTTTATGCAGTGGCTCACAATTATGTTGAAACAGCTGGGTCGGGTGTTGCTTCTATCTATGGAAGCCTTACCGTTGAGTTTATTCCGGATGCAACAAGTACAATAATAGATAATCAATTGGTTGAATCGGCATTTAATATATATCCGAATCCATGCAGTGGTAGTTTTTGCATTGAAGGAGCATCAACTTTTAATTGTGAAATATACAATATGGCCGGTAATAAGGTTGTTACCTTTTTGAATAATAGAGCATATTCTCCTTTTAACATTGAGAACTTACCTTCAGGATCGTATCTGGTAAAAATAATAACAGATGAAGGTTCATTGATTAAAAAATTGATTGTTGAATAAAAAAAAACGATGACAATGTGTATTTTAAGAAATATTGCAGTGGTTCTTTTATTGGCATTTTCACTGGTAATGAATGCCCAGATTGATTCCGAAAAATATGCCGTAAAGTCTGGTCATGTTGAATATACCTTATCGGGCAATACAACCGGAACAAAAACTATATGGTGGGATAATTATGGCGATAAGACCTACGAAGAAATAAAATCGGTTACCGAAGTTAAAATGTTTGGAATCAAAAGCCGTGAAGAAACACATACAATAACTGTAACTGTTGGTGATAAGTTCTGGTCGGCCAATCTTTTGGATGGATCAGGTCAAAAAGGGGTGCTGGATGTGAAAGAACTGGCTCATGCCATAGCCGAGGATATGACAGAGGAAGAAGCCAAACAAATGGAACAACAGCTATTGGATGCATTTGGTGGCGAAAAGCTGGGAACAGAAAAATTCCTTGGTTATCCTTGTGAGGTGTTGTCTGTAATGGGAGCCAAATCGTGGATATATAAAGGTGTTGTGTTAAAGTCAACAGCTAAGTTGATGGGTATGGAGAATAATGAAGTAGCTACTTTGTTTGATGAGAATATTAGTATTTCAGATGATCGCTTTACTCCACCTTCAGATGTCGAATATCAGGATATATCTACTTTGCAGCAAAGTATGTTTGAATAAAAATGTGATACTAACAATTTAATTCTCAGCGAATGGGTTAATAGTTGTTGAGTCAGGAGGTTGCCATAAGATGTGGTAGCCTCCTTTTTTTAAAAAACACTTCGTGTACCCGTAAAATTAGTTCTGAATTCTGAAGGGGTACAACCTTGTCGTTTTTTGAAAATGCGGTTGAAATTGGAGATGTTGTTGAATCCACATTCAAAACAAATCTCACCAATACTCTTATTACTCTCGATTAATAAACGGGTGGCATAACCCAGGCGAATCTCATTAACAAAATCAACAAACGACTTGCCTGTACGCTGTTTTATCAATCGGCTGAATGAAACGACGGTCATATTTACCCGACTGGCGGCATCTTCCAATTTTATTTTTTTGCCAAAATTTTCTTTTACAAAGGTGTAGATCGACTCTATACGTTCGCTGTTGTGAAAATCATTCTGGCGAAGGAAGGACATGTTAGTTAATAACTGTTGGTCTCTTGAAATAGCAAGGTCATATAATAAAGATTGAAATTCAAGATAACTGTCAAAGCCTCTTTTTTGACTTAATCTTTGAAGTCGTGGCTCAATCATATTAATTGTTTCCTGTGAAAACAGTATTCCCCTATATGCATTGTTCATTAATTCTTTAACCGGTTGTAGGAGATTGCGACTTAGTAAATCGTCATTGAATAATTCTCTGGGGAATTGAATGGTTATCTCGTGTAAAGTCTCTTTTCCTGTGTTCTTGTAATTTTCCCAGCCATGGTATAAATTGGGGCCAACCATTACCAGTTCTTTTTCTTCAATTTCTCCAATATGGTCACCAACCACTCTTTTCCCTCCTTTGGCATGGCGTATATAATTAATCTCAAATTCAGGGTGAAAATGAATGGGAAAGTTGAAAAACTCTCTTTCTCTATCGAAAATTAAGAAACAATCATTCTCTTTCAGAGGAGTTATTTCACGATGAATTTGATTTGACATAGCTGTGATTTTGATGCAAATATAGTTGTTGTGATAAAATAGTACAATTCTATTATTATATAAATGATGGAAAATTGCAGTGAATAGTAGCTTGTTGAATTTGTGTGTGTAATAGAATGTATTTGTATATCAATTAAATAAACACAATAGTGATTTTGGAAGAATAGTAAAAGTTTATATGAATGATAAAATAGTATTTATTAGTGATGTAAAAATACTTGTTGAAGCTTATATGTGGAGCTACTTTTGTTTAAAATTTTAATTGCTATCCAGGTTGTATGAAGATGTGTTTTAATAAGATCTACTGTCTTTTTCTTATGGTGGTTATTACAACTGTTGCCTGTGATGATCAATCTGAGGAAAAAACGGGTCGCCAAGAGTTGATCGAAAGATTGCAGAGTATAAAAGGGAAAGGTATATTATTTGGTCATCAGGATGATTTAGCATATGGCATCAATTGGAAATATGTTGATGGTCAATCGGATGTTAAACGTGTTGCCGGGGATTATCCTGCTTTGTTTGGATGGGAATTGGGAGGATTAGAGCGGGGAGATGCTTGTAATCTGGATAGTGTGCCTTTTGATGTGATGCGGAGTTTGGCTATAAAGGCTTCTCAAAATGGAGGTATTAATACTTTTAGCTGGCATCCATATTCACTTATTAATGGCGAAAACTCATGGAACACAGATACAACTGTTGTTAAATATATCATTCCAGGAGGAGAATATCACAATGAATTTATCAGACAGTTAGATAAGTTGGCTGTATTTCTGAATTCTTTTCAGATGGAGGATGGAAAGAAGATGCCGTTTATCTTTCGCCCTTGGCATGAGATGGACGGAAGCTGGTTTTGGTGGGGTAGTAAACATTGTACTTCCGATGAGTTTAAAGCGCTTTTCCGTTTTACGATTGATTATCTGAAAAATGAAAAGGGTATGGATCAGATGGCAATAGCTTATTCGCCTGATTGTAGTTTTAATTCGCTTAATGAATACCTTACCTGGTATCCGGGTGATGAGTATGTCGATATTGTGGGGATGGATAATTATTACGATTTACGTGTAGGAGGGGATGTTGATGCAGCCATTAAAAAGCTTCAGATAGTGGTTGGATACACAAATCAAAAGGGGAAAATCTCAGCCTTAACCGAATCGGGGATAGAAAATGTTGCAGATACAACCTGGTATACCCAAAAATTAGGAGTTGTGTTAAAGGATAGTCTGGTAGCTGCAAATCTTAGTTATACTATGGTTTGGCGCAACGATCCGGATGTTCATTTCTTTTTCCCATATCCGGGACATCCGGGAGCAGTTTATGCAAAAGAATTTTTAGATCAGGATCATATCTGGTTATTAAATGATCTGGTTGAATCAGAAAAATAGAGTGAGTAATCATAGTATTGAAAGAATTATAATAATGTTATGAGAGAAGATGTTTTTGAGTCACGCCTCAAAAAGGTTAAAAAGAAACACCGAAAGGTTATTAATAAGCATAACAAGGCATTGTTTAGCGAAAACGGAATTTATACCCGTTATAAATATCCTGTAATTACACGAAATCATGTGCCATTGCACTGGCGTTTTGATTTGAATAAAGAGACCAATCCTTATTTTATGGAACGCATTGGCTTCAATGCTGCTTTTAATGCAGGAGCCATTAAATTAAATGGAAAGTATTTGATGGTCGTTCGGGTTGAGGGCAATGATAGAAAGTCGTTTTTTGCAGTAGCTGAAAGTGACAATGGGATAGATGGATTTACCTTTTGGGATAAACCAATTGCAATGCCTCAGACTGATAATTGGGATACGAATGTATATGATATGCGCTTAACACAGCATGATGATGGATGGATCTATGGCGTGTTTTGTACAGAGCGTAAAGACCCTGAAGCACCCGACGGTGATACCAGTAGTGCTGTAGCTGCAGCAGGTATTGCACGAACCCGTGATTTAATAGAGTGGGAGCGACTTCCTGATTTGATCTCCACAACAGGTCAGCAGCGTAATGTGGTACTATTCCCTCATTTGATTGATGGAAAATATGCTTTTTATACT
The DNA here is from genome assembly GCA_025499705.1 of Carboxylicivirga caseinilyticus. Classification (GTDB taxonomy): domain Bacteria; phylum Bacteroidota; class Bacteroidia; order Bacteroidales; family Marinilabiliaceae; genus Carboxylicivirga; species Carboxylicivirga caseinilyticus. Next base: position 73,116 of record JAFMVE010000012.1, read on the forward strand.
CGTCCTCAGGATGGTTTTATCAATACAGGTAAAGGAGGAGGAATTGGTTTTGGACTGTCTGATACCATCGAAAAAGCTGAGGTGAAAGAGGAAGTAATTGTGGATGCTAAAACCTATCATACCATTTATGAAGTAAAAAATGGTTTGGGTCCAGCTCCTATAAAAACCGAACGTGGTTGGTTGCAACTGGCTCACGGAGTACGTAATACTGCTGCCGGTTTACGATATACCTTGTATGTATTTATGACGGATTTAGAAAAACCATGGATGGTTACTCATAAGCCAAACGGACACTTTATTTCACCATTAAAGGATGAGCGTGTGGGAGATGTTTCTAATGTGGTATTTGCCAATGGATGGATTGCCGATGAAGATGGAAAAGTTTTTATTTACTATGCTTCATCTGATACCCGTATGCATGTAGCAACTACAACTGTTGATCAATTGGTAGACTATTGTTTGAATACGCCTGCGGATAAGTTGCATTCGCATCTGAGTGTACAAACAATCCATGAGTTGATTGATAAGAATAAGGATTTTATGGATTTGCTTAATTTTTAAACATTATCTTTAATTGACATAAAGGGCTCCTTAAGATTTGAGGAGCTTTTCCCTTTGCTAACAAACTAAATTTATGAATGATAAAGTTACCCTGAGAGAGAAGATCGGATATGGTTTTGGCGATGCTGCCTCATCGATGTTCTGGAAAGTATTCTCAATATTTCTACCTATTTTTTATACCGATGTCTTTGGAATATCTGCAGCAGCGGTAGGTACTATGTTGTTGGTTACCCGAATCTGGGATACAGCCAACGATCCGATTATGGGTATTATTGGTGACAGAACTAATTCAAAATGGGGTAAATTTCGTCCTTATCTTCTTTGGATTTCCGTACCGTTTGGATTGGCCGGAGTGTTAATGTTTACTACTCCGGACTTGGGTGTGACCGGTAAATTGATCTATGCCTATATAACTTATACCATAATGATGATGGCTTATACGGCTATTAATGTGCCATATGCCAGTATGTTAGGTGTAATGTCTCCTAAGTCAAATGATCGAACTTCGTTTGCATCGTATCGTATGGTATTTGCTTTTGCCGGAAGTATTCTGGTAGTTGCAACTTACCAACCCATGGTAGATTACTTTAAAGGAATTGTGACTGAACAAACTTCTTATCAGCTTACCATGTTTGTTGTAGGTTTGGTAGCAGTTTTATTTTTCGTATTAACCTTTTCATGGACTCGTGAGCGTATTTCTCCTCCCAAGGATCAGCAAAATAATTTAAAAGAAGATTTAAAAAATCTCGGAAAAAATATTCCCTGGTTTGTTTTATTAGGAGCTGGCGTGGCAACACTGATATTTAACTCGGTAAGGGATGGTGTTGCTTTATATTATTTCAAATATTTTGTAGGTGATGAATCGGTTGTTGAGTGGACGGCTACAACCATAAGTTACAGCACTGCATATTTGTTTTTAGGGCAGACCACCAATATGATTGGAGTTATGATGGCAAAGCCCGTATCGGCAATTATAGGTAAGCGAAAAACATTTATGTATGCCATGTTTATTGCAGCTGCTTTGAGTGGAGTATTTTATTATATCGATAAGGATGGACTTGTGATGATGTATGTGTTGCAGGCCCTAATCAGTTTTTGTGCTGGTATTATCTTTCCATTGTTATGGTCGATGTATGCCGATTCAGCTGATTATTCGCAATGGAAAACAGGCAGAAGAGCTACCGGTTTGGTGTTTTCGGCATCCAGTATGACTCAAAAGCTGGGCTGGACAATAGGAGGTTCTGTAACCCTTTGGTTGCTTTCTTATTATGGTTTTGAGGCGAATGTTGAGCAATCTGCTGAAACGCTGGACGGTATAAAATATATGATGAGTTATTTTCCCGGTATAGCAGCCTTAATTTCCGGTTTGGTTATGATCTTCTATCAGTTGAGTGATGATAAGATGGAGGTAATCATTTCAGATCTGGATAAGCGCCGCTCTGAAGAATAAAATAAGAAATTTTCAAAAAAATCCCATGTTATGAAAAAGCTAATTGTTGCCTCGATGTGTGTATTAGGTTTACTAAATGCATGTCAGCAACCCCAATCAGAAACCATGATAGTGAAGCAATTAAATGATGGCTGGACTTATCAGCAGGTAAATGGTGATTATTCAGGTAATGCCACAGTTCCAGGTACAATACATACCGATTTGTTGAACAATGGTCAGATTGAAGATCCATTTTATCGAACCAATGAAAAAGATCTTCAATGGATTGATAAAGAAGATTGGGTATATCAAACTGTTTTCAGTATTGATGACCAAACCATACAACACGACAGATTGGTGCTTCATTTTTATGGTTTGGATACTTATGCTGATGTTTATTTGAATGATTCTTTGGTGTTGAGTGCTTTTAATATGCACCGTCAGTGGGAAGCAGATATTAAGAAATTAGCCAAAGCAGGTGAAAATAAGCTGAAAGTATATTTGCATTCTCCTATAAAGAAAGGACTTGAATTGTATGATGCAGCTGCTTATTCTTACCCGGCATCAAATGATCAGTCAGAAAATGGAGGACTGGGAGATAAAAAAGTCTCTGTTTTTACCCGTAAAGCTGGTTATCATTACGGCTGGGATTGGGGACCTCGTTTTGTTACCTCTGGTATATGGCGTCCTGTTGAATTGATGGCCTGGAATGATGCAAAAGTAACCTCTTTGCAGATCAAACAGCCTATGGTAAATGCTGAGAAAGCTGAGTTAGAGGCGGTGGTTGAGGTTAATTCAGAATCATCAACATCAGTTGAAGTGGAGCTATTTAATAGTACGGATCAAAAGGTGATTCTTAGTCAGACAGCTGAATTAACTTCAGGTAATAATGTAATTGAACTTCCTTTTGAGATTGAAAAGCCAAAATTATGGTGGAGTAATGGATTGGGTGAAGCTAAGATGTATGATTTTGAGGTTCGCATTAAAAAAGGAAATAAGTTAATTGCTGATAAAAAAGTATCAACAGGTATTCGGTCAATTAAGCTGGTTCGCGAGAAAGACGATAAAGGAGAGTCCTTTTTATTTGAATTAAACGGATTAAGAGTATTTGCCAAAGGAGCTAATTACATACCGAATGATAATTTTCTTCCAAGAGTGTCTGAAAAGGATTATCAGAAGGTGATTGCCGATGCTGTAAATGCCAATATGAACATGTTGCGTGTTTGGGGAGGTGGTATTTATGAGAATGATTATTTCTACGATCTGTGCGACCGTAACGGTATTTTAATCTGGCAGGATTTTATGTTTGCCTGTTCAATGTATCCGGGTGATGAAGTATTTTTGAACAATGTAAGACAAGAGGCCATTGATAATGTAAAACGTTTACGAAATCATCCATCTATTGCTTTATGGTGTGGAAATAACGAGATAAACACTGCATGGAATTATTACAGCGAAGGAGGCTGGGGCTGGAAACAGAGATATACCAAAGAACAACAGGACGAGATTCAAAAAGCCTATTTGGATGTGTTTCATAAAATTTTGCCACAGGTAATTGCTGAGAATGATTCTGATATTGCTTACTGGCCTTCATCACCACAGGCTGGTTATGAGCCCGACCAACATGCTGGCTACGAAACCACTTCGGGTGATATGCATTACTGGGGTGTGTGGCATGGTTTACATCCTTTTGAAGATTTTAAAAAGTATAAAGCAAGGTTTATTAGTGAATATGGTTTTCAGTCATTCCCTGATTTTGAAACTGTTCAGACGTATGCTATCCCGGAAGATTATGATATTGAGTCGGAGGTAATGGCAGCTCATCAGCGAAGCGGTATCGGAAATCTAAGAATTAAAGAATACATGAGTTGGGAGTATAAAAATGTGCCTGGTGATTTTGAGCAGTTTTTATATATGAGTCATGTTTTACAGGCTCGTGCTGCTAAAATGGCTGTAGAAGCTCATCGACGTGAAATGCCTTATTGCATGGGAACATTATATTGGCAGATTAACGATTGCTGGCCGGTTGCGAGCTGGAGTAGTACTGATTATTATCATAAGTGGAAAGCAATGCATTATGCTGTCAAGAGAGGGTATGAACCTGTAATTGTTTCGGCTGATGTGAAAGCTGATGGAGTGGATGTTTATCTGGTTTCGGATAATCACCAAAAAGAAGATGTGCACTTAAAGGTTAGTGTTGTGAAGTTGAATGGTGAAGTTGTGGCTGATTTTGAAGAAGAAGTAGTGATGGAGGCAAATACTTCTTCGATGGTTAGGTCTTTGGGTTATGAGGAATTATTGAAGGGTGTTAAAAAAGAAGAAGTTATTTTGCATATGGAGGCAAAAAGAGGGGATGAGGTTTTAGCGGAAAATATGGCTTTTCTAGTTAAGCCAAAGTTTATGGAACTCCCCGAAGTAGAATTGAGTCATACTTTGAGAAAAGAAGGTGATAAATTATATCTTGATTTGTCTGCAGACAAAATGGTCTTTAGCCTATATGTTAAGGTCAAAAATAAGCAGGCGGAATTCTCTGATAATTACTTTAATATGTTGCCTGGAGTAACGTATACTATTGAAATTAAGGGAGTGGATATTGTTTCGGAAAATGATATTGAATTGATGCATCTACAAATGGTAAAATAATATCTGGATCTGCCTGTAAACTTTTTTGCAGGCAGATCAATAATTTCTTTTTGCAAGGTCTATGAGAGTGGTAATAAATTATTCTGTTTTACTCATTATTATAATTTTTTCTGGTTGTAATCTATCGACTGATACAGAGGTTTTTCGCATAAAAGATGGTAGGTTGACCGATGCTCATGGGCAGGTATTTGTCATAAGAGGCATGAATATGCCTCATGCGTGGTTTCCTGAAAAATCTTACCATGCCCTTGATGAATTAGTAAAATACAATGTCAATTGTGTAAGAATAGTTTGGGAGGCAGATATTGCGGTTGATGATCTGCATAAAATAGTTGAACGATGTATTGACTTGCAAATGATTCCAATGATTGAATTGCATGATGCAACGGGAGATTCAACCGATGCAAAACTTTTGGATATGGTGCAGTATTTTGTTTCTGATGAAATGCAAAGCCTTGTGCATCGATATGAGAGATATCTACTATTAAATATTGCAAACGAATGGGGTAATCACAATACCACGGATGAATATTGGAGGGATGCTTATAAAAAAACAATTGCTCAAATGCGTCAGGCAGGTTATAAAACTACTATTGTAATTGATGCTCCTGGCTGGGGGCAGAATATGTCGCCAGTTATCAGATATGGACAGGAATTACTAGATTTCGATCCTCAGCATAATTTATTGTTTTCTGTTCATATGTATGGCTCCTGGAATGATGATACTCAAATTGAATCAGAACTTACTAAAGCTCAGTATTTGCATCTGCCAATTATAGTAGGAGAATTTGGCTATAACTATAATAATGGTGACAATAATCTTGGTTGTAAGGTAAATCACCGAAGAGTATTAGAGGTTTGTGATGATTTAGAGATTGGTTATTTGCCCTGGTCGTGGACAGGAAATAACAAAGAGAATCAATGGTTGGATATTGTTTCGATAGAAGATTGGAAATCATTAACCGAATGGGGAGAAGAAATTTTGTTGGCATCTAAAGGGATTAAAGAAACTGCAAAAAAGGCCACTGTTTTTAAATAAATTTTCCATTGAATGCTATTTTTATGTGGGTATAAAAGTTTTCTATCCCGATTTGATGTGCTTCTACATGTTTATTCCTGCCATAGAAGGGCCTTATCTAAAAAATTAAAGTTTACTATTAATTATTTGAGATAATTAATATTGTTACTATGATAATTACAATGTTGATTGTAATTCTGTTTAAACTTTTCGTTCTTTTCTGAAACGTTAAAAATATAAAATATAAATTATCAATTGTTATAAAATTAATATTGCATATAAATAGTATGAAATTGCAATAACGATAAATGTGTATTAGCAATATTCTACTTCTTTGAATTCCCGATATACAAAGGTAGTTATTCTAAATATTTTATATTAGTGTGTTGTGAGTGAGTTTTGCTCTGTGAGATTTGTTCCCTTATCGGTTTTGTGTTTTTTAGTAAGGAATGTATAAAAATGCATTAAATTTTTCAAGTCGAATATATAATGTTGAAAATGTAAAGCAAAAAATGTATAAATTTGTTAACTGTTGATAGTGTGTAAAATACAATAACAAAATTAAATCAGTTAATCTAAATCAAATCTTATGAATGTAAATCTGCGATTTCTGACTGTTATTGTCATGTTGTTTATGGTTCATACATTTTTTGGCCAAAACCGGACGATTACAGGAAAGGTTAAAGATGACACAGGTCAGCCACTGCCTGGTGTATCTATCGTTATTGAAGGCACAACACAGGGTACTATCTCTGATATGGATGGTAATTTTACCTTAAAAGTGCCAGAAGGAAATATTAAGTTGGTATTTACTTTTATTGGTTTCGAACGTCAAACGCTGGATGTTACCAATCTTTCAACTTTGGATGTAAAAATGAAGGTTGAATCCGAAGGTCTCGATGAAGTTGTGGTGGTGGGTTATGGTTCTGCCAAAAAGACCAACCTGACTACAGCACAAGTTGGAGTTACCAATGAGCAAATGGAAAAAACTGTCAATACCACAATGGAGCAAGCCATTCAGGGTAGGGCTGCGGGTGTTTATGTGACTCAAAATTCTGGTCAGCCTGGTGGTGGAATGTCAATGATTATCAGAGGGGTTAGTACGATAAATGGCTCGACGGAACCCTTGTATGTTATTGATGGTTTACAGATTGGTGGATCTTCAGTTAGCTCAGGTAGTACCAGTTCGACCAATCCTCTGGCAGGTATTAATCCATCAGATATTGAGGATATTCAAATTTTACAAGGGCCATCAGCTACAGCAGTTTATGGTTCCAGAGCAACAAATGGTGTTGTTATAATTACAACTAAAAGGGGTAGAAAAGGAGATGCAGATATTTCTTATAATTTCTCTTACTCTTTGCAAACGACTCCACAACATCTGGATGTAATGAATCTGAGAGAATATGCTCAGATGGTAAAAGAGTTTCATGATATAGCCGGAGGCACAACACCTGAGGAGTTTCTGGATCCATCTATCCTTGGTGAAGGTACAGATTGGCAAAGCGAGTTGTTTAAGAACGCTCCAATGCAGAAGCATCAAATAAGTGTTAGTGGTGCGGGCGAAGTTTCAACTTATTATATTTCCGGTGAGTTGTTGGATCAGGAAGGGGTTGCTACAGGATCGGAGTTTAAGCGTTATAACTTTAGAGTCAATACTTCTCAGGAGCCACGAAAATGGCTGCGGATGAGAGAAACTGCTAACTTTAGGCAGATTAGGGAGACTCTAACAACTACTTCAGAAGGTGTTATTAGTAATGCTTTGCAAAATACCCCTCAGGTTCCTGTAAGAAATATTGATGGTTCATGGGGAGGGTTTGAAACAAAAGAAGGATCAAATCAATATTCTCCAGTCAATCCAGTTGCAATTGCCAGTTTAAGAACTAATGAAAATGTTAGAAGAGAATTAAACGGAGGAGTAAATATTGAAGCTGATATTATTGATGGTTTGGTTTTTAGAACCGGTTTAAATGGTAGCTACAACACTCAAAATGCCATCTATTTTAATCCAAAGATGAAAATAGGGTGGTTTGTAAACGATAGAGCTTCATTTACTGATTTTACAGGAGTTAGTACTTTCTATAGCTGGGAACAGCAGTTGACCTTTAATAAAACTTTTAATCGTCACTTTATTGACGCTACAGCACTGCATGAATATAAAGAAGGAACCTGGAAACAAAACACAGGTTATCGTGATGGATTTCTGACTAATGATATTATGGACTTAAATGCAGGTGATGAAAGCACATCTGTTGCAAGTGGAGGAAGTAATTCGTGGGCTATGGAGTCTTACCTTTTCCGATTGAACTATAACTACAACGAAAAGTATATTCTTCAGGGTTCAGTTCGGGGTGATGGTTCTTCTAATTTTGGAGCCAATAACCGATGGGGATTCTTTCCTGCAGGATCTGTTGCCTGGAGAATTAGTAAGGAAAACTGGTTTAATGTTCCATTTATGAATGAGTTAAAGGTACGTTTCGAAACTGGTTTAACGGGTAACTCTGGTTGGGGGTCTGGAATCTATTCTCCATTGAGCACAACAGCTACAGAATGGGGTACCGGATTCTCACCTAGTAAAATTGCGAATCCTGATTTGCAATGGGAAGAGACGATGACGAATAACCTTGGTATCAATATTCACTTATTTGAGAACAGAATTCAGATTGAAGGTGATATTTATGAGAAAGCAACCAATAATCTGATTTTTGATGCCAGTCTTCCTGGATTTATGGGAGGATCGGGTAATGGTGGAGCAGGCGCTCCAACCGTGAATTCAGGTAAAATCAGTAACAAAGGTTGGGCAGTTAGCCTGTTGTCAACCAATATTCAGACTAGTAATTTTCGCTGGGATATGAATTTTAATATTTCCGGGGTTGATACCAAGGTTGAAAGCCTGAATAGTGAATTGGGCTTTTTTGATCGTACTTCATGGTGGATGAATAACTGGACGCAACGAACTGCAGTTGGTTACTCGCCATGGATGTTTATGGGTTATGAATATGATGGATTGTTTCAGTCAGTTGATGAGATTTATAACAGTGCTATTCCAACTGATTCCGACGGAAATAGATTGGAAATAAGCGAAGATAATGTTTGGGTTGGTGATGTAAAATACAAAAACATTGAAGGAGAAGCAGGGGCAGAAGGAGTTATAGATGTTAATGATCGCACATTTATAGGAAATCCTTGGCCTAAATTCTTTGGTGGTTTTACGAATAACTTTACCTATAAAGACTTTGACTTAAGTGTATTGATAACCTTTAATTATGGAAATGATATCTATAATTATGTGAGAATGATCAACTCAAATCCATCGCAAATAAATTTGGGTCGAAACCTGATGAAAGATGCAATTGATTATGCAAAAATTGCAATGGATGAACAGGGTGATACCTACATTGTGAATGCTGACACTGATTTACCTCGTATATCTTATGGACCTAATGGTAACTGGACACGCTTTTCAAGTAGATGGGTTGAGGATGGTTCATTTGTGAAACTGAAGAATATAACCTTAGGATACACAGTTCCTAAATCATTGCTGGAAAGAACCCGGTATATTAAAAATCTGCGTGTAGCCGTAAGTGCACAGAACTTATACACTTTAACCAAATATACAGGCTATGATCCTGAGGTTGGATCATACGTTGGAAGTAACGCTTCAAGCGCTAACCAGGCAATTGGTATTGATACCGGACGTTATCCGTTAACTCCGACCTATACGTTTAATTTAGTGTTAAACTTTTGATGATCAGGTATTATGAAGATTTTAAAATATAACTGGCTGATAGGCCTAATTGTAATGTTTGCTCTTGCCAATTGCTCTGAAGATTATTTGGTAAGACCTCCGGAAGATGCACTTACCGATGCTGATTTTTATAAAACGGATGAAGAGGTAATGGCTGCAACAGCACCTTTGTATAGTCGTATGTGGTTCGATTATAACGATAAGGCATCATATAGTATTGGTGATCTTAGAAGTGGTATTATGATGGCTCCCTGGAATAGCCGTGAATTTGGTGCATTTAATGCAAATGGTGATAACTCGGAAGTTATTGCCGGATGGAATGCCTTTTTTACAGTGATTCAACAATCAAACCTTGCTATCAGAAATATAAATACATATGCCACTGAAGATGTTTCGGATAAAGTAAAAACAATGGCAATTGCAGAAGCCCGCTTTATGCGTGCATGTGCTTATCGTAATTTGGTTTTAGCCTGGGGAGCTGTTCCAATTATTGAGGATAATATTGAAATTATGAATTCTACTGATATTCGAAGAAATACAATTTCAAGTATATGGAAATTCCTAACTTCAGAAATGCGCGATATTATTGATGATTTGCCGGAAGAACCTTATGTAACTGGTAGAATTACTAAGTATTCGGCTGAAGGTATGTTGGCTCGTTTTTATTTATCAAGAGCGGGTGTTGAATCAAGTGGGGGAGTTCGTAACCAAACATATCTGGATAGTGCTAAATATTTCGCTCAGCATGTAATTGATAACAGTGGTAAAGCATTGTTGGAAGATTATCGTTCACTATTCCTTTATCCATATGATAATAACAATGAGTCATTGTTTGAACTGCAATGGGTCTATTCAACATCATGGGGACCAAGTAATTCTGTGCCTGCTTATCTTGCTTATAGTTCAGATATCGCAAATGGTGATGGATGGGGTGGAGCTTACAGTGCTTCATGGTATTTTGTTTCCCAGTTTGAAGGAATAAATCAAATTGGAACAACTGGTGATACCATAAGAGGAGCAACACTTGATACTCGTTTGTATAATACATTTATGTTGCCAGGTGCCCAATATCCAGAGATTACACAAGATGTTACTCTCGAAGATGGGACCGTTACTACACAGGAGTGTATTTATCCAAACAGTACATCTGATTATGCATTTGCCTGTACTAAAAAGTACATCTGCGGTAAAAATGTTGATATAGCCGAAGGAGCTTCTTCGCAACACTACCCAAACAATACATACATGTTGCGTTTAGCTGAAATGTATCTGATTTATGCGGAAGCTGTGCTGGGTGATAACGAACAGTCTTCTGATGTAACTGCATTAGAGTATGTAAATATGATTCGTAGAAGAGCTGGCTTGAATAATCTGGCATTGAGTGATGGCGATAAAACATATTTCACTGCCGATGACTTGTTCAAAGAAAGAACTCTGGAGTTTGGAATGGAAAGTATGTTCATGTACGATTTGAGTAATATTTTCTATTACAACAAAGAAAAAGCATTGAGCATTTTAAATAGTCAGGATCGAGGATTGTTTGCCATATATGCCGATCAGTTCCCAAATCCAAATTACTGGACTTTTGTAAAAACGTCATGGCATACTGAGCGTACCATCACAGCTACTGAAGGTAATTTTTATCTACCGATTCCAACAGCTGATTTAGGTAGTATGCCAAGTCTTACATTAGATCCTGTGGATTATTATACTGGTAATTAAAACCCTGAAATTTAAATTGAAAATGATGAAAAATAAATTTCGATATATATATCTAACGTTGATGACGCTTGCATTGGTAATGCTATACAATGCTTGTAGCGACGATGATACACCTGGAACACCAAGCATTGATTACGTTCGTATCACAGATCCCGATTCTGCCGATTCGTTGATTGTAAGTGCTGGTCAAGGGCAGTTAATTGCCATTATGGGTGAAAATCTTGGAGGAGCCATTAGTATTGAGTTCAATAATATTGAAGCTTCGTTAAGCATACCTTACGTAACCAATTCATCGATTTTGGTTCGTGTACCAACCGATATTCCAGAGGAAGTAACTAATCAGTTTGTAATTTTCTTTAATGATGGTTATACCCTGACGCATGATTTTACAGTTGCAATTAATAAACCAAGTGTTACTTCAATGGATTGTGAATATGTGAATGATGGTGGAGTGGCTGTTATTCATGGTAATTATTTCTATGAACCTATTTCGGTTATTTTCCCTGGAGATTTAGAAGGTGAAATTGTATCAGTTGAAGACGAAACAATTGAAGTGATTGTTCCTGAAGGAGCTACAGAGGGGCAGATTTCTGTAAAATCAACCTATGGAACAGGAAGCTCTACATTTATGTTCCGCGACAATCGTAATATCGTAATAAGTAGCGATCCGTTTACCGGATGGTGGAATGCTGATTATGTGGTTAGTAATCCGGGTGAAGATGATCCGGAATTGATCAATGGAAATTACATCAGAGTGAATAAAACCATTGGTAGCTGGAGTTGGGTTGAGGTTGCTGGTGGACCGGCAAGTGCAATGGGTGATATCAGTAAAAACATTCCTGATGAGGCTATTCTACAACCTGGCTTGTATAGTCTTAAGTTTGAGGTTAATACTTTGTTGCCATACGATAATAATATGATCAAATTTAATTTCGGATTGACATCTGAAAACAATGATGCATATCAGTGGGCACCTCCTTATGATACTGAAGGGGAATGGAAAACAGTAACGATTCCATTTGATGAAATGATCACTTCTTATGAAGATGCCGGTTCGGTAATTGAAGTAAGTGAGGAAGGATACTGGTGTCGTGTGTTGATACACGGAAGTGGTGAGCTTGACTGTGATATCGCCTTTGATAACTTCAGAATTGTGCCTAACAAATATTAAGAATTGAATTATTATGAGAACAAATAATTATAGAAAAATAAGATTCATAACATTGTTGCTGGCAATTCTGTTTGTTAGTTCGATAGGGATCTTATTTACATCGTGTGATAAAGATGAAGATACTGGATCTACCAGTGTTGAGCTTTTAAGCTATGGTCCGATGCCAATTGCACGTGGTGCAGAATTACGTTTTATTGGTGAAAACTTTTTGGATGTAAACAGTATTATATTACCTGATGAAATTGTAATTTCTAAGGTTGATTTTACTGATCATACTGCAACCAGTATTAAATTAATTGTACCACAAGATGCAGTTGAAGGATATGTATATATGGCAACAGCTAATGACACAATTAAAACGTTAACACAAATTGGATTCGATGAGCCTATATCAATTGACGAATTCTCTCCTGCATCACTAAAACCAGGCAGCGAATTGGTAATTACAGGTGATTATCTGAATCTGGTTGGCGAGGTTATTTTTACAAACAGAGTGGTTGTAGATAGCACTCTGTTTATTACTCAGGAAAGAAAGCAAATTTCGTTAATTGTTCCAGCGGAAGCTCAAACCGGAAAAATTGCGGTGTCGAATGCTGCTGATGATCCAATCGTTGTTTATTCTGAATCGGAACTTGAAGTAGTAATTCCTGCTATTGATGGTATATCTCCAAATCCTGTTAAATCGGGTACAGAACTTACCATTACAGGTTCTGATATGGATCTGGTTACCCAAATTATTTTCGGAGGTGATGTTACAGTTACAGACTTTACAGTCGTTGATGAATCCACCATAACTGTTACAGTTCCTTTGACTGCTCAGGATGGTGTGGTCACTCTTAAATTGGCGTCGGATGTTTCTGTAGTATCGGATGATGAGTTAGTAATGGTAATGCCTGAATTAAGTGTTGCGCCAACAACCATTAAAAACGGAGAATCTTTAACCGTATCAGGCGAAAATCTGGATTTAATCAGTAGTGTTACCTTTTCAAGTGGTGTTTCAGGTACTATTCAATCCGGAGGAACTGAAACTGAAATTATGGTTACAGTACCTGATGCTGCAGTGTCGGGAGAGGTGACTTTCTATACTACTTTTGGTAGTGAAATATCAGGTGGAACAATTACAATTGTAAATCCTGTTTTGAGCAGCTTTACACCTTTATCTACCAAGCCTAATTCCGACATTGTTATTTCAGGAACCGACCTTGATTTGGTTGCTTCAATTGTGTTTAGTGGAGGTGTACAGGGAACAGTAGTTGCTCAAAGCGAGACTGAGATTACTGTTACTGTTCCGGTTGGTGCTGTAACGGGAGTAGTTACTTTAGTAGCTATTAATGGTGTAGAAGTGGTATCTGTATCAGAATTAGAAGTGCTTCAAAATCTTCCAAACTTTGAGTATTACACTGAGGGAAAAGGAACACCCGGTGAAATATTAACACTTAACGGAACCAATATGGATCTGATTAAGGAATTAGTATTTCCGGGCGAGATTGTTGCAACAGCATACGGAGAAAAAACCCCAACTAAAGTTGAAGTTTACGTACCCGAAGATGTTACACGAGGAACTGGTCAGATACGTTTGGTAACTTACGAAGGAGAAGAAGGTTATTTGCCCGAATTATTCTTTGGAGGAACAGATCCTATCACATCTGAAACTGTTATTCTGGTTGACTATGAACAGCATGGTGATCATAATGGATGGTGGGATGCAGGATGGAGTGGTAATACATCTATAATTGATGAAGGAGATAATATGTATTTGCATGTTGATGATGTAATTTCTGATGGATGGATAATAAATTGTAATCACCAGGCTAATGGGGCTCCTGCTCCGGTGGTTGAGAATGTGGAAAACTACGTTATTAAATTCGATGTTAAAATAGAAGAAGGCGTAACTGGAGCCGAAAATGCATCATTGATGTATGTATTAGGTGATGGATGGTACTGGTACGGAACGGGATTAATGCCGGCTACAACAGGTGGCGATTGGGTAACAGTATCGTTGGATGCATCTGCCTTAGGTTTAAGCGGAACCTTGGATATGTCATCTGGAACTAATGGTTTATATGGAGGTCCTATTCCGGGTGGAATTAGCTTCGACAACTTGCGACTCGATCCAAAATAATTAATTAGATATCATTGAGAAGAAAGGTTGTATTTTATATGCAGCCTTTCTTTTTAAATAATACTTGATAAAAAACTATTCAAGAATGAGGAAATCATACTTGTCGTAGGATAAATCAGTAGTTAGTTTTGTGTAAATATTTTATCATTTTACAGATAGTTGAAATTAATATAACTATCTATTATTTAGATCAGATAGTTGATAAAATTAGTTAATGTAGAGTCTTTATGAAAAAATCACTGTCGTTTTTGTTATTCATGATGTTGATATTATCATGTTCAAATGATAATAATGAAGAACCAAAAACTCCCCCTGTTTTTAAAAGCAGTATCCCTGCAGATCAGGAAGAAAATGTTGAAATATCAACTCAAATACAGGTTACATTTAATGAAGTAGTGTATTTGGTAGATAATTATAATATTACGGTTAATGGAGTGGCGGCCGATGTTACGGAGGCATATACCAAAATAATAATAAACACATCGCTTCTCAAAGGAAAAGAATATACGATCAGTATTCCCAAGGGATCATTGATAAATATGGATAATGTTTTGTTGGCTGATGATATTGAGTTTTCGTTTAGCACGGTCGAAGGCCCGGCAACTTCAATTGATGAGAATTTAGTATCTGCCAATGCTTCAACTCAGGCTGTTAATGTTTATAACTTCCTGAGAGAAAACTATGGGAGTAAATGCTTATCATCCGTTCATGCTAATGTATCGTGGAATACAAACGAAGCAGAATGGGTAAATTATCATACAGGAAAATATCCGGCCATGACAACGGTTGATTATATTCATCTTCCGGCGTCTCCAGCCAACTGGATTGATTATTCTCAAACAACCTTCCTTGAAGAATGGTGGAATAATAATGGATTGATTTGTGCTAACTGGCACTGGATTGTACCACGTTACGAGGGGCATGCAAATAGCAATGAGTTCACCTATAAACCTGAAGAAACCACTTTTAAAGCATCGAATGTATTGATTGACGGAACCTGGGAAAATACAATAGCGATGGCCGATTTAGAAAAGTTGGCTGGCTATTTGAAACTTTTGCAGGAGAAAAATATTCCGCTCATCTGGCGACCCTTTCATGAAGCTGCAGGAAATACTTATGAATATACAAATGGAACAGCCTGGTTTTGGTGGGGATACGAAGGGCCAGATACCTACAAAGCGCTTTGGCAATTTATGTTTAATTATTTTGAGGATCAGGGGTTAAATAATTTGATATGGGTATGGACTACTCAAACAAAAGATAATGCATTCTATCCGGGAGATGAGTATGTTGATATTGTAGGAAGAGATATTTATACCAATACAGATGCTTCTGATATAGCCTCTCAATATATATCCATACAGGAAACTTATCCTAATAAGATTATAACGTTGAGTGAAATGGGTGGAGTTTCACCAATATCAGAGCAATGGAGTGCAGGTGCAACCTGGTCGTATTTTATGCCTTGGTATGATTATGATAGAACCAATGTAATTAATAGTGATGCTTTTTACCAGACAGATCACTATCATGCTAATATAACATGGTGGACAGACGCTGTTGCCCAAAGCTTTGTAATTACAAGGGATGAGATGCCGGATTTAAAGTGAGAAAACCTTATAGTATTCAGGCAGCCTGTAAAAATGCAGGTTGCCCTTTTATGATTTAAATATTACAAAATGAAACAGACTCGATTTTTGCTTGTTGGTTTGCTGGTAATAACTTCTATTACAACTAAAGCCAATGTTTCTTTACCTGCTGTTTTTGCTGATCATATGGTGCTTCAGCAGCAAAGTGATGTTAAGATATGGGGGTGGGGAAAACCACTGGAAGAAGTAAAACTAAAAGCAGGTTGGAGTGCTGATACCTTGAAAACAGTGGTTAATAATCAGGGTAAGTGGTCAGTTCAAATTCAGACTCCCAAAGCAGGAGGTCCTTATGAAATTACTATTCAGGGCTATAACTTACTTACATTGAAAGATATTCTGATTGGAGAAGTTTGGTTATTGTCTGGTCAGTCTAATATGGAATGGACAACAAGGGGAGGAATAATAGGTAAAGAAGAAGCTGTGAAAGAAGCAGATCTTCCTAATATTCGGTTATTTACTGTAACGCCACGCACGGCTTTAAATCCTACCCATGATGTTAGTGGTGAATGGAATGTTTGTACTCCTGAAACCATGTTGGATTTTAGTTCGGTCGGTTATTTTTTTGGTAAGAAACTGCAAAAAAATCTGGATGTTCCAATTGGAATGATTTGTTCAAGCTGGGGTGGTACACCAGTGGAAGTATGGATGCCGGAGGAAGTATTAGAAGCAGATTCTCAATTAATAACATCTGCAAAATCTTTAAAGCCAGTACCATGGGGACCGGTTGAACCCGGAAGAGCCTTTAATGCAATGATTGCACCTATGATGCCATTTCAGTTTGCCGGAGTGCTTTGGTATCAGGGAGAAGCAAATACTGCCAATCCATCAACTTATACCGCAATGTTGCAGACCATGATTAAATCGTGGAGAGCCGGCTTTGAAAAAGATTTACCTTTCTATTTTGCTCAGATTGCTCCATGGAATGGTTATGGAGGTACTTCAGGAGTTGAAATCAGAGAAGCTCAAAGAAAGGCTTTGAGTCTTGCAAAAACCGGTATGGTAATGACCAGTGATATTGGAGATACCATTGATATTCATCCACGGAATAAGAAAGATGTGGGGCTGCGTTTTGCTAATCTGGCTTTAAATCAAACCTATGGTAAAACTGATTTGCCAATTTATGGGCCGCAATATTCATCTTATCAGGTTAAAGGAACCAAAGTAACTGTTTTGTTTGATCATGCCGATGGATTAAATGTTAAGGGTGATGCACTATCGTTATTTGAAGTGAAGGACCAAAATGGAGAATGGCATAAGACAAAGGCAAAAATCAGAAAAAATACTGTGGTTTTAGGTAGTAAGGTGAAAGAACCGGTTGCTGTGCGATTTGCATGGACTAATGCAGCTACACCTGGCTTGTTTAACAGTGATAATTTACCTGCATCCTGTTTTAATACCGATATGCCATAAGTATTTGTAGAAGGTCAAAAGCATAGAACACTTTTAAGAATGAAAACAGAAGAAATGAAAAATATGATCCAGGAGATGGATCAGGAGTTGAAAGAGATATTAAAGTTTTGGGCGGATCACTCATTGGACACTGTAAGAGGAGGATTTATCGGGGAAACAGACCGTGCCGGAGATAAAAAAGAAGATGCAGATAAAGGTGCAGTATTAAATGCCCGATTGTTATGGACCTTTTCTGCAGCCTGTAATTTTTATGGAGATAAGAAGTATCTGGAATTAGCTGACAGGGCTTATGACTATCTTATGACTTATTTCTGGGATAAGAAAAATGGTGGTTTATACTGGGCCGTTGATTCAAAAGGTGAGGTATCCAATAAACGTAAGCAGGCATATGCTCAGGGATTTGGTATTTATGGATTATCAGAATACTATAAAGCATCGGGCAAGAAAGAAGCTCTGGAAAGTTCCATTGAATTATATCAACTTATTGAGAAATATTTCAAGGATGATGAGTTGGGAGGTTACATTGAAGCTTTGGATGATGATTGGACACCATTGGAGGATATGCGTTTAAGTTTAAAAGATGCCAACGAACCAAAGTCGATGAATACGCATCTCCACATAATTGAACCTTATACCAATTTATATCGAATGTGGCCGGATGCTGATCTTAAAAAACGTATTCAGCATTTACTTGAAGTTTTCAGAGATCATATCATTAATCAGGAGACTGCACATTTTCAGTTATTCTTCGATATGGACTGGACAGTAAAATCTGAGATTGTGTCTTATGGTCATGATATTGAAGGTGCATGGTTATTGACTGAGGCGGCTCATGAAATACATGATGAAGAACTGTTAAGCCAAATGAAGGAAATTGGAAAACGCATGGTGGATGTTACCATTAAGGAGGGTATGGATAGCGATGGAAGTGTTTTCTATGAAAAAGAAGATGGTCATCTGGATACTGATAAACATTGGTGGCCGCAAGCCGAAGCCATGGTTGGTTTAATGGATGTATATCAAAATACAGGCGATATGGCTTATCTGGAAGCTATTCAGAAAGTGTGGGATTTTATCAAATCGTATGTAAAAGACAAAGAAAATGGTGAGTGGTTTGGTAAAGTAAAAGCAAATGGGCAACCGGTACTGGAAGATTGTAAAATTGGATTCTGGAAATGTCCATACCATAATTCAAGAGCTTTGCTGGAAGTGATTAACAGACTAAAAACCATAAATAACTAATTGTCTTTTTATAGTTAACCTAAATGATTTGAATACAATGAAAAGATTCCTGTTATCACTAATGATTATTTCTCATTTTACTTTCAGTAATTCATGTACTAAAGCTGAAACGGAGGAAAAACCAGCACCTGAATTTCGATCAAGCATCCCAGCGAATAATGAAACGGATGTGGATATATCCTCAAATATAGAGTTAACTTTCAATGAGGTCGTTTATTTGACAGAAAATCATGGCATTACTGTCAATGATGTTTCAGCAACAGTTGAAGCTTTATATACAAAGTTGAATTTGTCCATTAATATGACACCGGGCACTCAATATAAAATTTTGATTCCCAAAGGTGCTCTTGTTAATATGGATGGGGTAAAATTAGATGAAGAAATAGAACTGATGTTTACAACAAAAGAAGAAACGGTTCGTCATAAAGACCCTAATTTTCATATTTACCTGTGCTTTGGTCAGTCAAATATGGAAGGACAAGGTGCCATCGAATCTCAGGATAAGACTGTTATTGAGCGATTTCAGGTATTACAGGCTTTGGATTGCTCTGATTTAGGTTCAAAGGGTAAATGGCGTGATGCAGTGCCACCATTATGTCAATGTGCATCGGGTTTAACTCCAGCTGATTATTTTGGGCGAACGCTGATCGCGAATCTTCCTGATTCAATAAAAGTTGGAGTTATCAATGTGGCAATTGGTGGGTGTGATATCAGATTATTTGATAAGGATATTTATCAGGATTATACAGCTACCTATAACGAGAGTTGGTTTACAGATAAGGTAGCAGCCTATGATGGAAATCCATATCAGTATCTGATTGATCTTGCTAAAGTGGCTCAACAAGATGGTGTAATTAAAGGAATACTGTTGCATCAGGGAGAAACCAATACAGGTGATGCAGAATGGCCAAATTACGTCAGGAAAATTTATGAAGACATGATGTGGGATTTAACTCTTTGTCCTGATGAAACACCTCTGTTGGCAGGTGAAGTTTTTTCTGGTGAAAGCAATTGTTGTAGTTCGATGAATCCAATAATAAACACCTTACCATCGCATATTGCCAATGCTCATGTAATTTCTTCAGACGGTTGTACTGGGCAGGATGAAGCTCATTTTGATTCAGCAGGTTATAGAGAATTAGGTAAAAGATATGCTGTTAAAATGTTATCATTATTAGGATATGAAGATATAGTAACTGAATAAGTATTCAGTTTTATGGTCAAACGGAAAATGAATAAATAGTTATATAAATAGTGTTTTATGAAAAAGGGAATTTTATTGTTGGTTGCGGCTTTACTTGCTTTACATGTAAGTGCTCAAAAAGCTGAAAACCTTGCCTTAACTCCTCCGATGGGTTGGAATAGTTGGAATACTTTCGGAACCGATATCAATGAAAAACTAGTGAAAGATATTGCTGATGCTTTTGTAGAGACGGGTTTGAAGGATGCAGGTTATGAGTATTTGGTGTTGGATGATGGTTGGATGGCAATGGAACGTGATGAGAACTATAATCTGGTACCCGATCCTAAAAAATTTCCCAACGGAATGAAGGCGGTTGTGGATTATGTGCACAGTAAAGGATTGAAATTTGGTATTTATAATTGTGCCGGAAATAAAACTTGTGCCGGATATCCGGGTAGCCGGGGTTTTGAGTATCAGGATGCAAAATTATATGCCGAGTGGGGAGTTGATTTTTTAAAGTACGATTGGTGTAATACCGAAAATCTGAATGCCAAAGGTGCATATCAAACCATGCGTGATGCCTTGCATGCAACTGGTCGTCCTATTCTTTTCAGTATCTGTGAATGGGGTGATAACGATCCTTGGAAATGGGGTGAAGAAATGGGGCACATGTGGCGTGTTACCGGCGATATCATTAACTGCTGGGATTGTAAGGTAGGACATGGTACATGGTCGTCATTAGGTGTTTGGCCAATCATCAAATTACGCAAGGATATACGTAAATATTCAGGACCAGGTCACTGGAACGATTTTGATATGATGGAAGTGGGTAATGGAATGCCTGTTGGTCAGGATCGTGTTCACTTTGCCATGTGGGTAATGTTATCCTCGCCATTAATTATGGGTAATGATTTACGTTCGGCATCAGAAGAAACCATCGAAATATTAACAAATGAGGAAGTAATTGCAGTTAGTCAGGATAAGTTGGGTATTCAGGCCTATTGTCATTCTGATGAAGGTAAAATTGAAATGTGGGCTAAGCCAATGGCCGATGGAGAGTGGGCTTTTGCCATTGTTAATATGAGCGAGGAACCTGTTGAAATCGATCATGATTGGTCATGGCATCCGGTTAAAGATGATTTATCCGGAAGAAGTCTGTCAGTAGAACAAAACGAATACACCATCAGAGATCTTTATAATCATAAAGATTTAGTTACAACTAAAAAGAATCTGAAAGCCACAATACCAGGGCATGATGTGTTAATGATCAGACTAACACCAAAGAAAAAATAGAATAAACAGCAGTATAGGTCAGGCAACTGGCTTATGCTGCTTTCTTAAATCCCAAAGCTATGAAAATCTCCTTCCTCAATCTCCTTTTTATATTAGTCATTTCATCTTGTACTACAAAAACAAGTATTAAAGTTAATTCACTGGGTTATAAGCCTGATGATGCAAAATATGCCAGTATAACACAACCATCAGAAACCACCTTTTCAATTATTGATCATCAGACTCAAAAAACAGTTTTTAAAGATGAGATCAGTCTAACGATATTTCAGAATGATATAAATGAGAAAGTCGCCAGGATTAATTTTTCAGACCTTAATCAGCCTGGTAACTATTATATTAAAGTAGGTGATGTAGCTTCTCCTGTATTTACAATTAGCAACGATGTTTTTAAGAAACCGCTGTATACTTCGATGCGTGCTTTTTATTTGTGGCGTTGTGGTGAGGCAGTTGAAGGAGAGTATGACGGACAAACTTATACACATGCAGAATGTCACACCGATGATGGTTATACTGCTTATGAAGAAGATAATGAGCAAAAGAAGGATGGTGTTGGCGGATGGCACGATGCAGGAGACTATGGAAAGTATACCGTGAATGCAGGTGTAACGGTTGGTTCTCTGTTTCTGGCATGGGAGCATTTCAACGATAAGTTATCTGCTCTGAATCTGCACTTGCCTGAAAATAGTGTCAATGCAAAATTCCCTGATTTTCTGAAGGAAATTAAATATGAGATTGATTGGTTGTTTAAAATGCAATACAATGATGGCTCAGGTCGTGTGTCTCATAAGCTAACCCGCAAATTCTTTTCCGGTTTTATTATGCCGGAAACGGATAATGAAAAAAGATATTTTACAACCTGGAGTTCTGCTGCTACAGCTGATTTTGTAGCAATGATGGCGATGGCCTCCCGAAATTTACGTCCTTTTGATGAATTGTATGCCGATAGCTGTTTGGCAGCGGCTAAAGTAAGTTACCAATGTTTATTGAAAAACCCTGAGCATGTTAAGTTTGAGCAAGGCGATTTTTCAACCGGTGGGTACCAGACCAATGATGAGGACGATCGTTTATGGGCTGCTGCTGAAATGTGGCTGGCAACAGGTGATCAACTTTACCTCAATGATCTTGAACAACGTTTAAGTGTGCTGGATAATTTAGTTGAATTAAATTGGGATTGGGGAAATGTAGGTAATCTTGGTGTTTTTGGTTATGTATTGCATCCAACTGAAACTCAAAATCAGGATTTATATTTAAAAGCTAAAGCATCTGTTTTGTCGGTTGCTGATACAATAGTGAAGAACACACAACAAGATGTGTATGGCAGATCGTTTGATAAGTATTTCTGGGGTTGCAACGGGACTGTAGCCCGTCATTCAATTAATCTGGGAGTTGCTAATTTACTTCAGCCAGATAAAAAGTATGCAGAGGCATCGGTTAGCATTGTCAGTCACTTGTTTGGGTGTAATTATTATGGCAGATCTTACATTACCGGTTTGGGAATAAATCCGCCTATGTATCCGCATTCGCGCAGGAGTGCAGCCGATTCTGTTGATGCTCCGTGGCCGGGATATATTGTTGGTGGAGGACATACAGCTATTGACTGGGTTGATAAAGAAGAAAGTTATAGCCATAATGAAATTGCTATTAACTGGCAGGCCGGTTTAGTTTATCTGTTGTCTTCGGTTTATTAAAATCAATCCTTTCTAGCTGAATATCCTGTCTCTAACCAGAAAAACAGCAATCAGAATATTCTTAGTGTTATTCAGGCTAAGTGTTATATAATCAATTAGTTGAAATTGATTGCTGTCCGATCTTGTTAACTAATGATGTATACAACAGAAACAAAATAGCCACATGTGTTATCATTTAAACATCTATCATTAACAAAAATTTAGAAACCAAATAAAGTCTTGATCTACTTTTGCTTTGGTTAGGTTTCAAGCTTACTGCATGTTAAGCAATGTATGGCTCAGAAATCTGGAATATAAAATCCTGCTAATGGGTGAAGGCTTTATTTGTAAACTGAATTGAAAGATATATTAATAATAATTACCCAATCCTTTAACGGGTGGCATGATTCAACACGAAGATGAAAGAACTAAAAAGTAATATGCTGGTCTTGTTTTATGTTTTGTTAACCTTGGTGGCATGTTCCGATAACTCATCAGAATTAACACCAGAGTTAGTAGTTTCAGCAACAGAATTAAATTTCACAAATGAAGAGCAGACGAAATCTTTAACTGTTTCTTCAAATGTTGAATTTACTATAGAAAGTTCAGCTTCCTGGTGTGTCGTTACACCTGAATCGGCTGAAGCTGGAATTAAAACGATCAAGGTAACAGCAGCAGAAAACACAGAAACAGAAGATCGAACAGCCACTATAACAATTACAGCCAGGGATCTGACAGAAACAATTTTAGTTCAACAGGATAAGAATATCGTTTTGGTTCTTGAAACTGATGAATATACTCTTAATCCGGAGGCTCAGGAATTAACGATCTCTTTTAAACGTTCTGGTGATGTAGCAATTAATATTGATAGTGATTGGATTTCACTTAAGGAATTGAAAAGTGAAATAGAAGATTCAAGGACCTTTATTATTGAAGAGAATTCTGAAATATTAATTCGTAAAGGTACCATCACTTTTACTTTAGAAGATATAAGTGAAACGGCAACTGTTACACAAGAAGGGATTGATCCTGCTATTGAAGCAGATGAAACTGGTGTTGAAAGTACAGCTATTGACTTAGCTGCCAAAATTATTGCAGGCTGGAATGTTGGTAATTCATTAGAAGTGCCAGGTGGAGAGACGAACTGGGGTAATCCAATGGTAAATAAAGATTTAATAGACGGAGTAAAAGCTGCCGGTTTTAATGCGGTTCGTATCCCATGTGCATGGAACGGATACATTATTGATGATGAAACTTATGAAATAGATAATGCCTGGTTAGCCCGTGTTAAAGAAGTAGTGGATTACTGTGTTGATAACGAGATGTATGCCATCATTAATACTCACTGGGATGGTGGATGGCTGGAAGAACATCCTGTATATTCAAAACAGGAAGAAATCAATAAGCAGTTATATGCTTTGTGGCAACAAATAGGAGTTTATTTCAGAGATTATGATGAACACTTGTTGTTTGCAGGTACTAATGAGGTACACGAGGATTACAGTGAACCATCATCCGAAAATATAGAAGTACAACAATCTTTTAACCAGACTTTTGTTAATGCTGTTCGATCAACGGGTGGTAAGAATTACTATCGAAACCTGATTGTTCAAACATATAATACAAACATTGGTTGGGGCTTAAAGTATTTTGAGTTACCTACGGATGTGGTCAACAATCGCTTATTTGTTGAGGTGCATTACTACGATCCTTATGAATTCACTCTGAAAACTGACGCCGGTTATAACACCCAATGGGGACAGGGATATACGGATGTAACCAGTTGGGGGCAGGAAGATTATTTACAGGAGCAATTTGGCAAGATGAAAGCTGCATATTATGATTTGGGTTACCCAATTATACTTGGGGAGTACGGGGCAATATATCGTTCATCATTAAGTGGTACCGCATTGCAATTGCATAATGAGTCACGTAATTATTTCCTTAAAACAGTTACAAGTGAAGCCAAGGCAAATGGATTCATTCCTTTTATCTGGGACAATGGAGCCGGCGATTTTGGCCTCTTTAACCGAAGCACAGGTGCACAGATTAAATCAGATGCTATTCAGGCAATTATTGATGGTGCAAATAATTAGTTGTAAATTATTAGTTGAATAAAATAACATATAAAATGAATAAACAATTTGTTATGATCCTACTTGCTGTCGTTATGATGGCTTGTGGTCAGAATTGGAAAGAAGATTCGGGTGGTGTCACGGTTTATCCGTCAAACCCAACCGCAAATGGAGCCAAAGTGGTTCGTGTACAACCAGTAAGCGATCAGACTTTTGAAGTGAGAACTACTGCTGCTTCTGAATTATCAGAAGAAAAAAGTCTGGTTAAGGTTCCAATGAAGGAATCTCCAAAGTTTACTGTTTCCGAGGAAAATCAAATAGTAGTAATCAAAACAAGTGAAGCTACAGCTAAGGTATCCTTATCAACTGGCGAAGTTTCTTTTTATGATGCTAATGAAGAGTTAATCATAAAAGAGAAAGCTGACCAACGTGTATTTAATAATATTAATGTTGATGGAACAGATGGCTTTGAACTTTCTCAGGTCTTCGACTCTCCTGAAGACGAGGCTTTGTATGGTTTAGGTCAGCATCAGGCTGATGAGATGAACTATAAAGGGAAAAATGAAGAACTGTTTCAGTATAACACCAAAGTGTCTATTCCTTTTGTTGTTTCTACGAAAAATTATGGGGTTCTGTGGGATAATTACTCACTTACACGCTTTGGAGATTCGAGACCATATAGTAATATTAATAGCCTGAAATTATATAATAAAGATGGTAAAGAAGGTGGTTTAACGGCAACCTATATTGATGATCTAAACAAAAGTCACGAATTCCTGGTAAGAACAGAAGAAACAATTGATTACGAGAATCTGACAACCATCAACAAGTTTCCGGAAGGTTTTAATTTTGCCCATGCAAAAATTACGTGGGAAGGTTATTTCGAAGGTGATGAAAACGGGGTTTATGATTTTCTGTGCTACTATGCCGGTTATACCAAACTTTGGGTTGATGGTGAGTTACAATTCGATAAATGGCGTACAGCCTGGAATCCATCAGTTGCAAAGTTTCACGTAGCCATGGAAAAAGGGGTGAAAAAACACATCAAGTTAGAGTGGTTACCCGATGGAGGTGTATCTTACATTGGCCTGAAAACGTTATCTCCTCGTAGTGAAGAAGCTAAGAATGATCTTTCTTTCTTCTCGGAAATGGGGCAGGAAATCCGCTACTTTATGATGACTGGTTCTTCAATGGATGAGGTAATCAGTCAGTATAGAACCATAACAGGTAAGGCACAGGTGATGCCAAAATGGTCTATGGGATTCTGGCAGAGTCGCGAGCGCTATAAAACACAGGATGAGTTGCTGGATGTATTGGCTGAGTTCAGAGAACGTAAGATTCCTTTAGATAATATTGTAGTTGACTGGTCGTACTGGCCTGAGAAAGAATGGGGAAGTCATGATTTTGATTTGGCCCGTTTCCCTGATGCTCAGGCTATGAATGATCAGATTCATGAACAAAATGCTCATGTAATGATTTCTGTATGGCCTAAATTCTATCATATCACAGATCATTACAAACAATTCGATGAAAAAGGATGGATGTATACCCGTGCTGTTGAGGATAGTGTGCGCGACTGGATTGGACAGGGTTATATCGGTTCATTCTACGATGCATATGCTGAAGGCGCACGTAAGTTGTTCTGGGATCAGATACACGAAAAATTATATACCAAAGGTTTTGATGCATGGTGGATGGATGCTTCAGAACCGGATATTTTATCTAATGCAAGTATCGAGTATCGCAAAGATTTAATGAATCCTACAGCATTGGGGCCTTCAACTGAATATTTCAATGCGTATGCTTTGATGAATGCAAAAGGTATTTACGAAGGTCAACGCGAAGTTGATAATGATAAACGTGTGTTTATTCTTACACGGTCCGGGTTTGCCGGATTACAACGATATGGTGCTGTAACCTGGAGTGGAGACATCGGAACTGTATGGGAAGATATGAAAGCTCAGATTTCTGCAGGTATCAACTTTGCTCTGTCTGGTCTTCCTTATTGGACAATGGATATCGGTGGTTTCTGTGTTGAAAAACGTTACGAAGTTGCCAAAGAAGGCAGTGAAGACAGGGAAGAGTGGAGAGAATTAAATGCCCGCTGGTATCAGTTTGGTGCTTTTGTACCTCTTTTTCGTGTTCATGGACAGTATCCGTTCCGCGAGGTATGGAATATTGCTCCGGAGAAACATCCGGCTTACAAATCAATGGTTTATTACAATAAATTACGCTATCGCTTAATGCCATATATCTATACTTTGGCCGGTATGACTCATTTTGATGATTATACCATGATGCGTGGTTTAGCAATGGATTTCACTGCTGATAAAAATGTTTACAATATTGGAGATCAGTATATGTTCGGTCCATCCCTAATGGTTTGTCCGGTTTATGAATACAAAGCTCGTACACGCGAAGTTTATTTGCCAAAAACAGCTGGTTGGTACGATTTGTATACCGGTAAATGGTTGGAAGCAGGTGTTAAATTCACTGCTGATGCTCCATATGAGAAAATGCCAATGTATGTAAAAGCTGGTTCTATACTTCCATTGGGACCGGAGATTGAGTATACAACACAAAAAGTTGCAGATCTAATTACTTTGGTTGTTTATACGGGTGCTGATGGATCTTTTACCTTATACGAAGATGAAGGAACAACTTATGATTACGAAAAAGGAAAATATACACAGACTCCTTTTACATATAGTGAGGCAGATAATACACTTACTATCGGATCTCAAAAAGGAGAATTTGAGGGTATGTTAAAAGATCGTCAGTTCAATGTTGTATTTGTATCCAAAGAGAATGCAATGGGCATTGATGCTGCTCAAATTACTAAAGGACAGGTAGTCGACTATAATGGAGAAGAAGTCAAGGTTCAGATACAATAATTGAACCCGGGAAAATATAAGTCCCGGCAATCGGATGGTTGTCGGGATTTTTAATTTTTTAAAAGTAAATCTTGACAGCTTCAGATTATTATTCGCAAAACAGAATTGCTAAATTGCAGATCAAAGAATTTTGGAGATACAATACGAATTGAAACCTAATGATCAATTCCAAAGAAATAAACCTTAAGAATATTGCTAATTACAACTAAATGAAAAAGACTTTTTTAATGGTGATGTTGGTGCTGGTAACTCAGATTATCTCAGCGCAGCAGAGCCAACAGGATGTTGAGAAGAAGATTGATGATATTATTAAACAGTTGACTTTAAAAGAGAAAGTCGATATGTGTCATGCACAATCAAAGTTTAGTTCTCCAGGTGTACCTCGATTGGGAATTCCTGAAATCTGGATGTCTGATGGACCACATGGAGTTCGTGGTG
Source organism: Carboxylicivirga caseinilyticus (assembly GCA_025499705.1). Classification (GTDB taxonomy): domain Bacteria; phylum Bacteroidota; class Bacteroidia; order Bacteroidales; family Marinilabiliaceae; genus Carboxylicivirga; species Carboxylicivirga caseinilyticus. The sequence continues at coordinate 101,381 of JAFMVE010000012.1, forward strand.
AGATCAATTGGGATAATTGGGGATATGCTGGCTGGACAAATGATTCGATTACAGCTTTCCCGGCATTAACATGTCTGGCTTCAACTTTTAATCCTGATCTGGCTCATCAATATGGTGTAGCTGTAGGAGAGGAAGCACGTTACCGTAGAAAAGACATATTGTTAGGTCCCGGTGTAAATATCTATCGTACACCATTAAATGGCCGTAACTTCGAGTACATGGGTGAAGATCCTTATCTGGCTTCCATAATGGTTGTACCATATGTTCAAGGGGTGCAGGAGAACGGTGTGGCTGCATGTGTTAAGCATTATGCTCTCAATAATCAGGAAGAATGGAGAGGGCACATAAACGTAAATGTGGATGACAGAACATTGCACGAAATTTATTTACCAGCTTTTAAAGCAGCAGTAACCAAAGGTCATGTTTGGTCGGTTATGGGTGCTTATAACAAATACAATGGTCAACATGCCAGTCATCATGAAATTTTGGTGAATAAGATACTTAAAGGCGATTGGGGATTTGATGGTGTTTTAGTAACTGACTGGGGAAGTGCTCATGACACAAAAGAAGCGGCCTACAATGGGTTGGACATTGAAATGGGAACATGGACCAATGGTTTGACTTTTTCGGCCAATTTTGCCTATGATAATTACTTTTTGGCCAATCCATTTTACGAAATGTTGAAGAGTGGTGAGATTGAAGAATCTGTTGTGGATGATAAAGTACGTCGAATTCTTCGTTTAATGTTCCGAACGAATATGAATATGGAACGGGGATTAGGACGAATCAATAACAAAGAACACCATGAGGTTGCACGCAAGGTGGCAACTGAGGGGATTGTTTTAATGAAGAATGAGAATAACTTCTTCCCGATTAATCCTGAAAAAGAAATGACGATTGCTGTTATCGGAGAGAATGCCACCAAAATGATGACAATCGGTGGTGGCTCATCTGAGTTGAAAGCGCAATACGAAATTTCGCCATTAGAAGGAATCAAGCTGCGTTTTACTAAGGCAACCATTCTTCATTCAATGGGATATTCATCTGGTCCTTCGGCTTACGGACGTGTTATTCCTCCTCACATTAATCAGGATAGTTTATATGCAGCAGCCATTGAAACAGCCAAAAAAGCTGATATTGTCTTGTTTGTAGGAGGCTTGAATAAAAATCATCATCAGGATTGCGAAGGTGGTGATCGTTTAACTTTCGAATTGCCTTTTAATCAGAATGCATTGTTAAAGGATATTATTGCTGTTAATCCAAATGTTGGAATGGTGATGGTAAGTGGTAACGCGGTTGCAATGCCCTGGCTAAAGGATGTGAAGGCTATGATTCAGACATGGTATCTGGGTAGTGATGCCGGTTATGCCATTGCAGATGTGTTAAGTGGAGATGTAAATCCTTCAGGTAAATTGCCATTTTCTTTCCCTGCTAAGCTAAATGATAATCCGGCTCATTACTATGGCGAATTATCGTATCCGGGTGATAGTATTGATCAATATTACAAAGAAGGTATTTTGGTTGGATACCGTTGGCACGATACAAAAAAGATTAAACCATTATTTGCTTTCGGGCATGGTTTATCATATAGTAATTTTGAATTGAATAATATCAAAACAGATAAAAGTACTTACTCTGCAGGGCAGACAATGAAAGTTAGCTGTGATGTAGCAAATGTAGGTAGCCTTGACGGAGCTGAAGTTGTACAGGTTTATGTTGGTAAGGTAAAATCCAAAGTAGACAGAGCAATTAAAGAATTGAAAGGTTTTGATAAAGTTCAGGTTGTGGCTAATGACAAACAAACCGTTAATATCTCAATAGATATTGATGATTTAGCTTATTATTGCACTGAAAAAGGAGGTTGGGAGCTTGAAAAAGGTCAGTATATTGTCTATGTTGGAACGGCATCTGATCAAATTAAAAAGAAAATTAAGATTTCTGTTGAATAAGAGTGCAGGACTATGCTAATCAAACTGATTGGTATAGTCCTTTTTAAAAATATATTGAATGAAATTGATCTCACGTATTCTGATTTTATCTCTTCTACTGCTTGTCTTTAATTTTTCATCGGCGGTTGCATCAACTCAATATTCCTTTCTTAGACTAAGCGCCCGTGATGGGCTGGTAAATAATCAGGTTACGTGTTTATTTGAAGATTCTAAAGGTTTCATCTGGATTGGGACAACTTCCGGTCTGAGTCGTTTTGATGGAAACCATTTTGTTAATTTTTCTCACGACCGAAACGATTCGACTACGATTCGGGATAATTATATTACAAGCATTCAGGAAGATAAAGAAGGGATGCTTTGGATTGAGACACGCTGGGAAATGTCAGTTTACAATCCACTTACCAACCATTTCCGGAATGATGTAAGAGAATATCTGCAACCCAAAGGAATACTTGAACAAATTGAACGTGTTTATATCGATCAGAATAAAGAGATTTGGTATCGTTCTGCTTCAAGAGGAAAATATTTTTTGCTTGACACGGTTGCTCATCAGCTAGTCGATCCTTTTCAAACGGATAATAAAAATGGCTTTCAACAGCAATTGATACACAAAGATGGAAAATATTATCTGTTATACGTAAATGGATTGATTGAAACGTATGATGATAAGAGTCACCGGTTAATCCGTTCGCATGATGCTTTATTGGAGCAATATGCCGAAGAAGAAAATGCGCCAAATTTATTCGTTGATAAGGACGGAGATTTTTATGTGTATGGCAATAATCTAGGAATCAACTATTTTAATTCTAAAAATCAGAATTGGGATCATTTTACCATGGATCATCCAACCATGAAATTATCCAGTAATATTATAAGAAGAATTGTTCAGGATGATAAAGGTTTGATCTGGGTTGGAACTGATCATGGAGGAATCGATATTCTCAATAAATATTCGCATGATATACAAACATTGTCATATCAAAAAGACAATCCAACAAGTATATCTCAAAATACGATAACAGATATTTTTATAGATAGCAATAACCTTATTTGGGTCGGTACTTTTAAAAACGGAATCTGTTATTATCACGAAAGTATATTTAAGTTTACTCATTATCATAGCTCGAGTCATCAGGATAATGGGTTGCCATACAACGATGTGAACTGTTTTGCTGAAGATGCCCAGGGCAATTTGTGGATTGGAACCAATGGTGGTGGTTTAGTTTATTTCGACCGTAAGAATAATACATACAAGAGTTATATCCATGATCCGGGCAATTCAAACTCAATAAGTAATAATGTTGTTGTTGGATTGTTTATCGACACTGATGGGATATTGTGGATTGGAACTTACACGGGTGGTTTAAACTCTTTTGATGGCAAAAATTTTAAGACTTATAAAGTTAAAAAAGGGTCTCATAACTCTTTAACCAGCAATAATATTTGGGATATCGTTGAAGATGATCAGCAACGATTGTGGATTGCAACTTTGGGTGGTGGTGTTAATATTTTTGATAAAAAAACAAATCGTTTAGAAGAGGTAACTAACCTTGGAAATGTGCAGCTACCTTCAACATTTGTTAGTCAGATATGCAAAATGAATACTGGTAATCTGGTTTTTGGTACTGCCTTGGGTGTAGTGTTTTACGATATGAAAGAAAAAAGATATCGTTACCATCCCAACGCAATAAAGGATTCACCAATATCAATTAGTAATAACAATGTAAACGATGTATTTGAAGATAGTCGTGGTTGGATATGGATTGCTACTCGTGAAGGGCTTACCATGTTTGATCCCTATAACGACTATATAAAAACGTTTGACCGGGAAGATGGATTACCGACTGGAATTATTAATTGTATTCTTGAAGATGAATTTCAGGCTATCTGGGTTAGTAAATCATCAGGTGTTTCTCAGATTATACCTAAAGCAATTGCTTCTGCCAGTGAGTATGAATTCATGATTACCAATTACACCGAAGATGATGGTTTACAAGGGCAGGAATTCAATGTAAATGCAAGTTTAAGAACATCAGACGATGAATTGATTTTTGGAGGTCCTAATGGGTTTAATCTATTTAAACCCAAAAATATGAAGTATAATAAAATACTTCCTAATGTTGTTTTTACTGAATTGCAGGTGTTTAATAAGCCTGTTAAGGTGGGGGAGAAAATCAATGGTAAGGTTTTGCTTACTAAATCGATAACAGAGACTGAGCACATAACATTGAAGCATTCGATGAATGTGTTCTCCATCGAATTTGCTGGTTTGAGTTATTTTAATCCTAAAAAGGTTAAGTTTAAATACATGCTCGAAGGTTTTGATCAGGATTGGAATGAAACTTCCAGCGCTAATTCAAAAGTGACTTATACCAATTTAAACGGAGGAGATTATGAGTTTAAAGTAATGGCCTGTAATAACGATGGTTTCTGGAATGAAACTCCTTCAACCATAAAATTGACAGTATTACCACCATTTTATGCTTCTAATCTGGCCTTCGTAATCTATTTCATTTTCATTTCTGGTATTTTGATTTACATCAGGTACTCGATGCTTAAGAAAGAACGTATGAAGCTGCAGATGGAGAATGATCGGATTCTTGCTCAGAAGCATCATGAAATGGATGAAATGAAGCTAAGATTTCTTACCAATGTGAGTCACGAATTCCGAACTCCTCTTACTCTGATTTTAACACCATTGGAGAAGCTGCTGAAAATGGATAAGGCTCCATCTGAACGTAACCTGTTGGAAACCATTCAGAGAAACACGAACGAGCTTTTGAATTTGGTGAATCAGTTACTTGACTTTAGAAAGCTGGATCTGCACGGGTTGAGATTCAATCCTTCTTATGGTGACATCGTTAATTTCTTAAGTGGTGTGTGTAATAACTTCACTGATTCATTCCAAAAGGCTGGTGTTCAATTCTCATTTAATTCCAATATTAACCAGTTTTTCTTTCGTTTTGATCATGAAAAACTGAATAAGGTGATGATGAATTTAATTTCCAATGCCTTAAAATTCACTCCTAAAGGTGGGGAAGTATTGGTAACGATTGACCGCATAAATGCTAACGAAAACAAACAGGGAGAAATTCAGATTAGGGTAAAAGATACAGGTGTTGGAATTGAAAAATCTGATCATGAAAAGATCTTTGAACGTTTCTATCAATCCAGCAATAGTAGTGCTTTAGGTTATTCGGGCAGTGGTATCGGATTGAATCTTGTGAAGGAGATGATTGAATTGCATAATGGTTCAATAAAGGTAGAATCGATACCCAATAAAGGAGCCGAATTCATTGTAAATATTCCAGTTCCAGAAGAACAGATTACCGAAGAGAAAGAAGTTAAAGTTGAAACTCAATCGAAAGAAACGATTGAAAAACCATCAAAAGATAAAAGGGTTAAGGGTAAACCTGTTGTGTTATTGATTGAAGATAATTTCGATTTCAGATCATTTATGCGTGATACGCTTATGGATACCTATGAGGTACATGAAGCAGCTGATGGTGTTGAAGGATACGAGTTGGTATTTAAATTGGTGCCTGATTTGATCATTAGTGATGTGATGATGCCTCGAATGGATGGTTTGGAAATGTGCAAGAAATTGAAGAATGATGCACGTACATCCCACATTCCTTTAATTTTATTAACAGCCCGAACAGCTGATGAAGATAAAATAAAAGGTCTTGAAATTGGAGCTGATGATTATATCACGAAGCCTTTTAATATGGATCTTTTATTGTTACGCATTCAAAATCTGGTTGAGAAGCAACTAAAAGTACAAGACCATTTTCAAAAGAATATAGATATTTCACCATCAGTAGTTGAAATTACTTCCCTGGATGAAAAGCTGATTAAAAAAGCAATTTCTTGTGTAGAAAAGAATATTTCGGAAGCTAGATTTTCAGTGGAAGATCTCAGTAGAGAATTAGGTATGAGCCGTGTATATCTTTATAAAAAACTGATGGCAATAACGGGTAAAAGTCCGGTTGAATTTATTCGTATCATCAGGCTGAAAAGAGGGGCGCAATTATTAGAGAAAAGTCAGTTAACAGTTGCTGAAATTGCCTATGAAGTTGGATTTAACAGTCCCAGATACTTTAGTAAATACTTCAAAGAAGAATATGGTATGTTACCAACTGCATATATTAAAGAGAAGAACAATAAGTAAAAATAAAGGCGATTGATTTTTAATTCTCAATCGCCTCATCTTTTCTTTACTTAGTTATCTACCATACCGGAGATATTATATAAGAATAGTTGTATTCTTTATCAAGCAATCTATATTGGTTATGAGGTAGGGCCCCCCAACTGTTATCACCACCAACACCACGCTGAACCAGATCAAGAGAAAGATAAACACTTGAGAATGCCGGTACATCAACTGTATGACGTTGCATTTTAGATTTTCCCGGATCAATATCAGATGGACTGAATGGTAAGGCACTGGCACTTAATGGAACCATGCCTGTTACTTTTATTCCAATACCATCATTATTGGTTAGTTTTAACCAGCGAACGTCTGTTTTATTTCCATTTTCCTGTGGACGTATATAGGCAAAATACTGATCTTCAACTTTTGAATGATACAATCCAACAAATGAGGATGTGTTTCTATCAGAATAATTCTCCCATGGTCCGCGACCGTAATAACAGAAATTATCAAACTCTTTAGGTAAATTCATCATCATACCAAAACGTGGCATTTCAGCAATTTTTTCAGCATCTGTTTTGTAAGCTACATCAACTTTAACCGAACCTGAAGCATCAAGCTTATATGTTAGTGTATACATTGCTTCGATTCCATTTAATGCCAATTGAGCAGTTATTACAGCATCATTTCCTTTCTGCTTTTTAATGGATACCAGTTTGGCTTTTGAGCCAGCATCTTTCCAAACTTCAGAATGATTTTGCATTTGATTTCCAAAGTCATTATCAACTGGTGCTCTCCAGAAGTTTGGAGTAAGCGCATTATTAATCAATTCTTTACCATCAATGGTGTAACTGCTTAATAATCCTGTTGATTTACTGATAATAGTTTGAACTTTACCTGTGTTAATTACGAAGTTGGAAGAGTTTTCAGTCACCTGAACTTTTCCTTCACATGCTTTTGCCTGTGGTACATATTCGTTTTTGGATAACTTAAACTGTTCGGCAGCAGCTTCATGACCTGCCGGAATAAAAGGAGCATCTTTTGTAGTAATAGCATAAATGTTAAGATAGTACTCTGCACCATCTTCGTAATTGATTTCGGGTAATTCAAAGTCAATTATATTAAAATCCAATGCAGGTACATCAGCTTTGAAATTTCCGGATTCTATTACTTTACCATTACGAATCAACTCCCAGGTAAACAAATAATCTTTTAATGATGTAAATGAGAATTCGTTAGTGATTTTAATTCTTCCATGATTAACATCAACATTCTCAAACAAGATATTCTGATATACTTTTTTTACCTCAAATAATCCAGGGTGAGGTGTTCTGTCGGGATTTACTACTCCATTCAAACAGAAGTTTTCATCATGGGTGTATTTTTCACCGCCAAGATCGCCACCATAAGCCCAGAATTCTTCACCTTTGTCATCCTTGGTAAGTATGCCCTGATCAACCCAGTCCCAGATGAATCCACCTTGCATGTGTGGTTTTGAGCGAATCAGATCCCAATATTCTTTGAAGTTACCATTACTGTTACCCATGGCATGCGAATATTCGCACATGATAAAAGGACGTCCCGGATTTTCTTTATTGGCATATTCATGCATCGAACCCATTCCAGGGTACATCGGACAAACGATATCAGTGTTCTTTTCCTGACCAGCTTGTTCAAACTGCACAGGACGGGTGTTATCACGTTTTTTCATCCATTCATAAGCATCAAAAAATACCTGTCCGTTACCACACTCATTACCCATGCTCCAGATAATTACAGATGGATGGTTTTTATCGCGTTCAACCAAACGGTGAATGCGATCCATATGTGCAGCATGCCACTCGGGTAAATAGGCCGGGTGTTTTGATTTATCAAACCAGTTTTGGAATGTAGCACCCATGTCATGTGTTTCGATGTTACATTCATCAACCAGATACAAGCCATACTCATCACAAAGTTCAATCCACTCGGTGCTGTGAGGATAATGACTGGTGCGGACTGCATTGATGTTATGTTGTTTCATCACTTCAATATCCTTCAACATGGTTGCTCTGTCGATATGATGTCCCTTCGTTTGATGGTGTTCATGCAGGTTAACTCCTTTAACCAATACATATTTGCCATTAACCATCAACTGACTGTCTTTAATTTCAACAGTACGGAAACCAATATTAGACGAAGTCGCTTCGATAGTCTGACCTTTAGAGTTTTTTAACTCAACCACCAGTTTATAAAGGTTAGGACTTTCGGCACTCCATTGTAATGGTTTGGCAATAGTTTTGCTAAACTCAACAGTGTTAGTTGTTAATTTATCAACTGTAACTGTAAGGTCTTTTGTTTCTGTGTAAACGGAGTTCTTATTAGCATCAAATAAGGTAACGCATACTTTATTTTTTGATCCTTTCTTAGCCAGATTCTTAATATCAATCGTTACATCCAATAAACCATTGGTGTAGTTTTTATCTAATCCGCCTTTCGCAAAAATATCCTGAATACGGGTTTGCTGAGTGGTGTATAAACAAATGCCCCGGTCAAAGCCCGATAATCGCCAGAAGTCCTGATCTTCGATGTATGATCCATCTGACCAGCGATACACTTCAATGGCAATCATATTATTGCCCTTTTGAAGGTAAGGCGTAATATTAAATTCAGCCGGACTTTTTGTTACCTGACTATAACCAACTTTTTGACCATTTACCCAAATGTACATAGCAGAAGTACCTGCAGCAAAGTGCAAATAAACTTCACGTCCATTCCAGTCAGCAGGCAAGTCAAATGTTCTTCTGTACGAACCTACCGGATTGTGTTTATGATCGATAAAAGGTGGGTTTTTGGGGAATGGGTATTTAATGTTGGTGTAAATAGGTGTACCATAACCTTGTAATTCCCAGTTGCCCGGAACCTTAATATCATCCCATTTGCTTACATCATAATCCGTTTTGTAGAAATCAACAGGTCTCTCGTCAGGTTTATAAACCCAGTTGAATTTCCATTGACCATTAAGTGATAAATAGAATGGAGATTCTTGAGGGTTTCCTTTGAGAGCCTGATTCAGATCAGGATATGGAAAAGCGGTTGCTCTTGGGGCCTCTTTGTTAATACCAAAGACAGCCGGATTTTCCCAATCAATGTCCTGAGCAGATGTCGGGTTACAAAGCGCCAGGCTCAGGAGTGATAATAATACTATTTTCTTCATTAAAATATTGATATTAATATGATTAAAGAATTAGTTGATTCATTACTTTATAACTAATACAATAAAATTATAAAAGCTCATAGCGGCATAATGTTAGTTATTCAAATAAAGATGTCAATTTTTCAAGGTTGGTTAATTCACACCTTTATTTGACCATATTGTGCTAATTAATATTTAAACCGGATTACATAGAATGAATTTTTTGCCAGTTTTAATTTCATGGTGTTTCCAGTAACTGTTTCTGTGAAATTTTGAGGAATAATATTTAAAGGATTATCCAGTGTATTCTCTACTTGCAGATCGTTGGATTGTAACATTGTTATTTGTGCAAGATTTGATTTTAATCCTTTTTTTAAACCTTCAACAGAAAGAGTTAGTTCTTTTGATTCTGCGTTTGTGTTAACAACCTTTACTATTACTTCCGTTTTGTTTTTATCAATCGCAGAACTGGCATAAATACCATCCTGTCCTTTTAAATCAAGGTTGTCAGCACTAATTGATAGAATATTTGTTCCTGAATGAGTTCCATACATTTGCTGCACAAAGTAGTTGGGAGTGCGAACACATTCAAGATTATCAAACCAAATCATATCGGGGCGCCATTGCCATGCTTCAATATGTGCAAATAATGGGGCATAGGTTGCCAGTTTTACAACATCAGCATTTCTTTCCAAACCGGTCATAAAAGCAGCTTCGGCAATAGCTCCTTCAAAGTTATTTGCCCTGTTTTGCGGATGTGCTGCATATTCACCTGCAAAAACCTTTGGTCCGTTTCTGTCATATGAATCGTAACGTCCGGCATTCTTCAAAAACCATTCAGGACTGCGATAATAATGCTCATCTACCAATGCAACATTAAGCTTTTTCATTTTGGGCCACAGGTATTCAAAGTCCTTGCCATCAGGCTGAGGTCCGGATGATCCTATGAGTTCAATTTCAGGGTGTTTTTTACCAAGGACATCAATAAAACGTTGTAAACGCTCTACATATATTTCACCCCACTGCTCATTTCCAATGGCTAAATATTTTAAATTAAAAGGTGCCGGATGGCCCATTTCAGCTCTTAGTTTACCCCATTTGGTAGAAGTATTGCCATTGGCAAATTCAATTAAATCCAATGCATCCTGAATATATGGTTCCAGATCTTCCAAAGCCACCAACTCCTTGCTTTCGTACTGGCACGCCAAACCACAATTGAGCACAGGTAGAGGTTCTGCACCTAAATCTTCACTAAGAAGGAAATATTCGTAAAAACCCAAACCGTATGTTTGGTAATAATCTGGAAAGAATTTGTGTTTGAAAGTATAATTCCAACGGTTAATATTCAACGGACGGTTTTCAACCGGACCAACACTGTTTTTCCACTGATAGCGACTTTCAACAGTGTTACCTTCAACGATACATCCACCCGGAAAGCGGAAAACACCCGGAGTTAAATCATATAAAGCCTGAACAAGATCTTTCCGTAAACCATTCTCCCGGCCTTTCCAGGTATCAACCGGGAATAGGGAAATGTGATCCATTTCGATGTAGCCCCAATTCTCGACCATTAATCGAAATTTACAATGTGCATCTGTTGAATTAGCTGTCAAAGTCGTTGTATGATTTGACCACTCAGCTCCTGAGATATCTATGTTTTTTACAGCGATCGGATCATTGTTTGAATTAACAATCTCCAGTTTTAACTTAATCGTCTTACCTTCTTCAGCCCGGGCATAGAATGAAAGCCTGTATTCAGCATCTTTTTTTATTCCGATCCCTTTGAAACCTGTGTTTTCAAGACCAGAGAAAGTTCTCAAACCTTTCCCTGATATACGCACATAATTAGGGTTTTTGTCGAAACAAGGATCAGTCGATTTTATAACCACATCACCAAAGGGTGTCCATCCAACAAAAGGATGTTCGAACTCGAATGATCGGTTTTTTATTAATTCGGCATAGATTCCGCCATCGGCTCCAAAATTGATGTCCTCGAAGAAAACACCGTACATGTCAGGTTGAATTTCGGCTCCCACCTGTTTTGCATTAACCGTCATCTTAATCTGTGCAGATAAAGAAAGGGTAAATACAAATGCTAAGATTAAACTTATGGATTGTTTCATTTTTAAGTTGGATGTTTTATTTGTTAGTCAAACTGAATAGTTTTTACATTTCCATTATGGAGTTTTAAGATAATACTTTTGTTATTGTCATTAAATTCCATTGATTTGATCGGGTTCAGTTCTTTCGTCTTCCATTTTTTACCGGATTCTTTCCACAACATCAAGGTGATTTGTAATTCCTCATTATCATCAGCCTTATGTTTGTAGGTTGCATTCATAACAACACTTCTGGAGCTTTCAGGATGTAAACCTTCTGTTTTAAGTACTTCAACATTATTCCATCCTAAAACAGGTATCATTGCCAATTGATATTTACCGTTATCAATAATGGTGGCTTTGTATTTTCCGGCTTTCTTAACAGTTGTTGTAATTTCTTTGTCAAACTGAGGAAGTGCATAATGTCCTAGTCGCATCTCAACATCTTTGGCTGTTATATTTCTATCAACCCTTAAAATGCCGTTTGGCAGGGTTATTTCAGCCAGATTCATTTTTATTTGTTCATCTGTTTCCAAAACAGCATCACGATAGTAGATGTCATCTTCAAATTTTTTGAATGTATAAAGGCGGAATACTTCCCATTCGTTTTTTTGATTTAAAAAAGCATAGTTCATTGCCACTTCACCATTCTCTCCATCGGCTTGCCAGGGGAATATGCTGTTATACGATAATCGGTTATAATTTTCGGTGGAACGAAATTTTTGCCAATCATCTTTTACTTTTTCATGACACCATGCTCTTATTTCAGATGCTCCTGATTCAGGATAATCAGTTATGAGAAGCTCAGGAGAAGATGCATAGTAATTATAGACTTTGTCATTACTGTAGGTCTCCCAAGGTCCCTGATTTTCTTTGGCTGTCCAAAATGGATCATCAGCAGGTAAAAGCAATGAAAGAAAGGCTTTACCCATCCAATAAACACTTCCTCTGCAACTGTAAACCTGCACAGCCGGTTCAAAGGCACCATAGAAACCAAGTGTTGGCACATTGTCTTTCATAAATTCTGGATGCTGAATGAACTGCAAAATAGTACGTGACGAAATCATTCTCAGCCATCCCAGATTAACGTTGTCGTTGCCATATTTGCCCATAAATGGGAAAGGTGCAATCGATCCCATACGATAAGAGATAGATCGCCCATACATCATCATTGAACCATCTTTGGCAAACATGTAGGGGTAAGTATTATATAAATCCTTGAAATTAGTAAGAAACTTCTCAGCATATTCGGGATAATATTTGTTACCAAATACCTCGGACCACAGAACACCATACAACTGAAATGCCCACATGCTGTAGTAGTCGTATGCAGGACTGTCGTTATACCAGCCGTCGCTGCGGTAATGAGTTAATGAGCGGGCAAGGTATTTTTCCAATAATTCTTCGTTTACATCATACCCTTGATCTTTAAAAAAGCTCAAAACAAAAATGTTGAAGAATTTCCAGTTTGAATCAACTGTTGGTCCATCGCCGTAACTCAACATTGAAGCTGCTAGGGCATCTTTATCTTCCTGACTGAATGGCTCCCAAATAACTTCAGGAACTATGAATAGAGAAATTGCCAAAGCTCCATATTCAACCAGGTTTTGACTCGGACCACCATTCTTTGAGCGGTGAACAATGTATGATGGACTATCAGGGTTGATCAGTTGTTTGATCTGATAACGGTAGTATTCACCAACATTGATGTTATTTATGGTAAGGTCAGGATTTTCCCTTAGCAGTGGAGCAGCTATAAAAAGTGTTCGACAAAGTCCTTCCAGTTTTTCGGTTGGTACCCGACCTTCATCATGAGGATAACTTTTCCCGGGTTGTTTCGGGAATTTCATGGGATCTTCGAACTCTTCAATGTAACTAAATGCTCCTTCCAACAAATACAAAGCAGCATCGAACCAATGCTGCCTTGTCATGCCCGTATATGGGCTTATATTAAAATTTGCGTTTTCTAACTCAAAGGTGTTTTTTTTATCTGCTTTTGATTGAATGTTTTGAGCATTACCTGTAATTGTGATGCTTAGAACAATTAATAAAGTGGTTAAAGCTTTTTTTTTTGTAATCATATTTTAAAATTGTTTTACCAATAATAAGGTTGCGATTATATTGGTTGAATTCCTTCAACAGTAGGTTTAACGGGTATTATTTTTCCATCCTCATCAAAAGAAAGTTGATCGATACATGTTTCGCGATGAAAACCAGCAGAACGACCCATGTTAATTCCTTTTGGACGGGTAAAGCGGTGATACACAAGAAACCAATTGTCTGTATCCGGAATCTGTAATACGGAGTTATGACCTGTTCCATAAATTCCAAGTTCAGGATTTTTCTCAATCACAATATTATCTTCTGGTATAGTAAGCTTGCCCAAAGGTGATTTAGAAGTTGCATAGCGCACCCTGTAATTTGGACTTCTTGTATCATCTTCGCTCCACATAAAATAATACGTTCCATTACGGTAACTTACATAAGCACCTTCGCGGAAGGTCCGGTCTGGAGTCATAATTGTTAGCGTATTTTCTTTGATTGATAACATATCATCATTCAGTTCGGCTCCTGCCAGATATCCATTACCCCAGTAAAAATAGCTTTTGTTAGTAACCGGATCGGTAAATACATCGGGATCAATGACCTGACCATTATTAATTCCATTAGGGTGTTTACTGATAAATGGAGCACCTGAATCGACAAATGGACCGGTAGGATTATCGGCAACAGCCACACCTATTTTTTGTGCAGCAGTAAAATAGTAGAAATACTTGTATTGGCCATTTATCTTCTTTTCAACAATACAAGGAGCCCATGCATTGCGATCAGCCCATGTTACATCTTTTTTGAGATCAATTATTACATTTTCTTCTTTCCAGTCGACCAGGTTATCTGATGAAAAAACCTTAAAAAAGTCACCAGACCAACCCCAAAAACCATCACTGGTTGGGTAGATGTAATATTTTCCGGTTTTTTCGGCATATAGAATTTCAGGATCTGCATAATAACCAGTCAATACAGGATTATGATCGGGATTGGCTGAAACTGTATATTGTGTTGAACCCTGATCGGAGATGCTTAATGTATAGGTTACAGCGCCATTTGAAAAATCTTGCGCACCAGACGGACTTATTGAGAATCCGGGGAAACATTTGAATTGAGGATCAAAATTGCTTAGGTCAACTCCATTTAATACAGGAAGATGGATGGACTTTTGATCACCTTGCACATAAACATTGTTTAGTTTTAATTGGGGAGATGTGGCTTCCAGGATAGGATCAGTGAGACTACCCCATTTACTTACCAATCTTTCCATTTCAGATTTTGTAATGGAAATAACAGTACCATGACGAGGGTGAAAATTCATTGATATTTCATGATCAATTATTTCAAAGTTGATTAGATCGCTTGTCTTCGCAAATTGATAGGTACCTCGCATGTAAACATCATACATTAAAATCCACTCTTCGGTGTTATTTAATTTAAACACACATGAACCTTCTACATTATGTGTTTCTTTGTCCACTCGCTGACTACCTTGTTGTACATATCCTTCTGTCAGTTTATCAGAAATAGCAAGCTTGATTCCTGGTTTTCCGTCTTCTGATTTAAAGAAAAAATGAAACTTACCATCTTTTTCAACAATGTCGCCATCAATGCAGGCATTATTAGTTGGGCTGAAAAATAATTGTTTGGGAGCCGCCTCAAACCCGGTGAAATCACTGTTTGCATATGCATAATAAATGATGTCTGGATCACCGTTGGTTTTCATTGAAAAATACACCATATATTTTCCTTTTTCTTTGTCATATATGGTTTGTGGAGCCCAAACTCTGTTTACCTGTCCAAATTCTTCAGGATAAAGTTCGGGGATATTTAATACGGTTGATTCCCAGTTGATCAAATCAGTTGATTTCATAAGAATCATGGCTTTGTTGTTCCAGCCCATATCCGGAACATATAAATCGGTAATAACCATATAGAATGTTCTACCATCTTCTCCCCTCAGAATATGCGGATCTCGCACGCCACCTGATGAACTAATCTTTTTGGAATCAATTACGGGGTGGTTGTTATTTAGTGCTCTGAAATTATAACCGTCCTCGCTAACTGCATAGTGTATTTGCTCTTGGCCGGGACCATTTCCAACAAAATAAGCAAATAAGTAACCCGAAAACTCTTCCTTTTTTCCACAGGAAGTTAATATGCTTAGAAGAAGAAAGCTGGGTAAAAGAAGCTTAAATAGTCGGCTGATAAAATTGATTCTCATCTTTAATAAAATATTTCACTCTAATGTTTGGATTCAGAATTTATCCGAATCAAAAGACTCAGATAATGACAAAGATATTTTAAGCTTATTTAAAGAAATGTCATAAAAACGGAAATTACTATCACAAATTAAGCAATGCTAAAACAAGGCTTTGACAGGGTTGTCAATATTTCTACAAAGCCCAACTATAGCAGCTTTTCGTGAGGTTATTTGTTTTGTCAAAAAATATTTTTAATATCTGTTTAAACAGGAATTCAGTGTAAATAAATGCAAATACTTGTCAAATTTCTGCAAATCCAAATAATGCTATTTATCTAGTTTTGAACATCTGACTTGAAGTATTATTTAATTAATGAATTATGAAAAAAATAGGTTTACTTTTTAAACTTTTTATGGCTCTGATCGCACTTGTAATAGGAGCCAATTCAGTTTCGGCACAAACAACCGATACTGTTGGGTTGTTTAATCCTGCCTTATCAGCCAGACATATTGTGTATTCTGAATTGATGTTGTATGATGTAGATGAAGATGGAAATTTCGATGCTGCATTTGTTTTGTCACAAGATACTGTTAAAGTCTGGGATGATTATTCAACCTCACTAGCTTTTTATGATGAAGGATTTAAGATTAGAAATGGGGGTGGATTTACAAGTTCTAATACCATTATTCCAGTTGCAGGTGAAATTACAAAAGTTTGGACAGCTGTTGATGTTGCTAATATGACCTACAAAACTTATGTACAGGTAGGTACTATGGAGTATCCTGAACTGGTTTACAATGGTGATGCTGCCTTTAGAAATACTGCCATTACAGCTTTAAACTATTGGTCAACATTACACAATGCTAATAGTGAGCCGGATTCAGTAGCGGTAAAAACTATAGAATTTCAAACAAGTAGTGATGCTACTTTAAGAAGTGTAACTGCAAATATTGGTACTATTGAATATTTTACTGCTGATCAGGAATATGTTTTAACAGTTCCTTATGGTACAACTGAAGTTACCATGGATGTGGTTGCAAATGGTATTGGTGCAAATGTTCAGATCTCTGATGGAGATGTTGTTTATGAAAACGGAGTAGTTGCGATACCTTCAGAATCTGATGGTATTGATTTGTATATTTGGGTTGATGCATTCGATGGTACACAAAATGAATATATTCTTACAATTAATGTTGATCAGGGTGCAGTAAATCCAAATTTAAGTGATATTCAATTGTCAACGGGTAGATTAACTGCAACTTTTGATGCTAATGTTACTGAATATACTGCTTTTGTTCCTTATGGTACATCAAGTGTTATTGTTACAGGTGTTCCAACGTGGTCTGGTGCTAATGTTGCTGGCGATGGTGAAATTACATTAACTGATGGTGTTGGTACCGCAACTATTGTTGTTACATCACAAACAGGTGGTTTTACCAATACATACATTGTAAATGTTTTTGAATCTGAAATTAGAACCGGACAGGACTTTTATATTGAGCAAGAATTATCTGGCTTTGTAATGGGTGCAGGAGTAACATTACAAGCAGCCGCAAAAGATGAACCTACACAATTGTGGCAAATTGAAGCGAGTGGTGTTGATAATCAATATTTTATAAAAAACAAGAATAATCAATATTTATCTCATTCATCATCAACTTACTGGAATTTATTGATGCGAGATAATCTGACGGAAAATTTAGATAGTTGTCGTTTTGTTATAGAAGAATTTGAGCCTGGTAAAACTAGAATTGCTTCAGTAATTAAAGCTGAAGAGGCTAACAGATATATTGCTACTGATGGAACAGCTATTGGTAATGCATTGTATTCGAATAAGGCACCAACGAATGAGCGCGGTGTTTGGGTTTTCAAAACAGCTGATCAAGTATTTCCTCGTGATGCTTATTTGGTTGATTTATCGGTTAATGATTTATCATTATATCCTTCTTTCGGTCCATCAAAAACTGATTATCATGTAACCTTACCTGCGGGAACAAACTCTGTAATGATAGGTGCTACTGCGGAAGAAAATGATGCAGTTATTACAGGTACAGGAACAGTTTCTACATCTGCAAATACGGGTATGTTTACTATCAGTGTAACAACTGCTGATGGTTTATATACAAAAATCTATACTATAGAGTATATCAAAGATACTCCGCTTACCTTAATGCACTCATATACTTTTGCTGATGGAACAGCTGAAGATATGGTCGGTACGGCTAATGGTTATGTTGTGGGTGGTAATATTACTGATGGTATTTATATGACAGAAACGTTAGGAGATTATATCGAATTTCCAGCTGCAGAAATTGCGATAAATACTTATCCAACCATTACATTCGAGTATTTTATTGCATCGGGGGCAAATGAAACAACTAATACAATGCTTTCATTCTTTGGAGATAATATTAATACATACGGAGTAAATGGTGTATTTACTGCAACTAAGAGTAGAGCAGCAATATCATGTCTTAATGAGGGAGCCCCTTGGAATGCTGAGTCTGGAGTTGATGGAGCGAGTATCGAGAATGGTGAATTTTATCATGTTGTAACTGTTCTGACAAATGAAACTATTTCAATGTATATTAGAGGTAGTTTGGTTGGTACGGCTAATTTGTCAGATGATAACAAGATCTACAACTTAAGTAACGAATTAGCTTACCTCTGTAATTCTGGATACGATTCTGACGCTACATGGTTAGGATCAGTATATGAGTTTAATATTTATAGTGGAATAATGACTGAACAAGAGGCACAAATAAGATATTTTTCATATAATCCTGCTACCAGTGTTACAGATGCAACATTAAGTGATTTAACTGTTGATGGACTAACTATTGAAGGTTTTAATCCAGCTAATTTGAACTATGTGGTTTCTTTGGAAGATGGAGCTTCAGTTCCTACAATATCAGGTACTGCAAAAGTTTCAGGAGCTATTGTATCATCCGTTAGTCAGGCTGGTTCTTTCCCTGGTGTAGCAACTATTGAGGTGACAGCTGCAGACGGAGTTACTAAAAATACTTATACTGTTGAATTTGAAGTAGCTACTGGTATTGGTAAGGCTGCTAAAGAAGGTGCTGTTAAAGTGTATCCTACGGTGTCATCTGGTGAATTTACCGTAGAAATGGAAGGAATGTCATCTGTTATTTCTGTATATGATCTTGCAGGAGGACTTGTTAAACAAGTTAAATCAAATGCAAAAAGTGAAATCATCTCAATTGACCAAAACGGTATGTATATCGTTAAGGTAGAAGTTGACGGAGTAAGTGAATTATTTAAGGTATTTAAGAAATAACTTACAATAAAGATTTAATCAAAGAGGGTGTCCAAAAACTAAACATCAAAACAACGTTAGTTTCAATTTGTAATAAAATATCATTTTATGTCACCCCTAAATCCCCTGAAGGGGA
>JAFMVE010000130.1 GCA_025499705.1 Carboxylicivirga caseinilyticus
GTTCTCAAAAGCGGGTGCAAAATAAGCCAGTTTTTTCTAAACTTCCAAATCAAATTGCACTCTTTTTTTGAAGAAACTCTGTTAATTTGTGTTTCTAAGCTGGTTTGGTGTGGGTTAGAGCAAAAATAAAATCTTAGATATTTTTGTTTTTATTATTACTGGCCAAAAAAGTCCAATTATTCATCCAATTTAAATCCCCTTATACAATAAAAAGTCCTTTACTAAAATCATTATGTATTATCCATAACCTGGAAAAATTAGCAAAAAAAGAGGGTGTCCAAAAACTAAACATCAAAACAACGTTAGTTTCAATTTGTAATAAAATATCATTTTATGTCACCCCTAAATCCCCTGAAGGG
>JAFMVE010000131.1 GCA_025499705.1 Carboxylicivirga caseinilyticus
TAACGTCCGAAACATTCAACGGAATGCAGACCAAACTAGTAGATCTGGCAGGCATTGGAAGAAGGAAAATACCCTTACCGAGGGAGAGCTCCGTAGCCACGCGATGGTAGAGCGGAGCAGTCAGCAGACGCCATAGTAACCAAAAGAAACGAGCTGTAATAAGATATACAGAGGTCTCACAATTTGGCGAAGGGCTGAACTTTACGTTGCTATCGATCTTTAACGGAGGTCTAATCCGGCTGCTGCCGAATACCAGCCTTAAAGAAACATAGCAGGGAATGGAATATTTTAAAATGAAACGAGACAACAGTAACACAACTAATTTAATTGAACGCATATTACATCCTGTAAACC
>JAFMVE010000132.1 GCA_025499705.1 Carboxylicivirga caseinilyticus
GGTTTACAGGATGTAATATGCGTTCAATTAAATTAGTTGTGTTACTGTTGTCTCGTTTCATTTTAAAATATTCCATTCCCTGCTATGTTTCTTTAGGGCTGGTATTCGGCAGCCGCCGAATTAGACCTCCGTTAAAGATCAATAGCAATGTAAAGTTCGGCCCTTCACCAGATTGTGAGACCTCTGTATATCTTATTACAGCTCGTTTCTTTTGGTTACTATGGCGTCTGCTGACTGCTCCGCTCTACCATCGCGTGATTACGGAGCTCTCCCTCGGTAAGGGTATTTTCCTTCTTCCAATGCCTGCCAGATCTACTAGTTTGGTCTGCATTCCGTTGAATGTTTCGGACGTTA
>JAFMVE010000133.1 GCA_025499705.1 Carboxylicivirga caseinilyticus
GCATCAGTTCATGACCAAAAGTGGCACAGTTTGAACCGAAATCACTGGCACAGATCAGGCCGATAATGCTGGCACAAAACGATCCGAAATATCCAGGTATCTGAATATGAAATCCCGGTGTTGCAAATCGATGAAACTTTCCAAGTCTTTCTGTAATACCTCTTTCATATTGCTTAATCGTGAAAAATGGAAAAAATTTTATTCTCATTTCTTATAAACTTTATGTTATGTACTCGGGTTCTATTCTATGGCATACAACGTTTGCTGGATGAAGTCGTGGCGCGTTAGTCGTGGTGTCGTGTCACCCGATAGGGGGACTAAGACGGTAGACTAAGGTGTCAGGACGAGCA
>JAFMVE010000134.1 GCA_025499705.1 Carboxylicivirga caseinilyticus
GTAATTTGTGGTTGAAAAATAATTGCAGATTTATATCATAAGCTCATCAGTCATAGTGTGAAATTTATCTATAACTGATGACAGAAGTAATGGTGGGAATAAAATCAGACTTGACGTCGCAATAGTGTTAATCGGCAAAGCTGGATACTGCGTGCGACGGATTTAATGACCCTTTTTAAAATACTTTGGGTTAAACCCACGGCTTATACAGCCAGCTTTTCAGGCATCATTAGAAGGATATTCTGGTAAAGCAAACCATAAAATTTAATTGGTGAAATCAGTGTAATTTGTGGTTGAAAAATAATTGCAGATTTATATCATAAGCTCATCAGTCATAGTGT
>JAFMVE010000135.1 GCA_025499705.1 Carboxylicivirga caseinilyticus
TTAAAAACTGAGTAAAAAATTACTATCATTGCAACTTCTCTCAAAGTGGCACAGTTTGACCGATAATGGTGGCATGGTCACTCCGAAATAGCCAACCAGATCCGATAGCTTCGAAGTCTACAGATTGAACCTTCATGTCATTTATTATAAATGAGGAAAATGACATGAACAATAATGAACTAAATAATAACTTCTGAATACTTTTCATTTAATTATGCAGTATGTTTTTTAGCTTGCTTACAACGTTTGCTGGATGAAGTCGTGGCGCTTTAGTCGTGGTGTCGTGTCACCCGATAGGGGGACTAAGATGGTAGACTAAGGTGTCACGACGAGCAAA
>JAFMVE010000136.1 GCA_025499705.1 Carboxylicivirga caseinilyticus
ATACCCAGTCATTGGTAAATTTGGTTGATGAGTTTGAGAAAAAGCCAGAGTTGTGCTGTTCAATTCTTAACTTTAGGTTTTGAGTTTGACCAATAAAAAATCTGTCAAATTTCTCAGAATAAATTATATAAACGTGGTATTTGACCATGACTAAAAATACAAAAAAAGGTTGACTTCTTTCGAAATCAACCTTTTAAGTGGTGCCACCTGGAATCGCCGCGATAATTATCGTGGCAGGGATACACGGATTTTCGGTTCTCAAAAAGAGTATTTCTGTAATAGTTTTAGGGAAATCTCCGGATATAATTTTAAGTTATTGTAGTATGATCTGGTTCT
>JAFMVE010000137.1 GCA_025499705.1 Carboxylicivirga caseinilyticus
TGCTGGGTGTTACGACGTGGACGAAAACCAAAACTATAACTAGAGAATTCAGTTTCGTAATATTCCATTACCACTCTGGAAACTGCTTGTTGCAGTGTTCTGTCAATAGCGGTTGGAATGCCTAAAAGTCGGGTTTTACCTTTGCCTTTGGGTATTTCATTTCCGCGTATGGGTTGTGGTAAGTATTGGCCATTGCGAATCTGTGTTTCTAATTCTTTTCGGTTCTTGTCCAAATGTGATTTTAGTTCTGTGACTTTCATCCCATCAACGCCACCAGCACCTTTGTTTCGTATTACTTCCTTGCTAGCCGTTGTGAGGTTTACAGGAT
>JAFMVE010000138.1 GCA_025499705.1 Carboxylicivirga caseinilyticus
TCCTGACGTTCACGACAGATATCAAAGGCCTCAATCAGCTCTTTCACTGTCTTGGGGCGAAAGGCATTATATACCCTTGGACGGTTAATCGTAATTTTTGCAATACCTTCGGCAAATTCAAATTTTATATCTTCATACTCCTTAACAGAAGTCCAGCTTACTGCGCTCATAATTCTTCTTTTAAGCGTTTAAAATATGTTTTTAACACACTAGCATTATCTTTGTTAGGTGTTTTAACTTCTAATATAACAGCTTTTTCACTTTCCTTAAAAAGCTTATCTAATTGACTATCTAATTCTTCTTCATTCTCAGCCAACAAATAATC
>JAFMVE010000139.1 GCA_025499705.1 Carboxylicivirga caseinilyticus
GGCGGGCGATAGGCTGGTCTTGAAATAATGAAAGCAAAGAAAGTTTTTGACAGAAAGATAAGATTTAGTAACTTGTTTTTCTTGCTCCAAAAAAAAGGTTTTTAAGAGGTGATAGAAGAGTTAGGAATTGAAAATGAACGACTCGAAAAAAAAGAAGAAAAAAACTTAAAAAAAGATTTGGAGCTTAAATAAAAAACTTCTTACCTTTGCAGCCGCTTCTTAAACGAGTGAGGTTAGAAAGGATAACGGATTGAGGCAGTTAAGTGCTGAAAATTCACAAGAGCAAAAGGCTCAAAAGATCTTTGAAAATATTGAATAGTACCT
>JAFMVE010000013.1 GCA_025499705.1 Carboxylicivirga caseinilyticus
GAATCAATATATTATTATGAAAAACAAAGAGGCTAATCGGTAAAGATTAACCTCATATATTTTCCTTTTTAAGTATTACTTCTGAAATCGCCTAATTAACATTACTTTAAAATTCGTCTTCTGAATTCAGCGCACGTGATGGCTGTTGCTACTGCAACGTTTAACGATTCGCTGGTGGCTGAATCAGGAGGGTAGTTGGGGATATTGAGTTTGGTGGTAACGTATTTTTCTACTTCAGAGCTGATACCATTGCCTTCATTTCCCATTACTATAATTCCGTTTGGCTGTAATTCAGTATCATAAAGGTTGCTGCCTTCTAAGAAAGTTCCATACACTTCCAGTTTATCGATAGATTTAAAAAATTTATCAACGTCAACATATTGTATTTTAACACGTGCAATGGCTCCCATAGTCGATTGAACCGTTTTTGAATTGAATATATCGGCACATCCTTTGGAACAAAATACATTCTCAATACCAAACCAATCGGCCATTCTGACAATTGTTCCAAGGTTTCCCGGGTCCTGTACATCATCCAGAAATATACTTAGTTTAGAAGAAAGATCTTTAAAATTTATAATGTTAGCTGGTTGTTCAAATACAGCTAGAACCGGGGGTGTGCTTTTGAGGGTTGATATCTTTTTTAATTCATTTTCGGTAACAGAGATAAGTTCTGTTTTATTATTTGGAAGAGAATTATTTTTTATCCATTCATGAGTAGCAATCAGAAAAATGCATTTTAATGTTGTATTCAGCAGGTCTGTTACCAGTTTATGACCTTCGGCTACAAATAACTTTTCCTGATCTCTATGCTTTTTTCGGGTTAAAGAGGTAATTAATTTTTGCTTATTCTTACTCAGCATAACTTAAATTGATGAATGTTGGCCGTAAAGTTAGAGCTTATCAACCGAATTAAATATCTTTATCGCAAGTTTGTTTCAGACGACCACATTTCTAATGGTTCAATTACCGATTAAATTGTATTGAGAACATTGTTTAAAAAATATCATACTGCGACAGTTTCAGTCGGAGCTTTTATTTGCAGGGGCTTACTGTTTTTTATTCTGGTATTTCTTTGGGGATGCAAAACTACCAAGTATGTTCCGGAGGGTTCTTATTTATTAAATAAAGTTGAAATTGAAAATTCGGCCAAAGATTTATCTAAAGAAGAATTAAAGGGGTATTTACGTCAGAAAGAAAATATCAGAATTCTAGGTTTCTGGAGATTTCACCTGGGTTTGTACAATTTATCGGGTAGCGATGAATCAAAAGGCTTTAACAAATGGATGAGACGAATAGGTGAAGAGCCTGTATTGTATGAT
Source organism: Carboxylicivirga caseinilyticus (assembly GCA_025499705.1). Taxonomy (GTDB): domain Bacteria; phylum Bacteroidota; class Bacteroidia; order Bacteroidales; family Marinilabiliaceae; genus Carboxylicivirga; species Carboxylicivirga caseinilyticus. Next base: position 1,323 of record JAFMVE010000013.1, read on the forward strand.
GAAGTGTTGAAACTTAAATCCAATGAACAGTTGAATTTATATCTGAGAAACAAGGGATATTTCAATGGGGTTGTGTCGGATACAGTCATCCATAAGTCCTCCAAAAAGGTTAAAGTACGCTACGAGATTGAACCCGGAAAAAGATATAGTTTAAACAAAGTCTCATACAGGGTTGAGGATCCTGAAATCAGGACGTTGGTTTATGAAGATACAATCAAATCCTTGTTAAAAACTGGTAAGCCATTTGATGCCACTTTGCATGATAGAGAAAGAGAACGAATCACACAAAAGGTTAGAAATAATGGTTATTTCGATTTTCGAAAAGAATATATCTATTTCTGGGCTGATAGTGCTTTTAATAATTACACCGTTAATGATTCGTTGATTATAAACAATAACCGAATTAATCTTGGAAAGAATCGTGATACCATTATTAATCATCGTAAATCCAAAATAAAAGATGTGTTCTTTGTTGTTGGATATGATGCCCAGGAAGCTTTGGAGCAAAAAGATACCTACTTTCAACAGTTTGATACTTTAATGTATGAGGGCTGTCACATTTTATTTAATAAAGATCTTCATTTCAGAGCCGATGTATTGATTAACTCCAATTACATATTTCCTGGTCAGTTTTATAAAGAAGAATTGGTTGCAAAAACACAAAATCTACTTTCTGATATTCAGTTGTTTCGGTTTATTAATATCCGCTTTAAAATTGCTGATGAGCAAGTTGATGAAGATGGTAATCAGTTACTTGACTGTCTGATTCAATTATCGGCTTCTAAAATTCAGAGTTATACATTTGAGGTTGAAGGTACCAATTCATCAGGTAATTTGGGAGTTGCCGGTAATTTCAAATACAAGCATAAGAATATTGTTCGGGGAGGTGAGGTTTTTGAGTTTGGACTGAGAACAGCGACTGAATCACAAACACAGGTTGAAGGAAGTCAGTTTAATACTTTCGAATTGGGGTCAGAGTCATCTTTATCTATACCAAAATTTGTAGTTCCATTTAAGATTGAAAGTTTCAGAAAAAGATATAATCCTAAAACCAATATATCGGCAGCCTATAACTATCAGCGCCGACCCGATTATACCCGTATCATTCTTAATGGAAGATTAGGTTATAATTGGAGATCAAATCCTATGGTTAGTCATTTTCTATCTCCATTTGAATTAAGTTTGATTAATGTGCCCTATATGAATCCTGACTTTTACGACAGGATAAAGGATACTTATTTGATATACAGTTATCAGGATCAGTTGATTAGTAGTACTTCGTATTCTTATGTGTTTAATGATCAGCTTGGACCGGGTGAAAAACATTATTGGTATTTTCAATCTAATGTTGAACTGGCCGGTAATGTAATAAATGGAGTCACCAGTCTTTTTAATCTTGGCGGAAGTAAAGACTATAAAGAGGTTCTGGGTATTCGTTTCGCTCAATATGTGAAGTCAGATATTGATGTACGATATCATTTTAATGTGAACAGGATCAATTCTTTTGCTTATCGATTCTTTGCAGGAGTTGCTTATCCATATGGCAACTCGCAAACCATGCCTTTTGTTAAGCAGTATTTTTCAGGAGGTGCCAATAGTATCAGGGCCTGGCCGGTTAGAGGATTGGGACCGGGATCGCATAAAGAATCAGTTATTCAATATTATAATATGACGGCTGATATTAAGCTTGAGGCTAATGCTGAATATCGATTCAAATTATTCTGGCTGCTCGAAGGAGCTTTGTTTGTGGATGTTGGTAATATTTGGGATATTACAAGCACTGGGGATGAAGAACGGGATGCTAATGGTCTGTTTCATTTTAATGAATTTTACAATCAACTGGCAATTGGCGTTGGAAGCGGTATTCGCCTTGATTTTAACTACTTCGTCTTTCGATTGGATATGGGAGTAAAGGCAAGAGATCCTTCATTGGAGTCTGGTCAAAGATGGATAATCGGACGAAGAGCATTAAAGTGGTCGGATACTGCATTTAATTTTGCAATTGGATATCCATTCTAAAATAAAAAACAGGAGGCCTTTTGAGTCTTCTTATTTATTACTATTGTATTTGGATTAAGTTTTCTCAGCGGATCCTAATACATTGATGTTTTTCTACATGTAAAGCTATTTTGTTTCAATACAGGCTTTTATAACAGCTTACATTTAAGAAAGGTTGATGAAGTTGCAACCATTAATTGCTTATTCGCCTAGAATTGCTTTTTTTGAATAGTTCAGGCATGACTGAAAGTTCAGGATCCTTCTAATTATTTACTATATGTCTGAATTTATAGCTTCAACTGTTGGTTTTAATCTATTGCAAAAACGTCAATATATCTAATGAAGCATAAGTAATTTGTAAAATAAAGTTTATATATGTAATTTTGCACCCGAAATAGTAGTCAATAGATGAGTCTCATCCAATATTCGCATTTTATTGTTTGCTGTTATTCTTAATTTTTAAAGATATTTTTCTTTAATCTAAATTAAAGGCTAATAATTTGTTGTAAGCTGTAAACATTTAGTACCTTTACCGTTTGAATAGACTTTAGGTATTTATCAATGTTAATCGTTTAGATTTCTTGATTATAACCTTTTGATTTGATTATATTTTTATTCTAAATTTCATTATTTGATATTATGGGAAAAGTTTTAGACGTGGTAAAACCTGGTGTTGTAACTGGTGACGACGTAAGTAAATTATTTGCAGTAGCAAAAGCAGAAGGATTTGCAATGCCTGCAGTTAATGTTGTAGGAACAGACTCTATCAATGGTATTTTAGAAGCTGCTAAAGTGGTGAATTCACCAGTAATGATTCAGCTTTCTAACGGAGGTGCAGCTTTTTTTGCTGGTAAAGGATTAAAGTTGGAAGGTCAGCAAGCTCAGATTTTAGGAGCTATCTCAGCTGCAAAACATGTTCATACTTTAGCTGAAGCTTATGGTGTACCAGTGATTTTACACACCGACCACGCTGCTAAGAAATTATTACCTTGGATCGACGGATTGTTGGATGCAAGTGAAAAGCACTTTGCTGAAACTGGTAAGCCATTGTTCAGCTCTCATATGTTAGATCTTTCTGAAGAGCCTCTTGAGGAGAATATTGAAATCTGTAAAGAGTATTTGACTCGTATGAGCAAAATGGGAATGACTCTTGAGATTGAGTTAGGAATTACTGGTGGTGAAGAAGATGGTGTTGATAACTCTGATGTTGATAACGCATTACTTTATACTCAGCCAGAAGAAGTTGCTTTTGCATACGAAGAATTATTGAAGATTTCTCCAAACTTCACAATTGCTGCTTCATTTGGTAACGTACATGGTGTTTATAAGCCAGGTAATGTTGTTTTGAAACCATCTATTTTGGATGCTTCTCAAAAGTATATTCAGGAAAAATACAATACAGCAGAAAAGCCTGTTAACTTTGTATTCCATGGTGGTTCTGGTTCTACTTTAGAAGAGATCCGTGAGGCTATCAGCTATGGTGTTATTAAAATGAACATCGATACTGATACACAATGGGCAACATGGGATGGTGTACGTCAGTTTGAAGCTGATAACCGTCCATACCTACAAGGTCAGATTGGTAACCCAGAAGGTGACGATAAGCCAAATAAGAAGTATTACGATCCTCGTGTTTGGTTGCGTGCTGGTCAGGTAACTCTTGTTGATCGTTTGAAAGTTGCTTTCGAAGATCTAAACTGTATTGATCGTCTATAAAATTTTATAGAAAGATATATTAAAAGAGGCGCTGGTTTTGTATCTTGTGCCTCTTTTTTTTAGGTATAATTCAAATTATCAAAATAAAATGAGTATCGATACAAGAGATAGCTTTACAGGAAAATTCGGTGTAATTGCTGCAGCTGCCGGTTCTGCTGTTGGATTAGGAAATATTTGGAGATTTCCATATGTTGTTGGTGAGAATGGTGGTGGAGCTTTTCTTTTGGTTTATATTTTATTTATTCTTGCAATAGGTATTCCAGTGATGATGTCTGAATTAATTATTGGTCGAAGAGCGCAAAAGAATGTGTTTGGAGCCTTTAAGGCATTGGCACCAAAACATCCTTATTTTATTATTGTTGGGATAATGGGTGTAGGTGCTGCGTTTATGATTCTGGCGTTTTACTCTGTTGTAGCCGGTTGGACACTGGAATATACGTATCTGGCGGTGAGTAACAATCTTCTAACCAAGACTTCGTCAGAACTATCTGTTTTCTTCTCAGAATTTTCACAATCAACAACCGGGCCGGTAATTTGGATGGTTGTATTTATGTTTTTAACGGGTGCTATAGTTATTGGGGGAGTGCAAAAAGGTATTGAGCGTTATACAAAAATATTAATGCCTGTATTGTTCATTATTATTGTTATTCTTTGTATAAAGTCAGCAACACTCGATGGAGCAGGTAAAGGTTTTTCATTTTTATTTAAGCCTGATTTTTCGAAAGTTACAGGAAAAGTAATTTTAGAGGCACTTGGACAGGCATTTTTCTCCCTCAGTATCGGTATGGGTGTAATTGCTACGTATGGTTCCTATATTCAGAAAAAGGAGAATCTATTTACGACGGCTGTTTCTGTATCATTTGCTGATACCTTAATTGCAGTATTGGCAGGAGTAGCAATTTTTCCGGCTGTTTTTGCATTTGGTATTGATCCTAGTTCTGGTCCTGGATTAGTATTTGAGACCCTTCCTAATGTTTTTAATCATATGGCAGGAGGATATTTCTTTTCTGTAGCTTTCTTTTTGTTGCTTGTAATTGCAGCATTAACATCTTCTGTCTCTTTATTGGAAGTTGTGGTTGCATATTTTGCCGAAGAATTGGGAATGAAAAGGACTGTAGCAACTGTCATTGCGACAATTGCAATTACATTATTTGGCTTATTGGCTGTGTTCAGTTCAGAGATGTTTAATTTCTTTGACAAGACATCGTCAAATATTTTATTGCCATTAGGTGGAATTTTAATTTCAGTTTTTGTAGGTTGGGTACTTGGAAAATTGCAAGTTAAAGATGAACTTTCTGCTCATGGAGGAAAGGTTCGTATGATTGGTCTTCTTATGATCATTCTGAAAATTATTGCTCCATTAGCTATTGGACTTGTGTTTTTAAATGGTATAGGTATAATATAAAGCCTGTGATGTTGAACAGTTGAAGAAGGTAGGCTTTCAAAACTGTGAATCATGTGGCGTGAATTTTTAACATTAACTAAACGGGAACAGACTGGTATTTTGAGTCTGTTCTTTTTGTTAGTAATACTTATAGGCTTGCTTTGGATTAAACCCGCCTTCAAGGAAGAGCAGGTGGACAAAGAATTACAAGCCTGTGCAGATCAGCTTAAACAGTCTAATTCTGTCATGGTATCAGAGGATAACTTCGAACCCCTTCAATATTTTAGTTTTGATCCGAACAATGTTTCTAAAAACGATATGCTAAGGTTGGGATTTTCTAATTATGCTTCTGATAATCTTATTAAATATAGAAACGCAGGAGGGAAGTTTAATAGCATTGAAAAATTAGCCCAGATTTATGGAATGGATTCAGTTCATTTAAAAAACATCGAACCTTATATTATATTTAATGTTGATCAAAGGCTTTCTGTTAATAACTTGAATAACTCTACTAAAGTCAATTTTAAAGTTGATCTTAATCTTCAGGATTCATTAGATCTGATTAAATTAAAACTAAATAGCTCTTTATTGAATGATATTCTTCAAATTAAAAAAGAGTTTTATTTTAATCAGCGAATTTCATTAAATGATTTGCAAAGCTGGAGTTTTAGTGAATGGATTTCTATTAAAGATACATTAGTAGTAAGGAAAAGGGCAGATGTGGTTCAAACCGATTTGTTTCAAATAGAACTAAATTCAGCTGATACTGCCGAATTGGCTTTGCTAAAAGGTATTGGTAAAGTATTGGCAAGAAGGATAGTTTATTATCGCAATCGCCTGGGCGGATTTTATGAAATTAATCAATTGGCAGAAGTAGAAGGAATATCACCCATTGTAATCAATGATAATCAAAAATATATCTTAATTGATACGTCATTTATTAAGAAAATAAACATTAACAAAGCCAGTTTAAGAAGAATGAAGGAGCATCCTTATATGGATTTTTACATGGCTAAAGATATTTACGAATCCAGAAAGGAATCAGTTGTAAATCTGAAAGATATCATCCAAATGAGATCTTTTGCAAAGGCTAACAAGAATAGGATTCGTCAGTATTTTACAGATAACTGATAAAAGTGTATTAAAAACTGCTAAAAAAGAGCTTCAAAATTTGTTGTAATCAGTAAACTTCCTTTTCTTTGCACCTGCAAAATTTCAAGGTACAAAGTAATTGCTTCCGATTTGATTGATTTTTTGCGATTTAATAGGTATTTTTGCAGCCTAAATAAAAAATTAAAGAAAGCGTTATGATAGTTATTCCAATTAAAGAAGGCGAAAACATTGAAAGAGCCTTGAAGAAGTTCAAAAGAAAATTTGAGAAGACTGGTACTATGCGTGAATTAAGATCACGTCAGGCATTCACAAAGCCTTCAATTGTTAGAAGAGAGCAAGTTAAAAAAGCAGCATACATTCAGCAATTGCAGCGCGAAGCTGAATAGATTTTTTGCGTAGGAGGGCGTCGGTTTATTGCTGATTTTTTCGTATATTCGTTAGAGCATAAAAAGACTCCCTCTGTTGATGCAAAATATTGATTCATTCTATAAATATCTTGAATTTGAAAAGCGTAGTTCGGTACATACCTTAACTGCGTACAAAAATGATGTTGGCCAGTTCTGTGATTATCTCCAGGAGAAAGAGATTAACAACTGGCAACAGATTACTGCAAAAATCATCCGTCAGTGGATGGTTGAAATGCTCGACGAGGGCACCAAGGCCAGAACGGTCACAAGAAAAATTTCAACACTTAAGGTTTTATTTCGGTTTTTGATTCGTGAAGAAGTGTTGGAAAGTAATCCTGCAGATAAAGTTACTACTCCAAAAATCCCTAAGCGCTTGCCTGTTTTTGTCAAGGAAAACGAAATGGATTTTTTATTGGATCAAATTGATTTTGGTAATGATTATTCCGGTATACGAAATAAAGTCATTATTGATCTTTTTTATTTTACCGGAATGCGATTATCTGAATTAGTTGAATTGAAAATATCACAAATTGATTTTTCCAATGAAGTTATCAAGGTTTTGGGTAAGAGAAATAAAGAGAGAATAATACCCATTACCCGAGAACTAAAAATGTCACTTGTTAGTTATATAAGTAGGAGAAACCAAACTTTTCCTGATATAAAAAATAAAGTGCTTTTTCTTACAGATAAAGGAAATCCTGTGTATCAAAAGTTGGTTTATAGAGTAGTAAATCGTTATCTTAGTCAAGTGTCTACGGTCACAAAAAAGAGCCCGCATGTTATTAGGCATTCATTTGCAACAGCTTTGCTTAATAAAGGTGCAGACTTAAATGCGATAAAGGAATTGTTAGGGCATGCTAATTTAGCCGCTACCGAGGTTTATACTCACAATTCCTATGAGAAGTTAAATTCTATTTATAAACAGGCTCACCCGCGAGCCTAAAAGAAGGAGGAATGCATATGAATGTTACAATTCAATCTGTACGCTTTACTGCTTCCGATCAATTGGAAGAGTTTATCCAACAAAAAGTTAGTAAGTTGGATCAGTTTTTTGATGGTATTGTATCAGCAGAGGTGATTTTGAAGTTGGATAAGTCAGATTCAACAGAGAACAAAGTATCAGAAATAAGTCTTAACGTTCCCGGAGGAGATTTGTTTGCAAAAAAGCAAACCAAATCTTTTGAAGAAGGTGTTGACTTATGTGTCGATGCCTTGCGTAAACAGTTGATAAAATGGAAAGAAAAGGTACGTGCCAAATAACCAAAAAAAAAAGCGTTTTTTTTGTGTTGTTGAAAATAAATTATACATTTGCACACCGTTTTTAGGGTAGTACGTACAGTGCTGCTTGAAAATGAACTTAATAGGCTGATTGACCAAGGTAATCGGCCTATTGAAATGAAAAAAAGAAACCAAACGTGGTTTTTAGTTAAAAAAAAAGTATTGAAAATATATGTTGGGGAGATACCAAAGTGGCCAACTGGGGCGGACTGTAACTCCGCTGTCGTACGACTTCGTAGGTTCGAATCCTGCTCTCCCCACTAATGGAATTATAGATTCTTATGCGGAAGTAGCTCAGTTGATAGAGCATCAGCCTTCCAAGCTGAGGGTCGCGGGTTTGAGCCCCGTCTTCCGCTCACTTTTAGTGATAAGAATAAATTCCTTTTTGCATTGAAGATTAATTTTATTGACAATGCAAAAAAATAGAGTTAGTTTAAGATTCAATTTATATCTAATTGTCTAATATTTCGAGTTATGGCTAAAGAAACATTTCAAAGGACGAAGCCTCACGTTAATATCGGTACCATTGGTCACGTTGACCACGGTAAAACTACTTTGACTGCTGCTATCACAAAAGTTTTGGCTGATGCAGGATTGAGTGAAGCAAAAGACTTCGACCAAATTGATAACGCTCCTGAAGAAAAAGAAAGGGGTATTACTATTAACACTGCTCACGTTGAGTATCAAACAGAAAACCGTCACTACGCACACGTTGACTGTCCAGGTCACGCGGATTACGTAAAGAACATGGTAACTGGTGCTGCTCAGATGGACGGTGCAATTCTTGTATGTGCTGCTACTGATGGTCCTATGCCTCAAACTCGCGAGCACATCCTACTTTGTCGTCAGGTAAACGTTCCTAAAATCGTTGTTTTCTTGAATAAAGTTGACATGGTTGACGATGAGGAATTATTAGAGCTTGTTGAGATGGAAGTTCGTGACCTATTAAGCTTCTACGAGTTTGAAGGTGATGATTCTCCAGTAATCATGGGTTCTGCTCTTGGTGCATTGAATGGAGAAGCACAATGGGTAGAGAAAGTAATGGAATTAATGGCTGCTGTAGATGAGTGGATTCCACTTCCTCCACGTGACATTGAAAAGCCATTCTTGATGCCTGTTGAGGACGTATTCTCTATTACAGGTCGTGGTACTGTAGCAACTGGTCGTATCGAAACTGGTGTTATCAAAACTGGTGAAGAAATGCAGATCATTGGTCTTGGTGCAGAAGGTAAGAAAACTGTATGTACTGGGGTAGAAATGTTCCGTAAGATTTTGGATACTGGTGAAGCTGGAGATAACGTAGGTTTATTGATGCGTGGTATCGACAAAAAAGAAATTAAGCGTGGTATGGTATTGGCTAAGCCAGGTTCAATCACTCCTCACTCTAAATTTAAAGGTGAGATCTATGTGTTGAAGAAAGAAGAAGGTGGTCGTCACACTCCATTCCATAACAAATACCGTCCTCAGTTCTACTTACGTACATTGGACGTAACTGGTGAGATCACTCTTCCAGAAGGAACTGAAATGGTAATGCCTGGTGATAACGTAACTATCACTGTAGATTTGATCTACCCAGTAGCATTGAACCAAGGTCTTCGTTTCGCTATCCGCGAAGGTGGACGTACAGTTGGTGCTGGTCAGGTAACTGAAATTCTTGACTAATCATTGATTAGCATATAAAACCGGAAGCGAAAGTTTCCGGTTCTTTTACGGGTGTAGCTCAGTTGGTAGAGCACTGGTCTCCAAAACCAGGTGTCGGGCGTTCGAGTCGCTCCTCCCGTGCTCAAAAAGCCGGTTTCAGGACAACAAGTTATGAAACCGGCACATTAATGAAACAATATTATGAGTAAACTAACAGCATATTTTAAAGACGTTCATAATGAGTTGATCAATAAGACGTCATGGCCAACTTGGTCGGAACTAACAAACAGTGCAATTGTTGTTATGGTAGCTTCCTTAATTATTGCTGCAATTATCTTTGGCATGGATTCTGCTTTTGATAATGGTATTGATTGGATTTACAGACGACTTTACTAATCATCATATAGAGGACTTTAATAAATGGCCGAAGTCGAAAAAAAATGGTATGTTCTCCGTGCAATCGGAGGAAAAGAAAAGAAGGTTAAAGAATATGTTGAAAGCGAGATTGCTGGCTTGAAACTTACTGACTATGTAAGTCAGGTTCTGATACCTACCGAGAAAGTATATCAAATACGTAATGGAAAAAAAGTAAGTAAGGAACGCCCTTATTTACCAGGTTATGTGTTGGTTGAAGCTGCTATGGTAGGAGAGATTCCACATATTCTTCGAAATATACCTAATGTAATTGGTTTTCTGGGGGACAATGATTCAAACCCTATTCCGTTGCGTCAATCTGAAGTAAACCGTATCCTAGGCAAGGTTGATGAACTGAATGAAACAGATGAAGAAATCAATGTACCATACTTTGTTGGTGAAACAGTAAAAGTAATAGATGGTCCTTTTAGTGGATTCAACGGTTTAATCGAAGAGGTTAACGAAGAAAAGAAAAAGCTAAAAGTAATGGTGAAAATTTTCGGAAGAAAAACACCACTTGAATTAAGTTTTATGCAGGTAGAAAAAGAGTAGTTACTTAGTAGAAACAAGCTTCCATGTAGACTTAATGTTTGCATACTACAAGTGACATCTTTAATTATCTATATTTTAATAAATAAATACGAATTGCTACAATGGCTAAAGAAGTAGAAGCTTTTATCAAACTTCAGATAAAAGGTGGTGCAGCTAATCCTTCACCTCCAGTTGGTCCTGCGTTAGGTGCCAAAGGGGTGAACATTATGGAGTTCTGCAAGCAATTCAATGCCAGAACACAGGAAAAAGCTGGTAAAGTTTTACCTGTGGTTATCTCGGTGTATAAAGACAAATCTTTTGAATTTGTTATTAAAACACCACCGGCAGCTGTTCAAATTATGGAAGCGGCTAAACTTAAAGGGGGTTCACCTGAACCTAACCGTAAGAAAGTTGGTTCTATTACCTGGGATCAGGTGAAAGCTATTGCCGAAGATAAAATGGCTGACTTGAATTGTTTTACAGTTGAATCTGCAATGAGGATGATCGCCGGTACCGCCAGAAGTATGGGAGTAACCGTATCGGGAGAATTCCCTGGTAGTAACTAATTAACACCTTTTTGCGAAAATGACAAAACTAACAAAAAATAAAAAGTTAGCGTTAGAAAAAATCGATGCCTCAAAACTTTACTCTCTTGAGGAAGCAGCGAAATTGGTTAAGGAAGTAACCACTACCAAATTCGACGCTTCGGTAGATATCGATGTTCGCTTAGGTGTTGATCCACGTAAAGCGAACCAGATGGTAAGAGGTGTTGTGACTTTGCCTCACGGAACAGGAAAAGAAACACGTGTTTTAGTGTTATGTACTCCTGATAAAGACGAAGAAGCAAAGGCAGCAGGCGCCGATTATGTTGGACTAGACGAATACATTGAGAAAATCAAAGGTGGTTGGACTGATGTGGACGTGATTATAACCATGCCAAGTGTAATGGCGAAAGTAGGTGCTCTAGGTCGTATTTTAGGTCCTCGCGGCTTAATGCCAAACCCTAAGAGTGGTACTGTAACCATGGACATTGCTAAAGCGGTACAAGAAGTTAAAGCCGGTAAAATCGACTTTAAAGTAGACCGTTACGGTATTGTTCATACATCTGTTGGTAAGGTATCGTTTAGTGAAGATAAAATCGTTGATAACGTAAAAGAATTCATGAACACTATCATGAAACTTAAGCCTAGCGCGGCTAAAGGAACTTACGTTAAGAGTATTGGTCTTTCTAGCACCATGAGTCCGGGTCTTCGCATTGAACCTAAATCGGTTGATGCTTAATGTTTAATCTTTAAAAAGAAGAAGGAATCATGAGAAAAGAAGATAAAAATACGGTCATCAATGATATTGTTGCGAGTATTAATGAGTATAGTCACTTTTATGTAACTGACGCAGCAGGATTAAATGCTGAAAAAAGTAGTAATCTGCGTCGTGAGTGTTTCAAAAAAGATGTAAAAATGGTGATGGTTAAAAACACCCTTTTACAAAAAGCTTTGGAACAGATCGAAGGTGATTTCGAAGAAATGTACGCAACATTTAAAGGAACAACTGCTGTTTTATTCTCCAACACAGGTAACGTTCCAGCTAAGTTGATTAAAGATTTTTCTAAAGCAAATGCTAAGCCTACGCTTAAGAGTGCTTATGTAGAAGAGTCGCTTTATATTGGCGAAAATCAACTTGAAGCATTGTGTAACATCAAGTCAAAAGAAGAAGTTATTGCAGATGTTATCGCATTGCTACAATCTCCGATGAAAAACGTTGTTTCTGCCCTTCAATCAGGTGGATCGACCATTCACGGACTATTAAAAACACTAGGAGAAAAAGAATAATTAAAGTAAAAACAATATTTAATAAATAGAAAAATGGCTGATATCAAAAAGCTTGCAGAAGAATTAGTAAATTTGACTGTTAAAGAAGTTAACGAACTAGCTGAAGTTTTAAAAGAAGAATATGGTATCGAACCTGCTGCTGCAGCTGTTGCTGTAGCTGGCCCTGCTGCTGGTGGCGAAGCTGCTGCTGCTGAGCAAACTGAGTTTGACGTAATTTTGAAGTCTGCAGGTGGTTCTAAATTAGCTATCGTTAAGTTAGTTAAAGAAATGACTGGCGTTGGTTTGAAAGAAGCTAAAGAATTAGTGGACAAAGCACCAGCTCCATTAAAGGAAAAAGTAACTAAAGAAGAAGCTGAAGCATTAAAATCTCAATTAGAAGAGGCAGGAGCAGAAGTTGAACTTAAGTAATTTAAATTCCTATATAAGGATTTTCGGTTTAGGAAACCCGGTAACGGGTCTCCTAAACCTTTTTGTGCTTTAATATTTTAGGTTCAATAAATTTGTTGATAGATGACTCCAAATACTACCGAAAGGATTAGTTTTGCTTCCATTAAGAATAAGTTGGATTACCCTGACTTACTGGAAGTTCAATTAAAATCTTTCCGCGAATTCTTCCAAATGGGTTCTACCCCAGAAGAGCGGAAATTGGAGGGGTTATATCAGGTTTTCAATGAGAATTTCCCCATTACGGATACAAGAAACAACTTCGTTCTGGAGTTTCTTGATTTCTCGATCGATCCACCACGATATAGCATCTCAGAGTGCATAGAAAGAGGTTTAACATTCAGTGTGCCTCTAAAAGCCAAATTAAAGTTGTACTGTACCGATCCTGAGCACGAGGATTTTGATACGGTGGTACAAGATGTATATTTGGGCACAATTCCTTACATGACCGATAAAGGTAGCTTTATCATAAATGGAGCAGAGCGTGTTGTAGTTAGTCAGTTGCACCGTTCTCCTGGTGTATTCTTCGGACAAAGCGTTCATGCCAATGGTACTAAGTTGTATTCAGCTCGTATCATTCCATTTAAAGGATCATGGATTGAATTTGCTACCGATATAAACAGCGTGATGTATGCTTACATCGACCGTAAGAAAAAGCTTCCGGTAACTACGTTGTTAAGAGCAATTGGATATGAAGGTGACAAGGATATTCTTGAAATCTTCGACCTTGCTGATGAAATTAAAGTCAATAAGTCAAGCCTTAAGAAAGTGGTTGGCCGTAAATTGGCAGCCCGTGTTCTTAAATCATGGATTGAGGATTTCGTAGATGAAGATACCGGTGAAGTTGTTTCAATCGAACGTAACGAAGTTATTATCGATCGTGAAACAGTCCTTACCGATGAACACGTAGATGAGATTATTGACTCTGGTACTAAAACAATTCTATTGCACAAGGAAAACCAAAACCTTTCCGATTTTGCAATTATTTATAATACTCTTCAGAAAGACCCTTGTAACTCTGAAAAAGAGGCAGTAGTTCATATCTATCGACAATTAAGAAATGCTGAGCCACCTGATGAGGCAACGGCTCGTGATGTTATCGACAAATTGTTCTTCTCTGACAAGCGTTATGACTTGGGAGATGTAGGACGTTATCGATTAAACAAAAAATTAAATCTAAGTACGGACTGGGAAAATAAAGTATTGACTCGCGAAGATATCATTGCGATCATCAAGCACTTAATCCAGTTGATCAATTCAAAAACTGATGTTGATGATATTGACCACTTAAGTAACCGTCGTGTAAGAACCGTTGGCGAACAAATGGCAAATCAGTTTGGTGTTGGTTTAGCACGTATGGCCCGCACCATTCGTGAACGTATGAATGTACGCGACAATGAGGTGTTTACTCCAATTGACTTAATTAACAGTAAGACTTTGTCTTCAGTTATTAATAGTTTCTTTGGAACAAATGCTTTGTCTCAGTTTATGGATCAAACAAACCCATTGGCTGAGATTACACACAAACGTCGTATGTCAGCTTTGGGTCCTGGTGGTTTATCACGTGAACGTGCAGGTTTCGAGGTTCGTGACGTACACTATACTCACTATGGTCGTTTGTGTCCGATTGAAACTCCTGAAGGTCCAAACATCGGTTTGATTTCTTCTTTATGTGTTTATGCTAAGATAAACGATCTAGGATTTATTGAAACTCCTTACCGTAAAGTAGAAAACGGACAAGTTGATTTATCCAATGAAGGTGTATCTTACTTAACCGCCGAAGAAGAAGAAGAAAAAATCATTGCTCAGGCAAATGCTCCGTTGCATGATGACGGTAAATTTGTTAACGACAGAGTAAAAGCTCGTGAAGAAGGTGACTTCCCAGTTGTAGAACCAGGAGAAGTACATATGATGGACGTTGCACCAAACCAGATTGCGTCTGTTGCAGCCTCATTAATTCCTTTCCTTGAGCATGATGATGCGAACCGTGCTTTGATGGGATCTAACATGATGCGTCAGGCAGTACCTTTGATGCGTCCTGAGTCACCAATTGTTGGAACCGGATTAGAAGGTAAATTAATTCAGGATTCACGTACTCACGTCGTTGCTGAAGGCGAAGGTGTTGTTGAGTATGTTGATGCCGATGAGATTGTTATTCGTTATGATCAAACAGATGATGAACGTTTTGTAAGCTTCGATGGCGAAACTAAGCGTTACCGTTTGTTGAAGTATCAGAAGACGAACCAAAATACTAGTATTGACGTTAAGCCTTTGGTTACCAAAGGTCAGAGAGTGTCCAAAGGACAGATTTTGTCTGATGGTTATTCTACTGAAAAAGGTGAACTTGGATTAGGACGTAACCTTAAAGTAGCATTTATGCCTTGGAAAGGGTATAACTTCGAGGATGCGATTGTAATTTCTGAGAAAGTTGTTCGCGATGACGTCTTTACATCAATTCATATTGATGAATATTCATTGGAAGTTCGTGATACTAAACGTGGATTAGAAGAATTAACTTCTGATATCCCTAACGTTAGTGAAGAAGCTACCAAGGATTTAGATGAGAATGGTTTGATTCGAATTGGAGCTCATGTTAAACCTGGAGATATCTTAATTGGTAAGATTACTCCAAAAGGTGAAAGTGATCCAACTCCTGAAGAAAAACTATTACGCGCTATCTTCGGTGAAAAAGCTGGTGATGTTAAAGATGCATCATTAAAAGCCTCTCCATCATTGAAAGGTGTGGTTATCGATAAGAAGTTGTTCTCTCGTAACATCAAGGATCGTAAGTCACGTTCTTCTGAGAAGAGCATGATTGCCAAAATTGATGAGGATTTCGCTAGATCAGCTGAGGAGTTAAAAGGAAGATTGATCGATAAATTATTCGTTCAGTTAAACGGTAAGACTTCTCAGGGAGTTAAAGATTATTTAGAAGTGGATATCGTATCAAAAGGTACTAAGTTCACTCAAAAAATCCTTAACGACATTGATTATTTGAATGTTAATCCAAATGACTGGACAACAGACAAAGATAAGAATGACCTTATTTCAAAGGTTATTCACAACTATCGTATGAAGTACAAAGAGTTGGAAGCAGTTGAAAAGCGCCAGAAGTACAACGTTACTATTGGTGATGAGCTTCCTGCAGGTATTGTACAGTTAGCAAAAGTATATATTGCTAAAAAACGTAAGATTACGGTAGGTGATAAGATGGCAGGTCGTCACGGTAACAAAGGTATTGTATCACGTATTGTACGTGCCGAAGATATGCCTTTCTTAGAAGACGGAACGCCAGTTGATATTGTTTTGAACCCATTAGGTGTACCTTCAAGGATGAACCTTGGACAGATTTACGAAACTGTTCTTGGTTGGGCCGGTAAGAATTTGGGAGTTAAATTTGCTACTCCTATCTTCGATGGTGCTAAAATGGAAGATTTGAATGGTTGGACTGATAAAGCAGGCGTTCCTCGTTATGGTCGTACATATTTGTATGATGGAGGAACAGGTGAGCGTTTCCACCAGCCGGCAACAGTAGGTGTGATTTACATGCTGAAACTGGGCCACATGGTAGAAGACAAAATGCACGCCAGATCGATTGGTCCTTACTCATTAATTACGCAACAGCCATTAGGTGGTAAAGCACAGTTTGGTGGTCAGCGTTTTGGTGAGATGGAGGTATGGGCATTAGAAGCATTTGGTGCGGCTAATATCCTTCAAGAGATCTTAACTGTTAAGTCGGATGATGTAATTGGACGAGCTAAGGCTTATGAGGCAATAGTGAAAGGTGATGGACTTCCTCAAGCAGGTATTCCTGAGTCATTGAATGTATTGCTTCATGAAATGCGTGGTCTCGGACTAAGTGTGAACTTAGATTAATAATCTGATCGAAGAGAATGGTGCTTGCACTGTTCTCTTTATATCCATATTTATAATTTTCAAATACTCTACGCTATATGGCATTTAGAAGAGATCAGAAAACAAAAACTAGTTTCAATAAGATCACTATTGGCTTGGCTTCACCGGAAGAAATTCTGGAGATGTCGAGTGGCGAAGTGCTTAAGCCTGAAACTATCAACTACCGTACATATAAGCCTGAGCGCGACGGATTATTCTGTGAAAGAATTTTCGGTCCTGTAAAGGATTATGAATGTCACTGTGGTAAATATAAGCGTATCAGGTACCGTGGCATCGTCTGCGACCGATGTGGTGTTGAAGTAACCGAGAAGAAGGTACGTCGTGAGAGAATGGGACATATCTCATTAGTGGTTCCTGTTGCTCATATCTGGTATTTCAAGTCATTACCGAATAAAATTGGTTACTTACTTGGTTTACCAACAAAAAAATTAGATACTATCATTTATTACGAGCGTTATGTTGTTATTAATGCTGGTGTTAAAGCTGAAGATGGTATTAACAAAATGGATTTCTTAACAGAAGAGGAATATCTTGATATTTTAGAAACTCTTCCAAAAGATAATCAGCATCTTGATGATGATGATCCAAACAAATTCATTGCAAAAATGGGTGCCGATGCATTACATATGTTATTAGGCCGCATTGATTTGGATTCATTATCTTATGACTTACGTCATAAAGCGAGTACTGAAACATCACAACAACGTAAGAATGAAGCTTTAAAGCGTCTTCAGGTTGTTGAGTCATTCCGTGAGTCGCAAGGTATCAACCGTCCTGAATGGATGATTGTGAAAGTAGTTCCTGTTATTCCACCAGAATTACGTCCTTTGGTACCATTGGATGGTGGTCGTTTTGCTACTTCCGACCTTAACGACTTGTATCGCCGTGTGATTATCCGTAACAATCGTTTGAAGCGATTAATTGAAATCAAAGCACCTGAAGTAATCTTACGTAACGAAAAACGTATGTTACAGGAAGCTGTGGATTCATTGTTCGATAACTCGCGTAAATCAAATGCTGTTAAAACTGATTCAAACCGTCCTTTAAAATCTTTAAGTGATAGTTTGAAAGGTAAGCAAGGACGTTTCCGTCAGAACTTATTGGGTAAGCGTGTTGACTACTCAGCTCGTTCTGTAATTGTTGTAGGTCCGGAGCTTAATATGCATGAGTGTGGTATTCCAAAAGATATGGCAGCTGAGCTGTTTAAACCATTTGTTATCCGTAAGCTTATCGAGCGTGGGGTAGTAAAAACGGTTAAATCAGCAAAGAAAATTGTTGACCGTAAAGATCCTGTTGTTTGGGATATTTTGGAAAATGTAATGAAAGGTCACCCGGTATTATTAAACCGTGCCCCTACGCTTCACCGTTTAGGTATTCAGGCGTTTCAGCCTAAAATGATCGAAGGTAAAGCAATTCAGCTACATCCACTTGCTTGTTCTGCATTTAACGCTGACTTTGACGGTGACCAGATGGCGGTTCACTTACCATTAGGTAATGCTGCAATTTTGGAAGCCCAAATGTTAATGTTAGGATCTCAAAACATTTTGAACCCTGCTAACGGTGCACCTATTACTGTACCATCTCAGGATATGGTTTTGGGTCTCTATTATATGACCAAAGCTCGTGAAGGTGCCAAAGGTGAAGGATTGATTTTCTATTCACCAGAGGAGACTAAAATTGCCTTTAACGAAAAACGTGTTGATTTACATGCAATCGTAAAAGTTAAAACTAATGATTTAAATGCTGAAGGTGAGATTGTTAAAACAATAATCGAAACAACAGTTGGACGAATCTTATTTAATGAGTTTGTACCTTCTAAGGCAGGTTATATCAATAAAGTTTTGACCAAAAAGGCATTGCGCGACATTATTGGTGAAGTACATAAAGTTTGTGGTACACCACGTACTGCAGCTTTCCTTGATGATATTAAAAACCTTGGATACCGTATGGCATTCGAAGGTGGTCTGTCGTTTAACCTGGGTGACGTAATTATACCTGCTGAAAAAGAAACTCTTGTTCAGGAAGGATATGATGAAGTTGAAGAAGTAATGAATAACTATAACATGGGTTTCATTACCAACAACGAACGTTACAATCAGATTATCGATATCTGGACGCATGTTAATGCCCGATTGACTCAAACCTTAATGAATCAGTTGAGTTCTGACAGACAAGGTTTCAACTCAGTATACATGATGCTTGACTCTGGAGCGAGGGGTTCTAAGGAACAGATTCGTCAGTTGTCAGGTATGAGGGGGCTGATGGCAAAACCACAGAAATCTGGTGCTGAAGGAGGTCAGATTATTGAAAACCCAATTCTTTCGAACTTTAAAGAAGGACTGTCGGTATTAGAGTACTTTATCTCTACTCACGGTGCACGTAAAGGTTTGGCGGATACCGCTCTTAAAACTGCGGATGCGGGATACCTTACTCGTCGTTTGGTTGACGTATCTCAGGATGTGGTTATTCTTGAAGAAGATTGTGGTACTCTAAGAGGTTTAACAGCAACTGATATAAAAAATAACGAAGAAGTTGTTGCTTCTCTATACGAACGTATTCTTGGACGTGTTTCTGTTCACGATATTTATCACCCAAGTACTGGTGAAAAACTGGTAAGCGCTGGTGAAGAGATTGTTGAAGATCAGGCAAGATTAATTGATGACTCACCAATAGAGCGTGTTGAGATTCGTTCAGTACTGACATGTGAATCTAAACAAGGTGTTTGTGCTAAGTGTTACGGACGTAACCTGGCAACAGGCCGTATGGTTCAAATGGGTGAATCGGTTGGTGTAATTGCTGCACAATCAATCGGAGAGCCGGGTACACAGTTAACACTTCGTACTTTCCACGTAGGGGGTACAGCAGGTAACATTACTTCAGAAAACAGTATCAACGCTAAATACGATGGTGTTGTTGAAATTGAAGAGTTACGTACTGTTCCATCAACTACGGAAGAAGGAACTGAAGTGGATGTGGTGATAGGTCGTTTGGCTGAATTGCGTATTATCGACAAGAATACCAATATTGCCTTAACTACACACCCAATTCCTTATGGTGCCAAACTCCACATTAAAAACGGAGCCGAAATTAAGAAAGGCGATGTGATTTGTGAATGGGACCCATATAACGCATTGATCATTACAGAAAAATCCGGTAAGGTTTCTTTCGAAAATATGATTGATGGTGTTACTTACAAAGAGGAATCGGATGAACAAACTGGTTTCCGCGAAAAAGTAATCACTGAAACTCGTGATAAAACCAAGAACCCATCATTGCGTATCTTAAGTGCCGATGGTGAGATCTTAAAAACATATAACTTACCTGTGGGAGCTCACCTTTCAGTAGATGAAGGTGATGAAGTGAAAATGGGTCAGATATTAGCTAAGATTCCTCGTGCTGTTGGTAAAGCAGGTGATATCACCGGTGGTCTTCCAAGGGTAACCGAATTATTCGAAGCTCGTAACCCAAGTAACCCTGCAGTAGTATCTGAAGTTGATGGTGAGGTAACGTTTGGTAAAATCAAACGTGGTAACCGCGAAATCATGGTTACTTCTAAAATAGGTGAAGTAAAGAAGTATCTGGTATCACTTTCTAAGCAGATCCTCGTTCAGGAGAATGACTATGTACGTGCGGGTACTCCTCTTTCTGACGGAGCAACTACTCCATCAGACATCTTGAGTATTAAAGGTCCTACTGCTGTTCAGGAATATATTGTGAACGAAGTTCAGGATGTATATCGTCTACAGGGTGTGAAAATCAATGATAAGCACTTCGAAATTATCGTACGTCAGATGATGCGTAAGGTAGATATCGATGATCCGGGAGATACTAAATTCCTTGAAAAGCAAATCGTTGATAAGATTGAGTTCATGGAAGAGAACGATAATATCTGGGGTAAAAAAGTAGTTGAAGATGCTGGTGATTCACAAACATTGAAAGCTGGTATGATTATTACAGCCCGTCGTTTGCGTGATGAGAACTCTCAGTTGAAGCGTCGTGACTTGAAACTGGTAACAGCTCGTGAAGCAATTCCGGCTACATCAAGTCAGGTATTACAGGGTATTACCCGTGCCGCACTTCAAACTAAGAGTTTCATGTCAGCTGCATCCTTCCAGGAAACAACTAAAGTGTTAAATGAAGCAGCTATCCAGGGTAAAGTCGACAGACTTGAAGGATTGAAGGAAAATGTGATCTGTGGTCACTTGATTCCTGCCGGTACTGGTGTGCGTTCATATAACAAAGTTGTTGTAGGATCACGAGAAGAATTTGACCGCTTGGTAGGTAAAGAAGTGGTTGAAGAGAATCAAGACTAAACAAATTATTTTGAGATAAGGAGAGAGGGGGAGCACGTTAGTGACTTCCCCTTTTTTGAAAAAATATTGCTATGGAAGATAAGAAGAATCAGAATCAGTTGAATATCGAGCTTAAGGAAGATGTTGCACAAGGTGTTTACTCAAACCTTGCTGTAATAACACATTCACCTTCGGAGTTTGTGCTCGATTTTGTGAGAGTTATGCCAGGTGTGCCTAAAGCACAGGTGAAATCGCGCGTTATCATTACACCTGAGCATGCTAAACGTTTGATGAATGCACTGAATGACAATATAAAGCGTTATGAGTCGATTCATGGTCCAATTAAACAATCGGTACCGCAAGGACCTGACGGTGGACCGGTGATGCCAATGAATTTTGGACCAACAGGACAAGCTTAAAGAATAAAACGGGGCAATTTGCTCCGTTTTTTTTATTTTTAAATAAAAAATCAAATGTCCATTCGTCTCCTGCTGTTTAGCCTCTTGGCTATTTTTATTTCTTCATGTTCTGCTCAGACTGAAAAATCACGGATTATATTAGGTGCTGAGCAATTTGAATCCTACTTGCCATTGCTAAAAGACAAAAAAGTTGGATTATTGGTTAATCACACTTCACTTGTAAATTCGACACATTTGTTAGATACCTTATTAGCATTAAATATTGATGTTCAAAAAGTATTTGCTCCCGAACATGGTTTCAGGGGAAATGCTGATGCAGGTGAGTTGATTAAAAGTGATGTTGATATAAAAACAGGAATTCCAATTGTTTCGATGTATGGTAAAAGTAAGAAACCGTCAAAGGAAACAATGGCAGGATTAGATGCTGTTGTATTTGATATACAGGATGTAGGAGTAAGGTTTTACACTTATGTTTCTTCGATGCATTACATGATGGAAGCATGTGCTGAGAATAATGTTCAGTTGATTGTGTTGGATCGTCCAAATCCGAATGGCGACTATTTTGATGGTCCGGTTTTACAAAAGAAATTTCAATCTTTTGTTGGGATGCATCCTATCCCTGTGGTGCATGGTCTTACGGTTGGTGAACTGGCAAAAATGATAAATGATGAGTATTGGTTAAAGGATAGCCTGAAGACTAGTTTGACGGTAATTCCAATGCAGCATTATAGCCATGATACTTTTTATTCCTTACCGGTTAAACCTTCGCCCAATTTACCCAATGATATATCAATTAGATTATATCCTTCCTTATGCTTTTTCGAAGCAACAACAATCAGTGTTGGACGTGGCACCTATATGCCGTTTCAGGTGATTGGTTATCCTGATTCCTGCATGGGAGATTTTACATTTACTCCGGTATCCATTGAAGGAATGTCAAAATATCCGTCACAACAGAATCAGTTATGTTATGGGATTGATCTCAGACAAGAGCCATTAAGTCATATGTTTACACTGAAGTACTTTGTTGATTTTATGAATAAATGTGTTCCTTCAGATACATTAATCGACAGGGTTAGATGGTTTAATCTTCTTGCCGGCAACGATATGCTTTTAAAAAAAATAAAGGACGGATGGTCGGAAGAACAGATTAAAGAAAGCTGGCATGATGAATTAAATAACTATGCTATTTTAAGACAAAAGTATTTGTTATATCCATGATAAACATTGTATGAAATCTATTATAAAAATTCTTCTTGTACTGGTATTACCATTCAATATTACTGCTCAATCTAATTTTCCGTTTTATGCAGATGAAACAGCAAATCAATGGGTAGATAGTATTTATCAAACATTGTCTGTTGATGAGCAAATAGCACAATTGTTTTGGATAGCCATTGAAAATACTGCTGATGAGAATGCTATATTGAAAAATGAGAACCTGATTCGCGAAACTAAACCGGGAGGAATCATATTTTTTGAGAGCCAATCTTCAGAAGTCATAGATTTGATTAGTCGTTTAAATCATTTATCAGAGGTTCCATTAATTGTGGCAATAGATGGAGAGTGGGGTTTAGGTATGCGTTTAAAAGATGCAAATTCTTTTCCTTATCAAATGACTTTAGGTGCTATTCAAAATGATAGTTTGATTTATGAAATGGGTAGGGAAATAGGTCGTCAGATGAAACAAATGGGTATTAATGTTAATCTGGCTCCAGTAGTTGATGTTAATAACAATCCGGATAACCCTGTAATTGGAAAACGATCGTTTGGAGAGGATCCTGAAAATGTTGCCCGTAAATCATGGGCTTATGCCAAGGAACTGCAGGATGCCGGTATTCTGGCAGTTGCCAAGCATTTTCCGGGACATGGTGATACAAATAAAGATTCGCATCTTACTTTACCTGTTATTTCGCACACTAAAGAAAGACTGGACAGTATTGAGCTGGTGCCTTTCCGGTATGTTATTGAAAAAGGAATCAAGGGTGTTATGACTGCTCATTTAGCTGTTACATCTCTGGAGGATAATGAACAGTTACCATCAAGTTTATCAAAATCGATTTCAACCGATTTGTTACAGACCCAAATGGGATTTACAGGGCTGGTTATTACAGATGCTATGAATATGAAAGGTGTATCAGACTATTCGGGTGTTGGTGAAAATGAATTACAGGCTTTAATTGCTGGAAACGATATAATCGAATTTAGTCCTGATCTGAAGAAATCAATTGAAACCATAAAAAAGGCTCTTCAATCTGGTAAAATATCTCAAAAAACAATAGAAGCTAAGTGTAAGAAAGCTTTATTGGCAAAATATGATTGTGGTCTGAGTAATGCCAGAACAGATTCTTTTAATTATAGTAATGACCATCCCAAAGCTGATTATTTGAAATCAAGCTTATATAAAGAAGCCATTACAGTAATAAAGAATGATGCTGGTATTCCGTTCAAAAAACTGGATGATATTAAAATATCAGTAGTTTGTTTTGAGAATGCTGTAGAATGGAAAAACAATTTTTTAAGGTATCTGGATGTTGAAATAATAGATGGGACTATAAGTAAGATTGATTTATTAGATAGTGCATCTAAGGTATTGGTAATTCCCGACAGTAAGGTTTATAAAAAATATCAGCAACAAATTGATCAGCTTTTGTTAAAAGACAATTGTATTTTAGTTTACCAGGGAAACCCATATCAATTGGCTGAAATAGAAAATTTTGATAAGGCAGAAAGTATTATTCTAACCTATGAAAACAATCCTATTACCAGGGATTGGGTATCTCAACTTTTATTTGGAGCTATTGAAGCCAATGGTACTTTACCGGTTAGTATTAATGAAAAGTACAGAGCAGGTTATGGACTGAATATTGAATCATTAAACAGGCTATCGTATACACAACCTGAAGAGTTTGATTTAGATTCTCGTTTTATTACAACAAAGGTTGATTCGGTTGTGAATGCAGGATTAACAATGAAGGCATTTCCGGGCTGCAGGGTTTTTGTAGCTATTGATGGAAAGGTGATATTCAATAAATGTTATGGTTTTCATACATATGACAGTATATCTCCTGTTCAGGAACACGATGTATACGATTTGGCATCAGTTACCAAAATATCTGGGCCATTACCTCTTATTATGAAGGGAGTGGATGATGGATTGATTGATTTGGATCAGTCTTTCTCAACTTATTGGCCTGACTGGCAGAAAAAGCTTTTTCACAGCTCAAATAAGGAGGAGCTGATCTTTAGAGAAGTCTTAGCTCATCAAGCAGCTTTAACACCTTATATCAACTATTATCCATTCACCTTAAAAAATGGTGTTTATAATAGTCGTTTTTATGATGATCATTTTTCAGATAAGTTTTCGTTGCAGATAGATGATAATGTGTTCCTGAAAACATCGTTTAAAAAGAAGATTTATAAAGAAATACGTAAGTCACCTTTGTTGAATGAGCATAAATACACCTATAGTGGATTATCTTATATTATTTATCCAGAGCTGTTAACCAATCTTTTTCATCACAACTACGAAGAATGTCTTTATAGTCAGTTTTATAAACCTCTGGGAGCATCATCTCTTTGCTATCTGCCCCTTTCGAAGATGGATACCTGCAGAATTCTTCCTACAGAGATGGATAATAATTATCGGCATAAACTGGTTAAGGGATGGGTGCATGATGAAGCAGCTGCTGTAATGGGTGGAGTTTCAGGAAATGCAGGTTTATTTGCTTCTGTTCATGACTTGGCAAAGCTAATGCAGATGTATCTTCAGAATGGTGAATACGGGGGAGAAAGATACATAAGTGCCGATGTATTGAAACAATTCAGTCAGGTTCAATATCCTGAAAATGAAAACAGGAGAGGCCTGGGATTTGATAAGCCTATATTTGGTAATGATACTTTATCTATTGATCAATCTTACCCTGCACCAGGAGTAAGTGCTGACAGTTTTGGACACAGTGGTTTTACCGGCACTTTTGTATGGATGGATCCCCAATATAAAATGTTGTATATATTCTTGTCAAACAGAGTTTATCCAACAAGGGATAACAGACTTCTTTATCAAAAGAATATAAGACCTTCGATACAACAAGTATTTTACGATGCTTTAAAATCCAAGAATTAAAAATCTTCAGGAAGTTCTTGCTGAGTCATTTCAGGGTAAACAGGGTTTGGATTCATTTTGTAAAAAATCTGTTTTTCAGTGATGTCCATTACAAGTACCTTCATGTGAATCAGATTGATCAGTATTTTTTCTGCTTTTCGTGGACTGATACGAGCCATTCCGCAAAATCTTGAGAAGGTGATATAACCATGAATTTCAAGATAGGAGAGAAGTTTGCTCTCGGCATATTTGATTTTTAACATGCCTCCACTTCCTTCTTTCTCCTTTTGCCATACCTCCAATAAAATTCGGTTGGCCATAATGTTTTGATCCTTAACACGTACGTATGCTTTGGGCTTACCATCTTTATCTGGAGCACGGTGTGGACGTTTATTGCTCTTGGGAATAATGATTTCAAGAACTGTTTTACCTTCTACTTCCCATTTTCTGGTTTCGAAAGGAACCTGTGGTTTGCAATGAATTTTAGCTGCTGCCTCAATCATGTAATATTCCTCATCAGATTCAACACCCGCAATTCTGCCATTGTCTTTTACGCCCAATAACAATCTACCACCATCGGTATTGGCAAAAGCAGATAATGAGCGGGCTATCTTTTTTGAGTCATTAACAGCGAATTTAAAATCCTGTGTCTGATGCTCACCTTCGGCAATCATATTTAATAGTTCTTTCCCTTCCACAACTAAAATTCTTTTGCGCAAAGGTCGGAAAAAAGTTGTCATCAACGAAATATTACTTTATTTCCAGAATTGGGCATCAATCAAGCAAATGCTTTACCTAATAGTATGTAGTGTGTTGATAAATAGTTATTAAGAATAAGTCTTTATAATACTTAAATAGGAAAATAGTGATATTTATCATGTGACAAAATCGTTAAAAAATATTAAATTACTGAAAAATATCTCTAATAAATAGAGCAGTGATCACCCTTAAATTTCGCAATTATGACAGAAGTGAAACAACTGGTTCAAGACCTTGCTGATCAATATGGCAGAAACCAGGAAAGTCTGTTACCAATTCTGCAAGGTATTGTAAACAGAGAGCAACACATTTCAGAAGATGCGATGATTGAAGTAGCCCGGGAATTGAATATTTCGGCAGCTCAGGTTTATGGAACTGCAACGTTTTATTCTTTTCTAAACACCAAACCCCTAGGCAAGTATGTCATTCGTGTTTGTAAAACAATTACGTGCATGATGCACGGAAAAAATCAGATTATAAAAGAACTTGAAACCGTTCTGAAGGTGAATCTGGGAGAAACCACACACGATGGCAAATTTACCCTGCTCGAAACAAACTGCCTTGGTCAATGTCATAAAGGGCCGGCAATGTTAATTAACGATAAACCATACACTGAACTTACTCCTGATAAGGTGAGAGAGATTATAATGATGTATCGTGATAAGGAATTACGAGTAAACTAACCATTAACATCTTTCAACTATGAAAAAGAAACATCTGCAACGACTGGATCTTATTTTTAAGAACGAACACGATATAGAAGATATTCTAACCAAAACATTCAAAAAAAGCAATGAGGAGCTTGTTAATGATTTGATAAGTTCAGGATTAAAAGGCCGAGGAGGTGCTGGATTTCCTACGGGTTTAAAATGGAAGCTGGCTTCAGAAGAAGAATCTGATTCTAAATACATTATTTGTAATGCCGATGAGGGTGAGCCCGGAACCTTTAAAGATCGTGAGATACTATCGAGAGTTCCCCATAAAGTTTTAACCGGAATGGCAGTTTGCGCCCGTATTATTGGAGCCAAAAAAGGATTTATTTATCTGCGGGGAGAATATGTTTTTCTGAAACCTCAATTAATGGAGGTAATTAAAGAATTTCATCAGTTATTGGATAAGCTCAAACTGGATTTCAGGGTTGAAATTTTCTTAGGTAGTGGAGCATATATCTGTGGGGAGGAAAGTGCCTTATTTGAAAGTATGGAAGGTAAAAGAGGAGAACCACGGAATAAACCTCCTTTTCCAACACAGCATGGCTATAAAAGTAAACCAACCGTAATAAATAATGTAGAAACACTGGCTCATACATATTCGATTTTTAAATATGGTGCCGATAAATTTAAAGATTTGGGAGTTCAGGATTCACGTGGGTCAAAAGTATTTTCTGTATCCGGAGATACTCCTATTCCTGGAATTTATGAACTGGAATTTGGTATGTCGTTACAAAAATTTGTAGAAGATTTTGGTGATGGGGATGCCAAAGCTGTTCAGGTCGGTGGTGCTTCCGGTTTTTGTGTACCCCGCAAAAAGTTTGACAAAACGGTTATAGGTTATCAGGGTAAACTAAGAGGTACTTCTTTGCCAACAGGAGGCTCCATGATGATTTTCAATTCGTCGCGTTCCATGTATAATGTCCTGCATAATTATCTTGATTTTTTTGTGGAAGAATCATGTGGGCAATGCACACCCTGCAGGGTTGGAACTCAACAATTATTGTTAGGTATTGAAGCCGTTAAAAAAGGAGAACAACCCTCTTCTTATCTTGAAAAGTTAATGGAACTGGCTGAAGCAATGCGGATAACTGCTAAATGTGGTTTAGGGCAATCAGTTGCTAATTCTTTCTCTTCAATTGTTGAGAACTTCAAAGAAGAAATGATCTACTAACCCTTAAATCGAAAATCATGTCAGATAAGATTAATCTACGAATTGATAATATCGCCGTAAGTGTTGAAGAAGGTACAACTATTCTGGAGGCTGCACGAAAGGTAAATATCAGAATTCCTACTTTATGTCATCACGAGGATTTATGTGTTGCCGGAAATTGCCGGGTTTGTATGGTTGAACAAACCGGAGCTGATAGATTATTGCCATCTTGCGCAATGCCTGTTTCAGAAGGTATGGAGATTCAAACCAATAGCTTGAAAGTCAGAAGTGCTCGCAGGCAAATTATTGAATTGCTGGTAAGTGAACACCGAGCCGATTGTACCAGATGTTATAAAAACGGTAAGTGTGAATTGCAGGAGCTCTCTTCGGAATATATTATTGGTGAAAGCGGTTTTATTGATTTGGTTCCCTTAAAGGTGATGACCATCGATAATTTTTCACCATCAATCATAAAAGATGACAGTAAATGTATTCGTTGCCAACGTTGTGTTCGGACCTGCGATCAACTGCAAAATATAGGCGCTTTAACGGTAGCATACAAAGGGAAAAATATGAAGATTTCATCTTTCTATGAAAAGCCAATGTATGAAGTGGTTTGTACCAATTGTGGTCAGTGTGTGAATCGTTGCCCAACAGGTGCTTTAACCGAGAAGACCTATGTCGAACAGGTGTGGACAGCCATCAACAATGATAAAAAGCATGTGGTTGTACAAACAGCTCCTGCTGTACGTATTGCTTTGGGAGAGGCATTGGGTATGCCAGCCGGTGAAATTGTGACTGGTAAAATGGTTTCCGCTTTGCGTCGTTTAGGCTTTGATTCTGTTTTGGATACTGATTTTACAGCTGACTTAACCATTATTGAAGAGGGTAATGAGTTATTGCAACGTTTGAAAAAAGTGTTGGTTGATGGCGATACTTCGGTTAAAATTCCAATGACAACTTCGTGCTCACCAGGATGGGTGAAGTTCATTGAACATACCTTTCCGGAATATCTAGAAAATGTTTCCACTGCAAAATCACCACAGCAAATGTTTGGTGCTTTGGCTAAGACGTTCTATGCCAAAAAAGTTAATGTTGAACCGGAGGATATGGTAAGTGTATCCATTATGCCTTGTACAGCTAAGAAATATGAAGCTGACCGTCCTGAGATGCGTAGCAGCGGATACAAAGATGTTGATTTTGTTTTAACAACACGTGAGTTGGCTTTGATGATTAAGCAGGCCGGAATCGACTTTGCTTCATTGCCCGAAGATGAGTACGATAGTTTTATGGGTGAATCCTCAGGTGCAGCAGTAATCTTTGGCGCCACTGGCGGAGTAATGGAAGCTGCCTTGCGCACAGCTTATGAAGTGGTAACAGGACGCGAGGTTCCATTTGATAATTTGAATATTACGCCTGTTAGAGGTATGGATAGCATAAAAGAGGCAAGTGTTAAAATTGAAAATCCTTTACCTGAATGGAGCTTTTTGGATGGTGTTGAGCTTAAAACCTGCGTAGCACATGGACTTAGTAATGCTAAGCAAGTTATGGAAGCTGTTAAGTCTGGTAAAGCCGATTATCATTTTATTGAGATTATGGCATGTCCGGGTGGATGTTTAGGTGGTGGAGGTCAGCCAATTCCAACTTCTCCTGCCATAAGAGAAAAGCGTAGTAAGGCTATTTACAAAGAAGATAGTTTGAAACCTATCAGAAAATCGCACGAAAATCCTGAGATAGCACAAATCTATGATGAGTTTTTAAAAGAACCATTGGGTAAGAAGTCACACCAATTATTACATACTCATTATACAGAAAGAAACAGATACTAATTACCTCGGTCGTTTCAAAAATGTAATTGCTTCGGCTTGCAATTACAACTAAACCGGGACGAGTTCCCGGTTTTTTATAGCTTATTTTTTAATGTTTTAATAATGAGTGTTATAGCTCATGTGCATTGGTCAACTTATTATTTAGTATTGATATAAATTACCGTTTTAAAGGGGACAGGAAATCTAATTACGGATAAATTTATATAATTTAATATTTAAATATTATGCTGAGTCATGGATAACAAAGTAGAAATTACCATTTGTTTAGGGAGTTCCTGTTTCTCAAGAGGAAATAAGGAAGTACTTCAAGTGATTAAAAGCTTTATTGCCGAACACCAACTGGAAGCAAAAGTTTTTTTTCATGGTGACTTATGCGGAGGAAGATGTGAAGAGGGGCCTGTATTAAAGATTGATAATACATTGTATAAAAAGGTTAGTGTTGATAATGTATATGAAATCTTACGTAGCTTTTTTGATATTAATGATAATGTCTAGAATATAGAATCTATGGCTCAACTTATTGTTGCAGATAAGGATAAGTGTAATCTGAGTTATACATGTGTTCGGGTTTGTCCGTCAAAAGCGATTAAAATAGCCGACCGGCATGCACAGATTTTACCCGATCGTTGTATTGGTTGCGGACATTGTGTTACAATGTGTTCGCAAGAAGCTATCAGTTACCGCGATGAACAGACTATTGTACAGGAATTACTGGCTTCTAAAATGAAAGTGGCAGCCATTTGTGATTCTGCCATATCAGGTGAATTCAATGATGTAACTGATTACAGAAAATTTGTGGCAATGATTCGTGCCTTAGGTTTTGATTATGTAACAGAAATGTCCTTTGCAGTTGACTTAATTGCCTATCGCTACAAAGATTTGGTTGATAACTTTCAGGGCAAACATTTTATATCATCCAAATGTCCGGCGACAGTCAAATACATTGAACGACATGAGCCGGAACTTGTTGAGAATCTCGCAGGTATTGTTCCTCCTTATGTTGCAATGAGTAAGGTTGTGCATCAACGTTATGGAGCGGATACCAAAATAGTTTATATTACAGCATGTACTGCTGCTAAAGATGATACCAAGCGGTTTCATGGTAGTGATGGTAGTATAGAATCGGTTCTCACTTTTGTTGAATTAAGGAAATTATTCAAGAAAAAAAGAATCACAGAGAATACAGTTGAATACAGTGAATTTGATCCTCCACTTGGAAGAAAAGGAGGTCTTTTCCCAATCTCGCATGGCTTATTTCAGGCAGTTGATATCAATCAGGGCTTGCTAGAGGGAAATATTCTAATTACCGAAGGAAGAACCAATTTTTTACAATCTATTAAGGAATTTAAAGAAGAGAAGGATATGCATCAGCATCTTGATCTTTTTTATTGCAGGGGGTGTATCATGGCACCAGGAATGACACCCGGAGGTAAAAAATTTACACGTCGTTCGCAAGTGATTGAATATGTAGATAAAAGGATGAAGGCCATAGATGTTTACCAGTGGCGGCTTGATGTTGAGGAATTTAAAACCTTGGATCTGAGTCGTTCATTCAAATCTGTTGACTTACGTCTTTCTCAACCGAGCGAGGAGGATATTGATCGTGTTTTGCTGGAAATGGGGAAAGGAAAACGTGAAGATCAATTGGGGTGTGGAGCATGTGGTTATCCTTCCTGTCGTGAGTTTGCTGTAGCTCATTTGCAAGGATTGACGAATTTTGAACAATGTTATACCTATTCTATAAAATCACTTAGAAGCTATGTTAAAAAACTAAATGCTTCCAACGAAAAATATAAGCAATCTCAAGATGCTTTATTGAAAAGTGAAGAGAGGGCAAGATATGAAGAACGATCGGCCAAAGAGGCTGCAGAAACTACAACAGCAATGCTTAATAAACTAAGAGCCGGAGTGGTTATGGTCGATGCCAATTTAAAGGTGGTAGAGGCTAACCGCCGGTTCATAGAGATGTTGGGTGAAGACGCCAGAGAAATTTCAATGCTTATCCCAGGTTTGAAAGGTGCCGAATTGAGTAAATTAATTGATTTTCATCGAGTGTTTACAACTGTATTACAATCCGGTCAGGATGTGCTGGACAGAGATGTTACATATGGTAATTCTATACTTAATGTTTCGGTATTTACCATTAAGAAAAACGAAGTTGTTGGTGGCATTATCCGTGATCTGGTAACACCTGAAGTTCGAAAAGAGGAAGTAATTAAGCGGGCCCGTGATGTTATCAAAGAAAACCTGCAAACAGTTCAGCAAATAGCCTTTTTACTAGGTGAAAGTGCCTCAAAAACAGAAAAAACGCTTAATAGTATCATAGAAGCACAGCAGTTGGGAGAATCCAATGAATCAGGAAAATAAATTCTACATCGATATCGAATGCCGGCAGAATAATCATGTTGGTGAGCTTATTTGCGGCGATGTTTTTCTTTCAAAACGCATCAAAGAAGAAGGAAGAACAATTGCTGTATTATCTGATGGAATGGGTAGTGGGGTTAAAGCTAATGTATTGGCAACATTAACCGCTTCGATGGCGCTTAATTTTACGGTTGAACATCGTGAGGTAAGAAGAACAGCAGAAATAATTATGAATACTCTGCCGGTTTGTAGTGTTCGAAAGGTGAGCTACAGCACATTTACCATTATTGATATTGAAGATGATGGCACAACCACAATTGTGGAGTATGATAATCCAACATGTACCATCACCCGTGGAGCTGAAATATACGATGCCAAATGGGATTATATTGAGCTGGAAGGAGAACAAAACAGAGGTAAGAAAATACGTATCTGTCGTTTTATTGCCAGGCGTGAAGACCGCATCTTTTTTTGGTCTGATGGAATAATGCAGTCAGGTATGGGTACAAAGGCATTTCCATTTGGCTGGGGCGAAGATGGTATGCGCGACTATGTGAAAAGTTTGGTTAGATATACTCCATTCGCATCCTCGGGTAAGTTGGCTCAAAAGGTTCTGAATATGGCACTTCTACATGATGGAGATAAGCCTAAAGATGATTCTTCATGCGGGGTTATTTATTTCAGAGAACCAAGAAAATTATTATTGGTTACCGGGCCTCCGTATGAGGATAGTAAAGACTTTCAATTTGCATTAAAGGTGCAGCATTTCAAGGGTAAAAAAATAATAGCAGGTGGCACCACAGCAGAAGTGGTTTCCAGGGAACTGGCATTGAAATTTGATGCAGGTTTGGAATCTGACGATCCGGATTTGCCACCTATATCATTTATGCAGGAAATAAACCTGGTGACAGAAGGCATTCTTACACTTGGCAAAGTGGCACGCTTACTTGAACAATATAATATGGATACAAGGCTGGGTAAAGGTCCTGCAGATCAGATTATAAAAATGCTTTTTGAGAGTGATAAAATACACATTATCAATGGTACACGCATTAATGTGGCGCATCAGGATCCGAATCTTCCGGTAGAGTTGGAAATTAGAAGAACGGTAGTTAAAAGGATTATCAGATTACTGGAAGAAAAGTTTTTGAAAGATGTAGATGTCGAGTATATATAATTGACGAAAATCATGATCTTATGATTCCTTACAGAATGGAATTACAGAATGTTCTATTCTTATATTTTATAAGTGGTTACGTTGTTTTTATAACTTGATTATTGAACATTAATTTAGATTTGATATGTATTATAGAAAATCAAGATCTTCATTTTTTTTTTTCATATTATTAGTATTCATTTGTTAAAGAATCATGAAAAATTTCTTTAATCGAGAAGCTTGATTCTGAATACTAAAGGCTGATCCAACATGAAAATAAAAGAGATTGCAGAAATATTAGAGGCAAAGGTGGTTTGTGGAGAGGACGACATTGATAGAGACATACGATGTGGCTTTGCCAGTGACCTGATGAGCGACGTATTAACATTAGACTCAGAAAACCTGGCCCTCATTACGGGTTTAGCCAATATGCAGGTTATCAGAACAGCCGAAATGGCTGATGTTAACTGTATTGTTTTTGTGCGCGATAAGCATGTGAGTAATGAAATGATTGAGGTTGCCAAAGAAAATGATATGGTACTTCTCGAGTGCAAATATTCAATGTTCAACACGATAGGTAAATTGTTCCAGGCAGGATTAGCACCTGTTTACTGATTTATAGATATGGAGTTTAATTACGAAGTAGAGGGTGGAAATTTCGCAAAGGCGGGTTATGCAGCAAGTAGCGTAAAAAAGGTGCTGAAGGAACTTAATGTTGATCCGAAAATTATTAAGCGTGTGGTTGTGGCATTGTACGAAGGAGAAGTAAACGTTGTAGCACATGCTTACAGGGGCAATATTAAAGTCGACATTGATACAGAACGCATTTTTATTGAGATTAAAGATGAAGGACCTGGAATACCGGACATCAATCTTGCCATGCAGGTGGGGTATTCAACAGCCTCGGCAATGGTACGCGAAATGGGGTTTGGTGCTGGTATGGGACTTCCGAATATGAAACGAAATGCTGATACTTTAGATATTTCCAGTTCAGTAGGAAAAGGTACAGTAGTTGAATTAACAACTTACCTGGTTAAATGAAAATTGTATGAGCGAACAACAGTTTTATCATGCTTTAAAAGTAGACCGCGACAAATGCTTCGGGTGTGTTCATTGTATGAATGAATGCCCGACTGATGCAATTCGTATTCGTGATGGAATTGCCACAATTCGTAAGGATTGGTGCATTGATTGCGGGGAGTGCATGAAAGCCTGTCCGGTTGATGCAATATATGTTGAGCAGGATGACTTTGATGATATCTTTCGTTACAAATACAGGGTAGCCATATTACCATCTGTTTTTATTGGTCAGTTTTCGAAAGTCATCAGTGTAGATGAAATCATAGAAATATTAAAAGGATTAGGTTTCACTCATATTGTGCCGGCTGAGGCAACTGTGGATGTAATTAATGAAGCAATGCTTGAAGCCTATGATTCAGATATTGAGAAACCTTTAATTAGTACTTTCTGTCCTTCAATTGTCCGTTTGATTCAGGTTCGTTTTCCCGGATTGGTTCACAATATTATGCCTATCAAACCACCCATTGACACTACTGCAATTTATTACCGTAAGCGTTTGATTGATGAAGGAAACAATCCGGAAGAGATTGGAATATTTTACGTAACACCTTGTGCATCTAAAATTGCAACTGTTAAAGCTCCGGTTGGAGAGGACGAGTCTTTTGTGGATGGAGTCATTAACATGGATTTTTTATACAACAAGGTTTACCACATCTTAAAAAATCGAAATGTAGCCAGAGAAGCTAATGAGACTGATGCATTTGAATACATTAGCCCTAAG
Organism: Carboxylicivirga caseinilyticus; assembly: GCA_025499705.1. Taxonomy (GTDB): domain Bacteria; phylum Bacteroidota; class Bacteroidia; order Bacteroidales; family Marinilabiliaceae; genus Carboxylicivirga; species Carboxylicivirga caseinilyticus. Next base: position 36,581 of record JAFMVE010000013.1, read on the forward strand.
GCACTACGCTGGAGTCTTACAGAAGGTGAATCTTCCAGCATGAAAGGCCGTTGTTTGGCTATCGATGAAATTCATAATGTTATTAAATTTCTGAATAAGGTTGAGAATGATGAAATCATTAATGTTGATTTTATCGAATTAAGAGCTTGCGACCAGAGTTGTGCCGGAGGTGTACTGCTTAGCGAAAATCGTTTCCTTACGGTTGAGCGTATGAAAAAAAGGGCAGAAAACCTTGAGCAAATGCAAATAAAAGCCAAAGAGATCAGCTTTGATCATCATCAATATATAAAAGAAAGATTATCCATTAAGCCAATAGAACCCCGTTCGATGATGGGTTTGGATAACGATATGGCCACTGCCATTAAGAAAATGGAACGAGTGCGTCGTATCATGTGTTTTTTACCTGGTATTGACTGCGGAGCCTGCGGTTCGCCGAGTTGCGAAGGTCTGGCACGTGATATTGTATTAAAGGATGCAAATCTTTCGAGCTGTGTGTTTATGCAGCGAATGATGGAAAAAAGTAAAAAACTGGATCCGCAGCATTCCATTCGAATTATTGAGAAAACATGGGGAAAAGATCGATTGGATAAGGATTGTTATAAAAAAGGAGCAAAAAATGAAGGTAACTGATATAATTGAAAAACTTAATCTGAAGGTTATTGCAGGTGCAGAAGGCTTGCAAAATAAAGTGACAGGAGGCTACACTTCAGATTTGTTAAGCGATGTAATGGGAAATGCAGATGAAGGTCAGGTTTGGATTACCCTGCAAACACATCGCAATGTGATGGCTGTGGCATCGCTTAAAGAAGTGGCTGCCGTTATTATCGTCAAAGGCTTGGAAGCAGAGGAAAGCACCATCAGTCAAAGTAATAATGAAGGGATTCCTTTGTTAAGTTCCGATTTGGAAACATTTGAATTGTCGGGCCAGCTGTATCAGTTATTGCATCCGTAAGATGAATCTTTTCAAAGCTGATCTACATATTCATACGGTCCTTTCTCCATGCGGAAGTCTGGAAATGAGTCCGAAAGTGATTGTAGAACGTGCTTTGGAAATGGGGTTAGATATTATTGGTATTACCGATCATAACTCAACACTGCAGTGTGAAGTAGTTGTGAAATTAGCCGGTAAAAAAGGATTGACGGTTCTTTGTGGAGCTGAAGTAACCACCAAAGAAGAAGTCCATTGCCTAACGTTCTTTGAAACTTTTGAAAAACTTGAAACTTTTCAGCAATATCTGGATCAACATCTTCCGGATATTCCAAATGATACTGAAATGTTTGGACACCAGGTTTGGGTTGATGAAGATGAAAATATACTGGGTGAAGAAAGTCGATTGTTGATTAGTGCCATTGATCAGAGCATAGAAGAGGTGGAAGCAATGGTGCGGAGTCTGGATGGTTTGTTTATTCCAGCTCATGTTGATCGGGGGCGATTCAGTTTATACAGTCAGTTGGGTTTTATGCCTTCTGATTTAAAACCGGATGCCGTGGGTGCGACTTTCAGAGCCAACATGGATGAGATGATTAAAAGTCATCCAGAGTTGAAAAAGCTTGCTATACTAAGGTCATCCGATGCACATTTTCCGGAGGCAATTGGTACTCACTACACTGTTTTAGAAATGGAACAATGTAATTTTAGTGAAATTCGGTTGGCCCTTCATCAAAAGGATGGTCGAAAAGTAAAGGAACTGGTATGAGAGATCTTTCGATGCATATCACCGATATCGTTCAAAACTCGGTACGAGCGAAGGCTAAACTTATTCAGCTTACGATTGAAGAAAAAGGAGAATGGCTGGTTTTTACTTTTGAGGATGATGGTACTGGAATGGATGCGGAAACGGTGAAAAAAGTAACAGATCCATTTTATACCTCACGCACAACCCGCAAAGTTGGGTTAGGATTACCACTTTTTAAGCAAAATGCAGAACTAACAGGTGGCACTCTGGAGATATATTCTCAATTAGGAGAAGGTACAACTGTAAAGGCTGATTTTGGAAAGGACCATATCGATCGTCCACCAATGGGTGATTTAAAATCAACAGTAGCTATGCTGATCACCGGGAATCCCGAAGTTGATATGGTATTCACCTATCGAACAAAGGATGATGAGTTTAGATTGGATAGCAGAGAAGTTAAGGAAGTGTTGGATGGAATGGATATCAGAATGCCTCAGGTGACAAGTTTTTTGAAAGAAATGATTGATGAAAATTTAAAAGAGATAAAAGCAGACTTATAAAGTGTACTTGTTGAGGCTAATGAGTTAAAGCAAGCACATATCAGCTAAACAAAAATGTGTAATAATTATATCCAATTGCTATGACTAAAGTGAAATCCCTTGCCGACCTTCGAAAAATGAAGGAAGAATTGGCAAACAAAGTCCAGCTGAGAGAAAAGAGCGATCATCCTGATAAAATCGTTCAGGTGAAAGTTTCGATGGCTACATGTGGAATTGCCTCAGGTGCCAAAGAAGTGATGAACCATATTATTGAAGAGCTGGACAGACAGGCAATAGATGCAGTCGTAACCCAGACCGGCTGCATGGGTTATTGCTATGCCGAGCCTACTATTGAGGTAACTTTGCCCAGCTCCAATCCGGTTGTGTTTGGGTATGTAGATTTTAAAAAAGCCAACGAAATAATTGCAAAGTACATTATTAGGGGTGAGTTGGTAGATGGAATCATCCCCGTAAATTACGAAACAGTTAACGATAAAAAGAACGACTAGGTATAACGCTATGGCAAAATATAAAAATCATGTTCTTGTGTGTGGCGGTACAGGATGTCGCGCATCGCAAGGAGAAGAGATTGTACAAAACCTGAATCGTATTCTTGAGGAGAATGGTCTCGAGCAGGAAGTTCAGGTGGTAAGAACAGGATGTTTTGGTTTCTGTGAAAAAGGTCCTGTGGTAAAAATGGTTCCCGATAACACTTTTTATGTGCAGGTTAGCCCTAAAGACGCAGAAGAGATTGTTAAAGAGCATCTGGTTAAAGGCCGTCAGGTTGAAAGACTTTTATACATCGATCCGGAAACAAAAAAACAAGTTTCAGAATCGAAAAACATGGGCTTCTACAAAAAACAGATTCGGATTGCTTTACGAAATTGTGGATTTATCAACCCTGAAAATATAGATGAATATATTGCCCGCGATGGGTATGCTTCATTAGGTAAAGCTCTTACTGAGATGAAACCTGAAGAGGTAATCAAAATTATTATTGATTCCGGATTACGTGGTCGTGGTGGAGGTGGATTCCCTACCGGATTAAAATGGGATATTACCCGCAAAGTAGAATCAGATCAGAAATACGTAGTATGTAATGCAGACGAAGGAGATCCGGGAGCCTTTATGGATCGTTCCATTCTGGAAGGTGATCCGCATTCAGTTTTGGAGGCAATGGCTATCAATGCCTATTGTACAGGTGCCGACAAAGGTCTGATTTATATCCGTGCAGAGTATCCGCTTGCTATTAAACGTTTGAAAATTGCCATTGAACAGGCTCGTGAATATGGCTTGTTGGGTAGTGATATATTTGGTACCGGTTTTAATTTTGATGTCGAATTACGTTTTGGTGCCGGTGCTTTTGTTTGTGGTGAAGAAACTTCGTTGATTCACTCCATGGAAGGATTACGAGGAGAACCTACAGTTAAACCTCCTTTCCCTTCAGAAAGCGGATACAAAGGCAAGCCTACCAACGTAAATAATGTTGAGACTTACGCCAACATTCCGGTTATCCTGATGAAAGGTGCTGAATGGTTTAGCAGTATCGGAACCGAGAAAAGTAAAGGAACCAAGGTGTTTGCCCTGGCAGGAAAGGTAAATAACGTTGGTTTGATTGAAGTACCGATGGGTACCACTCTTCGGGAAGTAATTTTTGATATTGGTGGTGGTATTAAAGACGGTAAGAAATTTAAAGCTGTTCAAACAGGTGGGCCATCGGGTGGGTGTTTAACCGATAAACACCTTGATATACCTATTGATTACGATAACTTGCTGGCCAGTGGATCAATGATGGGATCTGGTGGTATGATCGTGATGGATGAAAGCGATTGTATGGTATCAATGGCTAAGTTTTATCTTGATTTTACTGTTGAAGAATCATGTGGTAAGTGCGCTCCATGTCGAATCGGTAACAAGCGTTTGTACGAAATGCTTCATAAAATTACCGAAGGAAAAGGTACTGAGGCCGACCTTGATAACCTTCGCAATTTGAGTAATGTTATTAAGGATACCTCGCTTTGTGGTTTGGGGCAAACCTCTCCAAATCCGGTTTTATCAACCATGGAAAATTTCTGGGATGAATATATCGCACACGTGAAAAACGATAACTGTCCGGCTGGTCAGTGTAAAGCGTTAATGCAATATGTTATTGACGAAGAAAAATGTGTGGGTTGTACTTTATGCTCACGTGTTTGTCCGGTTGATGCCATTGCAGGTGAGAAAAAAGCACCGCATGTGATCAATCCAACAACATGTATTAAGTGTGGAGCGTGTTATGAAAAATGTAAGTTCGGAGCGATCAGCATCCAGTAATTTACACCAGTATTTTTGAACAGAAAAAGATAAGAAATGGATATCGTTCAATTAACCATAGATAATAAAAAGGTAGTCGTTGAAAAAGGAACTACCATCTTAGAAGCGGCAAAGACAATCGGGGTAGATATACCTTCGCTTTGCTATATGAAGTTGGAAGACACCAACTTTGAAAATAAGCCCGGCGGATGTCGCGTATGTGTTGTTGAGGTAGAAGGTCGTCGTAACCTTGCTCCGGCATGTAAAACGGAGTGCTCTGAAGGTATGACAGTTAATACGCACTCGGTGAGAGTGGTTAACGCACGTCGCACAGTTATGGAGTTGATTCTTTCAGATCACCCTTTTGAATGTCTGGTTTGTGCAAAATCAGGTGATTGTGAATTGCAGAGTCTGGCTCAAAAACTGGGTATTCGTGAGATAAAATACACGGGTGCCAAGAGTACTTACAAAGGTGATGAATCGCCCGCTATTATCCGTGATATGGATAAGTGTATTATGTGTCGCCGTTGCGAAACAGCATGTAATGATGTACAGACAGTAGGGGTTCTTTCAGCTATTAACAGAGGCTTTGAATCAGTGGTTGCACCAGCCTTCGAAATGGATCTTGACCACTCAACCTGTACCTTCTGCGGGCAATGTGTGGCAGTTTGTCCTACCGGTGCACTAACCGAACGCGATAGTTCATCCAAAGTGATGGATGCGATTGTAAATCCAACCAAAACTGTAATAGTTCAGACAGCTCCGGCTGTGAGAGCTGCATTGGGTGAAGAATTTGGAATGGAACCAGGAACATCTGTAACAGGTAAGATGGTTTCTGCTTTGCGCAAACTGGGATTCGATTATGTATTTGATACTGATTTTGCTGCTGACCTTACCATTATGGAAGAAGGCACTGAATTGTTAGATCGCTTAAGCAAGCATCTGGCAGGAGATAAGGATGTTAAATTGCCAATTCTTACTTCCTGTTGTCCTGGATGGGTAAATTTCTTTGAGCATCAGTTCCCTGAAATGATTGATATTCCTTCAACAGCCAAATCACCTCAACAGATGTTTGGTGCTATTGCCAAAACGTATTTTGCAGATCAGTTAAAACAGAAGCGTGAAGATGTAGTGGTTGTTTCTGTAATGCCATGTTTGGCTAAGAAATATGAATGTTCACGCGAAGAGTTTGCGGTAAATGGCGATCCGGATGTGAATATTTCCATCTCTACCCGTGAGTTGGCTCAGATGATACGCAATGCCAACCTTAATTTTGAGGCATTGGATGATGAAGATTTTGATAAACCATTAGGAGAATCAACAGGTGCAGCTGTGATATTTGGTACAACCGGAGGAGTGATAGAAGCAGCTGTTCGTACAGCTTACGAGGTGCATACTAAAAAGCCTTTGGAACGACTTGATTTTGAAGAGTTGCGTGGTATGGAAGGTATCCGTTCTGCAACCATTGATTTCGACGGGTTACCTATTAATATTGGTATTGCTCACGGCTTAGGTAATGCGCGTAAATTACTCGAAGACATCAAAGCCGGTAAATCAGAGTTTCATGCAATTGAAATAATGGCTTGTCCCGGCGGTTGTATTGGTGGCGGTGGTCAACCTTATCATCATGGCAATGTTGATATCTTGAAAAAGCGTCAGCGTGCTATATACGAAGAGGACAAAGGCAAAGTATTGCGTAAATCACATGAGAATCCGTTTATACAAAAACTGTATGCCGAGTTCCTGGGTGAACCATGTGGACATAAGTCTCATGAGTTGTTGCATACGCATTATTACGATAAGAAAAAGAAGATTGAAATCTGATTAGTATCAAGATGAAAGTATCAAGATGAAAGTATCAAGATTCATGATTGTCTTGATACTTGATACTTTTTATCTTATGTCTTAAAAAATAATAAAATGGCAAATATAAAATTACCCGCTGCAAAAGTAGATGAATTAAAAGAGGTATGTAAGAAGTTCGATAACGATGGTGGCGAACTGATTAATGTGCTTCATGCAGCACAGGAAATGTTTGGCTATCTGCCTGCCGAGGTTCAGGAACTGGTTGCCGAGGAATTAAATGTTTCAGTGGCACATGTTTATGGTGTCGTCACTTTTTACTCTTTCTTTTCAATGATACCCAAAGGACAGCATCCTATTTCCATTTGTATGGGAACAGCATGTTATGTACGTGGTGCTGAGAAGGTGTTGGATGAGTTTAAAAAACATCTGAACGTAAAAGTGGGAGAGACAACCGATGACGGTAAATTCTCTATCAGCTGCCTGCGTTGCGTAGGAGCCTGCGGATTGGCACCAGTGGTTACTGTAGGTGAGCGTGTTTACGGACGAGTTGCTCCCGAAGATGTAAAAGGTATTATTGAAGAGTACCTGTGATTAGCTTGTTAGGCAGTAGTCAGAAGGAAGTAGCTTTTTATGATGTGATTATCAATGTGCTGATAAGTTGATTGATTAGACGAAGTGCTAACTCCGGAGGAGTTAAATAGTGAGAGCCCCGGGTGATTGAGCGTAGCGAATGAACCTGGGGAATTATAGAATAAGAAGCCTGCCGCACTCACTGCACAAAATTGAATCGCAACTCTTTTTGCGGCAACAAGGAGAGGTTAAAATTATTAATTTAAGATTATATAAAGCCGCTTTCTAAAATCAGAAGGTGGCTTTATTATTTGGTTAAAAGATCCATCACTGTATTTTTTCGTTGACGAGATACAGGTATGGAAGTTCCGTCATTCATTTTAAGGTAACCTCCATCATATTTTTCAAATGAACGGACATACTTTAAATTTACCAGGTGAGACTGGTGAACACGAGTAAAACCTTTGTCGCACAATAATTCATCAAATTCTTTTAGTGTTTTTGAGATTAAAATACTTTTGCCATCCATCAGATATACATGTGTATAATTACTTTCCCCTACACATCGTGTTATTTCATGCAGTTCAACAAAAAGGATACGCTCTGCAGTAGGTAATCCTATTTTTTGTTTGTTGGCTTCTTGTTTCCGGTTTTCGATAAATTGTTGAGGTGCATGAATCTGATTCTTTTCCTGAAGATTTCGAATAGCTCGCTGAACGGCTTGTTGTAAATCCAGAATATCAACTGGCTTCAATAAATAGTCAATGGCACAGAAACGAATGGCTCGAATAGCATATTGATCAAAAGCAGTTACAAAAATTACCTGGAAGGTGATAGGAGAGAGTGCTTCCAATAGTTCAAAGCCGGTTCCTCCTGGCATTTGAACATCCAGAAATACTAATTCGGGTTGAACAGCTTTAATTTTTTTGATGCCTTCAGCTGCATTTTGAGCTGTATCGCATATCTCAACTTCAGGACAGTAGTATTGTAATAAATCCTTAAGATTGTTGATGTTGTTTTCTTCGTCGTCGATAATCAGGGCTCGTATCGATTTCATTTTTAGGCTTCGGTTTCAATGTGAATATTTACCAGGGTTCCTTTTTGATTAGGATCGTGTTGTTTACGGTCGCTGACTTCAAAAGTAATTCCCTTTTGGTATTTCTGCATTAACAGTTCCATCCTTTTTTGGGTTAAATTAATTCCTTTTCCATTCGATTGAACTGATGAATTGGATTTATTTAAACCTGCACCGTTATCGCAAATGCAGATCTTTAATTGATTCTGATTAAACTGTTTAATTGAAATTTCGATAATTCCTTTGTCTTTTAATTCAGCAATGCCATGTATGATTGCATTTTCAACAAATGGCTGTATAAGCATCACTGGAATTTCGGTATTATAGGCATCAATGGCAGGATCAACATTAATATTGAATGTAAATTTATGACGAAGCTGCTCCAGTTCAAGGTATTTTTGAATAGTATCCAGTTCATTATTGAGCGAAGTATATTCCTCTTCCGCCTGATACAGAACTTTACGCATTAATTTGGCAAAACTGGATAAAAACAGGTTGGCTTTTTTATTCTCATTCTGATTCACCAAAAACTGGATAGAGTTCATGGCGTTAAACAAGAAATGAGGGTTAAGTTGAGAACGAACGGCACTTATTTGCCACTCCAGTTGCTGGCGTTGTAAAGCATCTTTCCGTTTGATATTTCGTGTAACCATAATGCTCACAAATACAATTATTAGTATAACCAATAAAGCAACCAAAAGAACACTGTACAGTGTTCTTTTGGATATTGCTGCTTCATAGGTAGAGAAGTCGGTTTGTTGAATGACTTTCTTTACTTCATTTAAAAAATATTCGAGTCCATCATCTGCTATTGCACCACTAAATATTATTACTCCATCCGGATTGACAAGAAAATAGGGTAAGCCATATTCCATATTAAATTGGTTTAGCTCATCAATATGCCAATCGGGATTCGAAACTAAAATGCCTTTAGGTTGGTGTTCTTTAATGTATTCGTTAATCTTATTTTCATCGGGTGTTACAAATACTGTAATAAGTTCAAACTGCTTGCTATCCATTTCGGTTTTAAATTTTTGATAAGCCTCCATGGTTTTATCCCTATCATTAAATTCAATATTTATAAATAATAGTTGCACATATTTTCCTCTTAAATCATTGGTTGAGATATGTTTGCCGTCAATAGTAGTAAAAGTAACTTCGGGTAATGATTGGTTTGGTCCAAGATTTACACGGTTAGTATGTAAATTATACAACAATTTGTAAAACTCCGATTGCCAATAATGTTTTTTGTATTCCTGAAAAAGATGATTGCCGATTTGTGTATCGTTGCTTTTAAGCGCTTGCCAAACAATATCGGTTTGAGCCATGTATTTAGCTTCGCCTGATAATAACATCTCAGCCAGATAGAATTCTTCCTGTTCGGGTATGACCATGTTTTGATTATGCCCTTTCATAATCAGTGCTTTTCTGTATAGATAGTCTTTAACAACTGTCCGATTGTAAAAAGAAGTGATACATGAGTGTATTGTTAAATCTACATCATTAAACAGCAGATCAAAAGAGGAAGCATTTACCTTACCATCATTGTGATAATAGTAATAGTGCATTAAATGAAACAAACTACCATAATAAATATCGGCTTCTAAATGTTGACTTGCCCAATCACTAATCAGCGCTTTAAATTTATTGATATAGGCAAAATGTTCAATGTTTTTTTGTTCACATATTTGTTTAATTTTTTGTTCATCCCATTCCTTATCTATCTTCAAATCATGGTCTATTAAATATCTTTTTAGTTTGTTTTTTAAAGCTCCTTTTCCGGTAAAATAAATGCTATCATTATTGATGTTTATTGTAATACTATCACCAGGTTCCAATAGGAGATTACAAAAAGAAGAACCCATAGCCGGACCCTCTTTTAAAACTAAATTAAGAGCTAAGGGGCGCAACAGATCTTGAGTGGTCGAATAGGTCTTTCCTTTTTCCAGATCAATTCTCCATTTAAAAAGGTCTCGCTCAAAAAAGTAGTTGTTAACCAAATAAGCATGTAATTCACTACCATTGTAATCATCTGCAACCTTGGCTATGAGTGTAACGCTTTTGTTTGGCGTATATGGTTGTATGGTAACAATTTGATTTATGTCATATGATTCAACATACATCTTTTGTGTTAAAGCAATACTGTAAGAAATTTCAGTTGAGAGTCCTGTTTTCGGGTTAACTATGAAAGTGCCTTCTATATTTTCTTTTTCCGGATAACTAATGTATGGGGTTGTCTCAATTTTCTTTGAGAGCAACACGCTGTCTGCTTCAAAAATATACTTAACCTTGTACTGGTTATTAGTTGTTGAGTTGTAATAGGCTAAATCATTGTTTTTGGCATCAGGCATATTCCAGCATGCAAAAACACTTTCAATCAACTTTTTTAACTTAATTTCATGCTGTTGATAATACATCGACAGCTGCATCTTCTTTAGTAGATCTTCTGCAGCAAAATCATCACTTCGCTTATTAATAACCTCTCTCGGAAGCTGAAGATCAGATATTTTCCTATCCTTGCTTATCTGAAATGGAACAGGTATCTGTATTAATGGTGATTCAAACTCATTATAGCACCCAAACTGGGTATCAAGGTTCTGAGATGCACTGTTTGTTTTGTATCGATCGATTTCGACTTCCATTGAGTAAACATCTTTATTTATGTCTATTACTTGAAAGGTTAACCAATAGATTTGCTCACTTTTATTATCATCGTTATTTGTGGTATTACATTGATACGAAAATGTATCTCCTTTTTTTAGTTTTAGGGGCGGTAGCTTTATGGGTTTTGCCTGAACACTTACAAACAGAGTTAGAAAACAAAGAAGTAAACTAGTTTTGAGAATTAGGTTTTTCATAAGTAACAATTTTAATAAATATTTAGAATTATCACTTACGAAACTGCCTATTTCGCTACATTAAATAGGAGGTAAACTAGAATTTGGTTGGGGTAGGTTAGAATTTGGTGTTTTTAATTGCTTAAAGACATCTGAGTGGCTATTTGTAAAAAGTTTAGCTTTTCATTTTATCGGGATCTTGTCTTGTATCGAAAATATCGGTAATGTAGATATATTCACCAATAACTCTATAAATAATTTTATAATTCCCATCGATTATTCGTCGATGACCAAGAGAAAGATGTTTGAGGTATGGTTCTTCTGCTCCTTGCAGAGGTTGTTTAAGAAGTGTGTCAGCTGCATCAAGAATGCGGTTACGTATTAAAGACAATTTTTTACGTGATACTTTAGATGCCATAAAGTAAAGTATATCTTCCAAGCTGTTTAAAGCTTGTTCGGTATATACAAGCTTCATAATTAAAAGAAACCAGAGGTTCGATCTTCAAGCTCAGAGCGTGAATATATTTTACCTTCAGAAATATCTTTCTCGGATTTTTTAGCTCTGGCAGATAATTTTTCTTTTAATATTTCTGATTTTTGAAGTATTTCATAAAACTCATTTATTATGTTTTCGTCTGCCTGATTCAAATACTTTTGAATAAAATCTCTTTTCTTAGTAATATCCATAGTATTAATAGTTTGATTGTTATACAAATTTAACGATTAAGATCGAGTATACAATCTGATTAAGTAGTTCAATTCTTTTCAATATTACTCCCTTACCACTTTAAAACCCAATGCCCGGTTGAGTTTGCCCGAAATTAAACCCTCTTTATCAATTTCAATATTGCTGAAACCCATTTTTATAAAGAGTGGTTGAAGCTCGTCAAACAATGATAAGAGTTTCTCCACCTCTTCGGGTTGAACTTCCAGTTTGGCAACTCCATTGTAATAGCGAACCCTACAATCAGCAAAACCATAAGAGTTTAACAGGTTTTCGCCTTCTTCCACCATATTCAGTTTTTTAATAGTGATGGCAGTTCCATACGGAAAACGGCTACTCAAACATGGAGAGGCTGGTTTATCCCAGATTTTCAACTGGTAATGTCGGGCAATTTCTCTGATGGTGTCTTTATTGATGTTGCAATCCATTAAGGGACTCAGTGCATTGTTTTCTTTTGCTGCTTCCAGTCCCGGGCGGTAATCTCCTTTGTCATCAGCATTGTTTCCGTTAACCATGGTAAAGGAAGGATATTTTTCATTCCGCAATTGAATCATGGCCTCGTATAAAAAGCTTTTACAGTAATAGCATCGATTATCCGGATTGGCTGCATAATTAGTATCTACTATAGGGTCGGATTCCAGAATATGATATTCTATATCATACAACTTACAAAATTCAATGGCTTCCTGTAAGTCTTTTCGCTTCAGACTGGTTGAGTCGGAAATGACAGCCAATACATCTTCCTTATTTTTAAATAATCGTGCCAGATAAGCCGCTAAACTGGAATCAACGCCTCCTGATAAAGCAATCATTATCTGTTGATGGTTTTCAAACCATTTCTGTAGTTCCGAAATTGAATTAGCAATCATATCTGTTACACTTTTTTTAAATAAGGTTCGATATTGAAGTTTGTTCAAAGATGTGATAAATCTCCTGTTTTATATCCATATAAATGAAGAAATTTATCCCTATTAATTAGGTAGTTTATTGCTTGAATTAGCAGAATAATCCTAAATTTACAGAGCTATTCAGGCAAAATTTTTTCTTTAAAAACAGCATCATGTCCATAATATATCATCCTCAACAATATGCTCTTGCAGACCGACCAATGGAAAATTTCATCGATGCAGATGAGATATGGAGTTACATTTCGAAGAATGAAAATCCAACCATGGAGCAGGTTGAGGCTGTTATTGGCCGATCGTTGCAGAAAAACAGATTGACGCTTGAAGAAACGGCCATTTTGGTGAATGCCAGAGAGCCTGAAATGATCGAACGCATTAAAGCTGCAGCCCGTGAATTGAAAGAAAGGGTATATGGTAAGCGTATTGTGCTGTTCGCCCCTTTGTACATTGGTAATTTATGTATTAACGATTGTACATACTGTGGTTTCCGAACCTCCAATAAAAAACAGGAACGCATGACACTGACCAATCAGGATTTGATCGATCAGGTCACAGCCCTGGAGGATCATGGTCATAAACGGTTGATTCTGGTTTATGGCGAGCATCCGAAATATAATGCTGGGTTTATTGCAGATACAGTAAAGACGGTATATAGTGTAAAGCATAAAAATGGTGAAATTCGAAGGGTTAATATCAATGCTGCACCATTGGATATTGAAGGTTTCAAAACCGTGAAAGAGGCTGGTATTGGAACCTATCAGATTTTTCAGGAGACATATCACAAAGAAACCTATGAGAAGGTACATAAATCAGGAACCAAGAAACACTACGATTGGCGAATAACAGGTCTTGACAGAGCTCAGGAGGCTGGTATTGATGATGTGGGTATTGGTGCTTTACTGGGTTTGTACGACTGGCGCTTTGAAGTATTGAGTTTGCTGCGTCATGTAAATCATTTTGAGGCCGTTTATAATGTTGGACCACATACGATCTCTTTTCCACGTATTAAATCGGCTTCGGGCTTTGAAGTGGATAAAAAATACGATGTGAGTGATGAGGATTTTACCCGACTGGTAGCCATTCTGCGATTGGCTGTGCCTTATACCGGATTGATTCTAACAGCCCGGGAACCCGGACATATTCGCGATGAGATTATGGAGTTTGGTGTTTCGCAAATTGATGGCGGTACCAATATTGAGATGAAAGGCTACACCAACAAAAAAGATCAACAGGATCTGGATCTGGAGCAGTTTGAAATTGGCGATAACCGATCATTGAATGAAATAATGGAAGATCTGGTGGGCAAGGGATATATACCTTCTTTTTGTACAGCCTGCTATCGGTTAAAAAGAACCGGTGAACACTTTATGGAATTTTCGGTACCGGGTTTTATCAAACGATTCTGCCAACCCAATGCCATGCTTACCTTAGCTGAGTATCTAGAAGATTATGCACCTTCAGAAACCAAAGAAAAGGGTTATCAGTTGATTGAAGATAATCTAACATCCTATGAAGATGAGCAGTTTAAAGATAAATTAGTTGATCGCCTGGAAAGAATCAAAAAAGGAGAGAGGGATTTGTATTTTTAGTGATTAGTCAGTAGTCTATAGTTTTTAGTCTGCAGTCCTTTAGGGATTTGATTGTTGAGATTTTGAATATTGTGCATTAATCTTCAATTCAACACTTTAATACATTACCAATTTGAACAAATAAGCCTGGATAGACATTTCTGCTAGTCCCGAAGGGACGTTTGTGCCAGCATTGAACATGATAGTTATGTTCTTTTTAACAATTATATGACAGTCCCGGAGGGACGCCTGTACCAGCATAGTACGTGAGTGCTATGTGTATTTAACGAAGATGCTCATCAAAGCCCGGAGGGCTGTCTGTATATGATGTTGGATTGATAGATTATAATTTTCGATTCATTAAATTAACAATCAAATACTTCAATCCATCAGCAATTCGACAAAAATATGTGTTGAAAGAATATGCTTAATAGTCCCGTCAGGGACGTTTGTGAGAGCATTGAACATGATAGTTATGTTCTTTTTAACAATTGTATGACAGTCCCGGAGGGACGCCTGTACCAGCATAGTACGTGAGTGCTATGTGTATTTAACGAAGCTGTTCATCAAAGCCCGAAGGGCTGTCTGTAAATAATGTTGAATTGTTAGCGGCATAATATTCAACTCTTCAAATTAACAACTCAACACAATTAAACACCTTTAAAACTCCACCGCCAGCTTTAAATTAATTCGTCTCGATGTCAGATAATTTGGAACCGCATACTGGCGATTAAAAACATCGTTAACCCAAGTGTAAGAAATAGTGTTGTTAATGTTAAACAGGTTAAATATTTCAACACTTAACCATGCATTCTTAATCGTTTTGCTTCGAGTCATATTGTGATAAATATTCATCAGATCTTTCGAAAATCCAATATCAACACGTCGATAGCTGGGCATTCGTTGTGTGGCCTTGTATCTTTCTGATTGCGGCGGTCCGAATGGTAATCCGGTTCCATATAAAACACTCAGCTGAACCGTAAAGGTTGGGTTGTTAGGCAAATAATCCTGAAAAAACAACGAAAAATTCACTCTCTGGTCAGACGGGCGAGGTATATAACCAGGATAAACAACCTGTTCTAAACCATTCTCATCTGTCACGGTATATGAATCATCCAGAATATCTTCTTCTGTTTTCATAATTGACAGGTTAGCCCACGATTCAATACCTTTTACAAACTCGCCATTAATTTTGAAATCAAGTCCTGTTGCATAGCCTTGTGCATTATTTTCACCTGCATATCTTATTCTTACGTTATCAATCTGATAAGGATTAATGTCAGTCAAATGCTTGTAATAGGCTTCTGTTGTAAAAGTAAAAGAGCGCTCCTTTACATCAAAAATCTTATCATATCCGGCTACAAACTGCACCGATTTCTGCGACTTGATATCATAATTCAATTCACCCTTAGGTGTTCGTATTTCGCGATAAAAAGGCGATTGATAATATATTCCGGTAGCAAAGCGATAACGTGTTTTATTGTTTTCGGCAGGATGATATAAAGTGTTCAACCGTGGACTAAAAATCAATTCGTTGTTAAAATCCCAGTAACTGGCTCGTATTCCGGCATTAATAATAAAAATTCCACGGTTGGTTTCCAGTTTAAATTCATCCTGAAGATAGCCTGTAACCCGGTTCGAGTTTGTTTCAAGATTTGAGTTTAGCGCATATTTTAAAATAAGCTCAGTATTGGTAACAGGAATCGAGTAACCAGCTGAGTCGCGCATTTCCCATTCATTGATACGGTCTTTGAAACGTTCGTGCTGATACTTTGCTTCCCATGATAATAAGTGATTGTCCAATTGGTGTTTGCCTTGTACAGCAATGTTTTGAATAAGACCAAATAAATCGTTTCGGGCATGTTCAATGTTGGTTCCTATTCCAATATTTTCAGCTGGATCAGTTATGGCCGGAGTGGATCCGTCTGTTGATTCGAGATCCTGTAACCAATATTGCCCCATAATATCATAGGTTTCCTCTTCATAGGTTCTGTAACCCATGGCAGTAACCTTCAGTTGGTTGTATGCGTCAGGATTGTATTTAAAAGTGATGGCTCCTAATCCGGTTTGGAAATTATCGTGTTCCTGTCCTTCAAAATATATTCTTAAACTTTTTGCTTCATTGATGGTACCAAAAACGGTATTTCTGTCAACAGGCATAAAATCATATGCGTTGAACGAATAGTAACCCAAAGCTTCCAGTTTAATTTTATCACTTAACCGATAAGTAATAAATGTTTGGGCATCAAAAAATGTAGGATTATAATCACCACTTACATCCAGGGTGCCAAGCAGGTATTTATTGGTTTTGTAACGTACACCGGCTATAGCAGTTAATTTATTGTCTTTGGAGCTGCCTTCTATATGGCCCGATGCGCCTAATAAACTGGCAGACAGGCTTCCCTTTAGTTCTTTGGGTTGTTTGTACTGAACATCCAGCACCGAAGACATCTTATCTCCGTATTGAGCTTCGAAGCCTCCCGGTGAGAATTTTAATGACGAAATCAGTTTGGGATTGACAAAACTCAAACCTTCCTGTTGGCCGGAACGAATCAAAAAGGGGCGATAGATTTCTATATCATTGACATAAACCAGATTTTCGTCGTAGTTACCACCTCGTACCCGGTATTGCGAGCTTAATTCATTATTGGAAGAAACACCAATCTGACTTTTTACCAAGCCTTCAATACCTCCTCCAGATGCATCCGGTAAACGGTCAATTAACTTTGGGTCTATTTTAGTAAACGATTGATCTTTAATGTTACCTTCTACTTCAACCTGACCAATTTCTTCGGTTTTTGATTCGAGTGTTATTTTAAGATTATTCAGATCTTCAGCCCTTTTTACTTCCATCTCCAGTTCTGCAAAACCAATGGAAGAAATCTTCAGAACAAAGGGAGGCTGAGTGAGAGTGGAAAACGAAAAATTACCTGTCTCATCACTTACGCTTCCTTCGTTTGTTTTGGTTATAACAATATTGGCAAATGGAATAGGCGAACCTGTTGAATCAACAATGTTACCTTTGATTTCAATTTGCTTTTGCTGGGCAATTATTTGATGACTTACAAAGAGTTGTAAGATAATAGATATTAACAGTAGACGATTTTTCATTGCTGTAAAAATAGGAAGTTAATCCATATAAAAAAAGCAACGTTTGAAGGTAAATTGTATTGCTTAAAACGAGGAGTTTAGGGTAATTTTTTGTAATTTTATGTATATGAAGAAGAGCGTGATGGATAGCCACCCTGATTTAAATGAGGAAGATGTAAGGTTCAATAAAACAGTTAATTCTGTTGTTTCGTCTTTTCAAATAGAAGGCATTGAATTCAGTTCAGATGAACTGGATGAAATGATATCTAATGTTAAAGAGGAATTGAAGCTGAAAGAATCTAAACGTTCTTAAAAAATGGACTTTATTATTTTGTACATGGGTTCATAATTTTGTTCTGCTGCCGACTGAACCGCAAATATGTATTGTTGAAATTGCCTTTGTGTGATTTTGTAAAACCCAAGAAAATCATATCCCTGTTTAACAGCCATCAGATTAGCCAGCACTCTGGCAACTCTGCCATTTGCTTCTCTAAAGGGGTGGATAAATAGTAGTTCGGCATGAACCTTGGCAATGTCGTAAATCAGAGCTTCCTTATCGGCATAGATATGAGGTAGTTTAGCTAATACTTCTTCTTCAAATTGGTGTAGGATAGTTGGAAGGAACTTGGCAGTGGGAAACAAAAAACCACCCTTGGTCATATTTACGTGTCTTAGTTGACCGGCAAAGTCATATACATCCTTTAAGGCAATTTTATGAATTCCCTGAATGTATTTAATGTTGAATATGGTTTTGGTATGTAGTTGTTCCAGAAGAATATACTGCGCTTTTAAGAATCCTTCAAATTCAACTTTATAAATGGATTTTAAATCGGTAATGCCCAGCTTGTTTGGAAGAACTTCGTGTGAGTTCCTTTCTTCGGGTACATCATATCTGGAATGCATTACCGCCATGCTGTTATTTTTAAGAAAGGAAAAGAAAATTACATTCAAATTTTTAATAATGCAAGTCTAACCGATTAGTTTATAGTAAATCTTAATTGAAAATATATTTTGGTGAGCTATTAAATGGAGTTTTTTTGCCTAGACTCATTAACTTTATCTCATCAATAAATAAATATTGAAATGAATAAAAAGGTATTAGTAATGCTGGCAGTTCCAAAAGATGAAATTCAAAAGGTTTTGCCAGACTGGAATTTAATATATCCTGAGAATGAAAAGTTTTCTCAGGAGGAGCTGATAGAAAAAGTCGTTGATTGTGATGCAATTATTACAGTTTATGGTAATAAGATCGTTAATGAGGTAATTGATGCAGCTCCCAACCTTAAAATGATTGCCAACTTTGGTGCAGGATATGATAATATTGATGTTGCCCATGCAAAGTCGAAAGGTATTATTATAACCAATAGTCCCGATCCGGTAACTGAGCCAACAGCTGAGCTGGCGATGGGCTTGATGATTTCGGTTGCCCGTAGAATGGCTGAAATGGATCGAAAGCTACGCGAAAAGCAGGTTACCTGGGGAGTGATGCGTAACTTAAGTACTACACTGGTTGGTAAAACGCTTGGGATTATAGGTATGGGTGCCATTGGAAAAGCCCTGGCAAGAAGAGCTATTGCATCTGGTATGAAAGTGGTGTATCATAACCGAAATCGAGTGGATGAGGTGATAGAAAAAAGTTTTAGTGCTCAGTATTTAGCATTGGATGAATTATTGAAGCTGTCTGATGTGGTTTCGTTGAACATGCCTTTAACAGCTGAAACAAAGGGAATGATTGGCAAGGAGGAACTGGCTTTGATGAAGTCGTCAGCATACTTAATTAACACGGCACGTGGACCTGTTATTGATCAGCAGGCACTGATAGAAGCTTTGCATTCTGGCAGAATAGCCGGAGCTGGACTGGATGTGTATGAGAATGAACCAACAGTTCCTGATGAATTATTAGCTATGGATAATGTGGTGTTGATCCCGCATCTGGGAACTGCTACACACGAAACCCGAAAGGAAATGTCGACGTTGGTGGCTGAAAATATAAAAGCTTTTTTTAATGGCGAAACTCCTCCAAACCGGGTGGTGTAGCAAGATTAGTTATAATTTGTAAGTAAAAATAAATTTTTCAAGATGATTGATCAATATGAGATAACATTATCGGAATATAGAAGAGGTTTTCATTTGGTAACCAATGATATTTTGCGTCATATTCCAACTCTTCCCGAAAAAGGTATTATGAATGTTTTTATTAAACATTCATCGGCTGGATTAACATTGAATGAAAATGCGGATTATACAGTTCGTGAAGATTTTGAAACGGTGTTTAATAAATTGGTTCCTGAACGGGATCCTGATTATAACCATGTTTTAGAAGGTGATGATGATATGCCGGCTCATATAAAATCTTCACTAGTGGGCGTGTCATTAAATATTCCTATTACAAATCACAGATTAAATCTCGGAACCTGGCAAGGCATCTATCTTTGCGAATTCAGGAATTATGGAGGTCGTCGAAAGATAGTTGTTACTATTTATCATTAAAATAGGTTTTAAATTGTAAGCGTTGATTTTTATCATAGTGATTGAAGTCGTAACTTTATTACTTAGTGAGTGGATTACATGAGGTAATAAATTATAACTTAAATCAACGCAATGCATAAGTTACTTTTATTAGGAGACGAGGCAATTGCCCAGGGAGCAATTGATGCCGGGTTGTCGGGTGTTTATGCCTACCCGGGAACACCATCAACCGAAATTACCGAATATATACAGGGATCGAAACTTGCCCGCGAACGAAATATCCATAGTAAATGGTCGGCTAACGAAAAAACTGCTATGGAAACTGCTTTGGGCATGAGTTATGCAGGCAAACGAGCCATGACATGTATGAAGCATGTTGGTTTGAATGTGGCTGCCGATGCATTTATAAATGCTGCCATTACGGGTGTGAATGGTGGTCTTGTGGTTGTAGTGGCTGATGATCCATCAATGCACTCAAGTCAGAATGAGCAAGATAGCAGGGTTTATGGTAAGTTTGCCATGATTTCGATTTTGGAGCCGCACAATCAACAGGAAGCATACGATATGGCATATCATGCCTTTGAGTTGTCTGAAAAGCATGCTTTACCTGTTATGATTCGTTTAACAACGCGATTGGCTCATTCAAGAGCAGGAGTGATTCGCAAACCGTTGCTTGATCAAAACAATAGTTCGTTACCGAAAGATCCTACTCAGTTTGTTTTGCTACCAGCCTTCGCCCGAAGGAATTATAAACATCTTTTGTCGACACGTCCCGATCTGGAACAAGTATCAACTGAATCTCCTTATAACTGGATGATTGATGGGCATGACAAATCCCTTGGTATTGTGGCTTGTGGTATCACTTATAATTACCTGATGGAGAATTTTAAGGATCGGGAGTTGAATCATCCTGTTTTAAAATTATCTCAGTATCCTATGCCTCGTAGCATTATTAATCAGCTGATAAATGAATGTGATGAAATACTGGTTCTTGAAGATGGTTACCCTGTTATTGAGGAACTGTTGAAAGGATACCAGGAAGCGGGTACACCAATTCATGGTCGTCTGGATGGTACCTTACCCCGCGATGGTGAATTAAATCCAAATATTGTTGCCAGTGCATTTAATCTTCCGGTAGAGGAAGGATTTCCAGTACCTGATCTGGTTAAATCAAGACCACCTGCTATGTGTAAAGGATGCGGTCATATTGATGCTTATAAAGCTTTAAATATTGCTTTGGAAGAATATGGTCCGGGCCGTGTTTTTGCCGATATAGGCTGCTATACCTTAGGTGCTTTACCTCCGTACAATGCAATTAATTCGTGCGTGGACATGGGAGCTTCAATCACCATGGCTAAAGGTGCCACAGATGCCGGATTAAATCCTTCGGTTGCTGTTATTGGAGATTCAACTTTTACTCATTCTGGTATGACAGGTTTATTGGATGCTGTAAGTGAGAAGACTCCTATAACGGTTATCATCTCTGATAATTTCACTACCGGAATGACAGGTGGTCAGGACTCTCAGGCTTTAGGTCATCTCGAAAGTATTATTCAAGGAATTGGTGTTGAACCTGAACATATCAGGGTGTTTAAACCAACTTCAGCCAACCTGGATGAGATGGTTGAAATAATGCGCGAAGAACTTAAATATCAAGGGGTTTCTGTGATCATTCCTCGTCGTCAGTGTATTCAAACTTTAAGAAATAAGAGTCTGGTACATAAAGTGAAAGAGCTTGGATTGTAATAGTCTGAAGTCTTAAATTTAATCTTAAGGGAACGGTTCTCTCTTAAAGTGATGTAAATAAAGAACCGTTCCGTAATTTACCTTATAGTTAAATATTTAAATTATGAAATCAGATATAGTATTAGCAGGTGTAGGAGGTCAGGGAATCTTATCAATCGCAGCAACTCTGGGAATGGCTGCAGTGGAAAATCATCTTTATCTCAAGCAGGCTGAAGTACACGGAATGAGTCAGAGAGGCGGAGATGTTCAGTCGCATTTAAGATTGAGTTCCGAACCTGTTGCCTCAGATCTTATTCCAAAAGGTAAAGCTGATATAATCTTGTCTGTTGAACCAATGGAATCGTTACGTTATCTTCCGTTTCTTTCCCGTAAAGGATGGTTGGTGACAAACATTACGCCTTTTGAAAATATTCCTGAATATCCGGATATGGAGAAAGTAATGGCAGAAATTGAAAAATTGCCTCATCATATCGCCATTGATGCTGACCAAATAGCAAGTGAAGTGGGTAATCGCAGAGCTTCTAATATTGTTATGTTGGGTGCCGCATCTCCATTTATCGATATACCTTATGATGCATTGGAAGAAGGTATTCGTAAGATTTTTAGTCGCAAAGGTGAGGGTGTGGTAGAAGTTAATCTTAAAGCATTACGCGCCGGAAGACAGGCCGCTGAGGAATCATTGGCTCATATGAATTGAATGAAAATATGTAGTACTCCTTCTGAAGTCGGCCGGCAATTGCGGTCGGCTTTTTTATGTGTAAATAATTATGAAATTAAGAATGAATTCATACCTTTGTTCGGTAATTAACGAACAATATTTATGTATAAAGAAGTGCTGACAGAAAAGCAAAAGAAGGTTGCCCGTTATGCAAAGGCTATGGGGCATCCTATTCGTGTTTATATACTTGAATTATTGTCAAAACAAAGTTGTTGCTATAGTGGTGATCTTACCGATGATTTGCCGATTGTAAAATCTACCCTGTCACAGCATCTGAAAGAATTAAAAGACGCCGGTTTGATTCAGGGAGAGATTGAGGCGCCTAAAATTAAATACTGTGTTAATAAGGAAAACTGGAAAGAAGCTCAGGATTTATTTCGTGAATTTTTAAAGTTGGAATAAAATTTTTTGAATTATATGTTCGTTGTTTTACGAACTGCGAACAAACTAAACTATTAACGAAAAAAGTTATGGAAATTAAAGTTTTAGGAACCGGTTGCAAAAAGTGTAAGACACTTGAAGCTGTAACAAAACAGGCTGTAGAAGAACTTCAATTAGATGCTGTTGTTGAAAAAGTGGAGGATATTCAGCAGATAATGTCGTATGGCATTATGCAAACACCGGGTTTAGTTGTAGATGGTAAGGTCGTTTTGTCTGGGCAATTACCGGATATTACTTTAATGAAAGGAATTCTTACTCAACAACAGTCAAAATGAGAAGAATACAATTTCTTGCAATTGCGTTAGCATTCATTTTATTAAATGTTAACTGTTCCTCAAAAAGTGCTAAAAGTAATGCTACCGAAAGTATTGCTAAGGCTGATAAAGTGGAAGTGTTCTATTTCCATTTTAACCGCAGATGCGCAACCTGCAATGCAGTTGAGGAAGTAAGTAAATTAGCTATTGCTGAGACTTATGACGATAAGGTAAGTTTTGAGAGTTGCAATCTGGATGAGAAAGAAGGTAAAGAGAAAGGAAATAATCTCGGTGTTTCGGCTCAGACCTTGTTAATTGTTTCGGGTGACACAAAAATCAATATTACCAGTCAGGCATTTATGAATGCCCGCAGTAATCCTGAAAAGCTAAAAGCTTTGATTAAAGAAAAAATCGATCCTTTATTGTAATTGTTTGCGAGTGAATGTGTAAGGTTAG
Organism: Carboxylicivirga caseinilyticus; assembly: GCA_025499705.1. Classification (GTDB taxonomy): domain Bacteria; phylum Bacteroidota; class Bacteroidia; order Bacteroidales; family Marinilabiliaceae; genus Carboxylicivirga; species Carboxylicivirga caseinilyticus. The sequence continues at coordinate 59,747 of JAFMVE010000013.1, forward strand.
TTTTTGTTGTTATTGAGTCAATAAGAATTTGCAAAATTAACTACTGTCTTCTGCCTAAATAACTAATAAGCTAAGTTTATGGAGGAGTTTCTTAATAATCTCTATAGTAACAGTTCTGCACCTGTTTGGTCGGCACTGCTATTGGGTTTAATGACTGCCATCAGCCCTTGTCCCCTGGCTAGCAATATTACAGCCATTGGATTTATCAGTAAGGATATTGAAAACCGGAATAAGGTGTTTATAAATGGTATTGTTTATACACTTGGAAGGGTTTTTTCGTATTCGTTGCTGGCAGCTGTATTGGTTTTAAGTGCCGACCAGATAAAGATTGCAGGTGTTTTTCAGCAGTATGGAGAAAAGATTTTAGGACCTGCTCTCATCATTATAGGGCTCATCATGTTGGGTGTTATTAATCTAAGGTTTTGGGGTGGTGGTGGATTGACCTCATATTTTCAGAATAAACAAAGACATAGTTATAGGGATGCTTTTTTATTGGGTGTATTGTTTGCATTAACTTTTTGCCCGTATAGTGGGGTACTTTTCTTTGGCATGCTTATACCTATGACTATCGAAAGTTCTTCAGGAATGCTTTTACCACCGGTTTTTGCTTTCGCCACGGGCATACCGGTAGTTGTATTCGCCTGGTTACTGGCTTACACCGTTTCAGGTGTGGGGACTTTATACAACAAAATCAAGGCTTTCGAAATATGGTTTCGACGGGTGGTGGCTATCACCTTTGTTGGAATAGGAATTTATTATACAATTGCTGTTTGGATATAAAATGAAGACAAAAAGAATTATTACACTGATTTTATCCCTTATTTCCTGGGTGATCATCTATCATTACCTGAAACCTATTTCAGATTTTATAGTCGATGATGTATTTAAGATGAAAGCTGAAACGCATCTTACCGAATCAGTACGTTTCTTTATTTTTGAAGTGCCAAAGGTCTTATTATTACTGGTGTTGATCATATTTCTGGTAGGTATTGTCCGATCCTATTTTTCTGCTGAGAAAACCCGTAAAGCACTGGAAGGAAAACCACTTTTTGTAGGTAATATAATGGCATCGTTGTTAGGTATAGTAACTCCTTTCTGTTCCTGTTCAGCTATACCACTATTTCTTGGATTCGTAGAAGCCGGTATTCCTGTGGGGGTAACTTTTTCATTTTTAATTGCTGCTCCAATGATTAATGAGGTGGCTCTGGTTATGCTGGTTGGTTTGTTTGGATGGAAAGTGGCCTTAATATATGTGGCAACAGGACTGATCGTGGCTATTTCGGCCGGGTATATTCTGGAGAAATTAAAACTTCAAAAGTACGTGGCTGATTGGGTTTTTACAGTTAAATCACAACAAAATGGTCTGGAATTACCTCAATTGACTTTTAATGACAGGATTATAGCTGGTCTTACCTCAGTTAAAGAGATTGTTGGAAAAATCTGGATTTATGTGTTGGCAGGTATTGCCATTGGAGCAGGGGCTCATGGTTATGTACCCGATGATTTTCTGGCACGTGTATTAGGAGCCGATAATTGGTATTCGGTATTGTTGGCAATTGTGGTTGGTGTGCCGCTTTATTCCAATGCTGCCGGTATAATTCCAATTGTAAGTGTTTTGATTGAAAAGGGTGTTTCGTTAGGAACTGCTTTAGCTTTTATGATGTCGGTTATAGGTCTTTCTTTACCCGAGATAATTATTCTGAAAAAAGTGTTGAAATGGCAACTGATAGCTGTTTTTGTAGGTGTGGTGGCAACAGGAATTATAATTGTAGGTTATGTATTTAATTATTGGGTGTTTGCAGTGTGAGATTTGTTATTTTGACAATTCATATTATTTTTAATGATGTGATGACATTCTGTTTAGGATAATGTTGTCTGCATAATGTTTGTATCGTAATATTAACCTTAACAAATGGCAATGATAATTTTTGGCAGACGAAAAGTCAGGATTAAAAAGTATAATAATTCACATATAAAATGTGAGGAATGTGGTAGTTTTCAGCAACAGTTTTCTGTGTATCAGGAATACTTTCATATATTTTTTATTCCTGTATTCCCAACAAGTGTTAAAACCATTCGAACAGTTTGCTTGAATTGCAAAGATACTTTTAATCAGGAAAAGGTAAATCATTATCTTTCTATTACAAAAACTCCAATTTATATGTATTCAGGCCTTATTCTGTTTGCATTATTAATTATTACAGGAGTGTATGCAAATAATGAGAGTCAGAAAAAGAGGGTTGAATATGTCTCTAGTCCAAAGGTTAGCGATGTTTATCTGATACAACAAAATGATGATGGGCCGACGTTTTATTATTTCTTGAAAATTATCAGTATTGATTCAGATACAGTTGAATTATTACATAGTTCTCTCCAATATAACCAATTTGTTACCAATATGACGGATTCTGACTTCTTTGTTTTGGATGATGGATTTAAGGTTCTGAAATCCGACTTGAAAGTTTTTCTCGATGATGGAATGATTCGTTCTGTTGAAAGGGATTATGATGCTGCAAGTCAATTTATGATTGAAAAATAAACATGTTCAATTGTAGAGTAATATTATTCATAAGAGCAGATTTGTTCTCAGTACATTAATCAATTAATGTATGTTGCTCAATCAATTAAACCTCTCAAAAATGAAAAAAATCTACTTCGATTTGATTTTTATAGTTTTAGCTTCTGTATTGTTGATAATAACTATTAGTACCGGCTTGCTGGAAAAGTATTTAGGATTTGCATTAATCCCACTTTTATTGGCTTATTATTTGGGGCAGTTGGTACAGAAAAAAGCTAAGAATAAATAATCCTAATTTAATTCTCTTTGTTTTTCAACTTGCATAACTCCTTCAATCTTGCAACTTCTTTGGCCTCTTCGTCAAATTCCCAGTAATCAGGGTGTTCTATTATGAATTTTTCAAGTAGTTGTTCTGCACTCATAATCTTGTTATTTAGATATTATTCCATAACAAAAATAATGTGCGCTAATACTAAAGGAGTTAAATGAATAATAAGTTGATATTAAGTTAAGGTTATAACTCTATTTTCATTAACTCATCCGCTAAAAGTTGAGTGTTGCTGAATAGCTTATCTGCACCGGCATCCAATAAGACCTGATCGTTAAGTTTACCTGTATTTACCGCAATGGTATAAATTCCGGCAGCTTTTGCTGATTCAACACCCAATGGAGCATTTTCAACTACCATGCATTCATCTTTCTTCATTCCCGATTTTTCAAGAGCTATAAGATATGGTTCAGGATGTGGTTTTCCTTGTTTGACATCACGCCCCGATACAATGTTATCTTTCAAAACCCCAAAGTGAGCATCCAGCTTATCGACCAAGCTGGGTTGTTTTGATCCGGTAACCACAAAGACTTTTACTCCATTTTCATTCAAATACTTCAGCAGTTCTTTCATGCCCAGAAGGATAGGGGCTTCGGGACATTCTTTCATTAAGCGTGTTTTTTCCCCATACACTTTATCGATGTCCTCTTCTGTTGCCTGACGATGCAAAAATTTATCAAAAGCGTATTTGATAGTTGAAAAACCCGGACGCCCTTCATTCATGTAGGCTTCTTCAGCAGGAAAATCAATCCCAATAGTTTTAAAACTTTCTTTCCAGGTATATTCATGGTTGGGCATTGAATCGTAAAGCACTCCATCCATATCAAAAAACACAGCTTTAATTGTCTCCGGCATCATCATGGTTTTTGTTTTGAGCTGCAAAAATGTGGAAAATATGGTTAGGAGGCAAAAAAAGCTGAAGGACAGAAGTTAGGAATTAGAAGTTAGGATTGGTCTTTGGACTATGGACTTCGGATTAAATTAACAATTCAATAGTTCAACATTAAAAGCTTATGGCCATTGGCTAATAGCTGACAGCTTTTCTCTGACTGATTGCCTCCAGTTAGGATCATTTCATGTTGTCCGAAATTTGTTTAGTTGTCGAATTGTCAATTTGGTTAACTGTATGTCAACTCAACAATTCAACAAAAAGCCATCAGCCAGTAGCTATCAGCTATCAGCTTTTTTTCGGACTTCGGACTAAAGCACCAACTCAACACCTTACCAGTTCTACAATTCAACAAAAAAAGCAATCAGCCATTAGCTAGAAGCCATCAGCTTTCTAAAAGATCAGGAGAAAATTTCCTTTCTTTGTAATACAGAACCAATTTGCCTGAATATGAATATTAGCATTGAGAAAACGGTTAGTGAGCTTTTGCCTTCAATCATTCTGGGAGGTTTTTTAATTTCTGTTGAGGTGGAGGAAAGCAGCGAAGAGTTGCTGACTTTAATGGGAAATGAACTAAAAGCACTGGAGCCGGTTTTAACTCCCGAATCGATCCGCGAAATGTCAACTGTTAAAGCCAATAAAGAAGCCTACAGGGCATTGGGTAAAGATCCGAATCGTTATCGTCCGTCAGCGGAGTCGTTGCTTCGAAGGGTAGCCAATGGCAAGGGTTTGTATCATATCAACAATGTGGTGGATATACTAAACCTTATTTCGGTTAAAACAGGTTACTCTATTTGTGGATACGATTACAATACCATTAAAGGCTCTGTTAGTCTGGGAAAGGGTAAAGAGGGCGAGCCATACGAAGGAATCGGGCGCGGAGAGTTGAATATTGAGAATCTGCCCGTTTTCAGGGATGACTCAGGTGCTTTTGGTACTCCAACCAGCGATTCTGTGCGTACTATGGTTACCGAAAAGACGAAGCAGTTTTTAATGATCATTATTGGTTTTGATGATCAGGCAAAAATTTCAGCCGCTTTGGATGAGGCTTCTGCCTTATATGGTAAGTTTGCAAAAGGAGTGGAGAAAGAACGTTTTTTTATACACAGCTAAGTGACCGCTTTGCTGGTTGTGTATTAGTAATAAAAGAATAAATGATTTTAGGCTTTATATGTATCAACTACTGACTCCCGATAGCTATCGGGATGCCTAAAAACTGTTTAACTAATAAGGAATGATTGAATATTGTGCGCTGGCATCGGGCAGTAATGGTAACTGCTATTATGTAGGAAATGAGAATGAAGCTGTTTTGATTGATGCAGGTATCAGCCGTAAGCAGGTACTGAAACGCATGAAGGAGGTTGGCCTGAAGATTGAAAAGGTTAAAGCTGTATTGATTTCGCATGAGCATTCCGATCATATCAGAGGTTTAAGAGTTCTATCCGATTTGCATAAGATAGATGCTTATCTTACCAAAACTACTCAAAGCAAAACCCGTGTGCATCATCAACCCTTTAAGGTAAATGTGTTTGAGCCCGGTGATGTTATTGAGGTAGGTAATATAAAGGTTCATTCATTTGCCAAAAAACACGATGCTGTGGATCCTTGCAGTTTCAGGGTAGAGCTGAATGGAAAAAGCATTGGTGTGATGACCGATATAGGAACGGCTTGCAGTAATGTAAAGGATCACTTACAAAAGTGTCATGCCGTTTTTCTGGAGAGCAATTACGATGAGGAGATGCTACTGAATGGTCCGTATCCGGCACATTTAAAAAGCAGGGTTAAATCCGATCATGGTCACCTTAGTAACGATCAGGCTGTAAAGGTGGTTGATAAACTCAAGGATACGCCTCTGAAAACCATTTTGTTATCACATATTTCAGCAGATAATAACCGACCGGAGATTGCACTGAAAACCTTTCAGGTAGTGAGTGACCGTTACCAGATATTTGCTACTTCGCGATATGCTCCAACAGAGGTATTTAGATTAGAACCGGGATCAGAGGTGCAGGAAAAGGCTGATCAGCTTAGTTTGTTTTAATAAAAAGGGTCGCTGTTCTGCAACAACGACCCAATCGAGTATCTACTTTCAAGTGTATTAACAATAGCTACAGGTTGTTGCTAATACCTTTTATTAAAAGTAATCCCCAATGGTCAGCAAATCCATATCCGGGTTTAGTTAACCCAAATTGTTTTTGCTTTCAGAATACGGAATTATTCTTGTGGACTGTATACGGTGGTTTTGAATTAAAGTTAACAGATGGGGCAATAATATTATTGCAACCGAATTCTCAATGATGTACTTTGTAAATAAACTGTTTCTCAAAAAAATCGAATTGAAGTAAGTATTTTCTTTACCTTAAATATTAATACCATCTGAAAATGAATAAAATATAGTGTAAGAAGATTGGAAAATAAATATTTCAATCGTACTTGTTTTATTTATCTATAACTTCGGCAAAAATCTTATCCAATGAAGAAAGAAGGAACATCCTATGGAATATTTCTGATGTTACTTTCGGTAATAGCCTTTGCCATTATGGCTACACTGGTAAAATCTATGTCTCATGTCAGTACTTTTGTAACTGTATTTGTACGTTTTTCAGTGGGAGTGGGTATTCTGGGTATTCTGGCCTTGTTTCGCAAAATTGATCTGAGATTTGTCCGGAGTCCTCTTTTGCTCTTAAGAGGTATATCCGGTGCCATATCAGTAGCGCTGTTTTACTTTGCCATCGTAAAGATTGGAATGGGAAAAGGATCTGTCTATTCTTATTCATATCCTGTTTTTGCTACTTTACTAAGTGCCATTGTATTAAAAGAAAAAGTAAGTACAGCCAAATGGATCTTAATTTTATCAGCTTTTGCAGGCATAGTACTGGTATCGTTAAAGTTTAGTGAGGGCGACTCGGGCTGGAGTTTTGGTTTTTACGATATACTGGCCATCTGTAGTGCCTTTACCAATGCCATATCTATTCTGATCGTAAAAAAGCTGCATGGAACGGATAGTTCATACGCCATATTCTTTGCTCAGAGCATTGTTGGTTTTTGGATCTTCCTGATTCCTGCAAATATACCTGAATTAACAGGTCCGGTGTCGGGTAGTTATGTGCTGATCATTATTGGGGTTTTCTCGGCTATGGCTCAATTATTAAATACCGAAGGATATCGGCATGTATCCATTGCAACCGGATCACCTTTTCATATGTTGATTCCCATTGTTAATGTGTTGATTGGCGTGTTGGTATTTAACGAAGCTTTCAGTACATTGGAAATTGCAGGAGCTTCACTGGCAGTATTGTCATGTCTTGGTATCATGCTTTTAAATATTAAAAAATAGTCAAATTACATATGTCAAAGGTTCTTTTGGTAACACCTCCATTAACTCAGTTAAATACTCCTTATCCGGCAACACCCTATTTAAAAGGTTATTTCAATACGGTAGGAATTGGCAGTGATCAATGCGATCTGGGTATTGAATTGATTGATGTGCTATTCTCATCAAAGGGTCTTGAAAGAGTATTTGCCATTGAAGAAGAGGAGGATTCTAAATCAGAAGATGTTGCAAGAATGCTGGCCTTAAGAGATGAATATATCTCAGTTGTGGATGTAGTGATGAATTTTCTTCGTCAGCCAACAACGGAGCAGGCCTACCTTATCTGCAATACTGATCTGTTACCACAAGGAAGTCGTTTTGCTCAGCTCGATGATTTGGATTGGTTATTTGGCTCCATGGGATTGACCGATAAGACCAAGCATTTATGTACTTTGTTTTTAGAGGATGTGGGCGATTTCATCACCGAGGTGGTTGATTCAAATTTTGGTTTCTCACGCTATGCCGAACGTCTGGGACGATCTGCCACAAGTTTTGATCATTTGTATGAAGCCCTGAATGCTCCACTTTCACTGATTGATGAAATAATGCTTGATTTGTTTTCAAAGCATTTAAAGCAATTTCCATGCGAACTGGTGGCTATATCCATTCCTTTCCCGGGTAATCTGTTTGGAGCCTTACGAATAGGTCAATGGATTAAGCAAAACCATCCGGAGATCAAAGTATCGTGGGGAGGCGGTTTTGTGAATACTGAGCTTCGGTCAGTGTCAGATCCCAGAGTTTTTGAGTTTGTTGATTTCATTACTTTGGATGATGGTGAAAGACCGTTACAACTTTTAAGTGAATATCTGGATGGTAAGCATGACTTAGAAGCACTGATGCGAACATTTATTTTGAAGGATGGAATTGTAACTTACATTAATAAAGAGGTGCAAAAAGACGTTCCTCAAAAGGATACAGGAGCACCTGATTATAGCGATTTGCCATTAGAAAAGTATATTTCTGTTGTTGAGGTTGCCAACCCGATGTTTCGTTTGTGGAGTGATGGCCGATGGTTGAAATTAACACTGGCTCATGGTTGCTATTGGGGGAAATGTACGTTCTGTGATGGTTCGCTGGATTATATTGGTCGTTATGAGCCAAACAAGGCAGTCGATATCGTTGACCGTATGGAGCAATTGATGACTCAAACGGGTCTGAATGGTTTTCATTTTGTTGATGAAGCAGCTCCTCCAATGTTACTTAAGGAAGTTGCTTTGGAGCTATTGCGAAGAAAGCTGAAAGTAACCTGGTGGACCAATATTCGGTTTGAAAAAAGTTTTACGGCTGATGTATGTCGCTTATTGAAGTTGAGTGGATGTATTGCGGTTTCCGGAGGTCTGGAAGTAGCATCTGATCGCATTCTGAAACTAATTAACAAGGGTGTTGATCTGGCTCAGGTAACAACCGTAACTTCAAACTTTAAAGAAGCCGGTATTATGGTTCATGCTTATCTGATGTATGGATTTCCGACTCAAACAATACAGGAAACAATTGATTCTTTGGAGGTGGTTCGTCAACTCTTTGACCTTGAGTTGCTGACTTCAGCTTTCTGGCATCAGTTTGCCATGACAGCTCATAGCGATGTAGGTTTGAATCCTGATAAATACAATGTTGAAATAACCGGAGGATTAAACGGATCTTTTGCTAATAATGATTTGTTTCATCTTGATCCTCAGGGAGGGCCACACGAACTGTTTGGTGAAGGTTTAAAGAAGGCCGTTTATAATTTTATGCATGGAGTTGGTTTGGATTGGCCGGTTGATGAGTGGTTTGATTTTAAAACACCAAAATCATTGTTGCCCCCTCATTACCTTCAATCATTTCTAAAGGAAACAACAAAAGTTAAAGAAACGGCCAGATGGATTTGGATGGGAGTATTGCCTGATTGTGAATTCTTTCAGAAAAAGAAAGGTAAGAAGGTTGTTGAAATGGCTGAAATGAAAATATATGCGCATACAAACACATATCATATCAACATCAAGAAAAATCTGGCAGAATGGATCATGGTGTGGTTACCACAGATAAGGTATCAATCAGATAATAACTTTAAAACTTCAGATTTGAGAGAGTCATTTCTTAATCATCAGTTGGGTGACTTTGATATTTTCCTCAATAGTTATACCTGTAAGCAACTAAAAGAAGCCGGTTTGCTGGTTTTATGATCTAATAGCAACTTTTCGCAAACCGTTTCGGTAGAGTGTCTCTAATTATTTCAGGCTAGATAAAAGTTATTTAAATATCAATAAATCAGTTGTGTATAATGATTTTCATACTTTCGTAAACACATGTGTTTTAGATTTCTTATCATCAATAACTTATCTTTACTTACAATATTAGTTCGTTAATAATTAGAAGGATATGAAGTAATTAATGCAGTTCAATAACCTGGTAAAACAGGAAAGGGATTATTGCTTCCGACCTAAAACAAACGAACTATTAACTAACTAATCAATCGTTACTAATGAAGAATCTAATTGTTTCGGCTTTGCTTTTGAGCATTATATCGATCAGTTGTCAAAGTCCTGAAAAAACCACTCAAAAGCCAGAAGTTCCATTTCTCTGGGAAAATGCCAATGTTTACTTTTTACTAACGGATCGTTTCCAGAACGGAAATGCAGAAAACGATATTAATTTTAACCGAACAGAAGAATGTGGCTTACTGCGCGGTTTTGAAGGTGGTGATTTTAAAGGCATCACACAAAAAATAAAGGAAGGCTATTTTACTGATTTAGGCATTACCGCTTTGTGGTTTAGTCCGGTTGTGGAGCAAATACACGGTGCTGTTGATGAGGGAACAGGCTTAACCTATGCTTTTCATGGCTATTGGGCAAAGGATTGGACTGCCTTCGAACCCAATTTTGGGACAGAACAGGAGTTTGCTGAATTGGTTGAAGCTGCCCATGCTAAAGGTATGCGGGTTTTGATGGATGTGGTTATTAATCATACAGGACCAGTGACACAAAAGGATCCGGTGTGGCCGGAAGGTTGGGTGCGTCAACAACCACAATGCAAATATTCCGATTATGAATCTACGGTTTCATGTACTTTAGTCGAAAATCTGCCAGATGTTCTAACAGGTACTGACGAGGAAGTAGAAATACCTGCTCAGCTGCTTGAGAAATGGGAAGCTGAAGGTCGTTTGGAAAAAGAAGTCAGTGAACTGGATGCATTCTTCTCTGCCACCGGTTATCCTCGAACTCCACGCTACTATATCATCAAGTGGTTAACTGATTTTATCAGAAAATACGGAATTGATGGCTATCGTTTGGATACCACCAAACACACCGAGGAAGATGTATGGGGCGATTTATGGAAAGAAGCGGTTAAGGCTTTTGCCGAGTGGAAAGAAGCGAATCCGGATAAGGTTTTGGATAATAACGACTTTTTTATGGTAGGTGAGGTCTATGGCTATGGAATATCAGGTGATCGACTTTATAACTTTGGTGATAAGCAGGTTGATTACTTTAATTATGGAATGAAAAGTCTGATTAATTTCGATTTTAAAGGTGATGCCAATAAAGCATATGAGGAACTATTTTCGTTATACAGTGCTAAATTAAACGGACCTCTGAAAGGACAGAGTGTGTTAAATTACATCACATCTCATGATGATGGTTATCCATACGATAAGGAAAGAGAAAAAACGATTGAAGCAGGGACCAAATTACTGCTTTGTCCCGGGGCTTCTCAGGTTTACTATGGCGATGAATCGGGCAGAAGCCTGATCATTGAAGGGGCTGTTGGAGATGCTAATTTGCGTTCGCTAATGAATTGGGAGGATTTGCAGAATAATACTGAGATTCATGGAATACCAGCAAAAGATATATTAGTTCATTATCAAAAATTAGGAAAGTTTCGCTCCGAACACCCTGCTGTTGGAGCTGGTGTACATACTATGATTCAGGAATCACCTTACTATTTTAAGAGAGAATACACAAATGGTGATTTTAAGGATATTGTTGTTGTTGGGCTTGATCTGGCAAAAGGAGAGAAAATTATACCTGTTGAAGAAGGTGTGTTTAATGAAGGAGAAGAGCTGGTTGATTCATATTCAGGTATTAAAGTTAAAGTAAAGAATGGAGTGGTCAAATTGAACTCAGAATATAACATAGTGTTATTATCCAAATAGATTTAGATTGAATGAATACTAAATCCGGGCTTGTCCCGGATTTTTTTTATCTTCAAAATTCAAAATCAAGGTTATGAAAATTCCCTTTTATCAGGTAGATGCATTTACAAATGAGTTGTTTAAAGGTAACCCGGCAGGCGTTTGCATTGTTGACGAGTATCCTGACAATGAGGTGATGCAAAAGGTTGCAGCCGAGAATAACCTGGCAGAAACAGCTTTTGTGAAGCGTGTTACAGATGAACAGTTCTTTATCAGGTGGTTTACTCCGGTTGCAGAAGTGGATTTATGCGGTCATGCTACCTTAGCCAGTGCTTTTGTGCTATTCGAACAGCTTGGTTTTGATAAAGATAAAATTGTTTTTGACACTCTTTACAGAGGAATGTTGGAGGTGAGCAAGGAAGAGGATTGGTATTGGTTGGATTTTCCTACCGATGAAATTAAGACTGCTGAGATCACAGAGGAGTTGAAAGCAGCATTTCCATTACGACCTGATTCTATTTTAAAAGGTAAAACGGATTATGTACTGGTATACAGTCATCAAAAACAAGTGGAGGAAACTAAACCGGATTTTAGTAAGCTTGCATTGGTTGATGCTCGCGGTGTAATAGTCACAGCAAAAGGAGATAAGGTCGATTTCGTTTCCCGTTTTTTTGCTCCTCAGATTGGAATCGATGAAGATCCGGTTACAGGTTCAGCTCATACATCATTAACACCTTATTGGTCAAAAGTGTTAGAGAAGAAAACTTTACATGCGCTTCAACTATCAGAAAGAGGTGGCGTATTAAAATGTAATTATTTAGGTGAACGAGTAACGATTGGAGGGCAGGCTCGTTTATTTTTAGAAGGAACCATAATAATTTAACAACAGTTAGATAGTACTATTCTTTTAGAGTAAATCTCTCAATGTAGATCATTATTCATCTTCTTCTTCTTCTTCTGGTATTGCACTGATTCTGCCATAATAGCTTATAAAACTTCTGTTGTTACTGGTAATTCCAACGGTGGCAGAACCACCAGAAAAGATGCTTATTCTTACTTTGTAAAAATCTTTATCACTTACTTTAAAAATTACCTCAATTGAATTCTTGCGTTCGTTTACTTCAATTTTCTTTTCAAGCATCTCACCTTTAAACTTCATACCTCCTTCTGTATTTCCGTAACTGGATTGAAATGCTCTTCCAAAAAATGGCATGTCTGAATCCGCATTATTATCTGTAATTTTTAAGAAACCAAAGTGGCTGCTTAAATCAAAGGAGCCTCCTCCGAGCGGAAGAGCACGCTCCGGAATAAACATATAATTGTTACCCTCAATTAATTTTAATGTTTCAGCAAACTCTTGCTTCTGTTTTTCTTTCCGGCTTTTTTTATCCTGTGAAAAAGACTTTTGAGAGAAGCTTAATCCAATAATACCAACAATGAATAGGGCAACAATTGTTTTCATGATAATTTGGTTTTATTTTTACCTAAAGTTATCAAAACATATGCCAAAAAATCAAGAAGTATAGAATAATTTATGAGATATCTTGTGTGTTAAATTATTCAATAGTAATGAAATAACATTCAGTTTTGGTGTTGATTTGAGTATTTGCAGTGTTTTATTGGTAAGAGGTATTTGTTAAAATTATCCAGTATTAAATGAAGAGAGTAAGTTTTATTTTGATAGGCACGCTAATTTTTATTTCTTCTTTTGCACAGGAATCAGAATCATTTAAAGACAGACTATTTACGGGTGGCCAGGTTGGATTGACATTGGGTAGTTATACCAATGTAATGATTAGTCCTGTGTTGGGTGCCAGATTGAATGATAAGGTGTATGCTGGATTAGGCATAGAGTATCAATATACAAAAGATAAAACCATTTCACCATCCAGAACATATAATCAATATGGCGGACGATTATTTGCGCAGTATAATGTTTTACCATCTATATTTGGACATGCTGAATTTGCTGGTCTGAGCATGGAACGATATAATTATTTACTACAAAAAGAAAGAAATTTTGTACCCTTTTTATTTGTGGGTGGTGGTTACAGGCAATATCTAAGCAGAAGAAGTTTTGTTACTTTTCGTGTATTATTTGATATTCTGCAGGATGAAAATTCCCCATATAAAGCATGGGATCCGGTATTTAGTGTTGGTTTTGGGATCGGTATCTAGAGGTATGATTTAAACCAATACATTGTAATTCCCAACCATTCCTTTATTAAAATAGACCATGTGTTTAGGGTGTTAATCGAAGGCAAAATGTAGTCTAACGGTTTTAAAGGTGTAAGACTTCGTAAAGGTTGCGTTGGAAATGGTATGACTTCGATATTAAGTTTATCAAAACAACCTTTTGCTCTGGTCATATGAAAAGCAGAAGTAATTAAAATATTTTGTCTGGTGGAGTTAAGCGAATCAATTATTTCACCGGTGTATATTGCATTTTCGTATGTGTTGCGCGATTTGGATTCAAAGAGAATATTAGACTGGTCGATATTGATGGATTCCAGATACCTTAATATATATTCTGCCTCTGGGGTTTCATCAAAATATATATTAGCTGTTCCTCCGGTAATGATTATTTGGTTGCTGTCGTTTAAATAATAAATTGGTAAAGCTTGTAATAATCGGTCAGCTGCCTGATTAAAACTAATTTGTTGTGTCTCTTCATCCATATTGGAATATCCGCCCAATACAATAATATTGTAAGGTTGATTAATGGATAATTTCGGAATGGTGTATTGGGTTTCCCACTTTGTTGTAACAAGTTGAAAAAAAGCTGTATTTGAGAAAATAATTAGGTTTACTATTGCCCCAATACGCAGCCTTCTTCTTACCTTTTTATTTTTACAGAGTTGGGCACTAATTATTAATAAAAGGCTCCAGTTAAAAGGATAAACCAAAAAAGACAACAGTTTAGAAAGAATGAAAAACATTTGCTACCGATAAAATTTGCAGGTTTTCGCTATAAAATTAATTTTGTAATAGTGTCAAAAGTAATACATTAACCACACATTGAAAAAATACCGTTATGCATTTTAATCAGCTATTGCGAGAACGTTATTCAATACGGGAGTATAAATCTCAGAAAGTTTCAAAAGCACTTTTAATGGAAGTATTGGAGGCGGGAAGATTAGCTCCGTCAGCTGCCAATAAGCAACCGTGGAAGTTTATTGTAGTTTCGGAAGAGGATAACCTGAATAAATTAAAAAGTGCATACAACAGAGAATGGTTTAAAAAAGTACCTCAGATTATTGTAGTCTGTGGCGATCACAGCGAATCGTGGAAGCGGTCGTTTGATAGTAAAGACCATTGTGATATTGATATTGCCATAGCAGTTGATCATATGACAATCAGGGCTTCAGAATTAGGTTTGGGTACCTGCTGGGTATGTCATTTCGATCCGGATTTGGTGAAAGAATTAATGCAACTACCAGATGGTATTGAACCTATTGCATTACTTCCAATTGGATACCCATTGGAGAACAAACCTCCATATAAAATTAGAAAGAATCTGGATGAAATAGTTTTTGAAGAACGATTTGGAAATCCTTTAAAAAAGTAATCTTTAAAACGATATTCCGGCACCTAAAGAGATCATACCAAAGTCACTGTATGAATAGGATGTTTGTAGATTAAAAAAATAGATTCTTACCTGTGCTCCTAATTCATATTCCATAGCAGAGAAATCGTAATTATTGGTTATCGGATCACTTATAGAGCTGGTTTCGCCTGGTATATCAGTATAAGTACCTTTAAACGAAGAATCAATAGTGCGGTTACTGTATCCAACACTTCCGTAAATATCGACAACGGTAAAATGGGCACCCATTAAAAATTTACCGGAAATGTTTTTACCTGTCATTTCCAGCGTTTGTCCACTCGGATCATTGTAAATTATATCCGAGCTGGTAGTGATTTGAGAATAATTACCCATTAATGAAGCTTCCAGAAACGGGTGTTTTTGCATAAATCTAAAATAGGGGATAAGACTGTGTTTTAATCCAATACCCCACATAAATGCCTCACCAATATTTGTGTTCTTTAGAGGAGGAGCTATTCTGATACTTAAATCAGTATTCATCGAAATACCTACACTAGCAGAAACAAGAGGTAAACCTAAGGTTTTTATTTCTTTTCCATTTGGAACCATGGTAGCTGTTTCGTTATAAACTAGGACAGGCCGCTCCTGAATACCCGGATAATTATAGACGGCTGTAGGTGCAGTGTTAATATTAGTATTCTCAAGACTAACACCGCTTAATTGGTTACTCTCAATGAGTTGATCGATATATAGAAGCTTATTGCCATTTGAAAAGCTTTGATTGTAAAAGAACTGGACATTAAATCTTCCTGGTCGCAGAACACGTGGTGACATGTTCCAACCTCCAATTAAAGTAGAATTAAGCATTCCTGCATATGGTTGAAGATATA
This sequence comes from Carboxylicivirga caseinilyticus, assembly GCA_025499705.1. GTDB lineage: Bacteria > Bacteroidota > Bacteroidia > Bacteroidales > Marinilabiliaceae > Carboxylicivirga > Carboxylicivirga caseinilyticus. The sequence goes on from JAFMVE010000013.1 coordinate 75,400, forward strand.
AACCTGATAGAACTTGAGCATTATCAATTCCATAATTCAAATAATCAACAACTTGTGTCTGAGCTTCAGTTTTATGCCCAATAACAAACAGGCCCGATAGCAGAATATATGTCAGAATTTTTTTCATTATTTGCTGTTAAGTATGGTTTTGGCTTGAGATGTTGTTATTCGTTTGCCATCGGAATAGGCCACAACAAAACCTTTGATTCCTTCCGATTTCATAACAGAGTTAGCCTCTTCAAAACTTTTGAATTTACCTATCGAATATCTATACCAACCATCACCTTCATTCATGATAATTTTACGACTACCTTTATAAACGATCTTTAAACGTGATTCACTAACGGTTGTTTTATCTGCAATTATCTGAATGGAAAAGTAAGTTTCTGGCTGTTGTACAGTTTTTTCAGGTATTTTTTCTACAACAACAGGAATCGGAGCTTCCTCAGTTACTGTAACAGTTTCTTCTGTTTTTTTAGGTACAATTGTTGTAACCTCAACAGGCTCTTCGGGGGTTGTTTCTATGATTTCCACAGGTGGAGGTGGTGCAATCGTTTTTTCTTCAACAATTTCTTCCGGTTTACGATTAATAATATCGATGATGTCGCTATACATCGCTGCCTGCATTTCACGGTGTTTGTTGATGGCATCAGCGCTGTATTTTACTGCATCTTTCAAATGTCTGCTGTTTCTTGATTTCTGAAAGTCTTTTTTTGATGCTTTTACCTGAACTTTATATCTGTCAAGCAATGCATCTATTTCATTTAAGTCTTTCTTTTCAGTTTTTAATTTTTTCAATCGGTTAAGGTATACATCCGTTTTAGCAAACATACCGACATAATATGGGCGACAAGCTCTTAATGTTGTTTGCATTTTGTATTCATCCTGACTTATACCAGGATTCTTACTGTTAGAGTTTTTATAGGTAGAAAGAAGGAGGTTTATTTCGGGATATAAGTCAATTCCATTGGAAATCTGCTCATCGCCTTTTGTTAGTTTCTTTATCTCCGATGGAGAAAAGATTAAAGCAAGGCTATCGCTGGCAGACTGAGCATAAGAACTTATTGTCAGTCCACAAAAGAAGATAGTAATCAATAATCGATGAATTAGATTATGATTCACGGTAGTTTGGTATTAATATAACGGGGTGTTTAATTGTAATCCTGAATAATTCAGGCGTGAGAGAAGGATGCTGTCTGTTATCATATTAAACCGACAGCTCCTTTGAGTTCAATTATCTGAAATTGATGCCTACACCAGCTGTAATAACTGAGTAATCACCAACAGTATAGTCAGCATGAATAGAGAAAATCGCTAAGCGAAGTCTCATTCCTACGTTAAAATCGAAATTTCCTGTGGAATAGTCAAGAGCAATCGGGTTATTTGGTAAATCTCCAAAATCTCCTATTACATCAAAACTACTTTTCGTGTTTCCATATCCAACACCTGAATAAAATGCTATAACAGGCAGATTAGCTCCAATTAAAATACGTCCTGTATAAGCATTGGCCATCGTTTCAAGGTTACCGCTTCCAACTTCACCCGCAACACCCAGCTTTGATTCAAAATGCGTATAGGCTGCCAAAGCTGATAATTGAAGAACTGGTATTCTTTTAACAAAAGGAATATAGTCTTTCAATGAATGTTTTAATCCCAATCCCCACATATATGCCTTGCCATAATCACCGTATTCAACACGAGGCATGAAACGACCCATAATTTCGGTATGGAAAGGCAGGCCAACAGCTCCTTGTACCATAGGACTTACAAAGGTATTCATTCCGGAACCTTTCAACGAAACCAATTCCTGTCCGGGTACATCCTTGTGTTCAAATGCAATTTCTCTTCCCTTATCACCAGCCATGGTTGGTGCAATTGTCGAACCATCCATTACCTGTAGCTGTTCCAAAGTAAGTTTTGAAATATCAAAACTCTCTTTTGAACTGGGTGCTGTTGTGTAGCTTCCAGATATTGTAATATCAAAACCTGCCAGTTTATGAACCTTTGCAGAATTGTACCAACCACTGTTCAGATTAACACCTAGCATCTCACCGTATGGTCTTAGATATTCTTTTGCAATTGCATTAGCATCATTTACGCCTCCTTTCAAAAGATCCAAAGGCATGTTCTTCTGAGCATTTATATTTCCTGCTATCAATAAGAGGATAGTACCTAAATAAATCAGACTTTTTTTCATGTTGTTTTCACTTTTATTGATGTGTGGTAAGTTATTTCAATTATTGATTGTTAATTATTTCCAATGCTTCTTTTACCGAAATGCGTTCATCTTTATTATACGCTACAATAAATCCTTTAATTCCTTCATTTTGCATGGTTTCGCGCGCTTTTGTAACATCTGTAAATTTACCAACCGAATATCTGTACCAGCCGCTTCCGGTTTTTTCGATTATCTCCAGATTGCCACTATAAGCTTGTTGTAGTTTTTCTTCTGATGCCTTTTCTTTATCTGCCAAAAACTGTATAGTTAAAAACACGTCTTTTACTTGTTTGACAGGTTCAGTGACAACAGGTTCGATTATTTCTTCAACCACAGGTGTTGCTTGTTCAGTTGTTTCGGTTTGTAATACTTCATTTGCAACTGTTGCAATGATCGTTTCACTTCCGGTAGCGCCTGCAACTGGAACAATAGGAGTTTCAACTTCTGCAATAGATTCATTAATAGTTTCACTCCCGGTAGTTATTTCTTCAACTGGTTCAGAAACAAGGGTAGTAGTTTCTACAATAGTAGTTGTATCTGTAACTTCTTCGGGTACATTTGAAATTACTGTTTCAGCTTCTTCTACTATTGGTTTTTCCTCAGGCTGATTGTCAAGAACTGATAAGAGGTATCTTTCCTGTAATTCAATCGCTTTACCCTGGTTCTCCTGTGCCAACTCAACCATTTCAATCATATCCTCAGGTGAAGAAAGACGTTCTGATTTATTGTATTGCTTTTTGGCTTTTTTTGTTAGCGATTTTACTTCATTTCGGGTTTTCGAAGCTTCAGCATTACCTTGATTTTCTAATTCCTTTATTCTTTTATCCAAAACACCAATATGCTTTGCATATCCGTCTTCATAAAAGATAGCTGCCTTTAATTTAGCTTCTGCAATTTTCTTGTTTCGCTTATTTATCTTGTTTGTTTTAATTCTTCCATCCGCATTTTTTAAAGCATCTACTTCTTCCTGAATGGATTTTACTGCATCTATTAGCTTATTCCCTTTGTTAATTAACTTTTCTGACGATGAAAGTTTTTTAATTTCTTTCTCATTCAGGTGTTTTTTTAATTCGTTTGTCTGGGCATGGCCATAGAAGGGTGATGATAGGACGGTTAAAACAATGGTAATTGTAATAAGTCGATTTAGCATTTTGGTAGTTTGTTGTTTTTGATTAATAGATGTTTAAAACGAATATATTCAAAATTTAAACATGCTTTACACTTTTTAACGAACGATAATTAAAAAGGTTTGTTGTTTAAATGTATTTAAAACAGTTCTTACTTCATTATTTTTGTAAGAAATTAAAGATTGTAAAAAATAATAGCATGATAAATCCATTATTAAAAACATTTGAAACCAAACATAACACACCTCCATTTGATTCAATTAAGGAGGAGTATTATCTGCCTGCGTTTAAAGCATTGATTGAAGAAGGTAAAGGACATATTAATTCCATTGTTGAAAATTCCAATGAACCCGATTTTAATATTACCATTGAAGCAATGGAAGAAGCCGGCCGTCAGCTGGGAATTGTAAGTAGTTTATTTTTCAATCTTAATCATGCTGAAACCAATTCGACAATACAATCCATAGCTCGTGAGGTATCACCAATGTTGACTGAGTATTCGAATGACATATGGTTAAATGAAGCATTGTTTGCAAAAGTAAAAAGTGTGTATGATAAAAAGGCTTCTTCTTTTTATTCTGTTGAAGAAGAAAAATTATTGGATGATACCTATAAGGCCTTTGTTCGCAAAGGAGCTTTACTTAAAGGCGAGGCGCGTAAAAAATACCGCGAAATAACCAGTGAATTGTCTCGTTTGAGTCTTCAATTTGGAGAGAACCTTTTAGCTGAGACCAATGGATTTCAGCTTCATCTAACTACAGAAGATGAATTACAAGGATTGCCAGATGGTCTGAGATCTGCTGCCAAGGAGTTGGCTCAGTCACAGGAGAAGGATGGATGGATTTTTACCCTCCATTTTCCAAGCTATGTACCTTTTATGAAATATTCTGCCCGTAGAGATTTACGCAAGAAGATGTACATGGCATATTCGACACGTGGTCATAATAATAATGAACATGATAATAAGGAAATCATTAAAAAGATGGTTTCATTGAGAGTGGAAAAGGCTAAATTATTAGGCTTTGAAACACATGCTCATTATGTTCTTGAAGAGCATATGGCGTTACATCCGGAAAAAGTAAATGAGTTTTTACAGGAACTCCTGGATGCTTCATATCTGGTGGGAAATGAGGATGTGAAGGCAGTAGAGGAGTTTGCACAACAGAATGGTTTGAAAGAACCGCTCGAAAGGTGGGATTATCCATTTTATGCTGAGAAACTGAAGGCTCAAAAATATGGTCTGGATGATGAGGCAACAAGGCCTTATTTCAGACTGGAGAAGGTGGAAGAAGGAGTATTTGGATTAGCTTCCCGCTTATACGGATTACAGTTTAAAGAAACCAATGAGATTTCAAAATATCACGATGAAGTGAAGGTTTTTGAGGTTTTTGATCAGGATGGTAGCTTCTTAAGTGTCTTTTATGTTGATTATTTTCCCCGACCCAGTAAACAGGGTGGAGCATGGATGACATCCTTCCGTGATCAATACAGTGAGGTTCGTCCTCAGATCTCAATTGTCTGTAACTTTACTCGTCCAACAGGTGATAAACCTTCGTTACTGACATTTAATGAGGTACAAACTTTTTTACATGAGTTCGGACATGCCTTGCACGGTATGTTGAGTAATGTTAAATATCAAAGTTTATCAGGAACCAATGTTTATCGTGATTTTGTTGAACTTCCTTCACAGATAATGGAAAACTGGGCTACCCAAAGGGAATGGCTTGAGGAGGTAGGGGTTCATTATCAAACTGGAGAAGTGATACCTCAGGTGATGATTCAAAAAATTATCGACAGTGATAATTATCAGAGTGGTTATGCAACGGTACGTCAATTGAGCTTTGGCTTGGTTGATATGGCTTGGCACTCATTAAAGGAATCTTTTGAAGGTGATGTGGTTACCTTTGAAAAGGAGGCGATGCAAGTAACTGAATTGTTTCCTGAAGTGGCTGGAACTGCATTTTCAACGGGTTTCTCCCATATTTTCGATGGAGGCTATGCTGCCGGTTATTATGGCTATAAATGGGCTGAGGTGCTGGATGCCGATGCATTTGATTCGTTTCTTGAGAATGGAATCTATGACAAGGAAACTGCCAATCGCTTCAGAAAAGAAATTTTGGAGAAAGGGGGTACCCAACACCCAATGACTTTATATAAGAATTTTAAAGGAAAAGAGCCTTCAATAGAACCCTTGTTAAAACGAAGTGGGTTATTAAAATAAAACAAGAAAAGGATGGTCTGGCCATCCTTTTTTTATTTCTTATTATTACCCTGAATAGTGATTGCACTTTCTTTAGCCAGTATATGACAAAAGTCTTGCAAGGTGTGGCCTGAATGACCTTTAATCCATTTGAATTCAATGAGTTTTCCATCGGTAATCGCATTCAAATCTTTCCAGACTTCTGCAAATTTAACTTCACTTCCCGAGGCTGTTTGCCAATTGTTATATTTCCAGAAATGCATCCATTGAACCATACCTCTGATCACATAACGGCTATCGGTATTAACCTGTATCCTTTCAAATTCTATTAATTGTTTTAATCCTTTCTGTACGGCTTTAAGTTCCATTAAATTACTGCTGCCACCAGTAAATGATTGGTTAATAACATTGGTTTGACCATCGTTGTAATCGATAATTATGCCGTAACCTGATGTAAAGGATTCAGAGGCAAAAGAACCGTCTGCATATAATTTACAGATATCTTTTGTTTCATCAGGGCTACTTGAAATATTCAATATTCCGTTTCGCCTGTCGAGACGTATAAATTGGTTGTAATCTGATTCGTTTAAGAAATTAAAGTCGGTGATGAAAACACAGTTTATCTTTTGTCCGACTTTTATTTTACGTTTAGAAGCTGACAGCATTACCTTTTCTAGCTGAAATTTGTTTTTGATAAGTATGTCAGTCAGCTTGTTATTGTTGGAGAAATCAGTTCTGTTCAGCCCGGGATAATATGAGAAATAAGAAATAATATCATTTGAATCAACTGCATAACATTGGATGGCAGAAGCATTTATGGCCTCAATGGTTAATATCAGTTTTATCGGTTTCAATTGAAATTCTTCAATGTATCAGTAATTTTCATAGTCAATTAAATGCCTGATATTTAACTCGTATTGAGTATTATCCCTACTTTACTCAATTAGCTCATATTTCACACCCGAATAAGATTGAATTTTATGAAATAGGTTTAACTTTTACGGCTTTTAATCCTTTAAGTCCCTTTTCTGTTTCAAATTCAACTTTGTTTCCAACCTTCAACGGTTCCAAACAATCATTAATATGCACAAAAATTGATTCTTTCGTATCTAAATCGATGATGAAACCAAAGCCTTTTGACTCGTCAAAATTGTTAACACGTCCCGTTCTGGTTGTGATAATATTTCGATTTTCAGCCTTAGGAACACTTATTTCTATATTCTCTGCTTTAACTTCTGTTTTCTGAGTTTGATCAGGAGGAGTAGACGTGATCATACCATTTTCATCAACCCATGCAATCATGTCATCAAAGTCCTTTTTACCTTGTTCTTTTTTTAATTGCTTGCGTTGCTCTTTATCTTTTCTTTTTTTCTCTTTTTTGTTTCTTACTTCTTTTTTTCCAAATGTTTCCTGTGATCTTGCCATCCAATTAATATTTCATTTGCGAAGAATAAATTCCTCTGGTTTATATTTTTATAACTGAGTTTGATCGATATTGTTTGGTCGTTTATGCACTTTTAAAATACATGTTTAATGCATCTTCCTTTAAAAACGAAATCTAGCTTTATCGATCAAAGCCTGATGTTGGGGTGCAGTTTTAAATTGAGAAGGAATAATCTGATACGGACTTTTCTTTTTCTTGCACTCAATAATTCTCTGAAAAAGGATAAACATATCAAGTACTAATATTGTAATCGATATGATGTTATTCTAAATTTCGATATAAAGGTAACTATTATCTGATAACCTACATAGAAATATTCTATTATAACTGTCTGCGTATTGTGAAATTATTTCTAAAACAACAGATGTATTTTTATATTTCGTATTCAAAATGAGGTTTATATGTAATATGGTTTTTGATTGCTAAAAGCAACTAAAGACTTAACAGATATTCATACAAATCCTGTTCTTTATCTAAATTCAATTTTTGTTTTAACCGATACTTTGATTTTAGTACACTATCGGGTAACACATTCATTAAATCAGCTATTTCTTTGGTACTTAAATTCATTTTAAGAAAAGAGGCAAGTCTTAATTCTTTTTCTGAAATACCCGGATAAACAGATTGAATCTTTTTGTCAAAGTCATTATGGACCTCCTTAAAATAGGTCTTAAATGCTTCCCAGTAATTATCAGAGGCCGCTTCTCGTTTTAGCATCAGCTGAATCCTTTTGTAATCCTTATCAAACTCCTTGGGTATGTTTTTCAGGTTTTCAAGATTATCATTTAATTCCTGGATAAAACTGTTCTTTTGCAAAAGGTGCAAGGTTTGAGAGGCCAGTTCTTTTTTCTTAAAATTTAGTTTTTGATCAAATACTTCCTGTTGTTTTTTACGTTCCTGCTCTTTTTTACGAATACGTTGGCGTGAAATAAAATACAGGAACAATGAAATCATTGCAAAGGCCATCATTCCAAATGCATACTGAATCTTTTGAAGCTTATCCACCTTGGACCTTGCCTGAAGGAGCGAAATATCCTTTTGTTGAAGATCAATCTTACTTTCGCGCATTTCTGTTTCATAATATTCCTGAAGATTAAGAATCTCCTTTTGTTTTGAAATGGCAAATAGGGAATCGTTTAACTCAATTGATTTGTTTAAAATATTATAGGCTTCTTCCGTTCGGTTATTCAATTTTAACGCTTCGGCCTTTAGTATGTATGCTTCAATAAGCTCTTCATCCAGATCTTTTCGTTCTAATTCATTCTCGAGTGCTAAAGAAGCATTTTCAAGTGCATTAACTGGATTGTTTAAGGCCAGATAATTTCTGGCAGCCAGTTTTCGGTTTAAAGTAATAAACTGATAATCGAGTTGAGGTTTATAATTGAGTTCTTCCAATGCCAGATCCAGACTTTTTCTATGATCTCCCAAAAGATATAAGGCATGTGAGAGTTGTGCCTTTGCCGGATGTTCCTGAAAGGTTCCTTTAAAGTGTTTGATAGCCTGAGGCAAACTATCAGCTACCATTCGGGGCTTATTTAACTCATTCATAGCAACAGCCCAATTGATCATGGCCATAAAGTAGATGTTTTTGCTTCCCGACCGTGTCGCGTCCATAGCTTCTTCATATTTTAGTCGGGCTTGCTCATAGTCTTTATTGGTGAGGTAAATACTTCCGGCAATGAAGATTAGACCAATCTTCGTGAATTCAGATCCTTTTTCGGCAAAAGGTTTAGCTTCAGTAAGAATCTCAAGACCTCGTTTTGTTTTACCCTGTAAATGATAGGCATCGGCTGTGGTTAGGTAGGTAATGCCAATTTGCAGGGTATCGTGGGCCATTCTGGCTAACTCTAAAGATTTGTCGAGATATGGAAAAACACTGTCGAATACTTCGGTACGCATGTATGTCATGCCCATTCGTCGGTAATAGATACTTGTAATCCCTGGAAACCTTAATGAGTCAACTTCAGTAAGTGCTGTCTTTATTAATTTTCTGCAGTCTTCAGGCGTGCCAAAATTGAATATACTAAAAACTATCTCTTTATAGGTCATCGCCGAAACAGAGTCGCCTTGTCTATTCGCCTCATCAATGGCCAACCGGAAATATTTATAACAGGCAGAGTCACCTCTTTCAAGACATTGTTCAGCCTTTTTAATGGGGTTTACAATTGCACTGTCCAGAATTGTTAAATAGTTCTGTCCAATACTATATTTCAGGCAAAAGATTGATAAAAATAGGATCAGTAAGATGCCTTTTGATATTTTCATCCTGATTAGGTTAAAAGTTTTCAAGATGTACAACAAGCAGACTCTTTAAATGTTGATTTTTTACTTCTGTCCATATTTTGTCAATGCCCATAATTCGCTTTTAGGCAAGGTTAGCAATAGTTTTGAAGTGTTGAATCGTAATACTATTGTCTATGAGAATTAGAAGGATTTTTAAAAGTAAAGAAGTTTTATTATTGGCATTGTTGGTGACTGCTTGTTCAACCGATGATGTAATAAATGATGTTGACAAGAATGAAATTAATGAAGTATTGGAAAGCCTGACAGAATTCAATCAACCGGATGAGAGTGGTGAAGTTGAAGTGGGGTTGTCTGATCCGATGAGGGATGAAGATGATCAGTCATTGGAGTGTGTTACTACTACTTATTCAATATCTACAGGATTTGATGAGATGGTGGCTTTGGACCCATCAACCGATGTTATTTTCCCGGGGGCGATTTTAAAAGGTGAAACCATACCAACGGGGGCTTATGAACCTATCATTTCTGATCGTAATGCGGTAACACTTTCAGCGTCGCTTACTAATATTAGTGGTAGTCCGGTAGTAACAGTGAATAATCCTACCTTGTCGTCAGTGCGTGAGGGAATTAAAACGATTCTTGATCAGGAGGTAACCGGCGGAACGGCAGCCAGGGTTAGTTTTGAAATAAGTAATGTATACTCTGAGGAGCAATTAAATATAGCAATAGGTGCTAATTACAGGGTCGCTAATAAATCAGTTTCTGGTTCATTTGATTTTAGCAATTCTACTTATTCGAACCGTTTCGTAGTTAAATTTATTCAAACCTATTATACCATTGATGTGGATCCTCCTGCAAATCCTGGTGACTTTTTTGCGAAAGCTCCGGATTCAAGTGTATTTGGAAGTACATGTCCGGTTTATGTGGCAACAGTAGCATACGGTCGCATGGTTATTTATACGGTAGAAACAAACCGAACACAAACTGAAATTGATGCAGCTTTTAAAGCTACCATTAACTCGGTTGATGGGGAAGTAGAGACTAACTATGAAAAGATTATCACAGAATCAAAGATTAATGCGGTTATTATTGGAGGATCAGCAGCTGATGCTGTGGGTGTAATAGAAGGTCCTCAGGGAATTTACAAGTATATTAGTCAGGGAGGAAATTACGATAGAAATAACCCTGGTGCCCCAATCGCTTACAAATTACGATATCTGAAAAAAGGTACTCCTGTTGCCCGGGTCGTTCTACAGTCAGAATATCCGATTCGCAACTGCGATGTGGCATATCAAAAGTATTTTGCATCAATTAATGCAATAGAAGTAAAGGATTTTGATGCTGGACTTGTCAGTTCGTGGGATACCTATGGAAAGATCAAAATTGAATATTTTGATGGCAATCAATCATTGGGAAGTAAAGAATGGTCGGTAAGTCGTGACAATGCAATCAAACTCTCTGAAAATAGCAGGTATACCATCAATGGAAAGAATTTTACCGTTACTGATTTATACAAGCTTGATCCCGAAAATGTTTATGCGCGAATAACTGCAGATATTTACCGGAAAGATTTGGTAAATGATAATCATCTTGGTGGTATTGATGAGAAAATATATGTCAGTAATATTAATGTGAGTAGTGGAGAACGAAGCAGAATCATGCAGGATAAAGGAAAAGTAAAGATTTACTTTACATTGAAAGAAGTAGCTTATTAATGATCCTTTTTCTAAGCCGACACCTAAAGTTGATTCAACAACCTGGTGTCGGTTTTCTATTTAATTAAGATGGCTAATCGTTGAATGCAAGATTAGTTTTCAGAGTAATTAGTGAGTTTATGTTTGTTATTTTTCATTACAGGCATTGGCAACTAATCTTTTGACAACTTGCCTGTGAAAAGGTTTTATGATTTTCATGTACATTTTACCGTTTGAGTTATTGTATTCCACCAATGTTGTTACTTTGATGTTATACTTATCGGTATGGTCATTTTTTATAATTGCACGAAAATTAAGGTGCGAATCATCAGCTCCAAGTACAACTTCATTTTCGGATATAGAATATATTTTAAAAAATTTCACATATCCACCTACTTTGAAGTCTTCATTATAATCGTCCGGTATTTTGGTTTTAATTCCAATTATTTCAACCATTTTATTTCGAATGGTAAACAATGTTTTTACCCACGGAGGGGTGGTGTTAAAAACAAGATTTGTAATTTCCTTTAAATTATTCGTATGATTAGTGGTTGAAAAAGTATCTGCAAAATCTATTCTGGTTAACCAGTTTCTTTCAGTTTCGGTTAATTCCAGGTTTTCTTCCAAGACTTTTTTACTCATTGTTTTTAGTTACTTAGGTTTTATGAAAACAATTTTAGTTTGTTGGTAAATTTACTTTTTCTTTGATTTCAAATACGGCATAGCACCAATATGTTTTTGAAGTCCGATAATCCTGAAATTGACACTTGAAAGTAATTGAATTTCTGTTTGTTATGTAAATATCACTGAAGCTCCAATAAAATCCAGTTGAAATATATGAGTTAGTCCCTGGTGGATCAAATTCAAACCTTATTTTTAATTTCTTATCAATAATATCATAGAAGGTTATACCTCCAGATGTATAAGTCCATTCATCCCAATCATAAGTAACTAATATTTGGTGTTTAGCTGATGAAACGATATGATGATTTAAATTTATCTTTTCACCTGTATTTTTACTGATTAAAATACAATCATGAGCTTCATAGTATTGAACAGCAAATAAGTAAGAATTTATTTCTTCGATAAAACCTGCATATTTATAGGTTGAAAAACTCATTTTTCCTATATCCTTATTTTTTAAAGTATCCATCCTTTCAGAATCAATTTTATACACGAATGTCGAATTGTTGATTCTCTTAACATTTTCATTAGGTTTTGCTTTCCAATTCATATGGAGAATACCTTCAAATTTATTTGAATTATTATCAGTTATCAGTTTATTAAATTCATATTTGGTAATTTTTCTGATTGATAAATCAAAACTATCTAATTCGAATTTTTCAATTGAACGTATCAACGAATCTGTTATGTAGTCCTCATAATCATTTAATTCAGTTGCGTACTTATCGTGCTCAAAATTTTTCAAATTGGTGTTTGAGTTTTCAAGTTGTGATTCCAGATAAGATTTTTCATCACTAAGTAAAACGATGCGTGATTTCTGAGTTTCAATTTCTCCATTAAGAATTTCAATTTTTTCTTTGTCATTTCTATACTGAAGTGCAAATACAACACCAGTTAGAATAAGGAGAATTATTGTAACGCCTTGCATTAGTTTTTGTTTTTTCATAGATAAAGAAGGCCGTTTTGTTAGGTCTATTTTTAAAAAAGATCTTTGGAATTGAAATAAAGTAAAATCGAGTTAGTCTTTAATTATATTATTTATCAATTAGCTTTTATTCATGATCAAATTAGGTAAAGTACATGAGCTTCAGAGAAGATTTAATATTATTTGTGTTTAAAAAAATTATTGTCGGCAACCTAAAGTTGCCGACAATAGAGTATTTAAATAGCCGTTCTCAGACTGAATATTATCAGAATAACATTTAGTTATTAGTGAAATAGATGATAAGGGCAATAATTGCAGCAACAGCCAGTGATGTAAGGGTAATTTTAATCCAACTGTATGGTCGTTGACCTTGAACTTCACCGGTTCTGCCATTTACAAGGAACTGGTATAACTTTCCTTTAAACTTGTATGCACTTACAAAAACGGGCAACAGTAAATGTTTGAACGTGATATCGTCATACTGAGTGTTCATTGAGATAATTCGTTGTTCATCTCCACCAATATCTCGTCTTACCAAACTGCGTATTTCAGGTTCAGCAATTCCTTTTGCAATTTCAAATCCTTCCTCTAATTCGATTTGATATTTTTCCGTGATAAAACCACTCAGGTAACTCTTATCAAACGGAATTAAATTCTGTAAATCCCAGGGCTCAAGTTTGTAAATGTACTTTTGAGGAAGCGATTTTGTTGCTACCGTTAAGATATCATCAAAAAATCGCTTTACACTGCCGCTTGCCGGGTACCATCTGGTTTTTCGAACCTGACGTGTTTTTGTAACCGATTTACCATTTTCGGTAGTTGTATAGGTCTCGGTAACATAATAATACTCTCCACGCTGTCCAATGTATCGTGTAAAAGTATCGGTATCAAATGTCCAGTAAGGGATGTAAACTCCTTTAAAATGATCGAAGTTTAACGCAGCTTTTTTAAGGTCGTTGGGAGCAAACCACAATTTCTTGATCCATTTCTTAAATTCACCTTTTGCACCGTTCTTATCCAGTTTGAACGGAAGAAGTGATTTTGGCTGAATTATTTTTTCGTCCTTAGCCTGTTCAACAACCAAAGGGGTTGAACAATAGGGGCAAAGAGCCGAAGTAACATTGGGCTCAAGGGTGGATGATGCACCACAACTTTCGCATTTTACATAGCTCTCAACACTGGTTTCAATGGACTCTGATTGATTCGCCAGATAAGCATTAAAGTCAAGCTTCTTAATGTCTGCGTCAATTTGTGGAATTTCATTACTGGCACCACAGTATTCGCAACTCAAATGAACTGTACCAGGTTTGTATTTTAAATCGGCACCACAACTGGTACAGGCAAATGTGCCCACTTTTAGTTCCTGTTCTTGTATTTCTTCCATTATTGACCAGGTATTGGAGGTGGAACACTTCCGAAAATACTATTTAGCTCAGGTAGTTGACCTGCGGCTGTCCAGTTTGCCATTCCTTCGCGCCAAACCAATACATCTTTTGTAAGTTGGTTTTGCATCACCATCTGTTTTAATGTATTCATATCAAACGGGCCGGCTTGCTGACCATTAATAACTGCAAAGAAGGTGAGGGCAGGAGGTACCGGAGGAGGCGTTGACTGCGTTTGCTGCTGTTGTTGTCCACCGCCAAAGGTTTGCCCCATTTGGTTGGCCATCGCAAAGCCCATACCCATACCCATTCCGGCTCCGGCTGTTCCGCTTTCGTTTTCGGCTGCCTTTTCCATGGCTTTGGCTGCTTTCATCTGAGCCAGTTTATTTAAATCAATCGCATTTAATCGACTTAACTCAAATATCTCTTTCTTAATTTCTTCCGGCATTGATACATTCTCAACCAAAAACTTGGTGACTTCAATACCGTATTGTTCAAACTCAGGTCCAATTACTTTATGAACGTACTCCGATAATTCATTTAAATTACGGGCAAATGCTTCAACGGGTATTTCAGCTTCGGCAGCAGCATCGGTAAAGCGCGTCACAATCATACTTTTCAGTTGTTCTGCAATTTCTTCTGTTGTAAAATGTCCATCTGTTCCAACAATTTCTTTGATAAAAACAGGTGCATCTTTTACGCGAATCACATAGGTACCGAATGAACGAATTTCGAGCATACCAAAACGAGCATCACTGATCGTAATCGGATTTTTGGTACCCCATTTCTGAGCAGTAATATTTCGTGTATTTACAAAGTAAACTTCAGCTTTGAAAGGACTGTTAAATCCGTATTTCCAGCCTTTTAATGTGGAAAGTATTGGTAAGTTGGCCGTTGTTAGTTCATACATTCCGGGTTGAAACACATCGGCTAACTGGCCTTCGTTGATAAATACAGCAACTTGTCCTTCGCGGACAGTTAGTTTTGCACCGTTTTTAATTTCGTTCTGGTAGCGATCAAAACGATAAACCATTGTAGTGTTTGAATCATCGAGCCATTCAATAATGTCGATAAATTCGCCACGTATTTTGCTAAATAAACCCATTTTGTAATTTGTATTTAAGTTTAAGGTTATTCTTTTTGTAATTTGATTAAAGCATTCGTCAGCCTGTAACACAAATTAATATTGTGGTCAATGTAGTAAAAAATAAACATTTCTCTGGAGGCTAATTATAAAAAATGGAAAGTTTTGATTAGAAGTTTAAGTAGAATTGCTTTCTCTGATTCTGGGGTATAAAGGCTTTAATTGCTTCTGATAATTTTTACAATTCTATTATACATTATTTCCGACATGTTCCAGTTGTATCCATCAAAATTCACAGTGTTTGTAAATTGAATAACAACAGCATCTACATCTTCATAATACCTTGCAATGGTCTGATATCCGGGTATTAGTCCTGTGTGTTCAAATTTGTAAATTGAGGAATATATTTCCTGCTCTTCTTTGTTTTTAAAAACAGAACCATCATTGAGTGCCCGGATAAACTTAGCTAAATCTTCTGCCGTTGCCAGCATGGCATCGTTATCGTCAGTTTTTAGGTCGTATTCATAACCAACATAATAGCCGCTCATCACATCATCCATATTTACATCATGAATGGAACCGTAAGTGTTTTTAAGATTCAGAGGATCTAAAATATTTTCTTTTAGG
Organism: Carboxylicivirga caseinilyticus; assembly: GCA_025499705.1. Taxonomy (GTDB): domain Bacteria; phylum Bacteroidota; class Bacteroidia; order Bacteroidales; family Marinilabiliaceae; genus Carboxylicivirga; species Carboxylicivirga caseinilyticus. The sequence goes on from JAFMVE010000013.1 coordinate 91,029, forward strand.
TATTGAAATTTGTTCTTACCACTGACTTTTTCGATAAGCTGTGATAGTAGCAAGTAATTAGTGTTGCAATATTCATAATCTGTATCAGGTTCGAAATTGGCAGGTAAATCAAGTACAAGTTCTAAACGCTCGTTATCGTTTGTTTTGGGATGAGCCCAATAATTATATGTCGAAGTATAATTGGGTATTCCGCTGCGATGCTGAACCATCATACGAATGGTGATTTTGTCCGAATTTTCAATTCTATCCTTTAAGTCTGGAAAATAATGTGCAAGATTTTGGTCTAGTGCTAATTGACCGTCAGAAACTAATTTGGCTATAGCTAAAGCCGTATAAAGCTTATCAACACTGGCAATTTTAAATAATGAGTTCGGGTCGGCAGGAGTTTGGGTTTCTCTGTTTTTGTAGCCTGAAGTATAAAATTCGGAATGGTTACCTGTTTTATTCACACAAACAATAATCCCGTCAAATCCATAATCTGTTGCTTTATCAACTTGTTCCTGTATCGTTTGTGGCATTGGTGTTAGCCAGGCTATTACAATAGGCCACGGTACATAAAACAAAGAGATAGCAGTTCCCAGGAATAATAAAAATCTAATAATCCAAATTGAAGTCTTTTTTTTCATAGTAATTAAAAGGTTGTGTAAGATTAATATTAGTGATTTGGTTCACTAAGTCATAACACACTTACTTTGTTGTTGTTTTGCGTGGTAGATATGATTAAAAATAATTTAAACTACGCTTTATCTTCCAATATACAATTCGTTGACTCTATTTAAGTCTGTTAAATTGGTGATTTCATAGAAATAGTTCAACTGCCATTGTTGAGAAAGCTGTGCCTGTTTGCTTTTTGCAACATCCCATTTAGGATAAACCCGAAATGCTCTTTTACCTTCTCTCTTTTCTGTTGATATTATTCCCTTATCAATCAATACTGATTTTGGAAACACAAATTGCCCTAATTTTTTATTCATTCTGGTATTTACAATCAAATAGTCAAACTTATCATTGCAGTTAAAAGGTTGAATAGGACTATTATTAATTCTTTTCCAAAAGGTAACGAATTGTCCGTTTTTTTTGGTTGTGATTTTTGCGCTTCTACTTATGATATGCCGACCATTCAATTGAAACCGACAAGCATCATATTCCTTACTTTCTTTTTCTGTTATGAAATTTGTTATTGTTAGGGAATGTTTGTCGTAAATATCTGTTTTAATCTGGCTTAAGTTTTTATCCATTACTAATAATTAATGCATTGCAATATGGATAGCTATTATTGAAATAAGTAATAACCTAAAGCAAAACCTAAAACGGCAGCAAATATTCCAACAACAGTATTTCTTACTCTGTCATCTGAAACCCTATTATTCAAATTTTCTTCCTGATAGTATTCCGATTTAAATGGTTTTGATGATGGATCTTTATATTTTAGAAAATCAGCTTTACATCGATAACAGCTGCTCCATAAATCGGGCCTGGTCTCTTCTGTTATATTAATTAAATCAGCATTTATAGCACATCCTTCATTTTGTAATATCTCAATAGCGTGTGCTTCACTACAAGAAACTGAAATGCCTGATTCACCTAATATAATTTCTCCAATTTTTTCAATTGAATCGTTGTAGTTAATGAACTTTGTTATTTGAATCTCACAATTCTTATAATCAGATTTCGAGATTTGATACCCATTTCTTACAATTCGATGTGAACAACTTGATATTGAAATTAATAGTACAATAAAATATAAAATTCTTTTCATCGTATTAGTAGGTTTTTAAATGATATTTTTCTTTTACTGAATAAGGCAGCCAGAATAGTGAACAGATTAATGCAATACTTTAAGCTTGTTTATAACTTTGGTAATAAACTTTTCATTCCGTTAGATGAAATAATCCACAGAACTCTTAACGTAAAAGTATTTCCTTCGAGTTTGGTACCCGATGGATTATCGAAGTCAAGATGCTGATAACGAAATTGAAAGGATAAATAGTTTTTATAGTTATATCTGTATCGATAACCCATACCTACACTATAATTGGGAGACCAAAGAAACTTAGGGTCAATATCATTTTCATCATCTCTGGCAATAGCAGTAATTCTTTCACCACCAAGACCACCTGACAGATAATATTCTGAATTATTATAGGAGAGGAGGGTCCGCCCATATTCCAATCCAACATACATCCCGGTATATTCGTTTGTTGTAATTACTGAATTTTTGTAGAGTACATCGTATTCTTTTTTTGGTCCCCCAAACTTAAAATCCAGAAGCATATCAATAGAATTCTTGTTAAAAATTCCGCCAAATCCAAAACCAATTATTCCATTGTTACCTATTGTGTTAACGGATTGATTAGTAATAAAAAATCCGGAATAGATCGTAAAAGTAAATTCTGGAAGATGTTTAATACTATCGACGAATTGCTCATACTGATTTTTAAATCGATTACCCGCATATTTGTCTGTTGCTAAATCAGATAATTTAGTTTTATTGGAGTAGAGATCAGTTATAAACTTTTCTTCCAGGGTTAAGTTCGTTTGATTTAAGATATCATTAGATAAAGATTCTAAGAAACTGTTATATAATCCATTTGTATAATCGCTTGGATAATATCTCGAATACATTCCGGAATAGAATATATTATTTACTTTTCGTTTTCTGTAAGCCACCAGTTTCGTAAACAAATCATCATTGATATCCTTTTCATTGAAGGTTCGGTTCTTGATATTAACCAGTGTTTTAGTCTGATACAATAAATCACTGATTCCACATCTGTTTTCCCAATATTCTAAAACATAATTCAGACTGTCATTTAATCCTCGTTGATAATAATCGGGAATTAAGAAGGAGCAATTATATTCAATGTCAGGACAGCTAATATACCTTCGTGTCATTAAATGATCCAGATCCTGTGCATTGGCTGTCTGTAATAAAACAATTATGGAAAAAAAGGTAATGATCTTCTTCATACAAAAGATGTCTATCTTTTAGGATGTTTGGGTGTTTAAATCACTCATAAATAACAATTTTGATATTGCTTCAAAACAGAGTATATCCAAAAATTACTGATATTGTTTTATATTCACTACTAAAGTTCATATAATTTTGGAAAAGGTCTCTGTTTGTAAAATATCTCAGTTCAGCGCTATATCTATTTTGAAATTTATATCCTAAACCCAAAGCATAGTTCATTCCTGTTTTAATCTCTAAATCACCAGCGTTTTCAAATAAGAACTTTGAATTTCCAGAAAAATCCAAAACAAATGATCCATTAATAAAAACTTTAGAATTATCGTTCAAAAAGAAATAATGTCTTAGTCCAACAGGTAATTCAACCGATTTATAGTCGGCAGTGGTAACATAATCGCCTGTTGCATGGTCTTTCTCAGATTTAAAATATTGATAGGTTGGTTCAATTATAATTGCCCATTTATTTCTATTGAATGGCAATACAAATTCACCTTCTATTCCGAGTCTAAATGTTGTTTCATTGCCAAAATCAGTATTTCTGTAACTGGATGCAGCGTTAATAAAGGAGAGAGAAGTGGTATTTAAACCGGGTCTTAATGAAAGGTTGAAAGAGTTTTTGTTTTGTTTTCTTTCATAGGTGATGTATTCAGAATTATTGCACTCGTTATAAGCCTTGAATATTTCTACCAATTCTTTCCTGCGGCATCGGGTGTTGTTTATTTGATTTTGCGTTAGGCATTGTGATTGCAAATGAATCCAAAGTTGTTGCTTAAAGCTCTCGTTAACAGCAACTTTATTTACACCTGTTTTGTATTCTTTATAAATTAATTGTTCAATTTCTGTAGTGTCGGTATTATAAAAGTAACTTGTTCCGATTCCATCTTTATACAAATATAAATTGGCTTTACCTTCAACTAAAACCTTTAAAAAAAGCGTCTCTTCTTTAAAGATTGGATTCCTTTGATCACTTAACTCCCCACTCTTATATTTTGACCTGTCAATATTTACAGTACTTCTAATATACTTTGCGTTATTATTGATTGTGAATTCTTTTACAGAGTTAATGGTGAGTTTTTTTTGTTCTCCCAATTCTGTTAATGTATAAGTAAACAAGGTTGGATTAAGGTCCCAATCATTGTTTTTGATAAAACATTCGACCTTTTGGTCGTTATTATCAATAAAATATCCTTTTTCAAAAGAAATTTGGGAATAACAGTTCAGGCTAAAAACTGTGATTAAAAGTAAGGTGATTTGGCTTTTCATTGTTTAAAAATTGAATTTTTTAGTGCTGTGATGGTTAAATATAGTTAGTTATATTAAATTTTAAGTGTTTGTTAATTAGTATTTATTGATTTTATTCAATGTTTTTTGCACATCTGAAACCAACAGCATAATCGCACCAATTACTGATTAATCCTTTTCTGTAAAATACTTTTTTGCACATTGCTCCTGAATGCCAACTTCCTCCTCTGATGACTCTGTTTGATCCTTGCTGTGGTCCTTGCGGATTTTTATATTCACTCTCATTATAATAAGTCTCAGAAAACCTGTCAGCAGTCCATTCCCAAACATTACCCGACATATCATACAATCCGTAACCGTTAGGTTGATAACTACCAACCGGTTCAATCAGGTTTTGCCATTCTGTAGTTTCCTGTTTAGCTCTTTCCTGATCTGATTGATCTCCATTGGGGAAGTCTTTCCCTATTAATCCACCTCTTGCCGCAATCTCCCATTCTGCTTCTGTTGGAAGTCTTTTACCTACCCATTCGGCATATTTTTTTGCATCTCCGTAATTGATCCCTACAACAGGATAGTCAGGAAAGTCTTCTCCGCTTTTAAATATTTTTGTATTCCAGAATTCCGGCAATTGGTAACCGGTCTCTTTGCAAAAGATTAGATATTCTCTGTTGGTAACCTCGTATTTATCAATTAAAAAGGAATCGATCTTTACTTTATGCTCCGGACTAAAACCTAATCCATTTTGCATATTATTACCAATTAAATATTCACCTCCCGGAATTAATGCCATTGTTGAATCCTTCTGAGCAATCGAAAGAGATGTGGTAAATGCAAACCATAGCAGTATAGAATTAAACTTTTTCATATCCTGGGATTATTGGGTTTTTCTTTTTTACGTTTTAGATTGCTTTTATTGGATGAGCAAAGCACACCTTGCATTATACCAGCGTCTTAATACACGAAGTTTTTGATATGAATTATTCCAAGAAATTGTTCGAATCAACCATTATGTCTTTAAAAAAATAATCCCATGTAACTTTCTTCGTTAAGGCATTGCAAATTACATAGCAATTATAAGGATTTGATTTATAGCTAAATTTAATTTTGTAAACTCTATCTCCAATTCCAATCCGATCATTGAAATCAAGTTGTGTTAGGATTCTATGATTTAACAATTCTTCAAGTAAATAAGATCTCTTTTCTGGAATAGTTAAATCCTCAATACTTTTTACTTGATCAAGATAGATTTCCTTGAAGTTTATTGAAATTGAATCAGGTAATGCAACCCTTCGCTGGCTCTTAAATTCGCTCTCACTTTTCTTATACAATTTACCTTTATTATCGTTTTTATATTCTGAAACAGACTCATTAGTTTCAGCGTAATAGAATTTAAGATCAAGGGAATCAATATTAATATAGCGTGTCAAAATATCTATCCCCTCTGACTTAAAATCTTCCGAAAATAACTCATTGGGTATTGGGGAAGGTTGATCTTGACTAAATAATTCTTTATAAATATAATGAGGTTCAATGTATGTATTACGATAATGCGCTCCCCAACTATTGCCACCGGATTTTATTGACATTTTATTTCTAAGTGGATGAATACTTGAAAAATAGTTGCGATAATGATTAAAAATAATGGAGTCTGAAATAGTTTCAACAAATGAAAAGTCTTCCAATATATAATCATCTGCATTAGTTATATTTTTAATAATCCAATTATTAGATAAATTCTTAAAATTGGTTTCATATTCAATAATTGAATCTCCAAATTCATAAATAGGCACGGTCTTTTGACCTAAACAAAATGACTCTTGAATTAGTAGTATGTATACAATGATAATATATATAATCTTCTTCATTTTAAGATCTCTCTAGTGTTTGCTTTAACGGCCAGTGGAATGAAACGGCATGGGCGACGCTTGCTATATGTATCATGGTTTAGTTTTGCTATTAAAGTACAATTTTATCAGCATATCACTGAATCCTGCGATGGTTTATAACACATGTTAGCAAACGTTTTTATTTAATATTTTTTCCAGAAATCAGTTGTCTATTTACTTTTTGGTTGTTCATTATTGAATTCTTGAAGTCTTCAAAATTTTCATAATTATTCGGTGAATCTTTAAGTTGTTCATAAAGGAACGATTTGTCTGTTTGGGGATAAATTATGATAGTTTCACCAAACCTTAAATCAAAAAGTTTCATATTAAGTAGCAAAGTAGAATACCCATCAGGGCTTGCGAAAAATACCCAGTCAAATTCATTGTTTATTACTTCAAATGTTCCTTGTGCAGTCAAATAAGGATAATTTCGAGAGTCAACTAATGTTGTCTCTTCTGAATCCTTATCATTTGTTAAAATCAGTAAGGTTAGTTTATCTATTATTTTTTCGCTTTCAGGGGTTTCATATTCGCCAATTCTAACACCTTTAAAAACTGTAGAACCTATTTCAATCGAGAAAGGAATACTGGATACGGCATAGTTATATTCAGCTACTGGAAAAGGCGATTTGTTTAAAGGATAACTCTGAAAAATTTCGGAATACTTATTATATGTTTCAATGTCTTGATTAAATAGCTTTATGTCCCATTTAGTAGTATCAAGGTGTTGAACAGCTCTATCGTTTAATTTTTCAATATCCCATTTCTTTTCATCAGCTGTTTGAGAAACTGAATTAGATTTTTCTCTCTCTTGACAAGAATGAAAGAGAATTCCCAAAATTATTATTAGTAACTTTTTTGTCATTTTCAAATGTTTGCTAACGGCCTGCCGCATGGGGCGTAAGGGAAATTTAACCTTACTTACTTCTCAAATTGCGCGGAGCCGAAGCGTTGGATTGGGTTTTATCTTTTCATTTTATTTTAAAGTCAAATCAACGATTTGGCGTTGTTCGCCGAAGTCGCTAACCTTCCAAACTGCTCTGAATCCCTTATGCACTATTGCGGTTTGTTAGGTATTGTTTTTATTTCATTTTTATTCTCAAAATATCTCCTAGAATAAGGTAAGTTTGAATTATGCATTGATTAGCTTCCAGTTCATCCACATCTGCATGAATTCCCTTATTTGATAACTCATATATATAGTCAACTCTTTTGCCAAGACTAGAAAGTTGATTTTGAATCAAAGATGTTGATGTACTTTTTTCGAAATTTTCATGAATAAATTGCCAAATCCTAGCAATATATTTCTCTTCACTAAAAAGCCTTTCTTTCCCATCAGAACATTTTACTGGAATTTTTGACGGAGGATAAATGCTATCTGCGAAACTCTTTAATACACGTCTGCATGTCACAAGGCTTTGTGCGTACTCTTCCTTATTCTCAGATTCAATTTTAATTGATAAGAATTTTTCCAGTACATCTGGTGCAATCTCAGCTAATTTAATATCTACGAGTTCCTTAGTCCTTGCAAATATATCAGAATATGTTTTGCCCATTTGTAGTTCATATTCTGTGTCATTAAGGAAATTGGATGCTCTTAGTTTTATACGTCCTAGAATATTTCTATAATCCTTGATTGATGATTCTAATACTTGACGAGCTTCAAAATTTTCGATTTCTATTTCATATGCTCTTTTTGAATCAAGATTACTAGGTACGATAAGGTTTCTTGTTGAGTTCTCAGCAAATTCTAAGTTATTTTCTATTTCTATTACTGATTGTGAATAAATTTTATCAGACTCTATTATTGCTACATTTAAATTAATAGATTCAGCCCTTCTTTCATTAATCCATTCATCCAAGTATTCTTTCCAAAGTATCTGATACTTTTCAACTGAAAACTTATGCCTTATTGTCTCAGGAAATTTCTTTTTACAATTACCGCCATTTGTAGTACAGAACTCCCAGTGAAGCCACCACTGATTCTCAAAATCATTACGCAACATTGCCACTCTTAAGCAATCATTCAGTATAATACTAAGTTTTTCTGAACTTAACTTTTGCTGTGCTGAATTGACAATTTCTAATATTTTATCCTTTTGTCTCATCAATTAATACTCGTGTGGGTTTCAAAATAATGCCTAACTCTCCAATAAACGGAGTATTACTGTTATTTCTTCTTTATAATGTATTTTATTTGTTAGGCATTTATATACACTTATATACACTTATAAGTGTTTTAAATATATATAACATAAAAATCATTTCCAAAAGAAGGGCCTGTGTAACTATTCACTTTTTCGAAAAAGTTAGTAACACATTTATTGTTTTATATAATTGCTTCGGTTGGTGTAAATAGATTCGGCACAAAAAAACCGACCGGAAAAGCGGTCGGTTTAAAAAATCGTATTTAAAACTTATTTCTTCATTAATTTACCACATTTGGTAGTACCATTGTTAGTTACAAGGTTGTAAATATAGATGCCGGGTGTAAGGTCTTCGACATTTACTTTCAAACCTTGTTTAACCTGAATTTCTTTTACCTTATTACCGGTAATATCGTATAGTTCCAAACGTGCAGAATTAGCACCACCTGTGCTTATGGTTAGTTCATTAACAACCGGGTTGGGGTATAATTCTATTTTAGTTTCTACTTTCTCTGTTGTTCCAGTAGGAGTACCGCTGAAGTAATTAAATGTAATTACTGCAATTTCGTACCAATCGTTGTCGATAAAGTAGTAATCGGTAGCAGTATTTAGTTTATGAGTAAAAAATAAGCTTGCGTCACGTTCATAGGCAAAAGGAAGTGTCAGATCATCATAAACGGCTGTATTATCATGGGTAAAAATTTCTTTATAATCTTCCAACCAGCCTAAGTCAGCATCCCATTCAAAATCAATATATTCTGAAATATTACCATATTCGTCACGTACGAATTCTTCCTTGTAACTGTTCACCCAGGTATCTCCACTGTAATCCAACGAAGTGGCAACAGTCATCAAATCATTTTCGTCATAAATGTATTCCACTTTATAGGTGGGATGCCATTCTTCACTATAATAACTCGATTCAAGAGTATTGTTTAAAGTACCACTCTCATTGTAATTATATTCAATTTTGTCGCTAAGGGTATAAACACCTGCACTATACGAATAAGCGTTTACATAATCAATCTCTGCTGCGGCAGTATAAAAATATTCGTTTTTATATCTTAAAATCCAAACATCATTTGTAGGAGTATAGTACAGTTCCGTTTCAATCTTATTTTCTGTGTCGTATGTATATTCAGTTCTGCTGTACTTATACCATTGAGCATCAAATTCATATTCTTCATAGGCAGCAATCCGGTTGTTCGTATCGTATTCATACTCTTCCTTCCAGCTGGTTTCCCAGTTGCCTGTTTCATCGGCATAATACGAAACATATGAAGTTGATCTGTTAGATTCATCATACAGATAGTCCAGTTTTGCAACGTCAGTACCCTCAGAATTCACAATAGCATTATCAAGACGGTACGATGCCTTGATTGATTTTAATTCAGGAGAAAGTCCACCTTTGTGATAACTTACCATTGATTTTTTACAGTTTTTAGAAGGTAATAATCTGGAATTAAGGGAACTGCTTTGGGCAAAAGTTACGATAGAAAGCAGCAAAACGGCTGATAGTGTAAATGATCTTTTCATTTATAAATTATTAGGTTAAGAATTAAAAGACCCTTTCGGGCTTAGGTTATTTAAATTATGATATTGCTTTACGTATTTAGATTCTAAAAGGATACATAGAATGTTAAGTAGGTTTTATTTAGGTTTAGTTATGTGTTAATTGACTGATAGGGTATAGAAACATTCTGCACAGCAAAATTTCTGACCACTAATATATCAATTATATTTAATGTGTTGGATATTTGTCTAATGATGAAACTATTTCGTTTGTTGATTTATATTTCGTTGTGTTATGTTTAAATATTTGAAAATTGGATGATTGTGTAATTGTGTAACTTTATTTTAACTATGATAATTCAATTTTCTTCTGTCAATCTTCTTTTATTACAATTTACATACCATAAAAACTCACATATTTAAACTTATTAGAGTATTCCTAATAATAAATGAAAGAATTCAGAATAATAGAGTTTTAAATAAAATGCCCACAAATTCAACCTTAAACTTGTGGGCATAAATATTTTGTTATTCTTATTAATTCACTCGCCAATTTTCATCCCAGCCAAAAGTATTGATGGCTTTCTCACAAGAAATTGATTCATGGGCTTCGGTAACATTATAAATGCCGGTTACGCCTTTTGTAACTGCTATTTCTGTCGCTTTCGCAGCTGCTTCAACGTGAACTGAGGCAGGAACAATTGGTTCATTAAAGCCCGTACGAGGACCATAGAGAAGACCATAACGCAGAACAATACCTTCAATTCCGGATTCTATTACCTGTTTTTCTAAATTGCGAACACCCTCCGCAGTCTCACCATATACAGGGTGACTCAGTGGCAATAATGCATCCTCTTCGGTGTGCGGTATTGGAGCATCATCGTAAATGAATGAAATACTTTGTGCAATAATTCGCTTACATCCAGCATTAACAGCTGCATCTACAAGATTTTTTGTTCCTTCCGTTCTCAAACGAGCATTTCTTTCCAGAGCCGCTGTCATTTCATCAGCGTTTAGTGCATATGGAAGGTCAGTAAGCTGATGAATTACAACATCAGGTTTAATAATCGCTAGTTTATCTTTTAAGAGTTCTGCATCATATACATCCAACACTACTGGCTCAACACACATTTCTTGAAGCATAGCAATTTTCTCTTTTGAGCGAGTCATACCGTATACCTTCCAGCCATTAGCGACTAATAATTTTGAAAGAACTTGTCCGATGGCACCTGTTGATCCTGCTAAGAATATAGTTTTTGACATAATTTTACCTTTAAGATTCTTGAATCTCTGAAATTAATTTGTTTTTACTTTTTTGATTTTTATGTAACTGACTGATGAGTTATTTTGCCTGCCAGTAACATCTTTTAGGAGATGCGATAGCCTCCTCTTTTTTTAATGAAGCCATTGCTTTATCGACCTCTTTTCGGTCAAGACCAGTTATCTCGACAATCTTTCCGGCATTTAAGGGTGCCCCAAATTTTTTCATAGCAGCTAATACTATTTCTTTTGCTTCCATTTTTTAAAATTTTATCGTTTTAATCTTATGGATACAAAACTAGGGGAGTTGAAATTCAAAAAAATTAAGCTGGTTTAAGAAAGTAAACTGCTATTTCTTTTTACGTAATTCGCTTACATATTCAGGGGTGAGTCCCAGGTATGAAGCAATCATATATTGCGGAACACGTTGGACAAACTGCGGAAACGAAGTGCTAAAATGAAGGTAAAACTCTTCTTTCGACATCTCATATAAATACTTATTTCTTTGCTGAGAGGCCGCAAGGTTTTTCTGCATGATGATTCTAAAATAACGTTCTAATTGTGGTAGTTCTTTAAGTAAGTTGTCAAATTGCTGAATGTCTATTGATATAATTTTTGAGGCTTCAATAGCTTGAATATTATACTCAGATGGCTGATTTTCCATAAAGCTATTATAATCGGCCAACCACCAACCTTCTATGGCAAATTGTGTTATCTGTTCACTAGCTTTTGAGTTTATATAATACATTCGTAAACAACCTTTTTCAACAAAAAATAATGACCTGCATACTTGTCCATTTAAAAGTAAATGTTCCTTCTTTTTGATGGTTCGAGACTTAATGTATTTTTCTAATAATTGTTCCTCACTTTCATTAAGCTCAATATAATTTTTTATATGGCTCGAGAGGCTAATCTGCATAATCGTCTTATTTAATTGAATGGAAAGTGAATATACCTTATAAAGTTCTCAGAGGATAATTAATAGTTCACTAAAACATAGTAATAAATAGAATCTAGTGATTCTTTAATTCCGGCCAGCCATCTTTCCAACTTAATTCATCAATCAGAAGTTTTGATCGGCCATTTTCATTCCTGTCGTAGCCATGGTATACGATAATATCTTTTCCATCTATGAATGCAACGCCGTTATGTCCCACACCGGCCCAACGGTCGTCACCCTGCAATAATAGCGTACCACCTCCCTGATCAAGTCGTTTCCCATCTTTGTCAAGGTATGGACCGTCAACCGTTTTAGCCCTTCCAATAATGATTTTATAGGTACTATTTAAGCCACGGCAGCAAAAATCAATGGAGGCAAACAGGTAGTAATAGTCTCCTTTTTTATAAATGAATGGTGCTTCAATACTGTTTTCCCGGCGATCATCTTTACTGGTCCTTCGTGAGGCTATCGTATGTGTGTTATCAGAAGATTTAGCTGTTGTTAATCCATCATCACTAAGTTGTATTAGTTGCAAACCTCCCCAGAACGATCCAAAGGCAAGCCAGGGCGTTCCTTGCTCATCAACAATTAAGTTTCCGTCGATTGCATTCCAATTGGTTTTACCCGGAAAAGACTGAATGACTTTACCATGATCAACCCATTCGAAATCAGGGTCGTATGGATGCAAGGTCTTATTGGTGGCAACACCAATACATGAGGTGTTTTTACCAAAGGCCGAAACCGAATAGTAAAGGTAGTACTGACCATTGAAATAGCTGATATCAGGAGCCCAGGTATGGCCCTTGTATTCGGGTATCGTCTCTGTAGCCCACTGTGGTGGTTGATTAAATACAGGTGCTTCGATGGTCCAGTTTACCATGTCATTTGAAGATAAAACACTGATACCAAATCCGGTTGAGAAAACGTAATAAACCGAATCCTGTTTTATAATAACCGGGTCGTGTGATCGGATTGAATCCAGAGGAAAACTTTTTCCAATTAAATCTTTAAAACGATTTCTTTGTGCCTGGCTTGAAAAAGTACATAGTAAAGAAAAAATAATAATGAGAGAGAGATGGGATTTTTTCATAACTGGTTATATTTAAGGATAATCAAAGATAGTAAAACAATTAAGTGATGTCACTCATTATTAGTATCCTTTGAATTCCTTGATTGTTGTCATATGCTTCTTTGCAAAACACGGATTAAAAAAGAATTAACCAATAATTATCCTCTAATAACAAATATTTAAAGCCTGTTTTTATATGATGATTTGAATGCAATTATCTATAATGCTCCTTCATAATAGTTGGAAACTTTTTAGAATAGTATTGTGTAATTAATCGTGGAACAAAGAATATTAGAATTGGTAAAAAATATGCCCAACCAGTAATAAATGAGACTAGTAATGTAATTATAAATAATACAGGAACGATCAATGCTCTGGTAATGTTATAGTTTACAATTACTTTGCCTGGATTACTACTTATTTTGTATTGTGGGTTTCCAATGATTTTCCATAGTTTATAGCAGAAGAATCCTGATAAGCAAATTGTTAGGGTGTAAAATGTGAATGGTACTTTTAGCGATCCGGTAAAATATTCAGTAAAAAATGAAGTGCTAAATGGCATGAGAACAATGGGTAGTAAGAACAAAAGATTATTCCACAATAGTTTTGTATTTATTGCTGTTACAAATTTAAATAATCTATGATGCGTGAGCCAATACATGCCAATAACAAAAAAACTAACAGCGAAACCAATGAATTTAGGTAATAGATGTTTTAATTCATTCCACAATAGGGCATCGTTAATAGAATGAGCATTTAATGTGGGCATTTTAATGTCAATAACAAGTAATGTAATAGCAAATGCAAAAACTCCATCACTAAAAGATGCAACTCTTGATACCTGGAATTCTTCTTTATCACTGCTATTTCTAATATATTTTTTCATAGGTTAAAATCTTTTATTTCCAGTTAGACAATTGCTTATCTATGAAATGATTCGGGTTTAATAGTTTGTTAGAATTATCAAATTTTAGTCGATAAAACTTTTAATCATGAATTCTTTTTTAGTACTATTTTTATTTTACATCTATCTGAATATAAATCCTTCTCTTAAAGGATCATTCGGATCAAACCAGAATTCGTTTTTACCTGTCAGGTGTGCCGTCCCGCTTACTTCGGGCACAACAGCCTCATAAGGTCCGTAAGAAGTGATCTCAGCAATTTTTACTTCCATAGTAGTGCCTAGTATACTTTCGATGGTAATGGATTGTCCGGGTTGCAGATCACCTTTGGCATAATGTAAAGCTGCTCGAGCACTGACGCCTGATCCGGTTGCCGAACGGTCTACTTCGCCTTCGGCAAACACGCATACGTTGCGGCTGTGATGATTAGTGTTAAAAGCCTTACCAGTAAAAATAGTGCCATAAAGGAAGCTCAGATCTCTTTCAAAAGGATGGGTGATAGGGAACTGCGCCATCACGGCCTTTTTAATTTTGCGGCCCCAGTCAATGAGTTGATTGTAATTGTTGGCATCTAATCTTAGTTGAAGGGAATCTGCATCCACAAACGCGTAAAAAGCCCCGCCAAATGCTACATCAAACTTTATTTCGCCAATTCCATCCACTTGTATTGTTTCATCGCTATACAGAACAAATGACGGAACATTTAGAAAGCTGACCTTGTCAACTACATTGTTTTTTCTGTAGGCTTTTGCTCTGATGAGCCCGGGAGGTGCATCTATAATTAGTTCAGGAGTGTCTCCTTTTTTATGGATCATTCCTGTATCAAATACTAATTTGGTAAGTGCAATGATGGCATGGCCGCACATTGTGCTGTAGCCTTCGTTATGCAGAAAAAATGTGCCGAAATCGGCCTTGTCAGTCACCGGTTCAGTAATTATAGCACCATACATATCGGCATGTCCACGTGGTTCAAACATGGTACCTGTCCTGATGACATCCAGGTGGGTTTTAAAATACCTTCTTTTCTCTAGAATGGTACTGCCTTTAATATCGGGCAATCCATCGTACAATACCCTCAGGGGTTCACCACCCGTGTGCAAATCAACAGTTTTAATTTGTTGCCAGTTTACAGGTGGTTGCCAACTCCAGTCTTTCAGGATAATCATAATGCAGGTATTTTATTTGAATAACAGAAATGATCAGGAACAGAAGCCAAACACTGCTTTGAGAATAATATCAGATACTTACTCCAAATAAATATCCTACAAAGGCCGATAAACCCATTGCAATGGTACCCCAGATAACAATTCTTATAATTCCTTTTTTCAGGCTTGAACCTCCTGTTTTAGCTGAAACTGTGCCCAATAAAACCAAGGATACAATGGTAAAAGCATACAGGAAATACTCCATATGTATTACCGGAGCTAGTATGGCAACAAGCAGGGGTAAGATACCACCAGCTGTAAAAGCTGCACCTGATGCCAAGGCAGCCTGAATAGGGTTAGCCTGAGTAATTTCATTAATTCCCAGTTCGTCCCTGACATGTGCACCCAGTGCATCGTATTCGGTTAATTCCTGTGCAACCTGTTTTGCTGTCTCAGGTTTTAAACCTCTTCGTTCATAAATCTGGGCAAGTATTTCTAATTCGTTTTCAGGATAATCCTTCAATTCCTGTGCTTCTCTTTTAATGTCGGCCTGCTCAATATCGGTTTGTGAACTCACCGAAACATATTCGCCGGCAGCCATGGATAAGGCACCAGCCACCAGTCCGGCAATGGTAGCCATTAAAATGGTTTCACGCGAATTACTTGCGGTAGCAATACCTATCGATAAACTCGAAACGGATATAATACCGTCGTTGGCTCCCAATACAACTGCCCTCAACCAATTACTTCTGCCGATGTAATGATTGTCTAAATAATTGTCAATTGTAATCATTTTTGAATTGAATCTTTTTTATAGGGCAACATCAAAGCCCAGTTTTTTCTCCATTGCTTTTTGATAAACCAGCTTGGCAGCAAACAGGTCGAAGATGCCGTTGCCAACACTTTTAAAGAGCCTGGTTTCTCTAAATCCTAATTCGTTGGGTTGTTGTATAAGAGTTGAAAGATGTTTGATCTGAGTGGGTTTGATCCATTCGTTTTCGATCGGGTGAATGAGGTCACCACTTTCAAGTTTGGCCAGTTCGGAATCGATCCAAACAGTGTCGATCAGACGGTAAACTGATTCGGGTACCTCACGCATATCAGGTTTATAAGATCCAATGCTGATAAAGGTTTTACCCAGCAGCAGGTCTTCAAGATTGGGGATAACCGGCAATTTTGATGTAGTTGCTGTACAAACGATCTCAGAATTGGTTATTACCTGCTGTTCATCTTCGCAGGGAGCTACTTCTATATGTGGAGCATGTTTGTGCATAAACTGCATAAATTCAACCACCTTTTGATGTGATGGATCATAGAAATAGATTCGTTCCAGATCACGCTCATGAGTTGCCAGCCAGGCTAGGTGTTGTCCCTGTACTCCGGCACCTATAATACCCAGGTATTGTGACATAGGGTCTGACAGGTGACGAATACCAACACAGGCCACCGCAGCGGTACGCATGGCTGTTATCTTAGCACCATTGAATACCGCAAGAGCTTCGCCGGTAGCACCATCATTCAGAATCAATGTTCCCTGAATGGCAGGTTGCTTAACATTGGATGGAAAAACAGATACCAGTTTGGTTGAAAATAAATCAGGGCCAACTGAAGGCATGATTAATAAGGTGTTGGCATCCATTGATACATGCATGCGGTCCGGAGTTTTGTAATCTGCGTCTTTTAAGGCTTGCAATGCAACTTCCATAGCATCGATCCAAAGGTGAGGTTCGGCTGCAGATTCAATTATTTCCCCTGATAGTATTTTCATATTGAACTGGTTAAAATGCTTTCAATCGTTCGTTTTCCACATCTTCGATGGATTTTGGAAGAGGTTTCCCCAATAAACGTGCTCCTGATTCGGTAATCAAAAAGTCCTCTTCATTACGACATCCACCAAAATTTTTATACTGCTCTAATTTAGTGAAGTTAAGATATTTTTGAAAACGTTTTTCATTTTTCCATAAATCGATGAGCTGGGGAATGAAATAAATGCCTGGTTCTATGGTTAATACAAATCCTGGTTCTAGTTTTCGACCTAATCGTAATGACTTAAGTCCGAATTGTGTACTCTTGGCTTCGTTGTGATAGCCTACGTATTGTTCACCAAGATCTTCCATATCGTGTACATCCAGTCCCATCATATGTCCCAGACCACAAGGGAAGAACATGGCATGGGCACCTTCTGCTATTCCTTCGTCAATGTCGCCTTTAACAAAACCAAGATCTTTCATTCCCCTCATAATCTCGCGGGCTGATTCAAAATAAATGTCTTTGAAGGCAACACCCGGCTGCAGTAATTCAATGGCTCTGTTATGCGCATTGAGGGCTACCTGGTAGATTTCTTTTTGCTGATTACTAAAGGTTTTGTTTATCGGGAAGGTGCTTGACATGTCACCGGCATAGCCCATAGCGGTTTCAGCACCGGCATCGAGCAGAAACATACCGCCTTCGTGCAGGGTGTTTCCATGATAATGGTTATGCAGGGTTTGACCGTTAATGGTACCTATAACCGGAAATGCAATATGACCACCGGCTGCCAGTGCAATGCGTTCCACCTCGGCTGCAATTTCTGCTTCTCTTATGCCGGGGCGAGCCATTCGCATCGCTGCCAGATGCATATCAACTGTGGTATTGACAGCTTTTTCAATTTCTACAATTTCCTCATCTGTTTTGTAATTACGTTGTTTGATTACAGCATGTATCAATTCAAGTGAGGCTTGTTCTTTTAACTGATCGGGTCTTATACCGAGCCATTGAAATAGTTTAATTTTGCTTTCGGCACGATAAAGAGGTAGAAAATGAATTTGTCTACCCTTGCTCTGAGCTTCCTGCAAATCAAGGCTCAGCTGATTAAGAGTTGCGCTTTTGCTGACACCACATTGTTGGGCTCTGCTGGCAATGGTTGGTTGATTACCCATCCAAACAATGTCGTCAATGGTATAATCGTTGCCATACACGGTTGTCTCGTTACTCTCGGTGTCAATAATAGCAACTAAATCAGGGTGATCTAATCCGAAGAAATACAGGAAACTGCTATCCTGACGAAAATGATATGTATTATCAGCATAGTTCATCGGGCTTTCGGAATTACCAATAAAGAGAATAATTCCTTTGTCAACATCCTTAGCCAATTGCTGGCGGCGGTTTATATAGGTTTCTTTTTTAAACATGGTTTTGTTTTTTAGTTATCCCGATCGCTATCGGTAGTAATTAGTTAAAGGTTAGTAGATCGTTGTTTGTTGTGATGATTACTTTATCTTATAGTTTTTGGGTGGTTCAACACCCATCAGATATCTCACAAAGTAATCCCATCGTTTACGAATAACATATTTATCGTAGTAGGTGGTACTATGATCTTTTCCCGGAACAATCAATAAATCAAAATCCTTGTTGGCTTTGATTAATTCAGCAGCGAAACGCATGGATGCTGTTGTATTAACATTTTGATCCATATCGCCATGAATAAGGAGCAAATGTCCTTCTAATTTATCAGCGTTGTAATAGTTCGATTGTTCATCATAATGTGGTCCTTCCGGGTAGCCCATATATACCTCTGGCCACCAGGCTTTCGCCGATCTGTGATCGTGATTACCGGCAGCAGCCACACCTACTTTGTAAAAATCGGGATAGGCAAGTAATGCTCTGGCTGCATCATATCCACCGGCAGAGTGCCCGAAAATACCAACCCGGGTGGTATCCAGCCACGAGTATCGTTTAGCAAGTGATTTAATTACCGCCATTTTATCCGGTCCACCTATATCTCCCAGGTTCTTATAGGAAACGTCATGAAAAGCTTTGCTACGGTATGCCGAACCCATTCCGTCGATGTTGATAAGAACAAATCCCAGTTGAGCAAGCGGGGTATCGTCGTTAAGCAATCCTCTTCTGAATGACTTGGGAGCCCTTATGGTTTGTGGACCACTATAGGTTCCTTCAATAATGGGATAACTTTTTGATGGATCGAAATGGGCAGGTTTATAAATCACACCATAAATATCAGTCTTACCATCCCTTCCTTTGGCTTTGAATGGTTCAGGTGCCTGCCAACCCATTTTTAGTATTTCAGAAATGTCGCCCTGCTCAATTGTTTTTAGAACTTTTCCATCTTTTAAGCTTCGAAGAACAGCAATATTAGGCTCTTGTACGGTTGAATAATTATCAACAAATAACTGGTTGTCGGCTGAGATAGAAATGCTATGTTCGGCTTTCTCAGGTGTCAGTAGTTTTAAGGATTGCCCATTGAATTTAGCACTGTATAACAATTTCAGATATGGATCTGTGTTTTCTTCTTTGCCACCCGCAGTAAACCAGATCGTTTTTGATTTTGTATCGATATGCTCTATACTTCGAACAACAAAATCACCTTTGGTAATCTGGTTTAATAATTTTCCAGACTCTAAGTCGTAACGATAAAGATGATTCCAACCGTCTTTTTCTGATAAAAGGATAAGGCTGCCATCATCCAGGATACGATAGTCAAAGATGTTCGGATCAACATAAGTTGCTGCAGTTTCTTTATAAACAGTTTTAATGCTGTTGTCAGTAGTATTTACTTCGGAAATATCCATCATTTGGTATCCACGATAGTATCTCAGAAGGTAAGCTTTGGTGCCTTTATTGTTCCATCGAAAATTTAAACTCAGAAAGGTGGCCATGGGTTCAAAATCCAGTTTCTGAATATTCGATTGTTCTGCATTATAAATGTAATATTCAACTGTAGCGGTTAACGAATCGCCGGCCAGTGGTCGCTCATAGCTGTATACTTCAGCGCGGTTACCTTTATCAGGCAGTGTTTTATATAAGTATAAGTTTCGTGCATTGGTTCTGTTGTAACGGGCAATAATAGCATACTGGCTATTGGGGCTCCAGTTGATATCCAAATCCAATAAATGGTCTTCTTTGGATTCAATGTTTTTAAGCGACATCCACGAAGGAGTCACGCCATAACCATATTGTTGGGTACCATCGCTTGTTAGTTGGATGGAATCGTTCGTATCTTTTTTAATCCAAATATTATAATCAATAAATGCAAGAGTGTGCTTCTTATCCGGCGATTGACTGTAATTAGAAGGTTGTTTCTCTTTTTTTTCTGCTTCTTGTATGGAATAGGTTGCATTGTCAAAAGTGTAATCTTTATCCTTGTATGAAAAATTAATCAGCCCATTTTTATTAGTAATACCTTTTATCCAAACAGGTAATTTATAGGGATAGATCTCCTTTTCCGATAATTTAGAAAGCTGTTTAGCCAATTCAACCTGGTTAAAGAGTGGTTCTTTCTTTAATGTTTTTAAATTGATCTTAATGTATTCAACTCCTTTTTGGGTATTATTTCTATACCAAAAAACGTTTTGTTCGTTAACCCAGTTTGGTGATACCCAATAATTATAGTATTTCTTTGAAAGATTGGTTGATAGAAATTGTTCGGCTCTCTGATAATCAGTTGTATCGACTTGCGCCTTAGTAACCTGACATAGTAATGCTAATAGCACAAAATATAGTAAGTGTTTCATTGATTTGTTTATTTTACTTGCTGGATAATCTTAAATAATGCGGAAAAGATAAAATCTAATAGATCCAGCATTCGAAAAGCCCTTTAGAATGCCCGTAGAAATTTCGAATGGCTTTTGAATTCAAATAAACACACTTTATGGGAGAAGGGTCAAGTAAATTAACCCTTTGGGAGTTCATTTTAGTATTTTTTTTTATTTTTCCCATTGATGTGAATAAGGTCTGCGCAATTTATAAAAAATTGCGATTGAATAAACCTTACCCTTGAGAGAATAACAAAATAAAAAGCTTACTAAAATTGAATTTTAAGATTGACAGGATTCTGTTTCGTTTTAGTATCTCCCGACCATTTTGCGATGTACCTTTTATTCGGGTCAAATTTTTCGACTTGCTTAGCCAGGTTAAAACTACGGTTGAAACGACTATCGGTGCCAACACCAGCCTGATATGCCCAATTACCATAATTGTTACAAACCTCATAGTCGATCAGTATATGTTCGAACCATTCAGCACCCCACAACCAGTTAACCTGCATTACTTTCGACAGGTAATACGAAACCAACATGCGTCCTCTGTTTGATAGAAAACCGGTTGTTCGTAACTCATTCATAAATGCATTTATTAAAGGCTCATCCGTTTTTCCATTTAGCCATGCATTAAAGGCTTCAGAATCATCATATCGGTCGCGGTTTTTATTTCGGATACCATGTCGATAAAAGAGTTTGTTGTCGTACCTGAGAAATAAAAAACGATAATAATCACGCCAGATAAGTTGGAGTTTCATTTTTTCAACTGACTGTTCCAAATCAGGATTCTGTTTCTGTCTTTTATTTAGTTCGTAGTATAGCAAATTGGCCGATAAACTACCGTCGGCTAAATATGGCGAGAGAAAACTTGAGTAATGATTGCCTTCAAATAATTCTCTTGAGATATGATAGTTTGTAAACGAATCACTTTGGAGATAGTCCGTCATCAGCTTAACTGGTGATATTGTTTCCTTTATTAGAGGTAGCTCTAATGTTTCAATAGGTATAACTCCTTGGTATGTATTAAAGGATTTTGTGTTAGTGATTAATGGAGCAGGAGGAAGCTCAATCACCTTCTTCATAAATTTGGTATAATAATAGGGGCTGACATCGGCACTAAAAGGTACATGGTTTGGAGGGTAAATCATATTACCCCAATACAATTGAAGGTTTACATTTTCATTAATGATTCTTTCTTCTTCTAATTCATAAGGTGCATATTCATGATGGGCATAAACATCACTTGCATCTGTTTTATTTGCTAATTCAGGGATAATAGCAGTCGGGTTGCCTTTAAATATATGCAAATTCGCACTAACCGATTGAAGTTCTGATTTCAATCGGTGTAGGCTTTGATATAGTTGGTTTAAGCGAAACGATCCTATTCTGTTGAACCCTAATTCGCTTATTTTAAACCAATCAGAATTAATTATATATACAAATATGATGGGTTGATTGGTTTCACTTGCTTTTTGTAAGGCTATGCTATCGTATAAGCGCAGGTCATTTCTGAACCAGTATATGATTGGCTTCATTTGTTTATTGATTTATTCAAAATATTAAACAAAAATCTAGTCATTGGGTTCAAGAAAATTGATAGAATTATAAAAGATATTCCTGGTTAAGGTTCAAAAATGTTTACTACCAGGGTAATATGTGTATGGCATAAACTAAAAAAGGCCGGATAATTCCGACCTTTTTTAATGATAGTATAAGATTTTAAAATACGTAACGTACTCCTAGTGCCAATCCAAAGTTGAATGGATTATAGCTATTTCCCAGTCCAATCATTGGTCGGGTATCTACACTTATATTTAAAGGAATTTCATCAAAATTGTATTCAATACCAACCTGACCACCAATTCCTAAATAAAAACCAGCGTTTCCTTCGTCTGTTACACTGCTTTTATAGCTCCAGCTTCCAAGCTCAGCACCCGGACCGGCATACCAGTTAAATCCACCATCAATATTCCATACCCACTGATAGATACCTGCAATGTTAAAACCACTACCATTTGAATAAGAATAAAGACCAAGATCCGCTTCCAGACGATTAATGTTTGATAATCCTTTTTGATAACTTACTTCAGCTCCAAAGAAATTACCGCCTCCAAAGCGCAAACCAAGTGCATTATTATTAACTTGTGCAAAAGCACCTAAGCTGAATATTGCCATAATGGCTACTAATAATTGCTTCTTCATAATAAAATTGATTAATGTTAGGGTTCATAACAGAACCATCATACAAAAATATTAAATCTCTAATTAATTATTGCGTTAAAAAATAACTCTCATGTATAAGCAATAACGAACAATACTGTTGTTTGTTTTATAAGAGCATTTTGAGAGTTTATTGTTTCTTTAATCTTAATTCAAATTATTTTATGATATAGGTAGGATGGTTTTATCCTCTTAATTCATGAAATGAGAGGATTGTATGTAAATGTTTAAAGCTGAACAAACATTTTCTGAGCAATTTCATCTGCCTTTTCTTTTCCAGCAAGGATTTCGACCAATTGCAAAGAGAAGGACATGGAAGCTCCAGCTGCTTTTCCGGTTAGCAGATTTCCATCTCGCTCAGTTGAATTGCCTGTATACTGGGCATCTGTTAACTGATCTTCAAAACCAGGGTAGCAGGTTACTTTTTTATTTTTAGCCAGACCTAATGAGCCCGGAACAATAGGGGCAGCACAAATAGCCCCGATAAGTTTACCTTGTTGGGCAAATTCTGTTATTACTTTATTTAATTTCTGATGCTTCTTTAAGTTTAAAGCTCCGGGCATGCCACCTGGCAAAACTATACAGCTAAATTCATTAAAATCAATTTCATTAATTACTTTATCTGCTTTTACAATAATGTGATGTGCCCCTGTAACTTCAACCGTATTACTGATTGAAATAGTGGTAACCTGAATACCTGCTCTACGAAGAACATCAACGGGAGTTAAAGCCTCAATTTCTTCAAATCCGTCAGCTAAAAAAAGTGCTACATTTTCCATCTGAATTATTTTGATTTTACTGGCTAATGTAGGAATATCTATTGACTTGCTAAAAAATATAGTTGGTTTAATGGTTTGGTTGTTTTTGTATTGTTAAATAACAACCATCTTATTGGTTTGCCAGTATGCAGATTAGGAAGCAAGGTTATGCAATTTTCAAATACAATTATTAACATATAATAACATTTACCTATGGGTTTGTGGCACAGTACTTGTTGTTTAATAATAGATTTTTTTTCATAGATTTGGGTTAGGTTAAAAGAGGGATTTCAGGCAACGGCATGAAATCCCTTCTTATTTAATAGTATTTTTCCCAAAGATCCAGTTTGTCTATTCTGCTTTTAATGGCTGTTTGGCTTCGTCCTAGTAAACGGGCTATATGTGCAATGGGTTTACCTGATAAAAATAACTGACTAAGTTCTATTTCTTCACTTCTGGTCCATTTTGCATTTTTATTCGGAAGCGATCGGTTGGTAAAATCCTGTTTGAGTTTTAATGCTGTGCCGGTTGTAATTGATTTCATTCCTTCAACATAAAATCCGGTTGGTAAAAGTTTGATTGGAATATGAAGCATAGTTTTTGTTCGGGTTGCGGCTACATACAAAAGGTTTATTTCTTCTTCCAGCATCGAAGGTTTAATTTCTCCTGCTTTAATACCAGCTTTTGCATCAATCAGACTTTGTTCATTTATAAAATCCTCCTGAAGAAAAACTTCATCATATTCCATCCCTTTACTCTTGTGAACCGTTGAGAATATCATTTCGGCTTCGTGTTTTTGCGTGTTATCAACCACCGAATCCTTAATTCGTTTCATGTAATAGGGTAAGTCCTTGTTATACTTTTCAACCAGTTCTATCAAGGGTTTTAAATTATTATTGCCGGTCTCAGAAACATAGTCTTTTAATTCTTCAAAGCCAGGCATCGAAGCCATTTGTGCATCTTTAATCATATGCTTTTCGCCGTTGTACAAATTGAGAATATCATAGATTGATCCTCCTTCATCGGCAAAGGTATAGGAGCTTAGCTGGCCTTCGAAATAAATTTTGGTCAGTTCGCGCTGTTGTATCAATAATTCTATAGCACGCGATAAAAGACTACTGTTTGATCGGGCCAGGGTTGCGCGGGTGCTGATTGTATTATTCTTACCACAACCGCTAATTTTAGATGTGCCTGTTTTATTAATGAGTTTTTTTAGGTTTAATACAGATGTGGCCAGGGTTGCAATCTCGTGGTTAAATCGAAAACTCTGACTTAAATGCAAGGTTTTGAAGTCAACATTTTGTAAGGCATTGATTGCAAATCGCCAGGCATAAATTTGTTGATGCTGGTCACCAATAATAACTTTATTTGCTTTCTGATTCAGAAAGGTCTGTAACATGGCAGGTGAGGCATCTTGTCCTTCATCAAAAAGAATATATTGATGAGGAAGCTGCACATTGGATAATTGAAATTGCTTCAGGTAGAAATCGTGAATGATTTCAATTTCGCCGTTGTACATCTTAGCCAGAAAGAGGCGAGTATAATACAAAATAGCATCGTAATGTTTTTGTACAAATTCTAAACTTTCTGTTTCCTGAATGGTTTGAAGATAATCCAAATCTGCTACTTTTTGCGCAGCACTATTGCAAAAGTATGAACTAAACTGGTAAACGTGATTTGCCAGTTTTAAATGAGTTAAATCTCCAATTTTAACAGGCAGGCGAAGAATTTGCACCAACTCGTGCGGTTGATAACCAAAACGTATCTTATAGAATGACCCCGGTACTACATATTTATAAGCCAACGAATGGGCTGTTTCTACCTGCACATTTTTTAAACCCATTTGCTGAAGTTTTAATTCAGCTTCCTGACGAACCGATTTATTAAAAGCGATGTATAAAATGGTATTATGGCGTCTTTGTTTGGCATATTCCAATATTGTTGTTGTTTTACCCGATCCTGCGACAGCATTCACCTTCAGGTTTCCTTCAGTTTCAATTATTTGTTGTTGTTCTTCCGTTAACTGCATCAAATCCCATCTATAATTTTAGAGTACAAAAGTCAGAAAACTTACTTGAAGCGCCAAAATAGTTTAGAATGCAGACTTGGTTAAAGCATCGTTCATTTTGTATCATTTTTGTGCTTCATGTTTCAAATTACTGACAGTTTTCGCTGAAAATATGATATCTGTTTTTTTAGGTATTTTATTGTTTTGTAATTGAGAATATGGTAAACAAAAAATACAACATTTTAATCTAACGAAATTCAAAACCGATAATGAAAAGAATGAAGCCGTTTTTTGGTTTAATTGTATTGGCATCAATGATTGTTTCGATGAGTTTTTCATCGTGCCAGCCTGCAAAACCAAAACATACTTTCGAAATTGGGAAAGACGATTTTTTAATCGATGGACAACCTTTCCAGATCAGATGCGGAGAAATGCACTTCGCACGTGTACCAAAAGAATATTGGCGTCACCGTTTACAAATGACCAAGGCATTGGGTATGAATACCATTTGTGCCTATTTATTCTGGAACTATCACGAACGAACACCGGGTGAATTTACATGGGAAGGTCAGGCTGATGTTGCAGAGTTCTGCGAAATGGCCCAGGAGGAAGGTCTTTGGGTGATTTTACGTCCCGGACCATATGCCTGTGCTGAATGGGAAATGGGAGGATTACCCTGGTGGTTGTTAAAATATGATGATATTGCTTTGCGTTCCACTGATCCTCGTTACGTTGAAGCTTCTCAGCGTTACCTAAAAGAAGTGGGCAGAGTTTTGGGTCCGCAGCAAATTACCAATGGCGGTCCAATACTGATGGTTCAGGTTGAAAATGAATATGGTTTTTATTCAGATGATGCTGAATACATGGGAGTGATGCGTCAGGCTATTTTGGACGCAGGATTTAATGTGCCATTGTTCTCATGTAATCCTAAGCATACATTAAAACGAGGATATCGCGATGATTTATTTCCGGTAGTTAATTTTGGTGCAGATCCTGCTGATGGATTTGCAAAATTGCGTGAGATTCTGCCGGAAGGTCCGTTAATGTGCGGAGAATTCTACTCAGGATGGTTCGACACCTGGGGAACACCACATACATTCGGAAATACTGAAGCCTATCTGCGCGATATGGAATATATGCTGAAAGAAGGAGCTTCTTTTAGTATTTATATGGCTCATGGTGGAACCTCATTTGGTTTCTGGGGTGGAGCTGATCGTCCGTTTAAGCCTGACTGTTCAAGCTATGACTATGGTGCACCCATCAGTGAAGCAGGGTTAACAACGCCTAAGTTTTTTGAGACTCAGGAATTGATTTCGCGATACCTGATGCCTGGTGAAGAAGCCTTGCCTGAACCACCGGCACCAATGCCTTCAACCACTTTCGAAAAAGTAACTTTATCACAGTTCGCACCTTTATTTGATAATCTGCCTGAACCGGTTGTTGGAGATGAGCCAAAGAATATGGAATATTACGACCAGGCAAGAGGTAGTATGGTTTATCGAACAACATTATCTGCTGGACCAGCCTGCACATTTAGTGTTGGAGCAGCCAATGATTTTGCATGGGTTTATGTTGATGGGGAAGAAGTTGGTTTGATGGATCGTCGTAAACGTAATTATTCAGTTACTATTCCTGCACGTGAGCAAGAAAGTACTGTAGAGATATTTGTTCATGCAATGGGTCGTATCAACTTTGGGAAAGAGGTACACGATCGTAAAGGTTTGAATGCACCGGTAACATTCAAAAGCAATGGACAGGAAATTAAAACGGGGCAATGGGAAATCTTCAATCTTGATTACAACGATCAGATGCTGGCCGGACTAAAATACTCTGAAAGAACAGAACCTAATACCAAACCGGGTATTTGGAAAGGTTCGTTTACGGTTGATAAACTGGGAGATACTTATCTTGATGTGTCAACATGGGGTAAAGGAGTAGTATGGGTTAACGGACATGCATTAGGACGTTACTGGAATATTGGTCCTACACAAACTATGTTTATCCCGGCACCCTGGTTGAAAAAGGGTGAGAACGAAATTTTGATATTGGATATTGTGGGGCCGCAGGCAATGACCATTGAAGGGGTTGAAACTCCTGTTTTGGATCAGTTAAAGCCTGAAAACGATTTCTCAGGTACACGACGGAATCAGGGTGAACTTCAAATAAAAGAAAAGCAACCGGTGTTAAAAGCATCTTTTAAACCTGGAGGAGAAGCACAAACAGTGAAGTTTGATAAAACAGTGAAAGGCCGATTATTTTGTCTTGAAGCTCTCAATGCAATGAATGGTGATCGTTATGCGGCTATCGCAGAATTCGATATTCTGGATGCAAAAGGTAAAGCAATCAGTCACGAAAACTGGACAATTGCCTATGTGAGCAGCGAAGAATCGAGTGGTGAAAACGGCATCGCTGAAAATGCTATCGATGGTCAGACCTTTAATTTCTGGCATACATCATGGAGTATTACCCAACCGGAATATCCTCATCACTTAGTGATTGATTTAGGGGTTGAAACAGAAATTTCTGGTTTTGTTTATGTCCCTCGTATGGATGACAAAGCTCCCGGAAGAATCAAAGATTATCAAGTATTTATCGGAAACGACCTGGTTAAGAAGTAAATTATATTTACATCAAAATGAACAAGAGGGTGTCCAAAAATTAAACATCAAAACAACGTTAGTTTCAATTTGTAATAAAATATCATTTTATGTCACCCCTAAATCCCCTGAAGGGGACTT
>JAFMVE010000140.1 GCA_025499705.1 Carboxylicivirga caseinilyticus
GAGGATGAGGCATTTAATTTTGTGAAGCACATACTGTATTGTACTCCCCTTCGTTTCAAAAACGAAGGGAAAATGACATATCAATTCCAATTGATAAAAACTTTAGCTATCAGCAATAATTTCTTAATAATAAAGACGAGTTTAGTGTAAATGAATTAGGATATTCAAGACAATTTCCTAAAAGATTCCTGTCGAGGAGGAGGATCGAAAAGAAGAGCTTGAAATTTCGAGTTATGTATGATAACTTGAATAATAAAATGTCTTCCGAGAATTATTTAATAGGGGATCAGCATGCAACATACTTTGTAACATTTACTATCATA
>JAFMVE010000141.1 GCA_025499705.1 Carboxylicivirga caseinilyticus
GG
Organism: Carboxylicivirga caseinilyticus; assembly: GCA_025499705.1. Taxonomy (GTDB): domain Bacteria; phylum Bacteroidota; class Bacteroidia; order Bacteroidales; family Marinilabiliaceae; genus Carboxylicivirga; species Carboxylicivirga caseinilyticus. Next base: position 3 of record JAFMVE010000141.1, read on the forward strand.
CGGGCGATAGGCTGGTCTTGAAATAATGAAAGCAAAGAAAGTTTTTGACAGAAAGATAAGATTTAGTAACTTGTTTTTCTTGCTCCAAAAAAAGGTTTTTAAGAGGCGATGGAAGAGTTAGGAATTGAAAATGAACGACTCGAAAAAAAAGAAGAAAAAACTTAAAAAAAGATTTGGAGCTTAAACAAAAAACTTCTTACCTTTGCAGCCGCTTCTTAAACGAGAGAGGTTAGAAAGGATAACGGATTGAGGCAGTTAAGTGCTGAAAATTCACAAGAGCAAAAGGCTCAAAAGATCTTTGAAAATATTGAATAGTACCT
>JAFMVE010000142.1 GCA_025499705.1 Carboxylicivirga caseinilyticus
CGCTTTCAGCGGAGAGAGAGGGATTCGAACCCCCGGTACCTCGCGGTACAACGGTTTTCAAGACCGCCGCATTCGACCACTCTGCCATCTCTCCAGATGTAATGGAGTAAAGTTTATACTTTGCCTCGCGATAGTTATCGCGGTCTCCAAGTCGATATACGTGAAGTGCATAAAGCACCTTTTGTTGTCAATAAAAAAGGAGAAATCAAATCAGACCTCTCCTTCGAGTGGGCGATGAGGGAGTCGAACCCCCGACCCCTTGGGTGTAAACCAAGTGCTCTAAACCAACTGAGCTAATCGCCCTGAAATATTTTCAGGTT
>JAFMVE010000143.1 GCA_025499705.1 Carboxylicivirga caseinilyticus
TTATATTCTGTCATAATTGTATTCCCTCCTTCATTACATTATAGTAAAATGGAGTTATTTTATATTTTGAATTCCATTCACTTAATGAATAAACCATTGGGCTTATTACTTCTCCTAATTCAATTTCTAAATCGTAGAGCGGGTAAGTAACTGATTCTTCAATTTCTGGTGTTATTTTTTCCTTGTTTAGTAGAATTAACAAATCCCAATCGGAGTCATCACGAGCAATTCCTTTGGCTCTTGAACCATACAATATTATCTGTGCATCAGGAAATTTTCCTTTTACAGTATTCTTTATGTCAGATAATAT
>JAFMVE010000144.1 GCA_025499705.1 Carboxylicivirga caseinilyticus
GATAAAAGTCATCCTGTTTTGATGGATAGTAATATTAAACTTGACCAAAGGATTAACTATATTCATAATAATCCGGTTAAAGCAGGATGGGTGGTTTATCCGGAGGATTATCTTTACAGCAGTGCATCCAATTATGCAGGTAATTCAGGTATTCTTAATGTGGAATGTATTTGATTCCTTTATCGAAGATAAAATGATTTATCAATTGCCATTGATAATAACTGTTGTTGTTAGTAATAAGTTTTTAATAATAAAGAGGAGTGTGGTGTAAATGAATTAGGAAATTCAAGACAATAAGCTCCTCG
>JAFMVE010000145.1 GCA_025499705.1 Carboxylicivirga caseinilyticus
GATAAAAGTCATCCTGTTTTGATGGATAGTAATATTAAACTTGACCAAAGGATTAACTATATTCATAATAATCCGGTTAAAGCAGGATGGGTGGTGAATCCGGAGGATTATCTTTACAGCAGTGCATCCAATTATGCAGGTAATTCAGGTCTTATTAATGTGGAATGTATTTGATTCATATATTGAAGGTAAAATGATTTATCAATTCCGATTGATAATAACTGTTGTTGTTAGTAATAAGTTTTTAATAATAAAGAGGAGTGTGGTGTAAATGAATTAGGAAATTCAAGACAATAAGCTCCTCG
>JAFMVE010000014.1 GCA_025499705.1 Carboxylicivirga caseinilyticus
TAGAAGAGCTAATCATTTAATACCCTTCCATCATTCTTATCAATCCCCATAGTCAGCTATTTCTACCCGGTTGTCGGCAACACGCGCGCTCAGCCATTGGTTTTCAACCAGGCAGAACGCTTAGTTGTTAGGCGCTGGGTTTTAATTTTTTATCTATTCTTTTCCTAACCATTTATCACACGTTTCTTTATACGGTATTTCTAAGTTATTTAACCATTTCTCTATATATTTTGGATTGTGACTGTTTGGTGTTGGATTTACATCATCTATTCTAACTTGGATTGGTGTTCTAACGCAATCTCCTGTAATAATTGCGTGTTGCTGCGGTATTATGGGTAATTGGTCTAATATGTCTGCACTTGCACTAGAGACCAGACCTTTTACATATTTCTGGTCTTCTGGATTTTGTAATCTATGAATTATGTACGAATTACATTGAGATAATACTGTCTTTGATAATTCAGATGGTCGTTGACTACATACAATTAATGATATTCCATATTTGCGACCTTCCCGTGCGATACGCTCAAATACTGTTTTAGCAACTGATTCAGATTTCTCAGCAATATAGTTTTGTGCTTCTTCAAGTACAATTACAATAGGATACTGCCCTCTTTGCTCGGGCATAAAGTTTGAAACAAATTCAATTATTAGTCGACCTAACAATGCAGTGATTGTCTCTAAAACTTCAAATGGTAATTGTGATACATCAACGATTGTAATTTGATTTGTTTTGTCGTTGTTTTGCTGAAATCTGATTGATGTGTTATTGTATTCCTTAATAAAGCTTTTTGGGTCTTCTAATTTACCAAAATATCGATTAAAGTCCCCAAGTAAGAATGCAATAAAATGAGAAAGTATGTCTCGATTATCCTTATTGGAATCTTTTAACATCAAAGGAATAGCCATTCTTTTATCGTTAAGAAAGCTATTCATTCGTAAGCGTAATGTCGAAACAAATTCAGAAATGCGATTATTGCCCGTTGATTCTTGAGCAATAGCCGCATCAATAAATTTTTTGCAAAGTTCTTGATAATTGAACCAAGTTGGAATATCAATATTTTGTTCACTAATTATTTGCTGACTTATATTTTCTTGCTGCATTTGTGCAACAAAACTTGAAAGGGCATTGACAACAGCATCAACTTCACTAGGTTTAACTTTTTGATAACTAGAACCATCTCTATTGGGAATTTGTGCCAAAATATCATTCAGTTTAGCCCCATCAAGTAATACAATACCTTTTGATTCCAAATCAGTTATGAGATCTTTATAATTTTTGATTTTCCAATAGTCTTCAGCACTTACCTGTAATTGATTAATAATGTCGTTTATTGAACCAATATATATTTGCGAATGTAAAGGTTTTTGTGTGCTATCATAATCATTTTTTGCTAATCCAATTGCTCGATTAAGCACAGGGGCTTGAGTTCCTTCACTTGGATTAAATAACGATTTTATATCTTCCCAATTCATAAACCAATATGGGACTTGAATTTTATCTATACCACCATAATAATATGCATTTATTTGAGCTAGTTGGGTTTGCTCAGGATCATCTAGTTTTTTATACTTTTCTTCGGCTGGTAAAAAAGCATCTTTATATTCTCCGTTTGTGTCTAAAATGATAAAATGAGCATTTTCTAACTTATTGTCATTTTTATAAGGGAATTTGAATATATTTCTGATAATAGATGTAAATGTGCAGGACTTTCCAGAACCAGTATTGCCAAGAATTGCTGCATGCTTAACGAAAAATTGGTCAGGACAAATTTTTACTTTATAATTAGAAAATGAGGGAGAAGTACCAATAGGTAAATAATAATCACTTTGATAATCAATTGAATTTATTTCCTGTTTGTCATCAAATATATGCCTCAAGTCTTTTTCTGTTACATACCAAACTGGATTATCAAGAGTTGGGAAATTGTAAACTCCTTGTATAAATGTTTCTTCTTGATTATTCTGAGTAATTGTACCCAACATTGTAGCAGAAATATATCTAGCAGATGTTGGTAGTTTTATGCTTGCAGAATTTTTTTCTAAATCAAATTCTTCTTTCATTGTAACTCTTGTAATTAAAGCTACAACACGGTCTGCACCAACTGGAATTATAAGGTATGAATTAATTCTTGCAATTTCATAAATATCTTTGACTCCACTTTTATAAGTACCTCTTAAATCGTCTTCAATTTTTATATAAACACGAAAATTGTCAACAGAAAGGACGCGACCAATTATTTTGTTCTGACTCATAATTAATCCTCCTTAGTTTCTTCTTCAATTGGTTTGCTTCCTTCTAATCCAGTTACCGTAGTTTCTTTTTTATGTTCTTCGGTATATAATTTTTGCATTGTTTCTGTGATTTGAATTTGTTCTTCTTCTTCGTACAAGTCAGGAAGTACATTTTTAACAAAGCCTACAAAAGAAGTTTGTTCTAAGTCTTCTTGGTCAAGGATTATTATTCTACTATCTTCTAATTTTTTTAATTCTTCAATTGGGGAGTCTGGGGCAATTGTCGGAGAATAATTTATAATGATTAACGTAAATGATGGGATTGATAAAGCTTGTTGAATTATGTCATTAATATGCTCATCATAAAACGAATATCCAACACAAAACAGAACAGATTGAGGTTGATTAATTGCTTGTGAAAATTGTCTAAATAATTCTGAATAAGGTAAATCTAATGTGAATGATTTCTTACTTGCACATGGATATATCATTATTTCATTATTCTCATCAGGGGTAAACTTGTCATTTAGTGGAATCTCTTTGATTCCATAAGTATTACTAACCGAGGGCTCTGTATTAACCCAAGATAGCGAACCATGAATTTTAAAATATTTCAGAACTTTTTCAGCCCGATGAACTTTCCCCGTTACACTTTGTCCAGGATAATAAAGGTCATAATCATATACTTCTGGTCTGAAGCATCTATTATGAACACCCATAAATCCATTAATGTAATGTACGCCCAAATTATCTAATGCATAGTCAAATGCCATATCATAATTAGTTGTAAACAAATTTACACGTTTGAGATTATTAGGACGTTGTAATAATTTTTTCAGAAATGCTTCGTGATAATGATAACGATTACGCTTTAACTTTTCATCGTCGGTATAATGTTCATTTATAGTTGTTTTATCTGTATTGCAATTTTTAAAAAGCCATTGTTGCATATTAGTAATTGATGTATTTATGTCTTTAACATCTTCCCCTTTTTTCTCTTTTATAAATCTATCAGCCTGCAAACAGTTAAATAAATCTTCGTATGAAGGATTTTTTCCTTTTCCAAAGTAGGTTTCAATATCTTTCTCACATTTACTCTTTAAACCATCAGGAATACTTCTAATAACAGGTGCTCCTATATGAAAACTTGTTCCAGCTCCTGTTAGAACACTTACATTTTCTAATTCAAGATATTTTTTAATCCTAAGTTTTTCTTTTTGTATTGAATTTTCCATTTAGTCCTGTTTTTTTTAATCAATTTTCAGTATGGTTTGATTATGTTACAGACTTCATTAACCTTGCGCCTAACGTTTGCTGGATGAAGTCGTAGCAGAATCACGGTGATTGCCGTCCGCAGGACGATTAAGCAATTTGCGAGATTCTGTGAAGATCCAGGACCTTGCGCACTGCTATGCTTTATGCCAGCGTGTTGCCTCGCGTTATTTGATCTCGCGTTACACTACGAAATTTAAATTAATATTTTGTCTTGAGTTACGTTTGTCAATCAACATTTAAAAAACTGGATTTTGTCCTTCAAAAATCCGAACTTGAAAAAGGATTTTCTTTCCGCTGTACAAAGGGTCCCTACACATATAAACGCTTCGTTTTTCAATTAATTTCTGCATGCTCTGTCAAGTTATTATTTGTCCGCGTATTCAAATCCTTTTTCAGTAATGACTTTATTTGTTGTCCTCATGCCGGACTGGCATTTACTTTTTTCAGCCATAAAAAAGTAAACAAAAAATCTCCGCTGCATCCCGATTTAGCTAAATTGTTTTGCCCTTCGCTAAAAACAAAGAACTCGTCCTTATAGTCCTTCATTCTTCAGGCCTAACGTTCCTCAAACAGCTTTGTTTTTTATACGCTTCGGTCAATCCAATTCTTAACGCAATCGGCCTGAGGCGGTGTCCCTACAAGATGTTCTCTAGGGTTCTTGCTATTTTGTGCGTTTTGCATAATGCGAGGCTAACGGTTGGCGGTATTAACCGTAGCCCTGTTTTTATTTGTTACCATTTGCTTTGATTTGGTTAGTTTTCAACAGTTTACCGAGATTCTGATTTTGATATAATACCGCATTTTCCTAGTTTTGGGATATAAAAGTATGGCAAATTTCATGGTACATGTTTTGGCGAACAACCATAGAAATCTGCCATACAAAGATTGAATGTATAACCAAAAATTGCTTTTCAGTTATGTCTCACAAAGTTAGCACAGCAATCGTGCTTTTCAAAAAACGGCAGAAGAAAAATGGTAAGTATCCGGCAAAGCTCCGTTTGACGCACGATAGGAAACAGATGTACTATAACATCGACACCAAAGACCGGGTGTATGAGTTCACCGACGAGGAGTTCGAGAAAATCACCTCTCCCAAACCAAGAGGCGAGTACAAGGAGATTCAGATTGAGTTTTCTTTGATAGAGGAAAAAGCCCAGAAGATTATCAAGTCCATGAGGGATTTTTCCTTTGACCGATTCAAGACCCACATCGGTATCACCGGGAGTGATATGAAAAACGTCTATCACTATCTGGACATCAAAACCAAGGCTTTTGAAAAGAACGGCTATGGGGATAAAACCGCAAAGCCCATGAAAAAGGCTTTACAGCAATTCTTCAAAAGAGAAAAAAATCTGGAATTTAAAGAAATCACTGCTACAAAGCTCCGGGAACTGGAGCAATACATGCGCAACAAAGGCATTAAGCCAACCACATATCACCGATACATAGATTCTCTTAAAAGCGTCTTCTTTATGGCACTAAGGGAAAACATGATTTCAATGGACGTGTTCCCCTTTGGCCGGGATAAGGACAAATATCTGGCTCCCCGTGTTGTGACCGTTAAACGGGCGTTGAAACTCAACGAGATTGAGAAAATCTACAACTACCAGCCTGAACCATTTTCACACGAAGACGAGGCTAAAGACTACTGGATGTTCACCTACCTTTGCAACGGCATCAACATGGTGGATTTGTGCAACCTGAAGTACAAGGATATTGGAACGGACTTCATCTCCTTCATCCGGAGAAAGACAGAGCATTCCTCTGCCATCAAACGTCCCATTACCATCCCCATCACCGATGATATTAGGGCAATCATTGAGAAACGGGGAAACAAGGACAAATCACCAGACAATTACGTCTTCCCGGTGATTACCGATGACCTGAGCCACAAACAAAAGGTGTATAAGATTGCTTGGAGGGTGCGCAAAACCAACGTCCACATGGGCAAAATTGGCAAAAAGGTGGGTGTGGATAAGCACATCACCACCTACACCGCCCGGCACAGCTTTGCCACCATATTGAAACGCTCCGGCGTGTCCACCGAGTTCATCAGCGAGAGCTTAGGCCACAAAGATGTGACCATCACGGAGACCTACCTTGATAGCTTTGAGAACGACCACAAACTAGAAATTGCCAAACACCTGACGGCATTTAAGAAATAAACCTGAAAGGCTTCCAAGTAAAAACGGAAGCCTTTCTTTTTCAATCTCTTTCTGTTTTGCCCTATTCATCGGCCATTGATACGAATAAAAGTTATTAACAAAGCCGAAAAAAGTGCGGCTCAGTTACGCCAATTCACCGCTGTTAGAACTATAATCATAAGTGAATATTTTAACATTTTAAAAAAGCAATTAAGCTTATGAATCAAAGAGAAATGACAACAGAGAATTTTGAAAGGGATAGCCTTACAGCATTTGAGAAGATGCTGCAAGGCTACAAAAAAGCGAAGCAATCATTGGTGTGGGAATCGAACATGGATGACCTGATTGAGAGAATGACCCATCTGCCAACGGCTCCGTTTCCCACCGAATTGATGAAACTTTTCGATTACAACTATTTGGTATTATCCGATGACATCAGCACCCTTGTCCAAAAAGCCCTGCAAATGCGTGAACAGATGCAGCACACGCAGCGATTTGTCCACATCGAGGAGAAATACTACTCGCTGCCCTTTTTGCCCAAAAACACCTTCCTGAAGAAACTGAAAGTCTTTAACAATGAAGGCGAACTGTGCTACCAACAGATTGGCAAGCTATACATCCGCTTTAACAGGTTGCTAATTTGGGTTCTTCCCGGAAGAAAGTCATTTTCCTTCCACGACATCTTCACCTTCAAGCAGAAATCCATACAGCTCCGTGATTTAGAAATCTACTATTACTCCCCTTTTCTGGATTTGACCACGACAGACCCCCAATGCTACTACGACTTCTTTTGCGACTACTACGGCAAAACCCAATTCCTCAAATATTTCAACACCAAGGACATTATCAGCTTTGCCCTCGATAGCTCATTTGACAACACCCTGCACAACACACCCAAGGCACTGGAGGAAATCCTTAAACTCACCAGCTCCCAGCAAGTACTTTGGGCATACTTCCTGTTCCGGCTCATGGGCATGAAACTCAGGCTGCATATTGATGCGGCCATGATGACACGATTCCTGCTAATTGTGAACCGGAATGACCTTGAGGACTACAAAAAATCCTATTTCTACAAATTGGTATCCAAAGCTCCGTTCGTGAAAGAGGACAAAAAACTGTTGGCCGATTTGGAGACCATCCGGCTCCATTTCCAAAAGAGCAAATTGCCCACCGGGGACATCGACAAAGAGATACTGAATTTGATTACCAATTAGCAATTTCAAAGGCCAATTACCATTTATTGCTATTTGGTGCAGTTTTCATTATCCGACACTTTTCAGGAAAATCGGGTTTTGAGGCTCAAAAGACCATTTGTATAAATCACAATATCAAAAGGATATGATTTTTCTTTAAAATATCGGACAGTCCGACGACGGAAATTACTGCATTGGTGACTTAAAATTGTCCCAGAATTTGGTTCACAAAACACATCAAATATGGACGAACAAAAGAACATCAATGCAGCGGCTTTAAGGAACCTTGAACTACTCAACAAACAGGTAGCGGAACTTCTTCAGGTGCAACGTAAGGCGGTTTCAGGTTACGACTACCTAAACGCAAATGAGCTGGCCGATTTATTAGGCGAAAGTATCAAGACAATTTATGCAAGGGTGCATAATAGACAAATCCCCTTTTACAAGCCGGGTGGAAAGATTCTGCTTTTCAAACTGGACGAAATACGGGAGTGGATAAAATCCGGTCGTCATGCGACTATGGATGAACTGCGTCAGAACGTGTAATTGGTCTTATAGCACCAAATCTATGAAAAAAGCGCAGAAACTAGGGGAGGAAAAAGACGGCAAACAGATAGTAAGGCTTTCACTGGTAAAGCTCTTTATGAAAAAACGGTCGCACATTCAGGCAGTACCGGAGAACAAGTTTTGCAGGTTTTTAAATCTAACAAAATAGCATTGATTATGGCAATAGTTTATATCTGTGGGGTTGTCAACCCCGATGATGAAAAGGATAGCTGTGTTGACACCGAAAAAGTAAAAGCCCGGCTCAAATCGTTGAAGTGTGCAGTGGTAAACCCATCGGAAATGGCTTTTTCTAAGATGAGCTGGTCGGATACCCTAAGCAACCGGGTAGAACTGCTTAAAAAGAGCCATGCCGTGTATGTCCTGCCCAACTGGAGGGACAGCATCATGGCACGCATCGAGCTGACCGTGGCAATGGATTTAAAGCTGCAAACCTTCTTTCATCCCATCAGCAACAAGGAATTAAAACAATTAGTAACCTCCCTTGACGGATAGCAATGGTTCCGGTGGGGCTGTACAAGGGCAGCCCCACCACTTTTTTTGTACTCAAACTTAGATTGACAATTATGGCAACAACATTGCATCCAAATACGGTCTCAAAGCTTTATTATCTCGACAACAGGATAAAAAGCTTCTATGAAAAAAACGGTTATTCATCCATCCCTTTCGATGGCCGGAAAGTGCAGGAAATGATTCAGGCATCGCAAAAGGAGCTGGCCGAATTGTTCCTCAAAATATGGGGAAAGAGCATGGGCGCACATCTGCTCGATAAGTTTTACGATAACCGGGGCAATGTGCTGGATTTCTACATGAGCCTTGATGGCCAGAACCGCCAGCTCTTATCACAAAAAGATTGGTGATGATGGATGCAACCCAAGTAATAGAACACATCAACGGAGAGATAGTCAGTGTCATCTCCAATTTTGTGGAGATGAAGAAAGCCGGAACCAACTTTTCGGCTCGATGTCCTTTTCACAACGAAAAGTCGGCTTCGTTCCATGTGAACCCGGCCAAAGGGATTTACAAGTGTTTTGGCTGTGGCAAAGGTGGCGATGCGGTAAGCTTCATCAAGGAACATGAAGGCGTTGATTTTAAACAGGCCGTTGAGATTGGGGCGAAAAAGCTCAAGATTGATTTTGAGTGGAAGAAAAGCAAGGACTTTGACCAAGCCAAATACCAGCACCGGGAAAGCCTGCACATTGCCTGCAACATTGTGGAGCGGTTCTTTGCCGAAAAGCTTTCCCATCCCGAAGCCCAGAAGTACCTCCAAGGCCGCAGTATCATTAACCCCTCACACGGTAGTTTTGAGTTGGGTTACGCCCCTAACGGCAATGAACTGCTGGCCTATGCCCGGCAAAATGGCCTCAAGACCGAAATACTGGAGGAAATCGGGGTTCTAAAGAGCAGTGATAACGGGTTGTATGATTTTTTTCGGAACCGTTTAATCTTCCCCATCTCCAATTCACTAGGCCAGACCATTGCTTTTGCCGGAAGGGATTTAACCGATAACTCCAAAGTCAAGTACCTGAACACGCCCGAAAGCAGCATTTACATCAAAGGAAATGAACTCTATGCCCTGAATGCCGCCCGGATGGCCATCAAAAACGAAGACCGGGTGTATATTGTGGAGGGCTATACCGATGCGCTGCGGATGCACGCCATTGGCATCACCAACACAGCGGCCACCTGTGGGACTGCCCTGACAAATGCCCAGTCTTTGTTATTGAAGCGGTACACAAACAAGGCCACATTAATCTTTGACGGGGACAATGCCGGACAACGGGCTACCGAGCGCAATGCCGAAATATTGATTAAAAACCAGTTCCATGTATCGGTGATGGTTCTGCCAGAAAAGCACGACCCAGATTCGCTGTTTACCACCAAGGAGCTGTTTCTCCAGCACAACAAACAGCAGACCGACTACATCATCTTCAAAACTCAGCAATTGGCTGAAAAAGCAGCTTCCGACCCGGTTTACAAGTCCGAGGCCATCAAGCGCATCTCCAAGCTGATTGCCAACTACGACAAGACCAAGCAGGAGGTTTACACCGAGTTTGTGGCCGAACACATTAAGCCCAAGAAGGCTTGGGTGGATGCCATTAAGGAACTGTCACAAAACGAAGCACAACCCACCCACCGCTACACCATTCCCCAGCATGTTAGTCTGAATGATTTTAACCGATGGGGTTTTTATGTAGAGGACAATTGTTACGTGTTCCGGAACAAGAAAGGCGATGACTTTGTGACCCACTCCAATTTCGTGATGGCACCCTTGTTTCACATCGAAAGCCCCATCAATGCCAAGCGACTTTACGAAATCAAAAACCGTCACAATCTGGTGAAGATTGTGGAGCTGCCCCAACGGGATTTGGTGAGCATCACCAACTTTAAACTACAAATAGAATCCTTGGGTAACTTCCTGTGGACAGGAGGAGAAAGCGAACTCAACAAACTGAAAGCATGGCTTTATGAAAAAACCAAAAGCTGCAAGGAAGTGGTTCAGATGGGATGGCAACGGGAAGGCTTCTTTTGTTGGGGAAACGGCATCTTTGACGGGGAACAGTTTATCAAGGCCGACAAGTACGGGATTGTGCAGCATAACGAACGCTATTACTACATCCCGGCCTGTTCCGAAATCTATGCCAGTGATGACAGCCTGTTTGAATTTGAGCGGCACTTCATCCACAACGAGGGCAACATCACCCTTTACGAATACGCCCAGAAATACACGGCTGTATTTGGCAACAACGGCATTATTACCTTGTCCTTTTTCTTTGCCAGTTTGTTTCTGGACATCATCTCCAGACGGTTCGATAAGTTTCCCATTCTGAATATGTACGGACAGAAAGGTTCCGGTAAGAACACCTGTGCCGAAAGCATTCTTTACATGTTTGGCCGCAAAGGGAAAGTCCCCAACCTGCACAACTCCAGTAAACCGTCCATTGCCGACCATGTGGCCACCAGCTCTAATGCCGTTTGTGTGCTGGATGAGTACCGCAACGACTTGGAAATGGAGAAACGGGAACTTCTGAAAGGTTTCTGGGACAAGACCGGGCGAACCCGGATGAACATGGACAAGGACAAGAAGAAAGAGACTTCCAAAGTCAATCAGGGCATCATCGTCTGCGGCCAGCAGATTGCTACGGCTGACATTGCTCTCTTTAGCCGCTTCATTGCTTTGGGCTTCTCCAAAACAATCTTCTCCTTTGAGGAAAAGAGGCATTTTGAAGAGCTGGAGCAAATCAACAAACAGGGATTGACCCAGATTACCCACCAACTGCTGAAACACCGGGAGACATTTAAAAAGAGCTACAACAAAACCGTGGATGCTGTCAGCGACCAGTTCCGGGAGCTGTTGGGGACAACTGCCATAGAAACCCGAATTTTCAATAACTGGCTGACGGTAGCCTCTGCCTATGCCACGGTAGCTCACATTGTCGAGTTGCCGTTTAAGTACGACAGCATCATTCAGCTTTTTGTAGAGCTGATGGTAACCCAGAACAGTGAAACGGCCAAGAATGACGACTTGGGTATCTTCTGGAAAACGGTTCAATATCTTATCAGTTCCAACATTCTCTTTCAGGAAGGTGATTACCGGGTGGTATATGCCGATAAGATAACGCACACCTTTAAGGAGAATGGTGAATGGAAGAAAAGTGATATCATTCTGCCAAGCCCTCAGAACATCCTCTATTTATCGGTTAGCCGGGTATTTGGGTTATATAAGTCACAGGCTTTGCGTGAAGGCGACAAGCCCCTGCCGGATGCTACGGTCGAGTATTACCTGAAGAACAGCCCGGCTTTTATTTGCGACACCAAGAAGGTGTACTTTAAAAAGTTCGATGCCAAGAATGGCTATCCCGAATTAGATGAGAAAGGAAACAAGAAATTCACCTATACCTCGGCTTTTGTATTCTATTTGGACAAGCTGAATCTGAGCATTGCCGATGAACATTTAAACGGGGAAAATTGAAAGGGGAAAGAATTAAAAGACGGAAGGGTTTCTGAACAAAAAACAGAAACCCTTTCTTTTTGCACTTGAAACCAAGTTTTACAATGCAAAACTGGTTACTTTAGTTACTTTAATTACTTTATTGAGTGATATTAATTGAATACTAACAGATTAGAAGGTGTTTGCCATTAAAGTAACGTTACTTTAGGTTACTTTAAGTTACTTTAAAAATCGGCTAAAGACGATTAGGGTACTTTAATTGAGGCTAGGGTACTTTAAGAACTTTGTAGAAACACAGGACTTATAAATTTATAAAACAGCAACTTAACCCCATTAAAGTAACTAAAGTAACTAAAGTTCGGGTAATGTAGGTTTATTTAGGATAAAAACTAGCTCCAAATTATTTTGCAGAGTATTTAGTATTTTCATTTTAGTTTTATAAATTAGCCTCATGGTTAAAAAAATACACGTAATTTGCGTATTATGGCTGAACGAAAGCAGATAAATAGGTTGAAAGTTGTTCTGGCTGAGCAGAATAAAACAAATAAATGGTTGGCTGAACAGTTGGGGAAAAGTTTAACCACGGTTTCGAGGTGGTGTACCAATGAATCGCAACCCGGTATTGAAACCATGATTGAAATAGCAGCGAAACTTAATGTTGATGCCAGAGAACTGATTGTATCAACCAAACATGAAAAATAACACGAAGCAACAATGCCAACGCTTAATTGGATAGGAAAAGACAAGGTGATTAACCACCACATGGATGTACCATACAAGATTTTAGACCATGTTTATGGATTCGATAATGGAGAGCAAGCCCCAAAGGAAACCAATTGCGGAAACAAAATCATTCATGGCGACAACTTAGAAGCCCTAAAAGCTTTATTGCCCGAACACGAAGGAAAGATTAAGTGCATTTATATAGACCCTCCATATAATACTGGAAACGAAGGGTGGGTTTATAACGATAATGTGAATGACCCCAAAATAAAAAAATGGTTAGGTAACGTGGTAGGCAAAGAAGCAGAAGACTTGTCTAGACATGATAAATGGCTTTGCATGATGTACCCCCGTTTAAAATTGCTTCATAAATTACTATCAGTTGATGGTGCCATATTTATTTCAATTGATGATAATGAGCAGGCTAATCTTAAATTGATTTGTGATGAAGTGTTTGGAGGTGGGAACTTTATAAACAACATTATATGGCAAAAGAAATTTAGTCCGCAAAATGACGCTAAATACTTTTCAGATAATCATGACTTTATTTTGTGTTATGCAAAATCCAAATCGGACTGGCACATAAACCAGCTAAAGAGAAATGAATCTCATAATGATAGGTATAAGAATCCAGATAACGACCCCAGAGGTGTATGGACTTCTAGTGATTTTTCAGTGAGAACCTATACTCCAGAATATGATTACGAAATTGAATCCCCTAGTGGCAAAGTGATTAAACCTTCAAAGGGTAGATGCTGGCAAACTTCAAAAGAAAACTTTTTAAAACTTCTTGCAGATAATAGAATTTGGTTTGGTCTTAATGGAACAAATGTTCCTAGGATAAAAACATTCTTATCGGAAGTTCAGCAAGGAATTGTACCTCTAACAATTTGGACGCATGACGAAGTTGGGCATAATCAAAGTGCAAAACAAAGTTTGAAAATGATATTTCCTGAGAAACGAACACCGTTTGAAACACCGAAATCGGTTGAATTAATAGCTAAGATAATTCAATTATCTACGCAGGAAAATTCAATAATTCTCGACTCTTTTTCAGGCTCAGGCACAACCGCTCATGCTGTTCTAAATCTGAATAAGCAAGACGGAGGTAATCGGAAATTCATTTTAATTGAAATGGAAGATTATGCCGAAAACATAACAGCCGAAAGAGTTAAAAGAGTTATTAAAGGTTATGGCGAAAATGGTAAAAAAACTGAAGGTACTGGTGGCAACTTTGATTATTACCAATTGGGTAAACCCCTTTTCCTTGAAAACGATATGCTAAACGAAGAGGTTAGCTTGGAGAAAATACGTGAGTATGTATGGTTTTCAGAGACCCGCCAATCATATAAGGCTGTCAACCAAAATGAAGAACATCTTTTAGGAGTAAGCAACTCATCGGCTTATTACTTTTATTATTACAAAGACGAACTCACTACTTTGGATGACAGTTTTTTACGAAAAATAAAAACCAAAGCAGAGCAATACATTATTTATGCCGACAACTGTGTGCTAGATGACAGTTTGATGCAGAAATATCATATTACGTTTAAGAAAATCCCAAGGGATATAACCCGGTTTTAAACCTGAACAGTTATGATTGAATATATTGAAATAAAAGGTTTTAAATCAATAAAGCATTTAGAGTTGGAACTAAAACCAATCAATGTGTTTATTGGAAGCAATGGTGCTGGGAAGAGTAATTTCGTGTCATTTTTTAAGATGGTACATGCCATTTTTAATCAGCAATTGCAACGATATGTGATTGAAGAAAAAGCAGACAACATCCTCCACTTTGGTCGGAAAATAACGGAGACAGTGTTTGGTAAAATGATTTTTACCGAAGATGCGCAAAACAATAATGCTTATCGGTTTAAGCTGGCTCAAACAAAAGATGGTGGATTATTTATTGCCCATGAAGCATCTGGGTATAATGTAGAAAGGACTGATAATTCAAAAGGATATTATGGAACTTCAGATATTCAAGAATCGAATATTCCAAGCTCGAATTCATTTAGAAATAACTATCTGAAAAAGTATTTATCCAATATTCAAATTTATCATTTTCATGATACATCGGCCACATCAATGCTTCGGCGTGAATGCGATATAAATGACAACGACTCATTAAAATCCGATGGACGCAATCTTCCGGCTTTTCTCTACTTTTTGCAAGAGGAACATCCTAAACTGTTTACCCGACTTGAGAAAACGATAAAGTCAATTGCCCCCTATGTCGAAAAATTGATTCTGCAACCTAAAAAACTGAATAAAAACGAAATAGAATTGCGTTGGATTGAGAAGGGCGACCCCAATTCAAGTTTTAATGCTTATCAGTTTTCTGATGGCACATTGCGTTTTATTGCGCTGGCAACGGTATTAATGCAACCGGAGCCGCCCAAAGTAATCGTCATTGACGAACCCGAATTGGGTTTACATCCTCAGGCCATAACCAAACTTGCAGCCCTTATTGAGATGGCATCTGGCAAAACGCAACTAATCATCTCAACCCAATCGGTAAATCTGGTCGATTGCTTTAAAACAAGTGATATTGTTACCGTTGACCGAAGCACCATAGAAAATCAATCCATATTCAAACGCCTAGATGAAGATAAGTTAAAAGGTTGGCTGGAAGAACACACCCTTGGCGAATTATGGGAACGAAATATTATTAACTCTGCTCAACCTTTTTCAAAATGAAGAGAATTATAATAATTGGTGAAGGGCCTACTGAGCAATTATTCTGCAATGATGTTTTGCAACCAGTCTTTAATGCTCATGACATATTTTTGGAAACGCCCAAAATTAAAAAGTCGAAAGGAGGCATAGTTGCTTGGGAGCATCTGAAAAAGCAAGTTGAACTGCACCTTAAAGATACAGGGGTTTATGTCACTACCTTAATCGACTATTATGGCATACATCCCTGTCACGCATTTCCTAAATGGGAAGAAGCAAAAGCAATTGTAAACAAAAGTGATAGAATAACATTTCTTGAGAATTCAATGCTTGAAGAAATTGACGAATCAATTCGATATAGATTTATTCCATATATCCAGTTACACGAGTTCGAAGCATTACTTTTCAGCGACATTACAGTCATAGAGGATAATTTTGAATCCGATGAGTTTAAAGACTATGACTATCTTTTGGAGACTGATAAAGCTTTTAGTAATCCTGAGAATATTAACGATGGAAAAACAACCGCTCCGTCAAAAAGATTGGGTAGAATTATTGATGATTACAGTAAGGTGGTATATGGTTCGTTATTGGCACAGGAAATTGGTCTGGATAAAATTCTGGAAAAATGCCCACGTTTTAACAATTGGATTGAACGGTTATTAACAATTGAATAGTAACGACAAACTCATAGAAAAGTGGAATTAAAACCATATCAACAACAAGTAATCAACGACTTAGACAAGTTTCTTGAATATTTAAACACCTTTCAGGATTCTGCAAAAGCGTTTAATCAATTTTGGGAAGATAAGGTAGGGAAATACCAAGCCAACTTAGATGGCTCCTATTCAGGCATGCGCCCTTACAAAAACAATATTCCGGGAGCTACACATATTGCTATCAAAGTCCCAACAGCAGGGGGCAAAACTTTTATTGCTTGTAATGCACTTCATTCAATTTTCAAGTCGTTTGATGTTACAAGACCTAAAGCAGTCGTATGGTTGGTTCCTTGGTCGAATCTTTTGCAGCAAACAGCCGGACATCTATCAAACCCTACACATCCTTACAGAGAGAAACTGAATGCTCTATTTGGCAATCGGGTCGAAGTCTTTGAAAAAGAGGAATTATTACAGGGCGCCGGATTTAATCCAACCTCGGCAAAAGAACAGCTGAATATTTTTGTGTTCAATTTTAGCAGCATCCGAATTAATTCAACAAAAAAGGATGACCGTAAGGTATATGAGCAAAATGGAGCTTTAGAACAATTTCGGGGTTTTGTTGATAAGGATTTAGTGATTGATGATACCGATGAAACGGCTTTGATAAATGTGATACGGTCATTAAATCCTGTTGTCGTTGTTGACGAAAGCCACAATGCCGAAAGCGTATTGAGCGTGGAGATGCTGAATAATCTGAATCCCTCTGTAGTTTTGGATTTAACAGCAACTCCTAAAGAAAACAGCAACATCATCAGCTTTGTAAATGCAATGGCTCTCAAGAAAGAGCACATGGTAAAGCTTCCGGTAATTGTTTACAATCACCATAAAAAGGAAGAGGTCATTACCAGTGCTTTGCATTTACAACGACAACTGGAGTTGCTGGCCATTGAGGAAGAAAAAGTGACAGGCAAATACATCCGCCCTATCATTCTGTTCCAAGCGCAATCGAACATTAAGGGGAAGGACAACACAACCTACATTCACATCAAAGAGCAATTAACGAAACTGAGGATTCCCGAAGAGCAAATCAAAATCAAAGTGAGTGGTTTGGATGAGTTAAAGGGTATCAATCTGATGGCCAAGGATTGCGAAGTTCGTTATATTATTACTGTCAATGCGCTTAAAGAAGGATGGGATTGTCCCAATGCCTATATCTTGGCTTCATTGGCCGATAAGTCATCAGCAGTGGATGTGGAGCAAATACTCGGTCGTGTTCTCCGCCAACCACATGTAACCAAGCACCAAAGCCCATTGCTTAACCTTTCATTTGTATTATCAGCAAGTTCCAAATTTCAGGAGACCTTAGATAATATTGTGAAAGCCTTACAAGATTCAGGCTTTAGCAAAGAGGACTATTATGCTGAAGAAGAGCCTGAGGTTGAATTGACCAACAATGAGGTACTACAACAAGAGCTATTTGGAACAAGCCCGGTGTCTTCTGGTAATTCAGAAGATGGTAAGGTTCCTGTTGACGAAATTAACATTGAAGAAATTGATTTTGACCCAAATGTCGAGTTGGATTCCAACCAGATAGGAAGTACAACTGATATTGTTAAGCAAATTACTCAAAAGGGCGAATCAGAGGGTAAATCATTCGAGCAAAAAGCAGAGTCCTACACAGAAGATAATACTGACTATTTATTACGGGAAATGGGTAAACAGCCAAAGAAATATAGAATTGAAGACCCTTTTGTTGATGTGGTAAACGACTTGGCAATTCCTCAGTTCTATCGAAAAGTTCCGGCAGATGAACTGCATGACACCATCATGTTTGAGGAATTGAAGCAGGAGGAGCAATTATTGAACCGCAACAGTCTTTTAAAAGGGTTTAAACTTGCTTCAAAAAGCACCGAAATCAATTTCGATGACACAGATACAGAAGTATTTCAGGTGGATTACAACGAATCGAAGCATACTGCAACAAAACAGAAAGTTTCAATTAGAGCAAAAGCCATTCTTGTTGATACAATTCTGTCAAAGCCCAAAGAGACTCAGATTAAAGACATCACACAGCTCATCGTCCGTAAATTGGGTGACATGACCCCTATTTCGCATGAAGACATAACAAAGTATGTGACCCGTGTTTTTGAGGATTTGCACAACGACCAGATACGAGACATTATCAACAATGAATTCTTGTACATCAGCAAGATAAAGGCAAAAGTAAAAGAACTTGAATCGGAATACGCAAGAGAGCAGTTTCAAAAGCTTTTAGACACCAATAATATCTTGGTAAAACCAAGCTTTAAGTTCCCCAATGAATTAACTCAAATAAGCCCAAGCAGTGCCATTGACAAGTCGCTATACGAAGCAGAAGCCTCAATGAATGGGTTTGAGCAGGAGGTAATCATGAATATTGCATCTCTTGAAAATGTTTTGTTCTGGCACCGGAATATTGAGAAACGGGGATTTGCCCTAAACGGATTTGAAAGCAACCATTATCCCGACTTCATCATTTTCACCAGAAATGGAAACCTGATTCTCATTGAAACAAAGGGAGACTATTTGGATAACGATGAAAGTCGAGCCAAAAACCTACTTGGTAAAAAGTGGGCAGAAAAAGCTGGAGATAATTTCAAGTATTTCATGGTGTTTCAAAAGAAGGAAGTGCCCGGTACTTATACGGCACAGTCAATTACAGAGATTGTTAGGATGTTGTAATTTAATCAGCAAAATAATGAGGAACAGAATCTGGGCATAATTAACACAAGCTAAACACAATGCCGAATTTGCTACACTCTATTCAGATAGGCAAAGAACGATTCTTCGCATTTTTAATATTGGAATATTAGCCTTTTCTTCTGCTGGCATTATGGGCAGGAAACTTTGGCAACATTTACCATTAATGGCTTGAATTATTAACTCACTGTTTTTTGTAATCTTGCAAATGAAAGAAGATATTGACAAACAACTCCAAACCCGGAACATCAAACCAACTTCTATGCGACAGTTGGTTTTGCAGGTCTTGAATGAACAAAAAACAGCCATAAGTTTACCGGAGCTGGAAAACAAATTTGAAAAGGCGGACAAGACCACATTGTACCGAACGCTTAAAACTTTTGTAGAAAACAAGCTAATTCACAGCATCGATGATGGCACGGGTTCGGTAAAATATGCTTTGTGCCAAGAAGCCTGTGAATGCCACCCCGAAGACCTTCATGTTCATTTTTTATGTACCGTTTGTGGGCAGACTTATTGCCTTACAGATGTAGCCGTTCCCAAAATTAATTTACCAGCCAAATTTCAACTAGAAAGTGTGAACATGGTAGTGAGAGGGGTGTGTCCCAGCTGCGACAAATAAACTTTGCAACCCGGTTGCATCAACTTTTTTATATCTTTGGCGTTATATAATTGATTAATCTTTAGAAGCAGGTGAATTTTAAAGGACAACATATAGAAAGGATATTTACCTTTTTGGCTGGGCTGATTATATTGGCTCATACTGTTGTGCCGCATCATCACCATTTTGAGATTTCGCACTCATCTGAAGAGGAATCGGCCTGTGAGGTGCCTGTTCATGGGCAAAATCAGGAAAAGCCAGACACACATTGTCACGCATTTAATATTCTGGTATCAGAAAGGACTAGCACCATATCTTTAAACAAGTCTTTATCTGACCATCTCAATTTTTTCACAGCTGGAGTTGTAATTCAAATCGAAACTCCACCTGTAATCGACATTCCCACAACCTTTTTTGGCAACCATGCCATTTTCAAAAAACAATATTTCTATACCGCCCACTTACTTCGGGCACCTCCTGCAATTGCTTAACTTTTGTTTCAATTAACAGGCCGGCAAAACAGCTGGTCTGCATGTTTATCTTAATCTTTTTGACATGAAAAAGAAGAAGTTAAGCAAGCATCAATTACGGGAAAAACAGGAAATCGAGGACAAAAAGTTTAATCGAACACTGATTATCAGTTTTAGCATATTGATAGTTGTCACATTTTCTGTTCTGACTTTCTACACCTATGGCTGCGATACCAGGTTTCTGTATCACAAATGGGCTTGGTATGGTAAGGAAATTCCGGGTGAATGGGCTTGTATGAATGGCAATAATTTAACGATGCATAAATCTTCAAAAGTCGCTTATAATAAAAAGGCATACTATTTCTGTAGCCAGGAATGTTTCAATCACCTAACAAAACACTTTGCAGAAGTTGGGATGGTTCCCGATGCTTTTTCAGGCGATTCAATCAACAAAGCCGATGCCTTAATCGGGTTAAAAGAAAAAGGAAAACCTGAATTGGCTTACTTTAAAAATCAGCAAACATTTAAAAAGTATTATGAGTAGGATAAATAGAGTTTTAACAAATAAAATCAATAAGAAATGATAAACAGAATCATATCTTTTTCAATAAAGAACAAAGCTCTCATTGGTTTAATGACCATAGGGCTTATTATCGGGGGCATTTGGTCAATGACCAAAGTACCATTAGATGCCGTGCCCGACATTACCAACAACCAGGTGCAGGTAATAACCACCGCACCCAATTTGGGAACCGAAGACATAGAGCAGTTTGTAACCTATCAGGTGGAACTTTCGGTGGCTAACTTGCCGGGGGTTACCGAAATCCGCTCTGTTTCACGGTTCGGATTGTCAGTGGTAACAATAGTATTCGAGGACAATATGGGGACATACCTTCCCCGGCAATTGGTAAGCGAGGCATTGGCCGAAATTAAGGAGAACATCCCTGAAGGATTTGCCGAGCCCTTTATGGCACCCATCAGTACCGGATTGGGTGAGATTTACCAATACACGCTGGAAGTACAGCCCGGCTACGATACTCTTTACGATGACATGGAGCTGCGCACCATGCAGGAATGGATTGTAAAACGCCAGATGGCAATGGTCCCCGGTGTGGTTGAAGTAAACTCCTTTGGCGGACGTGGCAAACAATACGAAATTTCCATAAACCCCGATAAGCTTCGCAGCATGAACCTGACCATTGCTGACATTTTTGAGGCTTTGGAAGATAATAATCAGAATACCGGAGGGGCTTACATTGAGAAAAAATTTCAGGCCAACTTTATCCGTGGCGAAGGTTTAATGCGTTCGATTGATGACATTCGAAATACCCCTGTTGCCAATGTAAACGGGCAACCTGTTTTTATACGTGATGTGGCTGAAGTAAAATATGGCAGTTTTGTTCGCTATGGGGCATTTACCAAAAATGGTAAAGGTGAAGCCGTAGGAGGTATTGTAATGATGCTTAAGGGCGAAAACTCCAACGATGTCATCAAGGATGTGAAGGAACGTATGGCCTTAATTCAAAAATCGTTGCCGGAAGGTGTGAAAATTGAATCTTTCCTCGACCGCAGCAAACTGATAAAAAGCACCACATCCACTGTAGCCGAAAACCTTTCACTGGGGGCGCTCATCGTAATCTTTGTCCTTGTCATCTTTTTGGGCAATTTACGGGGTGGTTTGCTGGTAGCTTCTACCATACCGCTTGCCCTGCTCTTTTCGTTTATCATGATGAAAGTTTTTGGTGTTTGGGCAAACCTGATGAGCCTCGGGGCTATCGACTTTGGGATTCTTGTCGATGGGGCGGTAATCATCGTGGAAAGCATGATTTTTTACCTGCACCGGAATGAATTTATCGGGAAAAAACTGGGGCTGCCCCAACGCAACGAAATTGCCTACAATTCAGCCAGTAAAATGATGAACTCCGCATTTTTCGGGCAGCTGATTATCCTTATTGTTTTTATTCCTGTACTGGCATTGCAGGGTGTGGAGGGCAAAATGTTTATACCCATGGCCATGACCTTTGGTTTTGCCGTGTTGGGTGTGATGGTGCTGTGTCTTACCTACATCCCTATGATGGCAGCACTTTTCCTGAAACCTCCGAAAACAGATAAAAAAACCTGGGGAGAGAAATTTATTATAAAGCTTGAAAACCTGTACGAACCGGTAATTGCCTGGGCTTTACGCAAAGGTAAGCTTGTATTGGGAATTGCCTTGGTGCTTTTAATTTCCGGAGGATTCCTTTTCTCACGTATGGGAGCCGAATTTATTCCTCAGTTGGACGAAGGCGATTTTGCTTTCCAGGCTTTTCTGAAGCCCGGAACATCGCTATCTGAGGTAGAAAAAGCCTCTACCCGTATTGAACAGATAGTATTGGAAAATTTTCCAGACGAGATAGAATCCATTCAAAGCCGTATTGGGGTGGCTGATTTACCTACCGACCCCATGCCGATTGATATTGCCGATATATTTGTCATTCTCACACCGGAAGATGAATGGACAAAGGTTGAATCAAAACAGGAACTGATTGATAAGGTAAAAGAAAAGGTAAGTGTTTTGCCCGGTATAAACTACGAATTTACCCAGCCAATCGAGATGCGGTTCAACGAGCTTTTAACCGGAATTCGTGAAGATGTGGCTATTAAATTGTACGGTGATGACCTGAATATGCTGGCTGATAAAGCCGAAGAAATTTCCGGTTTAATTGCAGGTATTGAAGGCATTGAAGGCATAAAAGCCGAAGCAACCCGTGGGCTGCCTCAAATAACGGTAAAATACAACCGTACCAAACTGGGGCAGTACGGGTTAAAAATAAAAGACCTGAATACCGTGGTAGAGACTGCTTTTAGCGGTGGCGTTGCCGGGGTTATCTATGAAGGTGAACGTATGTTCGACCTTGTGGTTCGACTTGATGAAGCACACCGACAGAGTATTGACGACCTTCGGAATTTATTTGTGAATACTCCCGATGGAAATCAGGTTCCCCTAAAGGAAGTAGCTGAAATCAGCTATCAACCCGGCCCGATGCAAATTAGCCGCGACAATACCAACAGGCGTACTTATGTAGGTATTAACGTGGAAGGCAGGGACATTAAATCGCTGGTAGAAGAAATTCAACAGACGCTCGATGAAAAACTGGAACTGCCTTCGGGTTATTACATTCGCTACGGTGGTGCTTTTGAAAACCTCGAACGAGCATCAAAACGTCTTACTCTGGTTGTACCGCTTGCGTTGGCATTGATATTTATGCTTGTTTTCTTTGCCATTAAATCGTTTAAACAAACCCTGATGATTTATGTGGCCATTCCTTTTGCAGCAGTGGGGGGTATTTTTTCGCTTTACCTACGCGATATGCCTTTCAGTATTTCGGCAGGAGTCGGCTTTATTGTACTCTTTGGTGTGGCAGTATTGAACGGGCTGGTTTTGATAAGCGGTTTTAACGAGTTGAAAGAAGAAGGAAAACTCAGTATTGGCGAAATTATTAAACAGGGTTCCCTTCGCCGGATACGCCCTATATTCCTGACTGCATCAACCGATATACTGGGTTTCCTGCCTATGGCTATTTCCACCTCAGCAGGGGCAGAAGTGCAACGCCCGCTTGCCACCGTGGTTATTGGCGGCATGTTAACATCAACACTTCTAACACTGGTTGTGTTGCCCATACTTTACAAGATGGTTGAATCAGGAAAAACCAAACTGAAAGTGCCAAAACTCAATACCACGGTAATAGCCGTTCTGCTCATCATAGTCGGTATTGGTGCTTCAGGCACCCTGAAAGCACAGGAAAATTCAGTTACCCTTGAGCAGGCAATTGAACGGGCAAAAGAAAACTACCCTTCGTTAAAAGCAGCTTCGCTCGATGTGGAGAAACAAAAAGCCCTGAAAGCTACAGCTTACGATTTGGGCAATACGTCCATCTACACCGGTAAAGAGGAAACCGGAAACGGAGCGGTGGGTATTCAAAACCAAATTGGGATAACACAATCGGAAATTGACCTGTTTGGCATACCTGCCAAAACAAAACTGAATAAATCACGTACCGGCCTTGCTGTTTCAAAACTTGAACTGACAGAGAATGAACTGGTCAGAAACGTGAGCCTTGCATGGTACAGGTCACTGGTTGCAAAAAAGCAAACAGAATTGTACAATCAGCTCGACAGTATTTATACCAATTTTCTGAAAGCTGCCGAATTGCGGTTTAAAACCCAGCAAACATCCAAAGTAGAGTACCTTTCTGCCTCGGCTAAATACAAAGAGTTAATGGTGAATATGAAACAGGCTGAGAGCGAATACCTGGCATCGCTGCAAATTCTGAACCAGTACCTGATGTACCCCGGCGGTGTAGAAATTACAGATGCCGGACAAGAGTGGGGTAAATCGATTCATGCTGCCTTTTCAGGTGATTCGTTAAACAATGTTCCTTTATTGAATTATTACAGGCAGCAGCTTGATGTTTCAGAAGCAGAGTGGAAAGCCGAAAAAGCAAATTTTTTACCTAAACTCGATTTGGGGTACTCGCGGCAATCGGTCGATGGTACTTCTGGTTTTTATGGTTGGGAAGCAGGTGTTTCCGTTCCTTTACTGTTCTTTTCCCAGTCGGGAAAAACAAAAGCCGCCCATATAAATTACCAGATTACCGGACAGGAATACAAGCAAAGGGAATTGGAGCTGAATGCCTCTTACAAGGAACTTTTAAGCCGTTACAGGGTAATGAGCGAGGTGCTGGAATATTATAGAAACGAAGCCCTTCCGCTTGCTGCCGAGCAAATTGAAGCTGCAAATCTTGGTTATCGTCTTGGAAACCTCAATTATATCGAGTTTATCCAAAACACCGAATCAGCCATAAAAACAAGGCAGGAATATTTATCACGGCTATCAGATTTCTTCGAAATTAAGGAGCAATTGGAATACATAACAGGTCAATAATTTTAAAAACAGATAAAAATGAAAACGAAAATATTTTTAGCACTTCTTGCAGTAGTAACGCTCATGTCGTGCAACAGCAACAAAAAGGAAAACAGTGAAGCCGGGGAACATGCAGAGCATGAAGGCCCCGAAGGTGTGGTAATGCTGAACGAACTTCAGCGTGAAGCCTTAAATCTGCAATTGGGTAATTTTCAAATGCGAAACCTTACCACACTGGTAAAAACAAACGGACAACTTGAAGTACCACCTGCTGCCAGTGCTGATGTTACGGCCATTATTGGTGGAAATGTAAAAGAAATAAAGGTTTTTCACGGCGATAAAGTAAATAAAGGTCAGGCGTTGGCCATACTGGAGCATCCTGATTATATTGTCCTTCAGGAAGAATTTGCCGAAACAGCCAACAAACTCGAATTTCTTGAACAGGAATATGCCCGTCAGAAAGAACTTTTCGAAAATAACGTGGGTGCAGGTAAAGACTTCCAACAGGTAAAATCGGAATACAACACAGCCAAAGCACGTTACGAAGGTTTAAAATCAAGGCTTCAACTGCTCAATCTTTCGCCCGATAAAGTAAAAGAAGGAAGCATTTCAAACACCATTTCCATACTTTCACCCATCAACGGCTTTGTTAATGATGTGAATATTAAGGTGGGAACCTATGTCGATGCCAAAGACCAGCTTCTTAGCATTACCGACAACCGGGAAATACATGCCGACTTTATGGTGTATGAAAATGATGTACACCTTATAGAAAACGGGCAAAAAGTTGATTTTACCGTTTCCAACCGTCCGGGCGAGGAATTGAGTGCAACCATTTTTGCCATCGGCAAAGAATTTGAACCCAACACCAGGGCAGTACACATCCATGCACGCCTCGATAAAAATCCGGGCAACCTGATTCCGGGCATGTATGTTTCGGGGCATATCCACACCGATGAAAATAACACCCGAACCCTTCCTAACAATGCTGTGGTTGCCGAAGGAACTAAATCCTATATCTTTATTTTGGATGAATCGGTTGAAGCAGAAGAACACGAGGGGCATGAACATGAAGCAGTAGCAGAAAACGAAGAAGGACACGAAGGACACGACCATGAGGCTGAGGAAAACCATGAGGAACATGAGGGCGAAGCAGGACACGAAGACGAAAATGGGGGTCATGTAATGGCTTTCCGCATGGTAGAAGTAATAACCGGAAAGCAAGACGGTGGCTACACCGAAATAAAGTTGCTCAGTCCCTTAGCTGATGATACTCAAATTGTAATGAACGCAGCATACTATCTGCTGGCCGATATGAAAAAAGAAGAAACAGAACACGAACATTAAAAATCAGGATTATGAAACGAACTTAAATTTTCAGCATTCTAAATTCAAAAACAAGAATGATTAAAATTTATGTGAGTTCCTGAATGGATTCAAATTTTTTAAACATTTAGAAATTAAAAAATTTTAAACAGATGAAAGAAATAAAAGCATTTATACGCCCCAATAAAGTGAATGATATTGTTCACCATTTAAAAGATGCAGGTTTTGAGAACATGACCATTTCATCGGCAGAGGGAACGGGAAAGTTGCAGGATGAAGCCGCATTTGTTTCCCAAAAATTTTCAATTACCGACAGCGAGGTGGCCAAACTTGAACTTGTTGTCAATAAAAACGATGTGGACAAAGTAGTACATATTATTTCGGAGCAGGGCAAAACCTTAAATCCCGGCGATGGTATTATTTATGTTTCGGATGTAAACCAAATTTACCGGGTGAAAGATGGTTTGAAAAATGGAAATTAATTAGATAAATAGCCGTGGCGGCTTCCGGGTTGCCACGGTTTTTATAATTTTAGTGCAATGCAAAAATCACATTACCATATTACAAAAATGGACTGCCCCTCGGAGGAGAACCTAATCCGCATGAAACTGGATGGTGTTGACGGCATCCATCAATTGGAATTTGATATTGAAAACCGTAAGCTTTCCGTCTTGCATTTGGGTAAAAATGAAGAAATCACAAAACAACTGGAAAGCCTGAAGCTGGGTGCAAATCTTATTGAATCTGAGACCATAACTGATGCTGACTTTCAACCGGAAAGCACGGGCAGTCAGTCCAAATTACTATGGACGGTGCTGATTATCAATTTCAGTTTTTTTATTATTGAAATTACTACAGGTTTTATATCCGGCTCAATGGGATTGGTTGCCGATTCGCTTGACATGCTTGCCGATGCTGCTGTTTATGGCTTGAGTTTATGGGCTGTGGGGACAGCGGTTGCCCGTAAAAAGAAAGTAGCAACATTAAGCGGATATTTTCAACTGGCACTGGCAGCTATTGGCTTCATTGAAGTCATCCGAAGGTTTATCGGAGTGGAAGAAATACCTGATTTCAGGATGATGATTGGAATTTCGATATTGGCACTTATAGCCAATTCCGTTTGCCTGTACTTGCTTCAAAAATCAAAAAGCAATGAAGCACACATGAAAGCCAGCATGATTTTCACCTCAAACGATGTGATTATTAATACAGGTGTTATCGTTGCCGGGGTTTTGGTATTGCTTACGCAATCGAAATACCCCGACCTGATTATCGGAGCAATCGTCTTTTTGATTGTGGTAAGGGGAGCTTTCAGGATTTTAAAACTAGGGAAATAAATTTAAAATCTTATGGCACATTCACACGGACATTCACATGCAACAAACAAAAGTTACGGAAAAGCTTTTGCCCTGGGTATTGGATTAAATGTAATCTTTATTGCCGTTGAAATCATTTATGGTTTAATTGCCAACTCATCTGCTCTGCTCGCTGATGCAGGACATAATGCCAGCGATGTGCTCGGCCTTGTTTTTGCATGGACGGCCATTTGGCTTGCATCCATCAAACCGCGGGGCAAATACACCTACGGGCTTCGAAAAACAACCATCCTTGTTTCAATTTTAAATGCCCTTCTGTTGTTTGGTGCGGTAGCTGTTATCGCATGGGATGCCATTGGTAAATTTAAAAACCCTGAACCTGTGGCTGGCAGTCAGGTAATGATTGTTGCCGCCATTGGTGTAGTCATCAACACCTTAACTGCTTTGCTTTTTATGAAAGGCCAGAAAGACGACCTGAACATAAAAGGTGCATTTCTGCACATGGCAGCCGATGCCGGGGTATCGCTGGGTGTTGTTGTGGCAGGTTTGTTAATCAACCTCACCGGAAAACAATGGATTGACCCACTTACAAGTTTTCTTATCATTGCGGTTATCGTTTGGGGAACCTGGCGTTTGTTTACCGATTCAGTCGATTTAGCCTTAGATGCCGTACCCAAACATATTAACCTTGAAAAAGTCAGGGAATTTCTGCTGGCACAAAAAGGAGTGGAAAACATTCACGACCTGCACATTTGGGCAATGAGTACTACAAAGGTGGCATTGACAGCACACCTGATAATACCTGAAGGCATTAATGACAATTTTATAGGCGATTTGCAACATGAACTCGAACACGAGTTTGGTATCAACCATACCACGCTTCAAATCGAAAATAAAAGTATAGAAGAAGATTGTGAAATAGATTGCTAAATCTGGCTTATGGAAATAAAATATAAATCAACAATCACTTGCCCCGACTGCGGATACCAAAAAGAAGAAACAATGCCCGAGGATTCCTGTCAGTTCTTTTATGAATGTGAAAATTGCAAAACCATACTAAAACCAAGGCAGGGAGATTGTTGCGTGTTTTGTTCGTATGGTTCAATTATATGCCCAGTATCCACAAAAAAATAAAACATTACTATTTTTCACTTTCGTAGTTTCTATTTTTCTATATCTTAGCTACGCTATCCGTCAAGGGTATAATTGGAAAATTATGCCCCACATACTCGATTATTGCCTGCAAGCAAGTCCTATTTCGGGGCTTTTAGTTGTTTGCATCCACCAATCACACCGAACACTTTCGGTTTTTAGTGCCAATTCCGGCAAAGTCCACCAAAGCATCTCAATTTTCCAACAAAGCTGGATAATTCAGGCTGATTATACCCTTCAAAATCGGGTCTGCCCTAAAAAGCAATTGAATTATCCTCTGGAAGCACCCAAAAGCATTTCGAACATCCTCAAAAGTCCTGAAAAGGAAGAAAAAGCAGTGTCAAAGCACTTGACAAGCCTGCATTTTCAAGCTTTTTCAGGGCTTTTTGCATTGTATTCACCGCTTTATCCGACCGCTTATGACCTTCCGTAGAACCGTATTGAAGCAGGATTTGGTAAAAAAACTGTACCCGGACAGCATTTCCATTAGAAGTGCCTTGCAGTTACTGCGCAATGAAATCGACCTATGCCCGGAACTAAAGGAACGAATCAGCCGGGCTGGCCACATGCGCAAGCACACCTACAATTTTGAGCAGTTGCGGCTCATACTGGAACACTTTAGCCTCACACCCGAAGATTACAACCAACTATAACAGACGAATGAACTATTTTCAGAACATCACCGACTTGGAACAGGCCAAGCAAAGATACCGCACCTTGGCCAAAGAACTGCACCCGGATAAAGGTGGTTCTGCCCTTCGGTTTCAGCAAATGCAAGAAGAATACAAAACCCTGCTATTGGAACTGCAACGCAAGCAAGTAGCCCCTACCGGACAAAACAATCCCCAGCAATCCGATATTATGGCCGAGCTGGGCAAACTGGCCAAAGTCCTCATTCAGAAACAAGTCCCCCAGCGATACCTGCAAGAGAAAATCAAAAAGAGCCAATCCCCAATAGAAAAAAGTCTGTTCTCCAAACTGGTGGATTTTCTCAATGAACTTGAAATTAAATAGCCACCATCGGTAAAAAATAAACCGCTCAAACCATTACCGCACAAGGCCAGCCAATAACGGCCAAACCCTTACGTGCCTGCTGTTTTAAGTTTGCTTCCCTATGGAATCAAGCACAAAGAAAATAGTAGGCACATTGGCCGTTGTGGCAGCCATCGGAGGCGGTTTCTACCTGTTCACCAAAGGCAAAAAGCTACTGGCCGGGGCAAAGATGAACTTCGCCCTTTTGGGTTTCCGCATCCATAAGCTCACCTTACAGGAAGTCCAGTTTGCAGTAAAGCTCCGCTGTTACAACCCCACCAACGCACCCATTACCCTTGCCATCAATCAGGTGGTGGCCAAATACAAGGGTTCCGACATTGCCTATTCCACCCCCGACATTAAAGGATTGACCATTCCAGCCGGACAAACCAAAGAGCCGGAAATCACCTTTCAAGTGCCTTACCTGAACCTCATGGGTAAAGGCTTGTCAACGGCTGTACTCCAAAACACGCAGCAGCTCAAGGCCGATATGACCTTCACGCTCACCCTCAGTATCAACGGGGAAACCATCACCACCACGCAAAACCTAACAGACGAAAATATGAACGGACTAGCATCGGGACAACTCGGTATTGTTTCCGGCCCACGCAATACAAAAGACGGACGACAGTTCAACCACCTGATAAAACGGGCTGCCGGAGCCAGTACCTTTATCAAGAACGGCAGTGTGCTGGAGACGGTGGAGAGCTGCATCAACATCATTGCCGACCACTACCGGGAAGTCGAGGAACTGGCCGCAAACCTAAAAGCGGATTCGGTAAAAGACACCTGCCGCAACATCTTTAATTTTGCCTACACCTACCTGCAATACCAAAAGGACGAGGACGGAACCGAACAGCTCCGCACACCAGCCCGAAGCTGGTTGGACGGGCAGATTAAGTTCCGGCAACAGGGAAACACAGATTCAGGAATCGACTGCGATGATTACAGCATCTTTTGCGGCTCCATCCTCAAATGTCTGGGCATCCCCTTTAAGTTCCGCATCACCAAGTATGACGGCAAAAGCTACTACCAGCACATCTATGTGATTGTTCCGGCACAGGGCGACAGCGAAGATGAGATTGTCATCGACCCGGTACTTTCCAAGTTCGATTACCAGAAGCCATACAGTTATGAGAAGTCCGACTTCAACATGTCGCCGTTGCAAATGCTCGGTGGCCTTCGTGGCATCAACGGACTGACCGGAACGCTGGGGCTGGGCTTGCCCATTTACGCCCTCTCCGGTCTGGATATGGCTGGCGGACGCATTGCCGATGAAGACCACCCCGAACTCATGGCCATCATATCAGGGGTTGACTTTGATGATGCCATCAACGGGCTTGGCAGTGCCGATGATGCCACACTCAACTACCTGACACGCACCCGTGACTTCCTGTTGAAAAGCAAGGAGAACAAGGGCAAGATGTCACACATCCAGAACCCCGATCAGTTCATCAGCATGATTGACCAAGCCATCAAGTTCTGGAACACCCCTCAGCGTGACCAAGTGCTGGACAAGCTGGCGACCATAGAAGACAAGCTGGCCAAGAGCGGCTTTATCAAATACGATTCGGAGGCCATGCAGGGATTGGCTGAGCTTGACAATTTGGACGAAGAACTGGATGGGTTGAACGGCCAAAGAAGCCTTGGCGGCTTTTTCAAGTCCCTCAAACGCATTGGCAAGAAAGTGGGCAAAGGCATTAAAAAAGGAGCCAAAGCCGTTGCCAAAGTCGGCAAGAAAGTGGTGAAAGCCATCGTTCGCTTTAACCCTTTGTCCATTGCCATTCGCAATGGACTGCTGGCTGCCATGCGCCTGAACATGTTCGGCATTGCCAAGAAGTTGCAATATGCCTTTTTGCCAGATAATCTGGCCGCTAAGCACAACATCGACCCACAAAAGCTGGCCGACTTGAAAAAGCGTTACGCCAAGGTACGAAAGCTCTTCGATGGTTTACAGGGCAAAGAGAAGAACCTTCGCTCGGCCATTTTGAAAGGGGCAAAACAAAAAAGCCCGGACTTTTCGGTGAAAGGGGTTCAAGGCATCGTGGCCGGATTGCAGGGCTTGGAAGCCATTGGCCAGTTGGCCGAATTGGGCAGTCTGGGTGTGGCGGCCACCGCAGCATCGGTGGGTGCAGCAACCGGGGTGCTGGCAAAAATCAAGAGCTGGCTCCAGCCAGTTACCAACATCTTCAAAAAAGCCAAAGAGAAGATTGTCGCCCGTAAGCAAGCCAGACAACAGGCAACGCAGGCACAGCCGCAACCGCAAGCATTGCCGCAACCCCGGAACATCATCGACACCAGCGAGGCATTCACAGAGAACCTCACACCAATAATGCCGATTGTGCCAACGGCCAGTTACACCATCCCCAGCCTTAGCCCGGCAAATGCCAACACACCGTATTTGCCATCGCCCACCCCCACGAATATGGCACGCACGCCCACAGCGGTCAGCCCGACCAAGGGCATCAGCAAGGGAGCCAAAGTGGGCATCGGATTGGGACTGGCCGCACTCATCGGAACCGGGGCTTACTTCATGTTCCGGGACAAGGGCAACAAACCCAAGACCACCACTTCCCCCAAGGAAACACCCAATAAGAAATCGTTGGGGCGCATAGAACTCAGTTAAAACCAGTACTTAAATTTTATAAACATGGCAGTAAGAAAAAAGACTTCGAGAACCCCGACCACTTCGGCACGGGCAACCAAGATTGACTTTATGAAAGCCACCAACAACATTGGAAAACCCGTTGCTGCCATAGCAGGGTTTGCCGTTGGCAAGTATGCTTTGAAAAAGTTATCGAAAAGCCAGACCGTAACCGGGCTGATGGGAACAGATATGAAGGATTACATCCTTCCGGCAGCCGTCACGATGGGCGGTTTGATTGGCACACAGTTCACCAAAAACGAATACATCCAGCTAGGCTTGGTGGGTGCGGCAGGTGCAGGCGTGGAAGCCATCATCAAGAAAGCCACCGGGAAGACCATCCTGCAAGGATTGGAGGGCTTAATCGGTGACGATGAAACCCCCGACTTTGAGGATATGAGCGGCCTTCGTGCCTTGAATCCGGTCACCCAAGCACTTCCGGCAGCCGATATTGACATCGAGCGGGAAATCCAACGCTCGGTATCGGGTGCAGCAGACTTCTCCATGTCGGACGAACCCATTGGAAACATCACCACCGATTATTCCATGTCGGATGACCCCATCGGAAATATGGACTATTCGGATGATGTGGTTGGCTCACTGGCCAAAATCAATCCCGACAGCATGGACTTCGACATCTTTTCGGGCGACATGATGGAATCCTGAAGCCTTGGGGCAAAGCAATTCAATACAGTAACTCAATTTTTAAACACAAAAAAAAGTAAAAATCATGGCAGACATTAATGAGCAGAATGATTTGTACCCTTCAATGGAAGAAATTGAAGGTTTGGAAATAGCGATTCTCAACAAGGAAGAGGACGCTTTGGAGAGGGATGAAGACCAAGACGATGCCGTTGAAGGCATTGGTGACTTGGGACGTGCAAGGCGCAAACAAAAACGTCAGGTGCGCAGGGTCAAGCGCAGCGTGAGCCGCAAGAATGCGGTGAAGCGTTCCTATAATGCCGGGGCAAAAAGCACCGCAGTCAAAACAGGTTTGACCCGTGACTTGACCTCCAAAGGCCAGTTTGAGTTGCGCCGCCAGCAGTTGCCCCCTGAAATCCAGAAGGCCTTGAAGGATGCCCGGATGCAGACGGTGGATGCCGCCATCTACACCATTAAGAGCATCAAAGACCGCTCGGACATCGACCTGATGGAGGCATCGGACGACAAGAAGACAGGCCGCACCAACCTGAACCGGGCGCAGTTGGATTCGGGAAAGTATTTCCTGTTGACCGACATCGTGCTGGAATACGCACACGGCTCATCGGAAGACGACAACGACCCGGCTGATTACTCTTTCGGACAGTTCGCCTTCCCTCCGCAGATGATTAACGGAACCTTTGAGATGACTTTGGGAACCAAGGTTATTCTGCCCGAAATCTCCTGTGCCGTGTTCGATGACAGCGACACCAACAAGCGCAAGTTCCTTTACAAGCTGGCCAACCCCAAATGGTTGAAGCCCTCGATGGACATCACGCCCAAGCTGAACATGCCCAAGGCGGTGACCGGGGACAAGGTGTTTAATCCGGCGGTAAAGATTACCCTGTTGGGAACCATGACCGAGAAAGCGTAGAACCATCCTGTTTGCCGTCAGAACCAAGAGCAAAACCATACTAAACTTTGGCTCTGTGATGACCGCAAACGATGCGTCCATAAATCTTCAGGGACGGTGATTAAAGCCGTCCCTTTTTTCTAAAACCAATTCAAGCAATGGAAACAAAAGAGATAAAAACGCCCAGCCCCATCAAGAAGCTTCAGGTCATCAAGTTTGAGGTGAAAAAAGGCCAGACCTATGAGTTTAACGGCAACACCAAGACCGAACACGACCGCATCAAAGGCATCTTCCTTCGTCTTTCCAACCCCAATGCTTTGCAGGGCGCCACGCTCCGGGTATGGATTGATGATACCGAGATTATCCCTGACGATACCGAAGTCGCCCTGCTGCACCACAACGATGACCTCTCCATTCAGGATGTGGCCTTTCCCTTGGATGAGAAAGCCAAGAACAGCCCGGTTCGCATCATCTACAAAGACGACAGTGCCAACCTTGCCGTGGCCGACAGCTACCACGTTAGGGCTTACCTGCTGGCCGAAGTAAGCAAGAAGTAACCTTTCAATCCCCTCCAAGAAATGAAACGATACTTTGTCATCACCCACCAGTCGCAGCACAACGGCCATTTGAACGTGCAGGACTTACTCCCTGCATCGTGCAAACTCATTACCGGGGTGACGGTCGTTGCCACGGTGAAGCAAGCCGGAGAGATGGAAGACACCACCCGTGAATTGGTCTTTCCACAGGCGTTGATTACCAACCTGACCAAACTGGACGGCATTGCCGGGCTGTTCTATTCCTACCTGCGCACCCGCTCCAGTGAAGCGGAAAGCCGTGAGTATTTTGATGCTTCCATCTTACCTGAGATTACCAGCGTGTTGGCTCAAAACATCCTGTACACCTGTTTGGATGCCACTCAACAACAACAGTTGACCGACAACCTTTCGCAGCTCTTTCTGTCCGGGTTTGCCGATTACCTCTACAACGAAGTGGGGCTTTACGAGAAAGGCAAAGGCATGAGCAATACGGACTTTGCCGATTTCATAGCCCAGCACATTTTGATGTTTGCCTACCTGAAAAAGGAAGAGGTTTTCTTTCATACCAAACAGGCATACAAGCAACCCGAACCATACGAGTGTGGCAACATCAGTCTTTTAATCAACGGGAACAGCTTTTTGCTCCGGGATTACATGTTGACGGCCAACCGCAAGGTGCGCAACCTCAAAAAGGAGATTATCCCTTTCCACGAGCCTCTGGAGGTGAACTCCAATATCCACACGGTTTTTAAAAGCAACAAAAACAGCGATGGCAGCACCCTGACCATTAGAATCTATATCGAATATGAACACAAGTGAGTTACTCCATACCATCGCCAAAGACCGCATTGCCGGGCTGAGAACCATCGACAGCTACCAGCTAAAGCCTGTGGTGGTCAATGTAACCAAGGCCGACCAGACCATCGACCTGAAAAACGACATGTGGATTCTCAACACCCAAAGGATTCCGGCATCCATCACCGGGCTGGAGC
Source organism: Carboxylicivirga caseinilyticus (assembly GCA_025499705.1). Lineage (GTDB taxonomy): Bacteria > Bacteroidota > Bacteroidia > Bacteroidales > Marinilabiliaceae > Carboxylicivirga > Carboxylicivirga caseinilyticus. The sequence continues at coordinate 34,685 of JAFMVE010000014.1, forward strand.
TGGTCAGCAGCGACAACGTGTTCACGGCCACCCCCGATGAATACGAGTTCATGGATGAGTACCGCTATCAGGTTTTTACCGATTACATCGACATTAGAACCGAAACGGATGAGTTCAAGCCCTTCCGGTTGGAATTTGTAAAGATTATCCCTCACCGCAATTGATTAAGCTATGTTAGATTACAGAGAACAGATAAGCAGCATATACAACTTTTTAAAGCGTTCGGAAGCCGAACAGAAGTACCCTTACGCTTACGAGATAGTCCTTTTAACGGGCATTGATGAGACCGCCCTGACCTCACGCACTTCCGGCAGCAGCAAGTTCAATCAGGACATTGAAAATGCCGTGGAAAAAGCCAAACAGGCTCACGGGATGCTCCGGGTGGACGTGTATGGCGGCAAAAGCCCCAATGCCCGGAAACTCAACACCTACACGGTCAATGTAAGCGGCTTATTGAACCCACCCAAACCAAGTTTGGAGAAGGAAGAAATCCAGAGCCTCATTAAAGCAGAAATCAGCCAGATACCCAAACCACAAAGCGGGTTGGGTGACTTGAACAGCCTATTGGGCATGTTCACCGGGAACAGCGAAGGTTTGCAGGGCATTGAAGGGTTGTTTGGCCTTTTCAATACCATATCGGGCAACAACAAGGAGATGGACAGAATCAGCTACCAAAAGCAGTTGGACGACTTCAAGTTCGAGACCCGGTTCAACACCCTTCAGGAACGCTACGAACAGCTCCGAAGCGAGAATGCCGAACTACGAGTGGAGAAAGAACGCTTCCTGAACGAGAACAAGGAGCTGAAAAGCGAAAAGATAGACCTTGAAAACCGTCTGGCCGGATACGCCCCCAACGAAATCATGAAGCGTGTGGCCATTGGTGCGGTGGCAACCCTTGGCGGACGGCTTCTGAGCAACAGTCCCAAAACGGCAGAACTCCTTGGACTGACGGCCAACGAACTCAAAGGGGCATTGGGCTTTGTGGATGAGCCAACCGACAACACGGGTATGTCACAGACCAATGTGGAAATAAGCGAGATAGGCGCACCCCAATCACCGGAGGACAAGAAGAAAGCCGAAATCATCAAGAACCTTTCCGATGCCCTCTCTACATGGGAATTACAGGACGTGGCCAAGATAGCCAACATCGTGGGCTTGTGCCTCGACCGGGCTGAACTCATCAACAAAACGCTGGCCTTTTTGAGCCAATCCATCAAGGGAACCCCGGCAGGCGAACCCGAACAGGTGGAACTGGAGAGCGAGGAACTGGACAACTAAAAACCCAAGGATATGAAACGAGCCATGAGCAACCCTTGCTCACACAGGAGGAAGATTATTGGCGAGTTCCATCTGGCCGATAAAAATCAAATTACAAACAGATGAAAAAATTCAAAGTAGCCATCACCATCGAAGCCGAAACGCCCGAAACGGTTCAAAAAGTAGGCAACCTCATTCAAAATGCCGTCAACAAGGTGGAGCAAAAGGACATCATCCGACTGCTGGAGAAGGTGTCACAGAATCCGGGCATTGTTAAAACCGCCTTAAAGTTCATCTAATGGATGCAGCGCAAGCAAATAAGGCGGCCATGATAACCACTGGCATCAAAATCGGTGTCCCGGTGGTGGCCATTGGTGTGGGCATTTACCTTATCCGCAGGGCTATCAAAAAGAGAAGCAACCCGGACGGGACTTCCTCACGGGTAGCCCCATCGCTAAAGGATACGGTCATCGAAACGAAAAACCTGACCATCACCCCATCCGATGCCGCCCTGTTTGCCAACACCCTCTATGGAGCCATGCTGGACTTTGGAACGGATGAGAAGACCATTTACAGCACCATCGACAAAATAGCCACCAAGGATGACATGCTGCTGGTGATAAAAGCCTTTGGCATGAAGCAATACCTCTGGGGAACCCGTGCGGCATTCATTGGTCAGGATTACAATCTGGTCGGCTGGCTGCGCTTTGAGTTAAGCGAGGGCGAGCTGGCCAAAATCAAACCCAAGTTCGACCAGTGGGGTATTCCGCTATAAACACCGATACAACTATGGACAAGAAGCACAAGAAGATATTATTTATTTCGGGAGGGGTGTTGACCACCGGGGCAATAGTGACCACCGTTTTGCTGATTCGAAGACGAAACAAGCGCAAACGTGGGCTATTGCCCCCAAGTGGTTCCGATACACGGCCAGCCAATATCCTGACCACCAACAGCAACACCTTGCCGTCCAATTTCCGCAACTGGAACGGTGGCAGTGATTACCTGTCTTCGGCTCCAAGGGGCATCCGCAACAACAATCCGGGCAACCTGATTTTCACCAACATCAACTGGACGGGCAAACTGCCCAAAGAGCAGAACAAGGACAGGCGTTTCGAGATGTTTATCGCCCCTGAATATGGTATCCGTGCCATGATTAAAGACCTGAAAAACGACATCGAAAAGGGTAAGAACACGGTTCCGGCATTGATGACCGAATACGCCCCCCGGTTTGAGAACAACACGGATGCTTACATCCAGATGGTATGCAAGGATTTAAAGGTCAGTGCCACGGCCAAGCTGTTGCCGACCAAGAATACCCTGCGGCTATTGGTTCACTCCATCAGCCGGGTCGAAAACGGGGGCAATTTCATCACCAACGAGCTTTTTGACAAGGCTTATGCAATGATTTGAATTAGAGTATTAACGATTTATCACGACATAAATGGCAACAATAAAGATGTTCAGTGGAGACACGCCTCCACTCTTAAAGCAAGGAGAATGGGCTAGTGACGGCAACTATGCGTATCTGGGGATGGAAAACGGGGAATACAAGGTCTTTCAGGGTGTGTTCGACATGGCCAAAGACCAGAAGGTGACTGGCTTTAAATACAGTCTGGATGAAAAAGCCATCATCATCCCCAAAGGCACGCCCTTTTCAAAGCTCCAGCGATTGTTCAACACCCTGCCCAAAGCCTTGAAGTACCACACCAACGAAAAGGCCAGCATCGACATCATGTTTGAAAACGGAACCTACGTCAACGACTTGGGGACTTGGCTGGTGTTGCGTGACTTCTCTTACCAAATCAACATCAAATCGCTTACCAACAAGATGGACGGCACAGTTGGTTCTTACGTCAAGCCTGTGGTTTTCCAAAGCGATAAGGCCATCGAGGTGTACAACAGTGCCGTCAACTTTGCGGACATACGCTTTGAGTATTTTGATGCGGTCAGCGGTGCAGTGGCCTTCCTGAACAGCACCATCAATATTGACGATTGCTGTTTTGATGCCAAGGTTAACCAGTGTTGTGCCTTAGACCGGGGTTACAACAAGATTGTGTTTTCGGATACCTACTTCAAGATGAACCGGGACGTTCAGGATTCCATTTTGGACAAGGCTTCCGTGGGTTCGTTCATCAACATTGCCAGAAGTAAGTCGGCAGCGGAGTTCCGTCCAAAGACCATTGTGAAATCCCTCAGCGGTGGGATGATTATTGCCGGGAACGTGGAAGACCTTTTGATTGCTGAGAAAAGCCCGGTGTATATGCCCAATGGCGGTGTGGAGATTCACGGTGGATTTGTCACCAACCCCAATGGCAACATCGACATTGCCGTACCTACCAAGCTTTCACAGTTGGAAAACGACCTGAACCTGACCAACGATTACACCCGGCTGGAAAACAGGCCCACTACCATCACCCCGGAACAGGCAACAGCCATCGAAGCCTCAAAAAGCAAAAACAGCTATCCACAAGCTGATGCGCAAAAATTGGCAGGCATTGAAGCCAATGCCACCGTTGGAGCCGATTGGAACACCAATGTGCAAAACAAACCTGTCACCATCACGCCTGAACAAGCAGCGGCCATTGAAGCCAATACCGCAAAAAAGAGTTACCCGGAGGCTGACAAGCAAAAACTGGCAGGGATTGAAGCAAATGCCACCGTTGGAGCGGACTGGAACACCAATGTGCAGAACAAACCTGTCACTATTTCACCCGAACAGGCCGCAGCCATTGAAGCCAACACGGCCAAAAGAAACTACCCGGAAGTCGATGAGCAGAAACTGGCCGGAATCGAGGCCAATGCCACCGTTGGAGCGGACTGGAACACCAACGTGCAGAACAAACCTGTCACCATTTCACCTGAACAGGCCGCTGCCATCGAGACCAACACGGCCAAACGAAACTACCCGGAAGGGGACGAACAAAAACTGGCCGGGATTGAAGCCAATGCCACCGTGGGAGCCGACTGGAACACCAATGTGCAGAACAAACCTGTTACTATTTCACCCGAACAGGCCGCAGCCATTGAAACCAACACGGCCAAAAGAAACTACCCGGAAGCTGACGAGCAAAAGCTGGCAGGGATTGAAGCCAATGCCACCGTGGGAGCTGACTGGAATACCAATGTCCAGAACAAACCAGTCACCATCACCCCGGAACAGGCGGCAGCCATCGAGACCAACACGGCCAAACGAAACTACCCGGAAACGGACGAACAAAAGCTGGCCGGAATTGAAGCCAATGCCACCGTGGGAGCCGATTGGAACACCAACGTGCAAAACAAGCCCGTTACCATTTCACCCGAACAGGCCGAGGCCATCGAGACCAACAGCCAAAAACGAAGCTATCCACAAGCAGACCAAGAAAAACTGGCCGGAATTGAGGAAGATGCAACCGCAGGAGCTGACTGGAATACCAACGTCCAGAACAAACCCGTGACCATCACCCCGGAACAGGCCGCAGCCATTGAGGCGAACACTTTAAAGAACAGCTATCCGCAAGATGACAGGGAGAAGCTTGTCAGCATTGAGCGCAACGCCACCGTTGGGGCAGATTGGAACCAGAACCTTCAGAACATCCCCGATTTTCTGAAAAAGTTCATCCAGATATATGCCGACACTGGCTTTTTTGCCGGGGAAGATTGGGAAGCCAAACTCACCGAGATTCTCAATTTCCAAATCAACTTCATGAAAAACTTCGTGGATGCCGATGTGCAAAGCCTTTCGGTCAACATTGCCGGGAACAACCTGAAGCTGACATTCAAGGATGAAACGGATAAAACGATTACCCTTCAATAAGATTTGAATGGATAAAAATGGCTACATATCCAAGGTTCGGGAAGAACTAAAAGCAGGCCACAGGCATTCCAAGACCACCATTGAAAGCCTTGCCAAGGGGTTTGGTATCACCAACAAAAACTTGGTTAAGGAGTTCACTGAGCTGGCCATTGTGCTGAATGCCCGTGAGATTGCTCACGACAGCTCCCTTACCACCTATGAGAAGTATCTGGATATTGTAGCCCTTTACCAATCACAAGTCAACCTCTCCATGCGCACCAGCATGAGCGTGCTGATGCAGCAATATTCCACGCCTGCACCCATTTCGTTACTGGCTTCCAGCTATGTATTGAAACAAGATGGGCTGAGTGGCTACAAGGCGTTTAAGAACATTGTCAAGGGCGACAAAAACGCCAAGATAGTAGGCAATGCCCATTTGCAACCGGAGCGCAGCCATCAGGAACCACTCTATCTGGAGCCATCGGCAGGAAACGGATTGTTGACCATAGCCTTGCCCTATCACCAGACCTATGTGAACGAGCTGGATGATGTGCGCTTGAGCAATCTACAAGACCAGCCTTTTGCCACGGTCAGCAGTTGGGATGCTTTACAACCTCCCTATGCTTTTCGTCAGAAGTTTGATGGTGTGGTGACCAATCCGCCTTTTGGTGCATTATCTGAACCCATCCTGTTTGGCAACTTCCGGATTAAGCGGATGGAACATGCCATGTGTCTGGCCGCTTTGCGCTGCATGAAGGACGATGGCCGTGCCGCCATCATCATCGGTGGCCACACCACTTGGGACGAGCAGGGACGGGTGACAGCCGGGCATAACCGCATTTTCCTGAACTACCTCTACCATTTTTACAATGTGGATGACATCATTCCCATCAACGGTAAAAAGCTCTATTCCCGTCAGGGGACTTCCATCAACACCAGATTGATTCTTATCAACGGGGCAAAAGACAAACCCGAAGGGGCAGCACCACTTGTAAAGACGCATGGCAATGCGTCTCTAAAAACCGTGGTCAACACCCACGAGGAACTATGGGAACGGGTGGGCTTGGACAAATCAACCAGCAACGACATGACAAAAATGAAACTTCGGGCAAAGGCCATCCTGCTCAAACAGAAACAGCAATCCTTGGGCGGTCTCCGTGCCAGAAAAGATGAGTTCTGGACAGAGGTTAAAGGCGACATCATCCTAGTGAAGAAGCTCCCCAACGGGATGATTGAATACGATGATTTCTTCAAAGGAAAGGTTCGGAACATTCGCATGAAAAGCGAGCTGTTCAAGCGCAAGGCCGATGCCACCAAATATTTTAAACACTCCTAAGCTATGAAGTCGAATATTTTATTTCAAAAGCAAAGCATTACCATCAAATTCAACCAAAAGCCACCCCGACATGTTGGCTCCCGGTTGGTTGAATTGGGCTTTTCGACCAAGGACAACAAGAGCTTTGTCCGCTCCAAGAAGTTGGCGCAAAACGAACATGAATACCTGCAAGGGATGCTTGGTCACAAAGGGTTGGGCATGGCCTATATCCCGGCAGCCGAAAAAGGGTTTATTCTCGATACCACCGTACCTGACAGCATGGGACATGAGATGCACATTGCCATCCGTAAAATCAAAAAGAGCATCGGTCAGCCGCTATTCGATTACGTAGCCGGAAAGTTGGATTATTCCAATGATGAGCTGGTAAAGGCATTGAGTTGTGAGCAGATTGATGCGGTTTCACTGGCTATCTACAATATTGAAAAACGCCATCAGGGTATCATCGTGGGCGACCAGACCGGGATTGGCAAAGGCAGAACCGCAGCCGCCCTCATCCGCTATGGCGTGAAACAAGGCTTGCAGCCAGTGTTCCTTTCCGAAAAGCCCAACCTGTTTACGGATTTGTACCGTGACCTCTCCGACATTGGCAGCTCCGCCCTTGTGCCGTTCATCGTGAATGCCAAGGAGAGCAAGACCAACATCATGGACAAAAGCGGTGAAGTGGTCTATTCAGCACCGGAAAAGCCCACACAGGACAGAATCATCAACAACCAGAACGTGCCGGGCAGTTACAACTTTGTGTGTGCCACCTACTCGCAGTTCAACCAGCCCAAGAAGCCAGCCAAACAGCAGTTTTTGAGTGCCGTTTCCGGTGGTAACATCATCATTATGGACGAAGCGCACAACGCTTCGGGCAGCTCCAATACAGGTGAGTTTATGCAGGACGTGCTGCGCCAAACTAAAGGCGTGTGTTTCCTGTCGGCCACCTTTGCCAAGCGGCCTGACAACATGCCCATCTATGCGCAAAAGACCTCCATGAGCGATGCCAACATGACCAGCGAGGATTTGGTGGAAGCAATCACCAAGGGCGGTGTGGCCTTACAAGAGATATTGGCCGCACAATTGGTTTCAGAAGGTCAAATGATTCGCAGGGAACGCTCCTTTGAAGGTGTGGAAGTCAACTACATTGAGCTGAAAGAGAAAGCCGCCCAGCAAGCCGATACCGCAGATAAGATAACTTCCATCATCCGGGACATCATCGGCTTTCAGGAAAAGTACATCAACAAACAGGTGGAGCAGCTCGATAAGATTGCCGCAGCCGAAAGCAAGGAAGTGGAAACACGCAAAGGAACCGAGAAAGCCGGGGTTGACAACATCCCCTATTTCTCCAAGGTGTTCAACGTGATTAACCAGCTCCTTTTCAGTCTCAATGCCGAAGATGTGGCCGAACATGCCATCAAGCGGTTGAAGGAAGGCAAAAAGCCAGTGATTGCCTTTGCCTCCACAATGGGCAGTTTCTTGGAGGACATGGCCAAGCCGGATGACATTATTAACGGTGATTTCTCCATTGTGCTGGAGAAAGGTCTGGACAGTGTGCTTCGCTACACCGAAAAGGACATTGACGGCCAGAGCGAAGGCAAGACATTCAACATCTCCGACCTTTCGGAAGATGCCCAATTTGCTTACCGGGATATTCTCAAACGCATTGAGAAAGCATCTACAGGAATTACCATCAGTCCATTGGATTTGATTATCCAGAAAATTCGTGAAGCCGGGTATTCAGTTGGTGAGGTGACCGGGCGCAAGCTTTGTGTGCAGTACAACTCCACAAAGAAAGGCAATACCACTGCCTTAGTGTTGAACCGCAAAAAGGAAAACACGGCCAGCCTATTCCGCCAGTTTAACGACAACGAAATCGACTGTTTGCTCATCAACCAATCCGGTTCCACCGGGGCATCGGCTCATGCCATTGTCACCGACAAGGTTCCGGCAGAAAAGGTCAAGCAACGGGTGATGATAATCCTCCAGCCGGAGCTGAACATCAATACCGAAATACAGAAGCGTGGCCGCATCAACCGCACCGGGCAAATCATGAAGCCGATTTACGACTACATCATCTCATCCATCCCGGCACAGAAGCGGTTTATGATGATGCTCAAAAAGAAGCTCAAATCACTGGACGCTAACACCACCTCCAACCAGAAAAACAGCAAGTCGCAACTGGAATCGGATGACTTCCTGAATAAGTACGGAGACAAGGTAGTCCGCCAGTACATGCTGGAAAACCCGGAGCTGAACAAAGCCTTGGACAACCCCTTGAAATTTGAAGGCAAGGACGGTGATGAAACGCCATCCGAAGGCGATGCTTCCAAAGTGACCGGGCGTGTGGCCGTGTTGTCGGTGAAGGAACAGGAGAAGTTTTACGGAGAGGTGATTGAGCGGTACAACGACTATGTGGAGTACCTCAAACAATCTGGCGAGTATGACCTTGAGGTGGAAGTCTTAGACCTGAAAGCAGAGACTTTAGACCGCAGAGTGGTGATTGCCGGGAAAGGTGGCCGTTCGGTATTTGGGAACGATACCTTTCTGGAAAAATGCGAGTGCAATGTTTTAAAGAAACCTTATGGCAAAGCAGAACTGGAAAAGCTCATCCAGAAACATCTGGAAGGAAAAGACACCGATGCCATAGCTGAAGAAATCATCCAAGGCCACGAAAAGCATCTTCAGGCCAAACTCAACGAGGACTTAAAGGAAATTGAGACCAAATACAAGGAGCTGGTTGCGGATATTGTCAATGAAAAGTCGTTCCAGAAGATTCCGGTATTTGACAAGGCCGCCCAGAACGCATACTTGGCCGAACGCACCGAGGAACTTGAAACGGCCAAACAGGAAGCCATTTCCCGGACACATACCCAGAGCGAGAACCGCAAAAACTATCTCAATAGCTTCTTTCGTTTCTTTCGCACCGGGCATGGTTATTTCTACCCGGCATTGAGTTTTGAGGCCGACAGTAGCGACAATTCCTATTGCATCTTCCTAGGCTTCGACATCAATCCCAAACGCAAAAACCCGTATGCACCGTCAGCGGTGAAGCTTCGCTTTGCCATTGCCGACAGCCGTAAATACATTGTCCTTCCGGCTTCGGGTGACACGGCCAAGGAGATTGAGCGCATTCAGGCCAGAAGTTTTCAGCTCACTACCTCCCAAAAGGAAAACCTGATTAACCGTTGGGACGAAGCCATCAAAGCCTACACCTCTGACCGACAAATCCGCTACATAGTTACAGGCAACATCCTGCAAGGTTCGGCTGATTTTTCCGGCAAACTGGTGAGCTATACCACCAAGGGCAAAGGTGTTCAAAAAGGCATCCTGATGAGTGAGGCATGGTCGCCCGACAATGGCGACAGCAAGGCCAATGCTTATGTGGTGGCTCCCATTGCCAAGCTGCAAAAGCACATCATGAGCCTTCGCAGCGGTGCGACCATCAACACCGAGAACAAAATAAGCATCGTGCGCCATTACGATGGGAACTTCCAAGTAATCATGCCCAAGACCAAGAGCCACATTCCCATCTACACCGACAAGGATGTGGTAAAGCTTCTGGTCAATAACCGGGACGGCTTTGAAATGGTCTCCGGCAACATGAAAGCTTCGGTGACGGAAAGCAACATGCCCAAGCTGTTGCAAATCTTTGGGGAACGGTTCAGCCTTTCGGTGAAGATTCCCCGGCATTACTTCGATGAATACCTTGAAAAGGATTCAACCCGAACTGACACCGTGGACAGCCTGACTAAGGAGGCGATGGAACTATTCGAGCTGGATAAAAAGGAGTTTCCTGAGCGGCTGGCCAAGCAAAAGCAGGGTTTTCAGAAAAGCAAAGCGGACAACGAGGATAAGACCAAAGCATTAAAGTTGGTCAAGCTCAGGGCTAAAGCCATCCTGATTCTACAAAAGCAGATGCGCAACGTGGCCGGATTGGGTTCCCATCCTAAAATCAAGACCATCCTATGAGCAAGGCAAAGAAGATTCAGCTCCGCACTGACCGCTTTCCTGAACTTCGTGGCCTGCCTGCCGCTTTGGTAGGTATTGACGATGAAGTGGAAAAAGCCTTACAGGAGAAGCAAAAGAACCGTCAATACAAGGATGCCGGAAAACGGGTGCATGGCTCACGTAAGGAGCAGGCCATGTACAGCAAGCTTATCAGCTCCAGCGACCTGCAAAGCATCGAACAGGACGAGGCCACGGCTATCGAGCTGGTGAAAAAAGACAAGGTTTTCCCAAAGGTTGACCCACAACTGGAAAAGGAAAACGGTACGGATTCAGGGTGCGCTTTCCTGAAGGTAAAGCTTCGTCAGGCATTCCCGGCCACACCCCATGCCAACACCAAGCTGGCACGGGAGCAATACGTGAAAATGGCTGAGGCTTTCAATACCGTCTTCAACGAGGCCGTGACCATTGAAGACTTAAAGAAGCTCTTGCCCATCGCTACCGATGGGCAAATCGTACCTAATACAGACTTCGGGATGCTGTTCGGAAAGCAGCTCCGAAATCTGGTATTCGTGCTATATGGCTATGGCAACGGTGTGGGTGCAGCCAAGCAAACGTTGATTGATGCACGCAGGTATTCAGGCATTTCCAGAGAGAGAGCCTTGCCGCACTACAACAACCTAAAAGCCTATTACGACCGGATTATCGAACGCCAGCAACATTGCATTGATTCGGCCAAGCAGATAATCTCCGAGGCAGACATGAGGCAGCACCGGACAAATGACCTGACCTTTCGGGGCGGTATGCTCAGTAGTGTTCGCACCGTGGAGCAGTACGTCCAGTATGTCACGCAGGTGTGTACCCGGTTTATTGGCGACCACCAAAAGGAGTTCAACCAGAAAAAAGAAGAGTTCCCCAACAAGGAATTTGAACCGGACTGGTCATGGGCGAACATCAAGAAAACAGCAACCACCCAAAGCAGCTCCAAGCCCAAGATGGAGGCCGTACCCTTGGCCTACATCAAGCGCACAGGGGGATTCTTGATTGAGGAAGCGGATGAAAAGACGGTCATCGAAAAGCTGCATTTCAAATCGCTCACATTGGGCAACTATGTGAAGGACAATGAAGCGCAGGAACATATCCGTCATTTTGTGGCTGCCATCGTGGATTTGTGCGAAGTGTTGGACATCAACCTCTCCATCAATGAAAAACTTGCCATTGCCTTCGGGGCTTTTGGCCGGGGCGGTAAAGCGATGGCCACTTATCACCCCACACGCCAGCTCATCAACCTGACCAAGCGCAACGGGGATGGTTCGGTAGCCCACGAATGGGGGCATTTCTTCGACCATTATCTGAATGGTTTTGCATTGACCAAACCAGCCTTGCGCTCCGAGCAGTATTTAGACCTGTTAATGGATAAGTTTGGCAGCAGGCGCAAATACCTGACCAGTTCACGCTCCTCTATGAGCTGGGATTATTTCATCAGTGAGATGGAGTACAACCTGAAAAACCATATCCCGGACAGCCCCCTGCTTAAAAGCATGGCCGGAATGGTAGCCATGCTTCGCTTTGGGTATTACCACATCGAGGGGACGATGGTCAGCTACCATCAGGACGACATCAAAGGCAAAAAGCCAACTGACAGTTTCCTGTATTACCATTCAAAGCTGCAAGGTTCCTATTGGAGCAACATCGCCGAAATGTTTGCCCGGAGCTTTGAGTGTTATGTGGCCGATAAGCTCAAAGAGCAAGGCCGGGTGAACAACTATCTTGTTTCGGGAAGCTTATTTGGCTTCCCGGTCTATCCGCAAGGCAAGGAACGGGCGTGCATCAACAAATGCTTCGACCACCTGATAGCTTCCATGAAAAGTCATCTCTCCGTCAAATCCTTTACCCCATTCACCACCCAACGAGCCGATGAGTACATCGACCTAAACCAAGAGGGAAAGGTCAATAAAGGGGTGATTGTCGGTAAAGAGCGCAAGCTGAAGCTGGCCAAAATACGGGCTAAGGCCATTATCATCAAGCAAAAACAAGCCCTTTCCAAGGGCAGCGAATAATATACAAACGTGTTAGAACTTAATATCATACAGCATGAAACTGACAATAACCAATTACAAGGAAGCCACAAAGAATATTGATTTCAAGAAACTGCCCGAAGCCGCTCAGGAAGCGCACAAGGAGTTCAGCTCCTTTGCCGAGTTCTACAACGATGACAAGGACATCAAGGAGATGCTGGATAACCACTTCCGCATTGTGGAACCCTTTCTGAAAGATGCACCCAAGAAGGCTTCGGACAAGAAGAAATCCACGGCTTCCAAAAAGTCGCCAAAGAAAGCCTCTCAAAAGTCTGAAAGCAAGAAGACGGCTTCCAAGTCACGCCAGAAAAAGACTGCAACCCGGAAAGCGACAGCCCGGAAGAAGGCCGCACCCAAACAAATCAAGCGCAAGCCTAATGAGGTAGCGTTAATGCCTTTGGAGATAAAAATCATCAAACGCTATCTGTCCATGCACGGGCAAAAGGTCTCCGAACGGCAGGTGTCGCTTCTTTACAAGGTCATCCAGAAGGCGGCCACCGAAAAGACCATTCGCAAAACCAGCAAGTATGCCGATGAAATCAGCAAGATTGGAAACGACCTTGCCAGCACTTACAAACAGATGGGTTCGTCCTGCACCTTTGAGATTCCGGATGCTTTGCACAGCAAGCTGAAAAACATTGTGGACAGCTACGGTGTCAGTCCGGCCATTGCCCTTATCAAGCGGTTCATCAACCTGTATGGCAACATCACCATCCAAAAGGCGCAACGCCTGTTGGCCAGCATCAAGAATGCCAAGAAAAGCGGTAAGGTCAGCTCCGGAGACAATGCCTATGAACGGGTCAACCAAGTGCAGAAACATCTGGAGGACTACCTTGACAGCGACAAACTGTTGGTGACCAATATCCAACTAAACGGCCTGAAAGGAGTTGCCGGAGTGGGAAAGTAAAAGCCACTTCTACCAAGCCCTTGCGTAGGGGTGGCAATGATTTACAGGGGTTAACAGGAACCACAAGTCATGTGGTTTCTCCGGGACAGGTGGTATCGGCTGACCAATTGGCGAAAATGAAGTTCTCCACCTTCGCCATTGGTGGAAAGTTCGGCAAGCTGTTGGGCAAACCATACAAGCCTTTTTACCTGATGATTTACGGCAACCGCTTTAACGGGAAAAGCTCCGTGGCCATGCTCTTGGCCGATGAGCTGGTCAAAGGCGGGTTGAATGCTTTGTATGTCTCCAACGAGGAAGGTGTGAAAGGCTCACTTCAGGAAAAGTTGTTGCGCTTAAAAATCGGCAGTCCCATTCATTTTGTGGAGGACTACAACCCCAAGCAGTTCCGGGGTTATGATGCCGTGTTTCTCGACAGTACCCAGACCGTAGGCATGAAGCCCGATGAGTTCAAAGCACTCAAAAAGCAGTACCCGGATACGTCCTTCATATTGGTGTTCAAAGCGAACCGGGACGGCAGCTCCAAGGGTGGCAGCGATTGGGAACATGATGTGGATGCCATCATGCACATCGAGAACCAGAGTGCCACGATGGAAAAGAACCGCTTTCCGGGCGGCAGTACCGAAACCATTAAAATGTTTTAGTCATGGAGGAAGTAGCCGTCAAACTGTTTTGGGTGACCGTGGGAACCACCGGGTCGTTGGTGGTGGGTGTTGTCTCCTTTCTTATACGGAATGCCATTTCAAAGAATGCCACCAAGGAAAATGTGAATGCCAAGACCGATTTACTGGAGAAGGACATTTCGCACCTGACCAAAGAGATGGATGCTTGTGAGACCAAGTTTGCCATCCTGCACAAACGCATATCCGATTTACGGGACAGCTCCAAGGAGATTTACGTCAGCAAGGAGCTGTTCCACCAAACCATTAAGCAGCTCAATGAGAAGCTGGATACCATCTTAAAATTCGTAGAGAAATAATGAGACTATTTGGAAAACTAACCAATGCCGGGGTGACAGAAACCCTCAAAGAAGGCACGAAACTCATTGATGAGATATTCACCACGCAGGAAGAAAAGCTTCAGGGAAAAATGGAGCTTTTCAAAATGGCGGTTGCCGACAGGGATTCTGCCAGAAGCATGTATGCACAGGATAGCTGGCTGCAAAAAGCATTTGCCATCTTCTTTCTTTTGTCATGGTGTGGCCTGACTTTTATAATGCTCAACTACTTTGTTTTTCGGAATATCAAGCTTGATGATTGGCAAATAGCTTTTGTGAGCAGTATCAATGGAGGTATTTCAACGAAGTTAAGCACCATCATCGACTTCCTTTTTGGAGGGGCAATTTCCGGAGTAAACCAAGTAAACCTTAAACCTAAACGTAAGAATGAACCTTCCAAATTTGAGTAGTCTCAAATTTGGAAGCTCTTTCTGACCAATAAAAAATTAACATGAATCAGAAAAAAAAGACATTTGATGAATTGTTTGATACCGTAATCCGCCATGAAGGATATTATGCCAATGTAACCGGAGATAAAGGTGGCGAAACCTACATGGGTATCGCCCGAAATTTACACCCAGAATGGGAAGGTTGGGCTGTGATTGACGTTTACAAAACGGAAGTGGGGAAAATAAAGCACAACGCCAAAATTGAAATTACCGGGTTAACCTTCTTGGTAAAGGAATTTTACAGACATACTTTTTACCATACATACCGTATTGAATCCATCAACAGCGGGGCTTTACAGGAAATCATTTTAGACTGGTGTGTCAACAGCGGTTATTGGGGAAGCACAGGCGTACAAAAAGTCCTGAACCGCTTTTTTGATTGTGACCTTAAAATGGATGGGATAATCGGAAACCAGACTATTGCTGCAATTAATTCCTCTGACCCGGAATCACTGTTTAATGCCATCAAAGCAGCTCGGATTCACTACTATCACGTTATTGCCAGAAAAGACGAAAATGCAAAGTTTTTGGTGGGGTGGTTGAGAAGGGTGGAGACAATAAACTTTTGAAGGTTTTGAGCTAATAAATATCTCCCGGTTTATTTAGTCAAACTTAAAGTGTTAATTAAAAATTTTGTCATATTTTAGTGGGAAATTTAGTTCATAATCACGAACTTAAAAGCAAATTACAACATTAACAAAGGAGGTATGTCATGGGAATTAAACCGGGTCCAAAAAGAACTGCGAAATCAACAGGAAAACCAGATAGACGTCAACGGGATAATAAGGAAACTCCCGGCAATACACCATCACTAAAGCCACACAAGCATAAGAAAGGTGATTAGAAGTTTAATGTGCATTGCGATAAATCTTGATATTGATAAATTGAAAAAATGAGATTGAATTATCCTTAATAAGGATTTTAAAGTTGTATTTTTATCGCATGAATTCACAAGAAAAAGCTTTGGCTAGGATACTGTTTCAAAACAGAGTTTACAAATCAGATGGACAGGCATTTGAGGATCTGTTTACTGATGTAATGTCCTATGCTGTAAGTGATTTCCGAAAAATTAAAGCTTGGGGTAATATAGGAGACAGAAAAAATGATGGCTATATCGCAAGTAAAGCTATTTATTATCAAGTATTTGCCCCTGAAGATATAAGAAAAAGCTATACGCAAGCTGTGTCAAAAATAAACACAGACTTTAATGGATTGATACAGCAATGGAATCCAGTTAAGGAGTTTTATTTTGTTGTAAATGATAAATTTAATGGCGTAAATGCTGATTCAGAACAAGCATTAAAAAGTATTGAAACTAATTACTCACTTGATGCTTCTGGCTTTTTCACATCTACAAATTTAGAAAGTGCTCTTTTTCAATTAGAAGATGACCAAATTCAAGCAATAATTGGATTTCTTCCAAATCCAGACTTGCTGCACCTTGATTATTCAATATTAAACGAGGTTGTTGGTTACATCATGCGAATGCCCTTAAAGCCGATACTTGGAATAATAAAATTTCCAGATTGGAATGAGAAGATTCAGTTTAATAATCTAACCGAGCATCCAGCATTTCTATTAAATCATGGTTCTCAGCAATTAGGCGCATTGAGTATTTATTTAAATCAAAACATAACCCTAGCTGAAGAACTTCAAAAGCAACTTTCAGGTGTATATGCTTCAATCAAGGCTGAATGGAAGGATTTTAATATATCTGGGGACAATATATTTTGGGAACTTATCAATAGATGTTCTCCAAAAGCAGAACAAGCTTACCAAAGTGCTGTAATTACTATTATGGCTAAATATTTTGAGTCATGTGATATATTTGAAGAACCGATTAAAGAGTAGGATATGATAATGCCATCAAAACACTTAAATTTTTCTCAATCACTATTGGGTTTTGGCAGTTATCTTCTATCAAAGCTAAAAACACCCAAGAGTGTTGATGACTTATGGTCAGAATATCAGAACGATTTAAAGAACGATTTATATTCAGCTCATCATGGCTTTGATAATTTAAATCTAACTCTTATTTTTTTATATAGCATTAATGCTATTCAAGAGGAAAATGGAATAATATCAAGATGCAATTAATATCGTTAACAGCCAATAGAGACTCATTTAAACCTGTTGTTTTTAATAGTGCAACCGGGATAAACATTATTGTCGCTAAGCAAAAGAATCCTGAAAAATCTGATAAAGGGGATACTACAAATGGAGTTGGCAAGTCCTTACTTATTGCCATAATACACTTTTGTCTTGGGTCATCTTCTAAAAAAGCATTTAAAGATTCGCTATCTGGGTGGGAATTTACCCTAAAATTCAGAATTAAGAATTTAGAATATACATCAATTCGTAGCACTGATAAACAGAGTAAGATTAGACTTAACGGAGAGGAAATAACCACACGAGAATTTAACGGGAAGTTAAAAAAACTTGTTTTCGAAATTCCTGATGATATTGGTGAATTATCTTTTCGCTCCTTGATTCCTTTTTTTATTCGACCGACAAAAGCATCTTATAATGATGAAAGAAACCCAAAAGCGGTAAATAAGCCGTTTCAGGTTCAAATGATAAATGCCTATCTTCTAGGCTTAGATGTTCTTCTTGCTCAAGAAAAATATCATTTAAAATTAGAAAAGGATAGAATAAAAGATTTAGTAAAAAATCTTAAAAATGACAACTATTTAAAGGACTTCTTTACAGGCAAGAAGGATGTCTCTTTGAGCAAACAAGAATTATCTGATAAAATTGACCAACTGGAATACAATCTTAAGAATTTTAACGTTGCAGAAGATTATTACGACATAAAACAACAAGCAGACCAGTTAAAACAAGACATAGAAAGGCTTCATCAGCAATTGGAGTTAATCAAAATTCAAATTTCAAATATTGATGAAAGTCGAAAAATATCTCCAGATATTGAAAGAAACAAAATAGAACAGGTATATAAAGAAGCCTCTGTATTACTGCAAGACCAAGCCATAAAACAATTAGCAGAGCTTGAAAAATTCTATGAGCATCTTTCTCGAAATAGAGAAAAAAGGTTGTTAGACCAAAAAAATGAACTGCTACGCAAAGCTAAATTATTTGAAATTACGAAGCATAGCAAAAGTGCTGAGTTGGACGGAAAACTGAAATACTTAGATGCCCATCAAGCACTTGACATGTTTACTAAGCTTTCTAATAATTTATCTGACTTAAAGAGTAAAAAAGAAAATTTGGAGCAATATGAGGAATTACTAGAAAGCTATTCGGAAGAAAGCCGTAAAATAAGCAAATTGCAGTTGGATGAATCAGAAAAAACAGCTATTTACTTAAAAGATGCAAGTGAAGTAATTGCTCGAACAAACGATTTTTTTAGAACTCTTGTTAAAAGGTTTTATCCCAAAGCAGCAGCAGGTATCACAATCCATAATAATGAAGGAGAAAATCAAATACGCTTTGACATTGATGCTAAAATAGAGTTTGATAAATCTGATGGTATAAGTAATGTAAAAACATTCTGTTACGACATGACCCTTTTATTAAAAGGATATGGTCACAATGTTGATTTTATTTTCCATGATAGCCGATTACTTGAAGGAATAGATCCAAGACAGAAATTTGATCTAATAACGATACTAAAAGAATATATAGAAGGAAGCAGTAAGCAATACATTATAACAGTTAATTACAATCAATTAGAAGAAATTAAACCATTATTTCAATCAGAGGATGATTATTATAAGTTTGTAAAGGAAAACACTATTCTTGAACTAAAAGACAGTAGTGCTTCGGATAAACTTTTGGGTATTCAGGTTGATATGGATTACGAATAATTCCTTCACTTCATCTTAATTCAGCAAGTTTCATATCGATATCTTGTCAAAATAAATGGTAAAATCAAAAAGTTATCAACACCTATACTTTTATTTTTTACCAGAAAAAAAAGGGCAAAATGTATGTCCACCCCATTTGAGAATGGGTATTAAAACCCACTGCAAATATCTGTATTGCAACTGATTAAAAAAACGCTTTTATAGACTGTCATGGTTTGCGGTATGACCAGTAAGGGATTGCGGGCGATTTCCTATCAAGATACATGAAAAGATAGAGCGGGCTACAAACCTCCGCATACCACTGAAACTCTTATTGGCTATACCGCGTGTTGTGGGTATGTGCTTTAATCGTTGACTTCATCAGATTTATTAACAACCTCTAGTATTTCATTTTCCTCTAAAGTTTCTAGAGCATCCGCTTCAATATTTTCAACTTCAAGTTCTATTTGCAGATCTTGACTTATTGGCTCAGGCAAAATATCAGCATAGATTTTGACTTGAAAATTAATTTTCCCAGAGATTTCTGCACCAATCAACATTGTTTGCTTCGGTACAACTTCTCTTTTAGGCTGTAGAGCTCTTATCTCAACACTACTTATCCATCTACCATCATTATCCTTTATCTGTAGACTTTCACCTTCTATTAAATCACCTAAGGAAAAACCAATCCCCATTGGATCTCCTGTTTTAGATGGCTTTTTAATCGAAAAGCGAGTATTACTTTTAATATTTAGTTCTTTAATATCTGATGTTATAATTATGTCCAAGAAAATATCTCGAGCACCAATTATACTATTATTCTTTAACCAAAAATTAATAGGAACATACATTGAAGAGTTTACTAAATACTCAAGATATTCACGATAATAGTCAGTATTCTGCCTGTCAAAAAGGTATCCTTTACTTTTCTTATTGTCTTCTTTAATAGCTAACTTAAAATCAGGCACTTTATCTAAATTTTTTAGTTCAATAAATTTAGATTTCAGTTTAATTGATTGTCCTAAAGTTTTTTCGTTCTTTTTATCAAAAAACTCTAAGGATATATTTGAAGTCGAATTATTTTGGTCTCCATTATTTGAATTTAATGTTGCAATTAAATTTCTCAACTGTATTTCAATTTGCTTAGCTAGTTTATCTCGAAATTCAATTTGGCTATTATAATTTTCTACAAGTGCTTTTGGGAAAGTTTTTTCTTTAAAATCTCTCAGCTTTTTCAACTGATCCAAATCTAACGAGTTTGGATCCTTTTTGACTTGTGAAAAATATAGCATTACAGGCTTCCCTTGATTTGCAATTCTTTCAATTTCCTCCAATGTTCCGCTATCTGCAACACCTGTTGGGCTACCAATTCGCGTCCAAAAAACACCGATCAACAAATCTGAATGGTCTACAACCTGTCTATTAATTACTTCTTGAGGTCTTTTTCCATATTCTGGTGCTGAATGAGTCTCCCATCTTAATGGTAATAACACGATCTGTCTTTCATGAGAATTTAAGTCATTCCATTCTTGAATGGTTTTTACTGCAATTTCTCTTTCTTCTTCTACATCTGAAGGAGATGCTATAAGTATCCTAAATACCTTTGCTTCGTATGCCATGTATTAATATTTTATCATTCTTGTTTAATTATATTGAACCTTTGTTTGCATTACCCACAACGTTTGCTGGATGAAGTCGTGGCGACTGGTCGTGGTGTCGTGTCACCCGTTAGGGGGACTAAGACGCTAGACAAAGGCGTCAGGACGAGCAAACCCAGCCATGCTTTATTCCAGCGTGTTACCTGCTGTTTTTTTATTTTTTATAGGTGTCCCAAATTAGTTTTCCGTCAAAATCGATTTTGTACTTTGTTTTGCCAAAATCTGTAAGTAAGATTCCATCACTTTCAATTTTAAATTCTTCTTCGTTGTCTGTAGATACAAAAATGTCTGCACCACCAAATTCCCATTTTTTATTACCTTCTTTGTCAAGTTTTGTTACTTGAAATTCTCCATGTACAATGTAGTCGTCTTGCTGTCTGAATATTTGAAAACAAGTCGCTTGGTCTGATTGAGTTTTCCATTTCAATCTAAGGTCAGGTAGTGTCAAGCAAAAAATTGTATCACAACAACATAGTAGCAGTTGGTCTTTGTCGAAAAGTAATGAATTTTGATGGATATATGTGGCTCCGCCTGAACCAATAATTATGCAACTGTCAATAATTTGGTCGTCCTGATAAATTTTAATTCCATGTTTGGATGTTGGATAATCTGTCGCGCCATTACCAAAGAAATGCTTTGAATAATGAAAACTGTTATCTGTCGAACCAAATTTGTATGTCGGTTCGTCTAGTACTTCAATCGTTAGGTCTTTATATTGTTGTCGATTCATTATGTTGTCGTCCCAAAATAGCAGGTAACGGTAAATTGTATGAGTAGTGGCAGATTGCGTGGCACTTTCCTGTCAAACCGCTACGCAGTTTGAGCGGGCTACAAACCTTGATATTTACCACATCGCCTGCCATTACTTATACAAAGTGTTAGTTGCTGTATTTTATAAATTAATTGTTCTTTCTATATTTATTTGCTCCAAAAAAGTCTCATCGTGCGAAATGACAATCAATGTACCCTGATAATCATTGATGACATTTGTTAGTATTTCTATGTTATAAATATCCAAATTATTGGTTGGTTCGTCCAAAATTATGATGTCTGGCGATTGATTGTAAATGCTTAAATAACATAACATCAAACGCATTCTTTCCCCACCACTTAAAGCACTGCAAGGCTTGTCCCAATCTTCTTTCGGGAACAAGAACCTATTTAGTCTTATTTTTATTTCGTGTTCCTGCAATGCAAAAGTATTAAATTGCTGTGACTGCTCATAAACTTTTCTGTTATTGTCTATTAACGAATAATCTTGGTCAATATAAACCGATTTGTTTTCTGCAATAAAGACTGTGCCGATTTGGGGTACAAGATGCCCCAAAACCATTTTAATCAAAGTCGTTTTTCCTGAGCCGTTCGCCCCTTTTATTGCTATTCGTTCCCCACTGACGATTTGAAAATTCAGATTTTCTCTCCATAAATACTTTTCAGTTGTGTACCCAAAATTAATATTGTTTGCAATAAAGAGATTTTTGCCTTTGTGCAGTTTTGAATTGTCAAATCCAAACCTCATTTGATTAATTTCAGAAAGGGAAGAACGCAACTTTTGTAATTCTGTTCTAATATTTCCTATTTTTTCTGTGTGAACTCCTGCTATTTTAGCAGTACTTAATTCTGCACTGTTTTTCATTGTATTGGAAACTATTTTAGGAAGACCTGCTTTTCCACTACTCTTTTTGGCTCGTGCGTCCAATTTCCTTTGACGTTCCAAGGTTTCACGTTGTTTCTCTTTGGCTTTTTTCAAATCCTTTTCCTTGCTTTGGATATTTTGGTTCAGCGCATTTATTTCAATTTGTTTTTGTTCCTTATAAAAGTCGTAATCACCACCATAGACTTTAATTCCATTTGAGTTTAATTCGCAAACGGTATCCAAAAGGTTCAGTAATTTTCTGTCGTGGCTTACAATAACCAAGGTGCTTTCTGTTGATTGAATAAAATCATACAACAGTTGCCTGCCAAAAATGTCCAAATGATTGCTTGGTTCGTCCAATAAAACCAACTCATATTGATGGATAGAAATGCCTGCAAGAAAAACTTTTGTCTTCTGTCCGCCACTAAGGGTCTCCATTTTCTGAGACAGGTCTAAATTGGATAAATGCCAATATTTCAGTGCATCTTTACAACGGTCTTCTATTGTCCAATCATCATTGAGTGAATTGAAATTGTCTTCACTCATATTTCCGTTTAGAATTTCTTTTAAGGCTTTTAGTTTATTTTCAATCCGTAATGCCTGTGCAATAGTCAAATGGTTAAATTGTCCGAAAATTTGTGGTATATAATACGGCTCAGTATCAATGTTTATTTTACCACCTGACGGGTCTAACTCTTTAGCAATAATTTTTAACAACGTTGATTTTCCCACTCCGTTGCTACCAATCAAGGCTATTTTGTCGTGGTTGTTTACTGCGAGGTTGATGTCGCTAAACAGCAAATCTTTATTAGGATGTGTATATGATACACTATGTAAAGTCAACATAATTTCTTTCTTTGTAAAAAATGAAACACTCACAGCAAAATATTCTGCCGTGCTTTTTTATCTATATGTGAAAGAAATTATTTTTTCATCCCTGCTGACTGTTTAGTTTTTGATTTTGCAAATATATAAAATTGCGTGGTAGTCTCCTAATATTGCAACTAACGGATTGGCGGTATGTTTTTGTTGCCGATTTCGAAGCACTGTCCTGTCAAGTTACACGAAAGTTTATTAGATGTAGAAACGCTGAAACCCGCACTATCTCGGCAATAAAATATACCGCCTGTTGTGCGTACGGCTTTTATTTTTTTCATTTTTTTTTGCAAATTAAAACAAAGTTACTAATTTTGCATTCAATTATTTAATTTTTTTTTCATTATGTATTACAGCAGACCTTGGACGACTATCTAAGTGATAGACAGTCCCAAATAAAATTCCTATAATCTTTTTGGTAAGACAAACAGTCTATGCCTTAGTGTGTCGTCATTTTTAATGAATGCATTGCTTTGTCATAGTTGCGCTGTCAGGTAATACTGTCTTTCACTTCGCTGTGATTTGAATTCAAGTATTCACCTGTAAGAAGTCATAATGAATAAAAATAAATTACCTGTAAGATTTACGGGTCAGCACTTTACAATTGACAAAGTGCTAATTGAAGATGCAATAAAACAATCAAGAATTAATCAAAACGATACGGTCTTAGATATTGGTGCAGGAAAAGGATTTCTAACTGTACATCTACTACAAAAGGCAAAATTAGTCATTGCGATTGAGAATGATTTTGAGTTAATAACATATCTAAAACACAAGTTTAAACAAACTCAAAACATTCAAGTTTTTGGATGTGATTTCAGAAATTATAAAATTCCTAATTTTTCGTTTAAGGTTGTTTCTAATATACCATTTGGTATAACATCAGAAATTTTAAAAATATTGATGTTTGAAAATATGGAAAATTTTCAGGGCGGTTCAATTTTCCTGCAATTAGAACCTGCTAAAAAGTTATTTGCAGACAAAATCTTCAATCCTTACACTATCCTATATCATACATTTTATAGTTTGAAGATAGTTTACGAAATAAATCCTAATAGTTTTATACCTCCTCCAACTGTTAAGTCTGCTTTTCTTAAAATTGAACGAAAACCTTTACATATTGATTTTAATCAGAAAGTCAAATATTTAAATTTCCTATCCTTTCTGTTACAAAAACCTAATTTATCTGTCAGAACGGCTTTAAAATTAATATTCAGAAAAAGTCAGGTTAATGAGATTTCCGAAAAATTTGGAATTAATTTGAACTTAAAAATCGTGAATCTATTTCCAAGTCAATGGGAAGAATGTTTTATTGAAATGCTGAAAGTTGTTCCTGAAAAGTTCCACCCTTCATAATCAATTCTTTTTTGTCAGGGAGTATTTCCATCGTGGGTGTCTTCTTTTTAGCTGACGCACAACGGTTGCTGGATGAAGTCGTGGCGCGTTAGTCGTGGTGTCGTGTCACCCGATAGGGGGACTAAGACGGTAGACAAAGGCGTCAGGACGAGCCAACCTAGCCATGCTTTATTCCAGCGTGTTACCGCCAGTTATTTGTTGTTTTTTTAATTCTAGATTATTGTCAATTAACTCAATTTGATATTTCCCGTTATAATTCTCAACTGTAATTTTATTGGATTCCAATTGAGTCAAGTCAAATTTTTTATTAAACATTATTCTTGGTTTCCCATTACTAAATTCTATAAAAGTTAAAAGACCAGGTTCACTTGCGTAAACCCAGCTAAACAATCCAATTAATTTCGTCTTTCCAAAATCGGTCAACAACAAGAAGTCCGTATTAAATTGATTTTGTTCTTTTATAAAATCAGGTACTGGATAATTATTATCAAAACGAACCCAGCCGTCAAAATTGGTTTTCATCCAACTCTCACCATTGTCTAGTTTTATCTCTATTTGATGAAAATCTCCAGGGTCATTTTCGAATCCATTAAGTTTGTATAGAATTAATGTGTCTTGTTTTTGATTTTGGTTTAAATCAGCAATAAACTCTTTAACACGATAATTAGTCAATTCAGGATTCTCTGGATATAACCATTCATCACGGTAAAAACCGTCAATAAGTTTTGAATTTAATACGAATCCAACTTTTTCAGAATTTAGAGCAGTGTCTTTATTCTCCGTTTGGTTTGACTTACAAGAAGTCATAATTAAAACCAATATTAATATTCTCGAAATCTTCATTTTCATTATTGGCGGTAACGGTGGCGGTATGAAACGTAAGGGCTTTATTGCAATACATTATCTAACCGCTAAGTAGCCAAAACTACGTTTTGACACCGAATTTAAAACATTTTACAAAACCGTCAAAACGTAGTTTTGGCGAGGCTGATTAAATGCCGAAAAGTTACATAACCTACTGAACCCCTTATGTTTTATGACCGCGTGTTAGGCAACGTTTTTTTTATCCCTAAGGCTAATTTGTATGCCAACAATGGAGGAACTGCATTTCCAACTTGAGTAAATTGTCTTGCTGCTGAACCTGTAAATATATAATTGTCAGGAAATGTTTGTAATCTTGCTGATTCCCTTGCTGACAATGTTCTCGGAGAATAAGGGTGTAGATGAGAACGTCCACCACCTTTTGTTCCTCCTGCTATTACTGTTTTTGAAGGTAAAAAAGGATTTAGTCTGTCAACACGACCTCGTTGGTCTCTCATTCCATAGTCTAACTGAATATATCTTAAAATTGATTCTGCTGTATGGTTTCTTGTTACGTGATTCTCAATACCATCAAGGTCAGTATGAAAGACATCGTAGCTTGCTGACTGAAAAACATTTGGTTTAGGAAACTCAAAATTATTTTTACCCTTTATTCCTATTATGAAAAGACGTCTTCTATTTTGAGGAACTCCATAATCTGCAGAATTTATAACTGTTGGTTTTGTTATTGAATATCCTAAATTAGATAATTTATCTAAATGCTTTTGAATTAAATCAGCCTCATCTAATTCTCCTAAACCTGGAACATTTTCAATAAGAAAAGCCTTTGGTAAAAAATATTCAATGAACCATAAATAATCAAATAACAAATTGCCTTTTTCCTTATCCTCAAAACCTAAACGCTTAAAATTATCATCTTGCTTTTTAAACCGTTGATTGGATGCGATACTGAAAGGTTGACAAGGTGGTCCACCATGAAAAACGCCATTGAAGTTTTTTGAAATTCCAACATTTTTTATCAAAATGTCTTTAAGCGTTTCTCTTTCTCTTACATCGCCTGTAAAATCAGATGGTCCAATTACAATTTTTTCTGGATTGTTAAGTCTTAAAGTGTTGCAAAAAAGTTCAGTATTTTCAATTGATGCGAGATTATTAAATCCTGCATATTTAAATCCGATATCTAAACCACCTGCCCCCGAAAAAAAGCTAATTGCCGGAATATTTTCAGTAGAAGGAACAATATCATTTAATGATTCTGCTTTTCCCTGTCTATTAAAGCCATTAACGTAATTATTGTATCTCAGATTGTCATATGACAAACTTTTATTCTTTAATTCCTCATGCAAAGGGATTTCGTTTAAAATGCAGTAATTTAACATTTTAACTTGCTCTTCAATACTTAATTTATCCCTAAGTTCTTTCATATAACCAACTTCCTTTTTGCTTGCAAATATACATCTTTTGCCTCGTTTTTACTTCTAAAATCATCAATACTCTCTGCGTCTAACCAAGTCTTGTAAAATAAGTGTACACTTTTATGACAAGACGGACAAAGACCAATCAAATCATCCATTGACGTGCCCTTTGTTGAAATAGCAATTGTAGATGAAAGCGGCAAAATGTGATGCATTTCAATTAAATATTTTGTCCAAGGATATCTTAGGCTCATATTTGTTTCACACATATGACAAACAGGTTCTGGGTTGTTTTGAAGAAATACTTTTCTCAATAATGGACTTCTTTCTATTTTTAAGTGTGTAACTCTTGATTTTTTACCCTCAATAAATAATTCATCTGAGGCTGATTCACGACTTCTAATTTTTGTTGGTAGAATAATTCCATCACTGGTTTTCGTTAACTTCAGAAAATCTTCTTCTTTTAATTTGTTTGGCAATAATAGCTTTGGTGTAATCAATTTTCTAAATTCTGGAGAATTGATTTCATCATTGTCTATATCTAAGTACAATGAATTATTAAACCATTTTAAAATGCTCATTTGGCTTATAAAGATTAGCATTTCTCTTACTTGCCTTTTTTGGTCACCTTTTATAGTATATGG
Organism: Carboxylicivirga caseinilyticus; assembly: GCA_025499705.1. Taxonomy (GTDB): domain Bacteria; phylum Bacteroidota; class Bacteroidia; order Bacteroidales; family Marinilabiliaceae; genus Carboxylicivirga; species Carboxylicivirga caseinilyticus. The sequence goes on from JAFMVE010000014.1 coordinate 61,621, forward strand.
AATTGGAAGAAGCTTCTTGTAATCTTCAATAGTTTCAAAGCCTGTACAATTATTAGCTATGATAATTCCAAATACTTCTTCTATCGTTATTTTGGGTTCATCACCCAATTCTATACGCGATGCTAAAAATTTAAGAATAGCGCAAAATGGATGGATTACGTTATCTTTTGGGTTATAATCTTGAAATGCTGGAAAAGGAAACCGAAATCGAGGAATATAAAGAGAAAAATAATCATCAACATCGTTAATACTTCCATCTTGCCTGCAAATTTCAAGACAGAAGTCAGTTGCTTGCAGTTTGCCATCTATCTTTGTAGCTAAAAATGAACACTCAAAAACTCTTTTGTAATTTCTCCAAACGGTATAATTTGAAGGTGCAAATGGCAAGTTTGTTTTATCTTCGAGAGCATTTCTTAAAATGTCTGTACCAGCTAACATTGACGTTCCTGATAATTCGCTCAATACCTCAGCCATATTTTTCAACACATCAAATTGAAAATATAATAATCTACCTTGATCCCATCTCCAAATCATAAAATTTGATTCAATAGTTTAAAAGTCTAAAATAATCATTTTTCTCATTACTTATCTTGGCTTGATGAACGCTCTTTTAAATGTTGCCTAACTCTCCAATAAACGGAGTATTACTGTTATTTTTAATTTACCCATTTTTTTATTCCACTATACATACCGTATAGGGTTGTAAAGCGGACATTGTTTTATGTTAATTATATAAATCATCCAATGGATTTTTAATCCTTTTCAATTCTTTGTTACTTACGTAAGTATAAATCTCTGTAGTTTTACTCGAACTATGTCCGAGCAATTCTTGTATGTATCTTAAATCTGTTCCTTGTTCCAGTAAATGAGTCGCAAAAGAATGCCTGAGCATATGTGGAGTTACTCTTCTTTTTATTCCGGCTTTAAGTGCCGATCGTTTTAATACCTTTTGAATACTTGTTGTAGAATATGGTTCTCCAGGTGTAGCACCCTCAAATAACCAATACTTTGGCCTGTATTTCTTGTAGTATTCTCTTAATTCAATTAAAAGGTTCTTCGATAGTGTTGTATATCTATCCTTCTTTCCTTTTGCATTAATAATTCTAACCTGATATCTGTCCGAAATAATATCGTTAAGTTTTAAATGTATTAATTCACTTATCCTCAATCCAGCCGAATATATTAAAGATAGAACACACCTTTGTTTTAAATTGTCAGTACATCTGAGAATCTTTACTACCTCTTCTCTGCTTAGTACTTTGGGTAAAGTATTTGAAGATCTGGGACGCTCCAGTTTATAGTGTATCGGTTCTTGACCCAAAACCTTTTCGTAATAAAATTTAATGGCACTTATTCGCTGATTTTGTTCTGATGCGGATATTTTATTTTCACGAATTAGTTTCAATAAGTATTCCGAGATTTGTTCATAGCTTATTTCATTAACATTTTGATCTTTAAATTCAAATACAAAATCCCTAAAGTAGGCCAGATATGTTCTTTTTGTGTTTTCGCTATATCTTTTCTCATCCAGATGCTTTGTATATGAATCCGGTATTTGAACCGTTTTTCGATACTCATACTTCATATTAACAGGCACCTTAATGTCCTTATCTATACTTTGAGTATCATTTCGTTTGAGTAAAGCTTCATAATTTACAAAAGCTTTAGATTTCAAAGCATGAAATACTGTATTTAAATTAAATTCTTGCAAAAATAAATACCAACATTTATTAGTATTACTCCAGTGCAATTTAAGTTCATCTTTTAGTTGTCGAATAAGTTCTTGATTAAACTCAAACTTAAAGAAAACTACTTTTTCACCTCGATGTATTCCTGGCTCAAGTATTATAATTGGTTTGGCTGGCAAGAAACTTTAGTTTAAATTAATTATTCCATTTCTTATCTACAATATAACAAATTTTGATTAAAATCTACACAGCTTTATCTTGTTACAAACTCATCATTTTGCCATACATCTGCTCAAAAGCTGGAAAATCAAAGGTGGAAACCTTTATTATTTCTGCTATGATTATGGCTATACACCATCAAGTGAATCAGGTAAAGTAATGGTTATTCAACAACAGTATTATATGAAGTAACTCACAACCGATTTTTGTAACCAACTCTTTAATTGTGTTTGAATCAAATATAAACTGGTAATACTGCACTTCTGGTAATGCTTCGCCATCTCACTCCCAATAGCACGCTATGAGTAAGTCGATGTTTGTAAGTCAATGACTATACTCTTTGTGCCCATCAACACTCATCATGCTCCCACACAAACAGCAATTGTATAATTCCGACTTAGGTTTGATTACGAATCATAAAAAAACATATTTTTTTTGAAAATTCAAATGATACAGTTAAATCGAAGACCAAACATTTCTGTTATTTTTCAACAAATTTTGTAGCTTCAATACCATTATACTATCAAAGGAGAACCTTTTCAGCTAAACAAATCATTAAACTCTAAATAACACATCCGGTCTAACTAATTATTTTTCAAACCGTTTTTTAAGTTACAGTAACATTCTATCAACAAATACTAAATCAGTTGCCAACTGCACTCCTGTTTTCACCTTTGCTAAAATCAGAACTACTATAATATCTATTTACAATACAATTGAAAAAACAAATAAAGACAATAAGATATTTTTATTGAATAATAACGAATATGAGTATAGTAGGTACGAAAAGTGTATTTGTAATATGTAAACCATATTTATTTAAGTATCTTCAGATGTGTTTTATAACTCTTAATCGTAAAAGCTAAGTTATCATCCACCTAAATCATCCTAATTACAACAAAATGAAAAAATCAAATCTCCGCCTCTTAATTGCCTTAGTTTTTTTCGTTGTGTCTCATGGTATTTCAGCAAAAACAGAAATCAAAAATCTGGTTACTGAGTATCTCACCAATCCGGTGGGCATCGACATAATAAAGCCACGTTTGAGTTGGCAACTTTTTTCTACCGAAACCAACGTTATGCAGTCGGCCTATGAAATAAGAATGGCATCTTCATCTAATAACTTAATAAAAGGAAAAGATCTGATTTGGAGCAGTGGCAAGATCCTGAGCGATCAATCGGTAAATATCGAATACAATGGTCCTGAACTTCAATCAAAACAACGGGTTTACTGGCAGGTACGCATTTGGGATCAAAAAGGTAAAGTAAGCAAATGGAGTCAGCCTGCCTTTTGGGAGATGGGACTCTTACAAACAACCGACTGGAAAGCAAAATGGATAAGTGCTAACGAAGACAAAACTGATTCACCCCTTCCCTGTCCTTATTTTCGCAAACAATTTTCAACTGCAAAAACCATTCAATCAGCCAGAATCTATGTTACGTCTCTGGGTCTTTATCAACTGTTTTTAAATGGCGAGAAAGTAAGTAATGATTTATTCTCGCCCGGTTGGACGAGTTACAACAAAAGGCTTCAATACCAAACCTACGATGTAACTTCACTTTTAAAAAATGAAAATGCAATAGGTGCAATTCTGGGTGATGGCTGGTATCGCGGACGAATCGGATGGGCCCGAAACAAAAACTATTACGGCAACAAGCTTGCCTTATTACTTCAACTCGAAATAAAATATTCCGATGGATCTGCCGAAACGATTATAAGTGACGAAAACTGGAAAACAAGCACTGGTCCTATTCTGGCATCCGGCATTTACGATGGCGAAACATACGATGCCCGTTTGGAGAAAAAAGGCTGGTCAACCTCCACTTTTGATGATAACCAGTGGAACAGTGTCATCATCCTCGATCATTCGAAAGACATGTTGGTTGCTTCGCAAAGTAATCCTGTACAAGGCACTATCGAAATTAAACCCATTGCCATCATCACAACGCCTAAAGGCGAAACAGTTTTGGATATGGGACAAAATATGACCGGTTGGCTTCGAATGAAAGTTAAAGGCGAGCAAGGAAACAAGGTAAGCCTGAGCTTTGGCGAAGTATTAGACAAAGAAGGTAATTTTTATCGCGATAACATGCGAAGTGCCAAAACAACCGACACATATATTCTACAGGGAGACGAAGAAGAAACCTTTGAACCACATTTTACCTTTCATGGATTCCGCTTTGTTAAATTAATTGATTATCCGGGTACTCCTCAATTGGATGATTTTACGGGTGTGGTTATTCATTCCGATATGCAGCCCACCGGATCATTTAGCTGTTCCGACTCGTTAATCAACCAGCTGCAGCATAATATCCAGTGGGGTCAGCGAGGTAATTTTCTCGATATTCCTACCGACTGTCCACAGCGCGACGAAAGACTGGGATGGACAGGCGATGCACAGGTTTTTAGTATGACGGCTGCTTATAACTTCAATGTAGCACCATTCTTTACCAAGTGGTCAAAAGACATAGCTGCCGATCAGCATCCCGATGGAAAAATCCCTCATGTAATACCCGATGTAATGCTGGGGCGAGAAGGTGGATCAACAGCCTGGGCCGATGCGTCGGTGATTATTCCCTGGACGGTTTATCAGGTTTATGGTGATAAACGAATACTGGAAGATCAGTACGAAAGCATGAAAGCATGGGTCGAGTTTATGAAGTCGCAATCTAACGATGACAGCCTTTGGACCAAAGGATTCCATTTTGGCGATTGGCTGGCTTTTGCAACAACCTGGTCTGACTACCCGGGAGCAACCACCGAAAAGGACTTGATTGCCAACGCTTACTTTTATTATTCCACACAATTATTGAGTAAAGCGGCAAAGGTGATTGGCAAAACAGATGATGTGCAGAAATACGAAGCTCTTTGCAATAAGATTAAAGAGGCTTTTAACAAAGAGTATGTAACGCCGAACGGTCGCCTGGTTTCACACACGCAAACAGCTTATGTACTGGCTCTGGCTTTTGGTTTATTGCCGGATGAGTTGCAAACTAAAGCAACTGAATACTTTGCCAACGATGTAAGAAGATTTGGTCATCTCACAACCGGTTTTGTAGGCACTCCTCTCCTATGCCATACGCTATCAGCAACCGGCCACGACGATTTGGCTTTTATGCTCTTAACCCGCAAAGATTATCCTTCTTGGTTATATCCGGTTACACAAGGCGCCACCACCATTTGGGAACGCTGGGACGGTCAAAAACCGGATGGTAGTTTTCAGGATGTAGGTATGAACAGTTTTAACCATTATGCCTACGGTGCCATTGGTGAATGGCTGTACAGTTATGTTGCAGGTTTACAAATCGATCCTGAAAATGCCGGATATAAACACTTTAATCTTTGCCCACATATTGGTGGAGGATTAACAAATGCCAAAGCCGAATTTCATTCAATGTATGGAACCATCCTGTCAGCATGGACAAAAGAAGGCGAAACATTTATTTATAACATTAAGATTCCGGCCAACACAACAGCTACTATTGAATTACCGTTAGCTAAAGCAAATAAGGTTGTTATGAACAATAAAGAGTTAATACAAAGCAAAAACAACGGATTAAAAGAAGATACTGACAAGGTAATTGTTAACCTGGGTTCCGGAAACTATACTTTTAAATATCCTATAAAAGCCGTAAAATAATTCATTTTCATTATTGAAAACAAAAGGCTCCTTTTTGTTTAGATAAGAGGAGCCTTTACTATATCACAAAACAGTTATCATCCATATCTCATTAACTATAATACTCTTTTAAATAAATCATACCATTAATTTTATTGCTCTATATACTAACCATATTTTTGCATATACATTTCTCATTATACATTAAAACAATTACTCCCCTAAATAATGGAGCTATGAAAGGTTGTCGAAAATTATTGACAATTACCTCTTGATCATTTTTGAGATAGGTCATATCTTTTAAGATAGGAAATCCCCCTCCTGATTTTTTATCCATACCAACCCATTATCATTTACACTCAGAAAGTGTGAATATGTATAACTTTTAAAAGGGAGGTTATGGTGAAGCCAGTTGTTATTTCCATGTTGGTTTGCATTTTAATTGCGCCTTGCAAAGTAAGTGCACAAGAACAAAAAGAATTTACTCCAACATTAAAATGGAGTGGTTTTACACACATGTGGATTGGTTACGTCCAGCGCGATAATCTGGATGTTCATTATGGTTTTATTCCCAGGTACGTTCGTTTAAAAGCTTCGGGCAAGCTCACACCCGATGTTCAATTTGCTATACAGGCATCCTACGACAAAGGTACTCCAGCTTTACTGGATGTTTTTCTTTCGTATGAGCCTTCGCCATTTTTTAAAGTACGAGTTGGCCAGTTTCCTGTTCCGGGAATTAAATCGGCCGTCCATTCTTCTCCCCTTTGGGGAACTGCTAAAATGAAACTAAACGATAGGCCTACAATTGCACAAAACTGGAATTCAAATGTTGCCTTGTCGGGTTTTAGAAGTGGCGGAGTAATGTTGTATGGAGGAATCACAGATGACAAAGTTCAATATTTTGCCATGATATCCATGCCACATGCAGGCCCCAACTATTACTGGAACCCAAGCGTTAAATCGCCCCGCTACGAAAACGATGAAAATGGTCTGGCATTATTCACCCGACTCGAATTCAGACCCGTAAAGAATGTCGAAACAGGATTAAGTTTTCATACCGGTTCCGGCACTGTAGGCGACACCATTAAAACTAACAGAAATTCGTTCAGCGTGTATTTCGTCACTCAGTATCAAAAGCTGTATTTTATGACCGAATACATTGCCGGTATGAATAAGCAGTTTCTTAACGATATTAAGGACAGTGAGTTTAGTTACTCCGGTTTCTTTGCCGAAACAGCTTATAAAATCACACCAAAACTGGAACCCACCTTGCGGTATGATTATTACATACCCATTAAAGATGCATTTGATGCAATTGGATATAAAAAATACAGCAACATTACAGTTGGTTTAAACTATTATGTTTTTAAGAACATCGCTTTAATGACGAATTACGTTATGCGAACGGAAGACCCTGCCGAAGGTTATTCAACCATACACAACGACTTGTTTTACGTTCAGTTACGATTTAAATATTAATACTTCATTCAAATATCCAAAGTCATGAAAAATATATCTATTAAGTACAGATTAATAACAATGATAAGTGTGTTTCTATTGTTCTTTCTGGTTAGTTTCATTCTATCCATTAACAATATGAACAGGATGATTGATAATACCGAAACCATTTACAAAATAAGACTGGCAGGAATTCAAAACCTTGTGGAAGCAGACAGGGATGCATATCAGTCAAATCTGGCAATTAATCATGCCATCTTAAACAATGAGGTTTCCGACAATGAAAAATCAGGCTATTTTGATGAAATAACAACCAATTTGGGCCAAATTGATGAAAGGTTTCATGTATTTATAGATAATTACAAGAAATCATCGAGCACTCCTCACCCTGATCTTGAACAGACTTACGAGGAAGGGTATGCTGAATTGGGAAAAGTTACCTCAACAATTATAGATGAGCTTAAAAGCAACAATTATGAAGAAGCTTCTATAGTATACTTTACAAACTATCTTCCGATTTTTGAAGAAGTGCGTTCTGTTCTTGATGAATTCACCAATATCAGTTCAGAAGAAGCTCAATTGGAATATGACTCCATTACAGCTACCAGTTTAAGCAGTAAAATCACCTTCTTTGTAATTTTCATCGTTATCATGGTTATTGCCATTGTAGGAGGTATATTTCTGGTCAATTCCATTACCAGGCCATTATCGCAGGGCATTTCCTTTGCAACAGAGATTTCGCAGGGCAATCTTGATGCATCCATTGAAGATCCGGGAAGTAATGAAATTGGACATCTTACTCATGCCCTAATGAACATGGCTAACAAACTAAAAGAAGTAGTTTCCAACATTATGGAAGGTGCCAGCTATGTTTCATCGGCAAGCGAACAAATAAATTCATCTGCTCAAACCATGAGTCAGGGAGCCAATCAACAAGCTGCTTCGGTTGAACAAATATCCTCTACCGTTGAACAGATGGTTTCTAATATTGAGCAGAATACCGACAATGCACGACAGACTGAAAAAATTTCTTCCACGGCTCAATCAGGCATTGGTGAAGTTAGTCAACACTCAAGCAATACGGTAAGTGCCAACAAACAGATTAGTGAGAAGATTGATATCATCAATGTTATTGCCCTCCAAACAAATATACTTGCTTTAAACGCAGCGGTTGAAGCTGCTCGAGCCGGTGATCAGGGACGAGGTTTTGCTGTAGTGGCTGGAGAAGTAAGAAAACTGGCCGAACGAAGTAAAGTAGCAGCCCAGGAAATAGTCATGCTGGCCAACAGCAGCCTTGATCTGGCTCAAAAAGCCGGAAGCAGAATGGATGAAATTCTGCCAGACATTGAAACAACCGCCAATCTGGTGAAAGAAATCACAGCTGCCAGTCTTGAGCAAAAGAACGGGGCTTCAGAAATTAATAATGCTATTCAGCAGTTAAACGGTGTAACCCAGCAAACAGCATCGGTAAGTGAAGAGCTTGCTTCCAGTGCCGAAGAACTCAATAGTCAGGCTGAACAATTAGTTGAGCTGGTAAGCTTTTTTAAACTAAAAACGAACTCCAAACCTACCACTTCTATGGCTGGCTAACAATATTTGAATCATATCACGTCAAAAAACCCGGGGTAATATTCTCACACCCGGGTTTTCTATTTATTTCAGATATAATTCTTCTTTAATCATTTAACTCCACCCCATGCCCTATTCCTCTGTACAACGAAAAAGGTTCCTTAAACTCCACCTTAATGACCGACACATAACGGGCATCCTCAGCCTGACTAACGTCCATCACAATAATGCCGGGTATATCGTTCCAGGGTGTTGAATCCTGAATTTTAAAAGGTACATCCAGTTTATTATGCAACATGGTAATATTTTGTACTTCGCCTTTAATACCTCTCAAAGTCAACATCTGATTAAACTTACCCATGCAAAACAAATAAATGCTTTTACCATCTGCCGATAAGGTTGTTTCTCCATCAAAATGACCATACGGTATTCCGGGTTGACCATAACGCACTGCCTCTTCATGAATATGATACCACGCTCCTATCTCTTCCAACAAATCAATCTGACGTTGTTCTATTGTACCATCTGCTTTAGGACCCACATCGAGCAACAGATTACCGCCTTTTGCAACCGATCGCACAAAGGTCTCGATCAAAAACTTGGGTGATTTATAATCATTATCATCTTTCTGGTAGCCCCACGATTCGTTCATAGTCAAACATAATTCCCACGGTCTTTCAGGTGTTTTTATCGGCGGATCCTGTTCCGGTGTGTTGTAATCGCCATATGAGTTCAATCGCGAATTAACCACTATATTAGGATTCCAGGTCAGCAAAGAATCTTTTATCACTCGCGATGGCCATTCGTCGGCTTTATGTTCCCAATCGCCATCAAACCATATTAAATCGGGTTGGTATCGATCAAAAAGCTCTTTCATTTGATTGAGATTAAACTGTTGAAAGCGACTCCACTTCGTCCAGTAAGTCTGCATTTTTGGATAAGGATAAAGTTTTCGTAGCTTCTTTTCAGGCCGGGGAAAATTAATGGGTGAATAATCAGGATGTGACCAGTCGCACAGCGAATAGTAAACACCCACTTTCATTCCAGCCTTTCTTACAGCATCAACATAAGGCGTATAAACATCGCGCTTGGCTGCACTCCAGTCTTTTGCATTAATCTTAGAATATTTGGTATCCCACAAAGCAAAGCCATCATGATGTTTGGATGTCATCACCACATAGTCGGCACCCACTTTTTTAAACAAAGCAGCCCATTCCTCCGGATGATAATTTTCGGCTGTAAAAACAGAAGCCTTACCTTCCATATAATCGCTCCAGCTGATACTTTTATGATACATTGCCCACGATTCAGAAGTAGTGCCCTCGGAATACAAACCCCAATGAATAAAAATACCCAGGCGGGCTTCCCGAAACCATTCCATTCGTTCATTATAAGCTTCAGTAGTCTCTTTTTGAGCAACAGCAATTGTTGTAATCAATATTGACAATAAAAGGATAATGGATTTTTTCATGATTGAGTTTTTGTTTGAAGTTACAATTTCTGAATTAATGATACCATAATTAAACAATCACAAATTCAATAAAAACAATTCCGTAGGAATTAAACAATACAATAAGCGAAAGAAGTGAATCACTATAATTTAAATACTCTATTAATTGACTAAAACAACACAAATTTCACCAATTGGCACAAATAAAATTCTTTTAGAATCTGTGAAATCTGTGTAATGTGTGGTTAAATTTATTTTTAAAGTATATAATCAACGTTTGGTGGAAGCGCATAAATATCATGGACCTGGATCATTAGTAACAGTATATCAGGAAGCATAAGCCAAAGAAGTGAATCACTATATTTTAAATACTCTATGAATAGAATAAAATACCACAAATTTCACCAATTAACACAAATAAAATTCTCTTAGAATTTGAGCAATCTGTGTAATTTGTGGTTTAAGATATATAATCAACGATTAGTGGAAGCGCATAAATATCTTGGCCTGGATCATTAGAAACAGAATATCAGGAAGCCTAAGCCAAAGAAGTGAATCACTATATTTTAAATACTCTATGAATTGAATAAACCACCACAAATTTCACAAATTAACGCAAATAAAATTCTTTTATGTTTTATGAAATCTGTGTAATTTGTGGTTCATATAATTTTAAAATATATAATCAGTGATTAATGGAAGGCTTTCTGTTTAAAAGGGAATGTTATAGAATAATAGGTTGCTGTATGGAGGTGCATAAATATCTTGGCCCAGGATTATTAGAAGCAGTTTATCAGGAAGCTTTAGCAATGGAACTGAAACAAAACAAAATTCCTTTCGCACAAGAAGTTGAATTACAAATAGATTACAAAGGAGTAATTCTTAATAAGAAATACAAAGCAGATTTGATATGTTTTAATGAAATAATTGTTGAGCTAAAGGCTGTCAAGGAACTTGATGATATACATTATTCACAGCTTATCAATTATTTAAAAATCACCAATAAGAAAGTAGGTTTACTAATTAATTTCGGAAGTGAATCACTCGAATTTAAACGCTTTATTAATTGAATAAAACACCACAAATTTCACCAATTAACACAAACCAAATTCTTTTAGAATTTGTGCAATCTGTGTAATTTGTGGTTAATATAATTTATAAAGTATATAATCAACGATTAGTGGAAGCGCATAAGTATCATGGACCTGGATTATTAGTAACAGTATATCAGGATACATAAGCGAAAGAAGTGAATCGCTATAATTTAAACACTCTATTAATCGAATAAACTACCACAAATTTCACTAATTACCACAAACCAAATTCCTTTAGATTTTGTGAAATCTGTGTGATTTGTGGTTTATAATATTAACAATAATCAATGGAAGGCATTTTGATTAAAAAGGAGAAGTTACTAACAAAAAGCCCCGATTCTAATTAAAACCGGGGCATGTCCTATCTTAAAAAAACCAATTAATACTCACAACCGGTTGCAATATAAACATGGTTATAGTTTAACTTCCAGCTATCGTATACCTTGAAGATATAAGGTAGTTTTCGGTTCATATTTTCCCAGTCTCTCAGATCCTGATTGGTCCATGCAACTTCTGACAACAATGCAAAACGAGGAAAGATTCTCATCTCGGCTGTTTCATTGCTGGTAACATATTCAGTCCATAAATTACCCTGAACACCAATCACCTTATCGTGGTATTTAGGATCCAAATCTTCAGGAATAGGATCATAGTTATAGGTTTTGTGCAGTGGAGTGGCATAAGGAAAGGCCAATGGTTCAAAATGCTCCTTATCGTACGATACATAAAAATCGAAATACATCCGATGATTTAAAGTTGAAACCACATCATTTCCTCTTTCTGCAGCTACTTTAGTCATATTTTCCTTAGTCCAGAAACGCCAGTGATAAACAGTTGCTGTTTTACTCATATCACCCTCCAAAATCTCATCCCAACCGGCAATCTGCTTGCCTTTGGCCATCACCGTTTTCTCTATCTCCTTTAAAAACCACGACTGAAGTTCTTCTTCATTTTTCAATCCCAAATCCTTAATCATCCTCTGACAGGATGCACTTTTCTCCCATTGCTCCTTAGGACATTCATCTCCTCCAATATGAATTAAACGATATGGAAATAAATCGCACACTTCGCTGATGACATCTTTAGCAAACTCCAGCGTTTTAGGATTGCTTACATCCAGCACATCGTGCGAAACACCCCAATACTGACGAACCTCGTACGATTCTTTTGGACCCAACTCGGGGTAAGCATGCAAAGCTGCCATCATATGACCCGGCATATCAATTTCAGGAATCACATCAATACCCAACTTAGCTGCATATTCAATCACTTCCTTAATCTGTTCCTGAGTGTAAAAATAACCCTTTCCATACTCAACACCATCAGTAGGACAATCCATAATATCCGGCTTCCAACCTACCTGAGTCGCTTTTCTTATCGAACCTTTCTCTGTAAGCAAAGGATATTTTTTGATTTCAATTCTCCAGCCCTGGTCGTCGGATAAATGCCAGTGAAACTTATTCAACTTATGAAAAGCCATACGATCCAGAGTCTTTTTCACAAACTCCATTCCCTGAAAATGACGTGCTTCATCCAACATAAACCCCCGGTGTTTAAAGCGAGGCTTATCATCAATTTTAACCAAAGGAATATAGTTGGTGACTCCATCGTTGTCCTGCAGTTGAGACAAGGTTGCTTCGGCATACATCTTTGCCACATCTGTAGCATATGTTATAGTAACGCCTTTTGTGTTTACCTCCAGCTTGTACTCTTCTTTACCAAGGTTGCTATCCTGATTATATACAACATCGGGTGCTTCGCCATAAGTGTAACGTCCTGCTATTACCTCCATATTGTTAGGCTCAGGTATAACGTGCGTTTGATAAACGATGTCATTGTTCTGGCAGCAACTTGCCAAAGCAATGGTTATTAGGGCAAATAGAAAAAACTTCTTCATATTAATTCTTTTACTATGATATTAATATCGTTAAGAGCGTAATTTTTTTTAATCCTTAATTTAAACAGCTCAAGCCGCAAGCCTTTTGGTTTCTCCGATTTTCAATTCATTTCTTGTCTTGATACAAGAAACGAAACAAAGAAAATCAAGGCTACATTAGAGATGATTTCTAATTCTTGCAGCTCTTAAGTGCGGCCGGGTGATCTTCGAACAAGTTCTCAGCTTCCCGGTCTTACTAAAGACCTACTGCGCCTCATTCTTCATCCCTAATGAGGCCGAATCAGTAGCTTAAATACTAAAAAGTTGCCCCCTCTATGCAAGAGAACAACTTTCATTTAGTTTTTATAAATTTCTGTTATCAGCATCAATGGCAGCCTGTGAATTACCAAACTCTTTACCGGCCATCTTTTCTACTTTCGATATCTCAAAGGCCACAGCATATTGAGCGGTTCCTTTTTTCTTTGGCATATCTACCAATGTTGAATTACCCTGTTGTGAAAAATTAACCTGTTTACCAGTTGCAACATCAGTAACAACTGCATCTTTAGCAACCAAACAACCTGGTAACATAGCCTTAGTCATCTGCTCACCTTCTTCGAGCAAAACAATTGCATATACCTTTTTACCATCTTTCGATTTCGTGTATCTTACATTAGCCTCGGCATAAGGAGCAACTGCTCTGGTGCTGTAAATAGCTTTTCCGTTGATTTTTAACCATTCACCCATTTCGCGCACTACTTCCACCTCTTTTTTATTGAACCAACCTTCAGGAGAAGCTCCCAGGTCAAGTAAAAGGTTTCCTCCTTTCGAAACAATGTCGATTAGCTTATGAGTCAATTCACGGGCTTCTTTTACATTTGTTTCTTCGCTTTCTACAAAACGATAGGAGAAACAGCAGTTAACAGTCATACAGGTCTCCCAAGGAATAGCTTCTGCTTCTCCCGGAATATGTTGTTCAGGAGTACGGTAGTTTTCCCATCGTCCGCCAACCCAACGATCAACCACCATTATTCCAGGTTGTTTCTCACGACACATAGCTCCTACTCTGTCCATTCCCATATCCTGGCCTCTGTTGGCTTTATCAGCCCACGCTCCATCTAACCAAAGAATGTCAATATCACCGTAATTCGTCATCAACTCCTCTACCTGATTGTAAAAGAAATCAGTGTATTTTTTCCACCAATCGGGGTGACGCTCAATTTTATAGTTAACATTACGCCCCGGACTTTCAAATGATGGTGACCAGTAGTAAGGACTGTGCCAGTCGGGTTTTGAGATATAAGCACCAATCATCATGTTTTTGTTTCGCATGGCATCAAACAACGATCCTGTAATATCAGCGTATTTAGCATTTGCATACGGATACTCTGGGTTGGTGATTTTATAATCTGTTTGCTTGGTATCCCACATGGTAAATCCATCGTGGTGCTTGGTAGTGAATACAAAGTACTTCGCTCCCATATCCACTGCCAGGTCTGCCCATTGATCGGGACTGAATTTGGTCGGATTAAAACGCTTAGGTAAATCAAAGTAATGATCTCTGAATTCTTTCAGGTTTTCGTGTGGTGTTAACCAATCCACATCCTCCGATACTACCGGCCACGATTCACATAAACCTTCTACAGAATATGCTCCCCAGTGAACAAAGAATCCCAATTTAAGATCCTGCCACTCATCAAGCTTTTCCAACACTTGTTCATCTTCCTCCACCACGTATTCTTTTCCTGCCCATTGAGCAAAGGCAGCTGATGTAGCAAGAGTTAACGCGATTGATAAAAATATTTTTTTCATATCTTTTCTTTTAATGAACCTCAGATTATACAGATTACTTTTGTTACAAAAAAAAAATCTGTGTATCTGCGTAATCTGTGGTTATAGATTAAAAAGCTTTTAGTCTTCTAACTGATAGCTGTTCATTAAAGTGAATTCTTCCTGTAATGAAAGATCATTGGAATTAGAACCTGTCATTACCCTGAATTCACCTGCTTCAACTGCCCATTGTTTATCAACATTCCATAATCTCAAATCCTGTTTACCCAAAGTAAAGGTAAAAGTCTTTGTCTCACCGGCCTTTATCATTTGTTTATCAAATGCCTTTAATGATTTAACCGGCGTAGTTACCGACGATTTTAAATCCCGAACGTAAATCTGAACTACTTCTTTACCATCTACCTTAGAAGTGTTGGTAACATCAACACTCACATTCACTTTAAAGTCACCTGCAGACTCATCAACAGCCACTTTAAGGTTATTATATTCGTATGTTGAATAAGATAAACCGTATCCGAAAGGATACAAAGGCTGATCATCTTTATCAACATAGCGATAGATAGTTGTAGGCTTTTGATTGTAATATATGGGTAGCTGACCAACCGACTTGGCAACCGAAACCGGCATTCGTCCTGATGGGTTTGTTTTACCAAACAATACGTTGGCAATGGCATTTCCGCCTTGCTCACCTGCAAACCAGGCTTCAACCAAAGCATTTGCATTTTCCGAAACCCAGTTGGTAGCCAATGGACGACCGTTTTGCAATACAACAATATATGGTTTGCCCGTTTTGTGTACTTCTTTAATCAATTCTTCCTGATCGGATGACAATCCTAGAGTCGCCACATCACGATTTTCATTTACTGTTTTGGTATTTTCTCCCACTGTGATGATAGCCAGATCAGATTGACGCGCAAGCTTCACTGCACGGGCAATACCTTCGTTCTTTTTCGACCATCGTAAAGATGCTGTTGCATGCCATTGATTGTCGTAAAATTCGTATCGAATATTGTATCTAACTCCTTTTTTGAAATTGTATTTAGCTCTGGTAATAGGTGTTGTTCCTTTCCAGGCATCAATCACCAACTCATCGTTGATGTACAAGCGCGAACCATCATCAGAGCTGGTACCAACCCAGCCGTTTACATCCACATCAGTTTTGATATATCCTTCCCAACGAGCCGAAAAGAAATCATCTTCAATACCCGGGTAAGGATTCCAGGGCCATTCGAAATCAACCAATTCATCAACACGAGTCAGTACTGGTTCTCCTTTCAATTCCATATTGTTGAAGAATGAGGCCTTCAGGCCTTTCTCACCATTTCCATGGAAAAGATACTTACTGTCAATAACTGTTCCTCGCTCAACAATAGTTGCTCCCTGTTCATACACAAATTGTGTCTCTGGTGAAGCAGCTTTTAAACCAGCTATAAGCGAAACCCCTTCAGCATCAGCTGCGGTGTAACCACCCAGTTCAGCATAGTTGGCCAAAGGACCTAATACAGCAATCTTCTTATATTTATTGGCTTCCAATGGAAGGATTCCGTCGTTCTCCAACAACACAATTCCCTCCTCTGCAATATTTAAAGCAGTTTGAATATGATCATCACAATGGTAATATTCATCAATTCTTTCCTGTGTAATAAAAGGCTCTTCAAACAAACCGAGGCGAAACTTGGTATAAAGGATTCCTTTAACTGCGCGATTGATGTATTTCTCATCCAATTTACCTGTTTGCACCAGATCAATTAAAGTAGCCTGATAAGTACTGTCGGTGAAATCATAGAACTGCATATCCATACCAGCTTTTGTTGCTTTGCGGATTGCATCCTGTGGAGACTCAGCAAAGTGATGTACATTCCAAAGGAAACGCATGGCACCAAGGTCTGATACAGTATATCCTTTAAATCCCCATTCATTGCGCAATACATCAGTTAATAACCATTCGTTTCCGATACATGGGATTCCGTCCAACTCAGAATAAGCCGACATCACATTTAAGGCACCTGCCTCTTTGATGGCACGCTCAAACGCAGGTAGAAAATCCATTCGGGCAGTACGCTCGCCTAGCAATACTGGTGAGGCATTCGATCCAGAGATAGGTGCTGAATGAACAGCATAATGCTTGGGTCCTGCCACCATCGAAAAAGGTGATTTAGGATCAAGGCCACCCATTCCTTGAATGATCTGCACTCCAATTTCTGAAGTTAAATAAGTATCTTCTGAATATAATTCGGCTACTCTACCCCAGCGTGGCTCGCGGGCAATACCTAAAGTAGGACCTAAAGCAACATGAGCCCCATGAATACGGGCTTCGGTACCAATAACCTTACCCACTTTATTCATCAGTTCTTTATTCCATGAAGCTCCCATACCTATTGGCATTGGAAAAACAGTTGCTCCCTGAGTCAGATAGCCATGAAGCATCTCTTCCATCAACATCACCGGAATACCTAAACGAGAGTTTTCCATGGTAATACGTTGTACCGTATTATACTCTTCAGCAGTTTTAGGATAGAAATCATGAATTGATCCCAATCCCAGATCTCCAACCTGCTCTGTAACTTTTTCCTTATTAATCTCACCATCCACTTTCAGATAATCACCCCGGGTCATGTTCATCTGACGCACCTTTTCCTGCAGCGTCATCTCCTTCAAAAGAAGTTCCGCTCGTGTCTCTTCCGGTAACGATGCATCTTTCCACCCCTCTGTCCTTCCGCAGGCCGAAACCATCAGGGCAATTAACAGTATTTGTGCAATCCTTTTCATATATTTTATTTTATTATTCTCTAAAACAGATCAATTTCTGCTATAGCAGCCTGTTGGCTGTCACCAGCAATTTCCTTTGTTGTAATTCTTACAAATTGAGCCTCAACCGACTCTTTGAAGTAATGCGTACGGGTTGTTGGCATATTTATCAGATTACCAAACTCAAAATCATCTGCCTTAACCCATGATTTTCCGTTACTACTTATCTCTACCACACCGCGCTGGATCATTCCTTCTTTGTTTTCTTTTTGTGGAGTATAAGAAAATCCTTTCAAGATTTTTAACTCCGAAAGATCAATGGTAATAGTATGTTTATGTCCGGCATTTGTCAACCAGTATGTTTCAACATCTGCATCAATGGCAAGAACTGCTTCGTGATCTTTCAGCTGAGAACTTGTGTTTTTCACTTTCCAATCTTTTTTAATCAACCCAACATTCTGAAGTAAAACAGGACCCTGCTTTCCATTATTAAAAGCTCGGGCTTTCACTTCAGCTGATTCAATCAATACAGGTTCAGTAAACAGCTCAGATTCCATCGTTGGCTCAGATCCATCCAACGTATATCTGATTTGCAGATTTTTATTCAAATTAGCTACAGGATCCAACCCATGTAATTTCCAGCGAAAAACATGCTTACTGGGTTCAATGGTTACTTTTCCTTCGATATCGCGTGTCAGCTGCAACTGAGGAGGCTGAACATCGCAATAATAAGCAGCTATATTTGCTATTGCCGGATAATAACGCGAATCAAGAACAGTGAACCGGAACTTATCGGAAGTAACCTGAGGGAAACGAAGAATTCGTTTATATCCAATATTAGTTCCTTTTGCAATCTCCTTCCATTCACCTTTAATCCAGGCTTCCACTTTATGGTCAGCAACACGCTCGCCATGCGACTGAATAGCTTCCTGAATTACAAAACGATTAATGGTTACAGGCTCCTTAGTGGTAATCTCAATACTGTTGTTTGTTTCATCAAGCAATTCAAAAGTGGAAGTATTTCCATCCAATACCTTAGTTGAACCGGCTGCTGATGCAAACAAATTAGTTCCGTAAGTATTTTTAATTCTTTCACCTGTTTCTTTCAATACTTTGACATCCTCATCAGAAAATAAACCATCACGATTTGGAGGTATATTTAACAGGAAGATTGAGTTTCCACCCACTGAGCGCTCATACATATCAAAAACATCATCTGTACTTCGTACCATTTGTGTAAGATCGTCACGATAAAACCATCCTTCGCGAATTGATGTATTGGTTTCGGCTGGTTGATAATGCAAATACTTTCCTTGCACCAGCTTCTCCTCACTTGCCAGATCATGATCCATCAAATCCGGAAACATATTCATAGTTTGAGGATTATCCTGATAAGGAATCACATTCCATTCTGTATTGCGGGTATCTCCTTCCTCGTTACCACACCAACGAATATCTTCTTTACCAAAGATAACTGCATCGGGTGCCAACTCTTTAATCATCTTTCTCCAGGCTCGGTAATTATACTTTTGACCACCTTTATGTTTTGGGTGAGCTCCATCGAACCAAACCTCATGAATGGGTCCATACTCAGTGAGTAATTCAAAAAGCTGATTCATAAAATACTCATTGTAATCGTCCACATTGGCGGTAAAAGTGGCTTTATTTTCAAACGGACGACCTTTTACAGGGCGAGGAATAACTCTATCGGTATATGAACTCAGGTTTCCATATAAACCATCAAGGCTTTCAATCTGGTATAAATCGGCAGGCGAAAGATAGATACCCAGCTTTAATCCATATTTTTGACACGATGCAGATAAGTGTTTTAACACATCTCCTTTTCCATTTTCAAAAGGAGACGACATTACACCATGTTTAGTGTAACGACTTTGCCATAAGACAAAACCGTCATGATGTTTGGCAGTAAAAATAACTTTTGTCATGCCGGCTGCCTTAATGCTTTCGCACCATTGGTCAGTATTAATATTTTGAAGGTTAAAAACCATTGGATCTTCAAAGCCATTACCCCACTCTTTTTGGGTGAAAGTATTAGGACCAAAGTGTATAAAAGCAATAAACTCATCTTCTAAAGCTTTGATTTGCTCCTGAGTAGGAACAACGTGAGCTGCCTTTAAGATAATACTATCTGGCGTATCTGTCTCTGTAACAGCAATAGTATTGGCAGTTTTCATTAATAAACCTGACGGTCCGTTACAACCGACGATTAAAGACAAAACAAACAGGCAAAAGACAATGCGTTTTTCCATACTTTATTTCTTTTTTAAGAATGGTTTTAATATGATTCAAAAATCTGTTTTAGTTTGCTTAAAAACAACATTTCGAAACTAAATAAAAGTTAAAACAAACTTTTTATAAGTATTTTGATTGCAAATATAAGGTTTTAAAACAAAAGTAGTTCTTCTGAAATTGTCCAATTATTCTAAAACAAGATCCTTTTATCTAGCTTACACATTCATTATCAATTTATTTAATCTTTCTTAGATATTCAATAATTGAATCTACCGGAATGAAGTGATTATTTATTAAGCAGCAACAGAATCGCGATAAAAAGAATAATTACAACATTTATCATCCACTATTTCATTAGCTTATACAGACATTCCACTTTGAATCTTTACTTAGCCTAAAATGATAATAAACTCATTTTAATTCATGCACATTCATGCAATTATCAACACAAATATATGCACATAATTTTATTAACTTACTATGAAATACCGAATTAATTGCATATAAATGCGTTTTATCGCCATATTAAGAGTAGTTAATTATCAAAAACAGCATTATAACTTTAACATAAAAAGCGACACTACAAACCAACCCCAAAATTAGTCTATCAATCTATTTATCTTTACTTTAAAACATTAAATACCAAACAAAAATTGAACTTATCATAGAATTATTCAATATCAAAAACTTTAAAATAATGCTGATTAAAAGAAAAATTAACACCAAACATGCAAATACATGCAAATAAGAAATTAAATTTGCATTAACTAAATAGCAAAATCTGTATCAATCATGTTGAAATATATCTTCACCTTTTCACTGATCATTACTCTGGCATCTTGTACAAGCAAACAAGAATCAATTGGAGATAAAGAGATAGAAATTTTTCAGAATCAAGCCATCAACTTTAATCCGGAAGAGAACACAACCAATCTGAGTGATGATATTATCAAAATAGACAACGGCAGAATCATTCTCAAAAAAGTATCCTTACCAAAGTATTCAAAACATGTGAACATCAGCATTGAAGCCGAAATTGTTTCAGCTGGTGATCCATGGGATAAAACAGGATCATTATTTATCATTCCATCATCAAGCAACATAAACTTTTTAACGGAACACGATGCTTTTGTTGATATTTATAAAGACACAAAAGACGAAGACTTGTTTGCAGGCATAATTCCAACAGGTAAATATTCGCCTGCAATTGAGCTCCTACGTTTTATGACTCCTTTTGGCGTTGGTCATTTCTCTCACGATGACCAAATTCTGAAACGCAAACCTGTTTACATTCCTCACTGGGAAGAAAAAGTAACCTGGATACAAGACATCACTCAGCTTTGCAGCGAACTGGAAAATGAAGTATGGATAGGGGCCTTTGTTGATGTTTGGACAAAACAAGGATATGCCATTTCTGCCAAATTAAAATACCAGGAGTCAAAGGCTGAAGTTTATAAAAAGGAAGAAACAAAGGTGATTCCATTAGCCAATACAATGCGCTACATTAGTCCTCAGCGATTATTCGATGGATTCAGCCGAAACGACATCACCTATGATTTTGAAGTAACAGACGATTTTTCAACAGCACAGTTGTACTATATCACAACCGGGCATGGTGGGCATAGCGAGGGTGATGAATTTGTTAAGAAAGAAAATATTGTATCTGTAAACGGAACGGTCCTTTATAAAGATATCCCCTGGAGAGACGATTGCGCATCATATCGTCGATTCAATCCTCACTCTGGCGTTTGGACCATGAAAAGAACGGCTCGCGTTGGCAACCTTAGAACAGGCGATACCAAAGAATCAGAAATTGAAGAATTCATAGCTTCATCTGATTTATCCAGATCGAACTGGTGCCCGGGCTCCCAGATTGAACCAATGGTTTTTAATGTAACGAACCTGAAAAAAGGAAGAAACAGCATAACAATCAGCATACCAGAAGCTCAACCTGAAACCATCAATGAGTTGAATCACTGGAATGTTTCAGCCTACATTGTTTTAACCCGATAATCTTGCTAAAATAATGAATCAACCATGTTAAAAGAAGAAAGACAAAATATCATCTTAGAAAAAATCAAACAATCATCTAAGGTATTATCATCAGAGCTAAGCATTGATTTAAATGTTTCGGAAGACACCATTCGGCGCGATTTAAAAGAACTGTCGCAACAAGGTTTGATTCGTAAGGTGCATGGTGGAGCCATCTTAACCGATTCATCATCGTACATACCCATGAAATACGATGACAGAAAAACATTTGCAGCTGAAGAAAAACAATTGATTGCTCAAAAGGCAGTTTCATTGCTCAAAGATGATATGCTGATATTTATTGACGGAGGAACCACCAATCTGGAAATAGCAAAACAGCTACCTTCTGATATTAAACTATCGGTCATGACCAATTGTCTGCCAGTTGCATCGGAATTATTATCAAAAAGTAATGTTCATACTTACTTCTTAGGTGGAGAATTTTTGTCTGATGTACCCATTACAGTGGGCACAGATACTCTAAACCTGCTAAACGAAGTAAATGCCGACATATTTTTTATTGGAACACGAAGCCTTAGTATCGACAGAGGTCTTACTGATATTGACAGGTCGGAAGTATTGGTCAAACGTAAAATGTCTGAACGAAGTGCTAAAACAGTTTCAGTTGCACTGAGCGAAAAACTTGATTCGGTTCAGAATTTCAACATCATACCCATTGAAAAACTGGATATTTTAATAACAGAGCTCAATCCGGACAATCCAATATTAAAACCTTATATAAAACTTGGTTCTTTACAAGTAATATAAACCAAAAAAATAGTAGGCAACTACTAATCTCAGATAAAATTGAAAGTAGTAAACAGAAGCAATGTATAAATTAGAAGTTAGCACTTACAGTATTGAAGGTGTAAAAGAAGCATTAAAATTGGGAGTTGACAGACTGGAGCTATGTGCCAACATTAAAGAAGGCGGAACTACTCCCAGCTTTGGCTTTATAAAGGCAGCCTTGAACACAGGCCACTCCAATGTATTTATTATAGTTAGGCCACGTGGAGGTGATTTTCTTTATTCGAATGATGAATTTGATATCATAAAAAAAGACATCATCGAAGCGAAAAAAATGGGCGTTCACGGTGTTGTGTGCGGCATTTTAAATGCAGATGGATCAATCGACAAATGCAGAACAAGACAACTGGTAGAATTAGCAGAACCTATGAAATTCACCTTTCATCGCGCTTTTGACATGTCGTGTGACTATAAAAAATCATTAGCAGATTTAATTGACTTAAAAGTAGATACCGTATTAACTTCGGGAACAAAAGAAACTGCTTTAGAAGGAAAAGAAATCATTAAAGAACTGGTTGAAATAGCTGCAGGTAAAATAAATATTTTGGTTGGAAGCGGTGTTAATGCCAGTAATATTGAAGAATTGCAAGTTGCAACAGGCGCCAATGAATTTCACATGTCGGCAGTTAAAATGATTCAGTCGGAAATGACTTTTACCAACAACAATTTAAATATGGGTAACATCGAATCAGAAGAATACCTTAAACAGACCGTTGACGAAGAAAAGATTGAAGCCGCAATGAAAGTTATTAAAAAACTGAACAACACATTATAAATCTTACTAAACATCGATAAAACTCAGTCCTATGTTACAAAGATTATTACAACTATCATTCATATTCATCCTCGCAATCCTTTATTCCTGTTCTTCCAGGGATCAGGCATTAAAAAGCTACGAATTGAATGCAGACTGGACTTTTCGTCAGGCTGATGAAGAAAGCTGGCATCCTGCCATTGTTCCGGGTAACGTACATATCGACCTTGAAAACGCTGGAATTATTGATAATCCGTTTTATGGAACCAATGAGGATAGCGTACAATGGGTCGAACATAAAGACTGGGTTTATCAGGGTGAATTTACAATTAATGATGAAACACTGAATTTTGATAATATAGAATTAGAATTTCTGGGATTGGACACCTATGCTGATGTAACATTAAATGGTCATAAACTATTTAGTTCGGAGAATATGTTTCTTGCCTACAGCAGTGAGGTAAAGCAGTATTTAAAGAAAGGCACCAATAAGCTTGAGGTTCTTTTTCATTCACCCATTAAAATGGCAATGCCTTTGCATAAAAAGGCAAAATATACCTATCCTGCCGATAACGACCGATCGGAAGAACATTTGAGTGTATACACCCGCAAGGCGCCCTATCATTATGGTTGGGATTGGGGCCCACGCTTTGTTACTTCAGGCATTTGGCGTCCTGTTAAAATAAACGCCTGGAATGATGCCCGTTTTAACGATGTTCAGTTTGTACAAAACACTTTGAGTGAAGAAAAAGCAGAAATAACCTTCAACTACGAAATAGAAGCATCAACAGCTTCAAATGCAACCGTTTCCTTAACTTTTGGAAGTATCGAAGCCAACAAAGAAGTTGAACTTCAGAAAGGGAAAAACAGAGTATCCATTGATATTACAGTTGATAATCCAGAAATCTGGTGGCCCAATGGCATGGGTGAACAAAAACTATATGCTGTCACATCTGAATTAAAAACCAATAGTCAGCTTTTGGATTCAAAGAGTCAAAAAATTGGTTTGAGAACCATTGAAGTTATTAATCAACCTGATTCTTTAGGCGTTAGTTTCTACTTCAAGGTAAATGGCACTCCAACTTATATGCGTGGGGTAAATTACATACCAAATGATATCTTTTTAGGCAGAATGACTGATTCTGTTTACCAAAACAACTTCAATGATTTATTGGCCTCTAATATGAACATGGTTCGGATTTGGGGTGGTGGTGTTTACGAAGACGATCGCTTCTTCGACCTGGCAGACGAAAAAGGTATTTTATTATGGCAGGATTTTATGTTTGCCTGTACTATGTATCCGTCGGATGATGTGTTTCTGGCAAATGTGGCCAACGAAGCAGAATACAACATCAAACGCCTGCGTAATCACCCAAGTTTGGCAATCTGGTGTGGTAACAACGAGATAAATGTTGGATGGCATAATTGGGGGTGGCAACAAACTTATGGCTATACCGAAGAAGATCAAAAAGAGCTTCTGGAAGGATACAACAAATTATTTCATCAATTATTACCAAACAAACTCAAAGAACTGGATCCACAACGTTTCTATTACGATTCATCACCCATCAGTAACTGGGGTGATATCAATGATATGAAGATAGCCGACAACCACTATTGGGGTGTATGGTGGGGCAAACATGAATTTGAAAAGATGAACGAATATGTTCCTCGATTTATGAGCGAATTTGGCTTTCAATCCTTCCCTTCGATGGAAACAATAAAAACTTTTTCGGAAGAAAAGGACTGGGACATTGAATCCGATGTGATGAAGACCCATCAAAAGAGCTCAATTGGCAATGTAACCATTAAAGAATACATGCAACGCGATTATAATATGCCAACCAACTTCGTAGATTTTGTCTACCTCAACCAGGTAATGCAGGCTGAAGGTATGCGCATTGGTTTTGAAGCTCAGCGTCGCAATAAACCTTTCTGCATGGGTTCACTTTACTGGCAACTAAACGATGTTTGGCCGGTGGTGTCATGGTCGGGAATTGATTATTATGGACGTTGGAAGGCCATGCAGTATTTCATCAAAAAAGCGTATGAACCGGTAATCACTTCCTCAGTAATGGATAATGATTATCTTCAGGTCAATCTGATTTCAGATAAAATTACTGAAACCAATGTGACAAGCTCCTTACAAATTATACAACTCGATGGCACCGTTATATGGGAACAAAACAAAGAATACAAACTGGAACCAAATGCAAACCAGGTTATTCTGAAAACTCCTTTAAAACAATTGATTGGAAGCATTGCTAAAAACAAGGTTATACTTGTAATGAATACTGTATACGATTCAAACCAAACCGAGACAACCTTCTTATTCTCTAAAGTGAAGCAACTTGCTTTGCAGAATCCTGATGTTGATATTAAGGTTATTGAGAATGGAAATATAGCTGAAGTAACTCTTAAAAGTTATGCATTTGTAAAAAACATTGAGTTAGTAGCTGAAGGTATCGATGGCAAATGGAGCGATAATTACTTTGATATGATTCCCGAGAAAGAATATAAAATCAGTTTTAACAGCAACAATCCAATTCATGATCTGAAATCCAAATTGCAAGTTAAATCTGTAAAAAATACCTACTAGTCATGAATAAATTATTATTGTTTGCATTACTTGCCTTAGTAACCTTTTCGTGCAAAGGCAAGTACGACGAAGAATTAACAAAAGCTCTGGAATTAAGCGGCAACAACCGGGCTCAACTGGAAAAGACCATTGAACACTACGATGGAGAACAACAGGAGGCAGCTAAATTTCTGATCAGATATATGCCTGAGCGTGATCTGACTACATTGAATTTTGAATTTCTGACGGAGAATATAGATTATGCCTATGTTGCACGCGAAGAATTTCCCTGGGCTCAGGCTCTGGATAAGGAAACCTTTTTCAACGAGGTACTCCCCTATGTTTCATTGAACGAAACCCGCGAACGCTGGCGTGCTGATTTCTACACCCGTTTTAAAAAATATCTTACTGATGCCAAAACTATTGAAGATGCCATCTGGGCCATCAACAATAATATTTTAAATGAGGTGAACGTTGAATACAATACCAAGCGTAATAAGCCTGATCAGAGTCCATACGAATCAATGGAGATAAACATGGCTTCCTGTTCAGGGTTATCCATTCTTTTGGTTGATGCCTTTCGTGCAGTTGGAATTCCTTCACGTGTTGCCGGAACACCCAATTGGTACAACAATTCAGGTAATCACAACTGGGTTGAAGTAAAAGTGAACGGCCAATGGCATTTTACCGAATATTATCCTTCCGGAACATTTGATGAAGCCTGGTTTTTGGAACGTGCAGGTAAAGCTAATGATGAAGATGCCTATCAATGGATTTATGCTTCCTCATACAAACCAACAGAAATAACTTTCCCCCTTGTTTGGGACGAAAATATCAAATATGTATATGCTACCAACGAAACACCTCGATACAAAAGGCTTTACGCTGAACAAAATCTGGGTGTGGTTAATGGCATTCCTGTTCAGGTTATTATGTTATTAGGTGACCAATGCAGCATTAGTGGCAATAACCGTGTTAAAGCAGAAGTTAAATTGCTTAACAACGGCTCAGTGGCTGACAGTGGATATACCAGTGGACCCGAAGATGATATGAATCGTTATCTGACTTTTCCGCTTGATAAGAATAAAAAATATGAACTTCAGTTCGTCAACTCAAAAGGAGAAACCATTACTCAATCATTTGGGACGGAAGACCAGGAAGAACAAATTATTCTGAGTTATTAATAAATCAGTCAAAATGAATGTTAGATAATTAGAAATTACAATTCATAAAAGTAAAAAAGCATTGAAGAAGTTACTGATCATTCTATTTTTAGCAGCAACCATTGGTTTACAGGCTCAGGAATTCAACTTTATTGAACCTGAACAATACTTGTGTTATAAAATCGACCATGACTTTACCATTGATGGAAACATCAATAAAACGGAGTGGCAAAAGGCAGATTGGACTCACCTTTTTGTTGATATTGAAGGAAGAGATTTTAAAAAGCCTTATTACAATACAAGAGCCAAAATGCAATGGAGCGATCAGTACCTTTATTTTGCTTTTGAATTAAAGGATCATCATATCTGGGCCAATATCACTCAGAAAGATGCCGTAATTTTCCATGATAACGACATTGAGATTTTTATTGATGCCAATGGAGATACTCACAATTATCTCGAACTTGAATTAAACGCCTTGAATACGGTTTGGGATTTATTTCTAACAAAACCCTATCGTGAAGGCAGTCCTGTTTTAAACGAATTTGATTTTGTGGGATTACAAACGGCAGTGCAAATAAATGGCACATTGAACAATCCACATGATGAAGATGATTCATGGACAGTGGAAGTAGCCATTCCATGGTCAAATCTGGTTACCACATTTACTCATCGTCGTTTACCTCATCATGGAGAAAATATGCGCATGAACTTTTCACGGGTTCAATGGGAAACTCAGGTAGTTGATGACAAGTATGAAAAAGTCCGAAACCCTGAAACAGCCAAACCTCTTCCTGAAAACAACTGGATTTGGTCGCCAATGGGTGTAATTGATATGCACCGTCCGGAGCTTTGGGGAATAGTAACATTCGTTGATCAACCAATTAATCAATCTTTCTTCAATAAAGATGAGGAGATATTACGACAGTTATTATCGCACATTTACAAAGTACAGCGAAGTGAGTATCGAAAAACCGGAAAATACTTTCACACACCTGATCAGTTAAACATTACAAATGAATTACTTGCAAAATATAACATCCATATGGATGTACTCGAATATTCATTTGAATTAAAAGGATCTACTCCTGATAATAAAGTCAGTTATTATTGTAATACCGAAGGTCGTTTAGTTAAAATCCAATAAAGTAAAGTCTATGAAGTTACCTGTTTTATTTATAGCATTGTTTTCTTTGATATTCGTATCCTGTTCGACAAAAAAGCAGGAAGTAGAAACCAAAAACTGGATCTGGGTTTATGCCAACAAGGACAAAACAACTGATGAGTGGACTCAACAGTTGGAGCAATACAATAAAATAGGAATTAAAGCCATTTTACTGGGAGCAAATAAGGAGGTATTACAAAGGGTAATACCATTGGCACATCAGAAAAACATTGAGGTACACGCCTGGATGTGGACTTTAAACCGCAACGGCGATACGATAGCTGCACAAAATCCCAATTGGTTTTCAGTAAATCGTTTGGGTGAATCGTGTTACGACAAAAAGCCCTATGTTAATTATTACAGCTGGGTGTGCCCTTCCATTCCTGAGGTACAAAAGCACATTTTAAAACAGGTAGCCGATCTTCTAAAAATCGAAGGTCTTGACGGCATACATCTCGATTACGTAAGATATTCCGATGCTATCTTACCCAAAGGATTATGGAAAAAATACGATTTAGTTCAAGACAAAGTTTATCCGGAATGGGATTACGGTTACAACCCTTCCAATCTTAAATTTTTCAAAGCCTTGTACGGATATAACCCGGTAGATCTGAAAGATCCGAACACAGATGAAAACTGGGTTGAATTCAGACTAAATACGGTTACTGAATTGGTGAATAAAATTGCCGATCTGGTTCATAGTCAAAACAAACAACTGACAGCGGCAGTATTTCCTTCGCCTCGAATGGCTCGCGAAATGGTTTACCAGGCTTGGGACCAATGGAATCTTGATGCAGCACTTCCAATGATCTACCACAATTTTTACGAAGAAGACCTGGACTGGATTGGTGAGACAACAGCAGATGGTGTGGCAACAATTGATGGAAAATTCCCCATCTACACAGGTTTGTTTGTACCTGATTTAAAAGATGGTGATTTAAAAGCTGCAACTAAAATTGCCATTGGATCAGGCGCTGAAGGATGGGCTTTGTTCGATGCCGGTTCATTTGAAAGATTACATCAATCTAAAATTGAATAAAATGAGAATATATTCAGGCATTATAATCAGCCTTCTTCTGTGGTCATGTTCAAATAAACAGATTGCCACCAATAATGATACAAGTTTACTAAGCTATGTGAATCCTTTTATGGGCACAGACGGACCTGGTAACACCTACCCCGGAGCCCAATTTCCCTTCGGTGCTGTTCAGTTAAGTCCGGATCATGGATTAAGTGGCTGGGATCGCATATCGGGTTACTCCTACCCCGACACCATCATTAGTGGATTTAGTCATATGCATTTAAGCGGCACCGGTGCTGGCGATTTATACGACCTGCTCTTCATGCCCATCAACAATCGTAGTTCAAGAACGATCAAGGAGAATGGTAACCGCCCCTTTTCAGTTTTCTCCCACTCTGAAGAGGGAGCCTCTCCGGGATACTATTGGGTGATGCTTCAGGACTTTGGTATAAAGGCAGAAATGACGGCAACCACCCGAGGCGGAGTTCAACGCTACCACTTTCCCGCCGACGCAGGTAAAGCCGTTATTCTCGATTTGGGATATGCCTTAAATTGGGATGGCCCCACTGACACCTACATCAAAATTATTGATAACAATACTCTAATAGGTTATCGCTTATCATCTGGTTGGGCAGCCGACCAACGTGTGTATTTTAAAGCTGAGTTTTCAATACCCTTCAATACCTACCAGCTATTTGAAGAAGACAATGAAGTTCAATCAGAGGCTCATGCAAAACACACAAAAATCAAACTCAATTTCGACTCTAACCAGGAAGAAGTGATTGAGATTAAGGTATCATTGGCATCTTCTAATTTGGAAGGAGCCAAAGCCAACTTTGCTTCTGAATTAGCCAACAAAAGCTTTGCTGAAATAAAAGTGGAAGCGGAACAAGCATGGATGAATGAATTATCAAAGATTTCCATTGAATCCAATGATGAAGAGCTGAAGAAAACTTTTTATACCACACTTTATCAAACCATGTTGAATCCACGTGTTTTTTCTGATGTAAACGGGTATTATAAAGCTCCGAATGGAAAAACAGAACATGCTGATAATTTTACGCGTTATGAGTTATTCTCTCTATGGGATACTTTCAGAGCGGCTCATCCACTTTACACGATTATGCACCCAAACAGGGTTCAGGATATGGTTAAATCCTTCATGGCTCATTATCACGAGAGTGGATTATTACCTGTTTGGTCACTCGAGGGCAACGAAACCAATATGATGATTGGCTATCATTCGGTACCTGTTATTGTAGATGCTTATTTTAAAGGTTTATTGAATGATTTAAATGCTGAAGACCTGTATACGGCCTGCAAAGCATCTGCCATGCAGGATGCTCACCGAATAGACGAGTATAAAGCAAAAGGTTTTGTTACGGCAGATGAAAAGCATGAAAACTGGTCGGTATCCCTGACATTGGAATATGCTTATGATGATTGGTGCATTGCCCAATTGGCAAAAGATCTTGATAAGCAAGAAGACTATCAGTATTTCATGAAACGATCTGACAACTGGGCCAATCACTACGATGATGAAAGCTCTTTTCTGAGAACAATTGAAGCTGATGGTACCTTTATCAAACATTTTATACCTAAAGAATATACACATGATTACTGCGAATCGAATGCATGGCAGTATTTCTGGTTTGTTCCTCATAATATTCAAGGCTTGATAAATAAATTAGGTTCATCAGAACGGTTTGAAGAAAAACTGGATTCGATGTTTAGCTATTATCCCCAACCCGATGATAAACTTCCCATCTTCAGCACAGGTATAATAGGCCAGTATGCACATGGAAATGAACCAAGCCATCATGTTGGTTATTTGTACAATTTTATTGGTAAACCCTGGAAGACACAGGCAATCGTACGACAGATAGCTGAAAGTCAGTATTCCGCAACTCCAGATGGACATTGTGGAAACGAAGATTGTGGACAAATGTCGGCCTGGTTTGTGTATTCAGCTTTGGGCTTTTACCCGGTTAATCCGGCAGATGGCAACTATGTTATCGGAAGCCCTCTAATGAATAAAGCAACCATCCGACTAGAAAATGGCAAACAATTTGTTGTAAAAGCTGAGAATCTGTCAAAAGACAATATTTATATACAGGAAGCCATCCTTAATGGCAAAACACTGAAAAAATCCTACATCCGACACCAGGACATAATTAATGGAGGCGAGTTGATCTTTTTAATGGGATCAGAGCCCAATATTGACTTATGGACTGATACGAATGCTTATCCTCCGTCCGACGAACTAAAAGATTAGAACAATGAGTGGAAGAAGAAATTTTATTAAGATGGCTTTAATGGGAGGCGCTGCTATTGCTTCCCAGGGTTTAAAGGCACGAACTGCGAAAGCCAATGGTTTTAAAGGAAAATCCGGAAATAAGCCTTTGGTAATATCAACCTGGAACCATGGTATCCCGGCCAATGCCGAGGCATGGAAAATCTTAAGCAAAGGTGGAAAGTCGATTGATGCAGTTGAAAAAGGCGTAATGATTCCTGAAGGTGATCCAGAAATACGCAGCGTAGGCTATGGAGGATACCCTGACAGGGATGGTAATGTTACATTGGATGCTTCCATCATGGATTACAATATGGATACGGGAGCTGTCTGTTTCCTGCAAGGTATTAAACACCCAATTAATGTAGCCAGGTTGGTAATGGATAAAACACCTCATGTGATGCTATCCGGAGAAGGAGCATTGCAATTTGCCTTGGAACAAGGATTTAAAACCGAGAATCTATTAACCGAAAAATCCAGAAAAGACTGGGAAGAGTGGAAAAAGAAATCGGATTACAAACCGGTTATCAATATTGAAAATCATGATACTATAGGCATGTTGGCCATCGATAAAGAAGGTCGTGTAGCAGGAGCTTGCACCACATCAGGGGCATCATGGAAAATGTACGGACGTGTTGGTGATTCTCCTATTGTAGGTGCAGGTTTATTTGTTGATGGTGAGGTAGGCGGAGCCACAGCTACCGGCTTGGGAGAAGCAGTTATTCGCACTGCAGGTAGTGCCATTGTGGTTGAATTAATGCGTAATGGACTGTCTCCATTTGATGCCTGCAAAGAAGCCACTCATCGTATTTACAAACAGCACAAAGGCCGTCCTGAATTTGACTATCTGCAGGTTGGATTTATTGCCATCAACAAACATGGCGAATACGGTGGTTACAGCCTTCGCAAAGGATTTAACTATGCTGTTTACGACGAAAAGGCTGGTAATCGAATGGAAGATGCTGTATATTATTACGAAGAATAAACAAGAGGATTGGTAATGAAGATATTTAAAAATAATGCAAAGTATTTAATCAAAAACCTCCCCCTTGCTATCCTTTTCCTTTTTGTATCAACACTAAATGCACAGGAAAAGGATTATACCCAATTTGTTGATCCTTTTATTGGGACAGGTGGTCACGGCCATACTTTCCCGGGAGCAACACTGCCGTTTGGCATGGTCCAGCTAAGTCCGGATACCGGAGTGGAAGGCTGGGACTGGTGTTCGGGCTACCATGCTTCCGACAGTTCGATTATTGGTTTTTCGCACACGCATTTAAGTGGAACAGGTGGAGCCGATTATGGCGATGTACTACTAATGCCAACCATTGGAAAAGTAAATTTTGAACCAGGCACCAAAGCTGATCCTGACGCAGGTTATCGAAGCCGTTTTAGTCATCAGAACGAAACAGCTTCACCGGGTTATTACTCGGTTCTGTTAGAAGATTATAATATCAAGGCTGAATTAACTGCCACGCTTCGTACAGGAATGCATAAATACACGTTTCCAGCCTCTGAAGATGCTCACATCATACTTGATCTGAAACACGGAATTGCAAATAATGTAACTGATTCGGAGCTTAAAATACTTTCTGACACTAAGGTGGAAGGAAAACGTTTTTCGCAGGGATGGGCCAGTAATCAACAATTATTTTTTGCCATTGAATTTTCTAAACCTTTTGAAAAAAAAGAACTGGCAAAGGATGATCAGATCATTTCTTCCACATCTGAAGCACAGGGTAAAAATATTAAAGCTGCCTTTAGTTATCAAACAAAAGAAGGTGAAAGCATCCTTGTGAAAGTGGCCATCTCATCTGTATCATGCGAAAATGCATGGGCTAACATGAAGGCCGAAAACAGCGGATTTGATTTTGATGTAATCCTGACTAAAGCTAAAGAAACATGGAACAAAGAATTATCCAGGATTGAAGTGGAAGGTGGTTCTGCTGATGATAAAGTGATCTTTTACACAGCTTTGTATCATACTAAAATACACCCTAATACATTTCAAGATGTTAATGGTGAGTATCGAGGTATGGATATGAAGGTTCATAAAGCTGAAGACCGTACTCATTACACTTTATATTCATTATGGGATACATTCCGTGCGTTACATCCTCTTTACTCCATTATCGACACAAAAAATAACAACGATTTTATCAAGGCGATGATTGCCAAGTATGATGAATCGGGCCGTTTGCCTGTTTGGGAACTGTGGAGCAACGAAACCAACACCATGATTGGCTACCATTCGGTACCTGTAATTGCCGATGCAATTCTAAAAGGATATTACACAGGCGATGTAGAAAAAGCTTACCAGGCAATGGTAAGCTCAGCCATGACTGATGGGCAGGGATTAAAAGACTATAAACACATGCATTATATTCCGCGCGAAAAAGAAGCTAACTCTGTATCGAAAACAGTGGAATATGCCTTTGATGATTATGCCATCGCCCAGGTTGCTCTGAAATTAGGCAAAATGGATGATTACAAGGAATTCACGCTTCGATCACTTAATTATAAAAACGTGTTTGATCCGGAAACTAAATTTATGCGTGGACGTGACGAAAACGGAGTATGGAATCCCTACTTTAATCCAATGGCCATCACATTATTTGGATCCGGAGATTTTACCGAAGGAAATTCCTGGCACTATTCATTCTTTGCTCCTCACGACATGAACGGGTTGATTGAGTTATATGGAGGGAAAGAAGCTTTCATTGCCAAGTTGGATGAGATGTTCGGTCAGGAAGCGGTAAACGACAATGAGCATGCACATGATGTTACCGGACTGATCGGTCAGTACGCACAGGGTAACGAACCATCGCACCATGTAATTTACACCTACAATTTTGCCCAGCGTCCGGATAAAACACAGGCAATGATTCGTCGCGTATTACAAGAGATGTATACTACTGATAGAGATGGTTACAGTGGAAATGAAGATACAGGTCAGATGTCTGCCTGGTATGTTTTATCATCCATGGGCTTCTACCCTATGAATCCTGTTAGTGATCAATACATAATTGGAAGTCCTGCATTTGAGAAAATCACCATTAACCTCGAGGATGGTAAACAATTTGTTATTGAAGCCAGGAACAATTCTGAGTCTAATGTTTATATCAGCTCTGCCACATTGAATGGTAAAGCTTATAAGTATACCTACCTCAAACATTCAGATATTATTAAGGGTGGTAAACTAACCTTCGAGATGAGTTCAACTCCTCAAAACTGGGGAACATCCATTGAAGCAACTCCTGTTGAATGGGCTAAAGAAGAAGGTATTGAAATTGAGCCTCGTCCATTAAAGGCTTTTATGCCATATCCGGCTACTCAGTCACGTAATTTTGAAGATGAACTTTCGGTAGCATTGCAATGTCAAACAGAAGATGTAGTTATTTATTATACGCTGGATGGAAGCATTCCTACTACAAATTCAAAGATATACAGCAAGCCTATCGTTCTAAAGAAATCAACAACATTAAAAGCTATCAGTGTTAAGGATGGTTATATCAACAGTGATGTTAAAAACATTCAGTTCCGTAAAGCCTATTTTAACAACGGAACCAATGAATATCCTATTCTTTCAAGCAATGCAACTATATCAGAAGCTTATAATCCGGGTATTCAAACATTGATTGATGGCAAGTTGGGTTCGAACAATTATCGCGATGGACTTTGGACTGGCACAAACGATGAAAAATTTGAAGCAGTCATTGATTTTGGCAAAAAGAACAAAATCAGTCAGGTGAGTGTGAATTTCACTCAAAACACCGGATCATGGATCTTTCCACCTAAATCAATTACTATTTCAGGATCGAATGACGGTGAAAACTTTACAGAGATTGCGAAAGAAGAATATGAACTACCAAACAGTCATGTTGACATACTAGTTTTAACGAAAAAACTGGTTGCAAAGACAAAAGTTCATTATTTAAAAGTAGTCATTGAAAGTGGAGGTATATTGCCAAGCTGGCACTCAGGATCAGGTTTACCATCCTACTTATTCATTGATGAGATAACGGTTGAGTAAATTATTGATGAGTCGATTAATCGATTTTCAATGCGACAATCTGTGATTCAATAATATCTAATGCATTAATCTTGATTGAGAATAAAAACATTCAAACATGAAACGAATATTAACCATCATAACAGCAGTTGGCCTATTGAGTTCTCTAAGTGCTCAAAACCCGGCTGACTATGTCAATCCGTTTATTGGCAGCGATAACTACGGAACAACTAATCCGGGGGCTATTGTTCCCAGAGGGATGATCTCGGCTGTTCCCTTTAATGTATCGGGCCAACCCAACAAACATGAAAAAGACAGTAATTGGTGGAGTACCCCATACTCAAACGTAAACGAGACATTTACAGGTTTTAGTCATGTAAATCTTTCGGGTGTTGGATGCCCTGACCTGGGAACCATTATTCTGATGCCTACAACTGGAGAACTCAGAACAAGTCCCGGTGAATATGCAACAGCATACACCGACGAAGAGGCTGAGCCTGGTTATTACAGTAACAAACTGACTCGTTACGATATTAAAACAGAAGTAACAGCAAGTGTAAGAAGTGCTATTAACCGTTATACTTTCCCAGCAGGACAGGCAAACATATTATTAAACCTGGGACTGGGATTAACTAACGAGCAGGATGGTTATTTGCGCATTACATCCAGCAACGAAGTGGAAGGCTTCAGAACCGTTGGCTCTTTTTGTTACAACAGTCCTGATGAGATTTACCCGGTTTATTTTGTAATTAAGCTTGATAAAAAAGCCGATACTTACGGAACCTGGAAAAAGCCACCGCATTATAATGGTGTTGAAGGCAACTGGATGGGTTATAACGGTAAAACCCGTTTAATGGAAGAGTATACCAAACCTTTGGTTGGTGACAGTATCGGGGCTTATTTCACTTATCAGTTTGATAAAGAAACCGAAATTGAGGTACAGATTGGTGTAAGCTATGTGAGTATAGACAATGCCCGTGAAAATCTACAAAAAGAAATTGCTGGTAAACATTTTGATGAGATCCGCACTCAAGCTTATAATAAATGGAACGAAACCCTTTCGCACATCAAGGTAAAAGGTGGTACCGAAGATCAGAAAACGATTTTTTATACAGCCTTGTATCACACCCATATCCATCCCAATACACTGAATGATGTAAATGGTGAATTCCCAACTGTTGGTTCTGGTAAAACTGGTCGGACCGATGGAACCCGTTACACTGTTTTCTCATTATGGGACACCTACCGCAACATGCATCAGCTAATGAGTCTGGTGTATCCCGAAGAGCAATTAGGAATGGTTCGTTCAATGATTGATATGTATAAAGAAAACGGCTGGTTACCTAAGTGGGAATTGAACTCAACCGAGACTTTTACCATGGTAGGAGATCCTGCTGCAGTTGTGATTGCGGACACTTATATGCGTGGCTTGCGCGATTTTGATACAGAACTGGCAATGGAGGCCATGCTCAAGAGCGCCACTCAAACAGAAAAAAACCCATTACGTCCGGAATTAAGCGAATACTTAAAACACAAGTACATACCTGTTCAGGAAGAATTTGATGGTTCTGTTTCAACCACATTAGAATATGGCGCTGCTGACTTTGCTATTGCTCAGATGGCAAAAGAAATGGGACGAACTACAACCTATAAAACCTTTATGGAACGTGCCGGATATTATAAAAATATGTACGATAAAGGCGAAGGTGTGATGCGACCCCGAATGAGTGATGGCAGCTGGTTTGCACCCTTCTCTCCTATGGATGGTGCCAACTTTAAGCCTGTTACCGGATTTATTGAAGGAACCTCCTGGCATTATTCGTTTATGGTACCCTACGATGCCAAAGGTTTGATTAAACTGAATGGAGGAAGTAAGAAGTTTGTTAACAAGCTTCAAAGCGTGTTTGACAATGGTTTATACGAGCCCGACAATGAACCTGACATGGGTTATGCTTTTCTTTTCAACTATATAAAAGGTGAAGAGTGGCGAACTCAAAAAGAAGTTCGCAAGATTATTGATCATGATTACTCAAATACACCTGCAGGAATACCAGGTAACGATGATACCGGAACCATGTCGGCCTGGCTGGCATTTGCAATGATGGGCATCTATCCTGATGCTCCGGCTGTTCCCCAATACACTATTTGCAGCCCTTATTTCGATGAAATCAGTATCCAGCTGAATTCAGATTTTTACAGTGGTAAAAATTTCACTATTGAAACGGTTAAAGCAACAAATGAAGCGACCACAATCGATAAGATGGAGTTAAATGGTAAACCTTTAAACAGCTATTTTATCAGTCACGATGATATTGTAAAGGGTGGGAAGCTCAAAATCTGGATGAAGTAATTAGCACCTACTACTATTATCATTATACTATCTAAAAGCAGCTTCTCAATCTCGGGAGCTGCTTTAGTATTTTAGTTTAAACAACTATAGAATCAGTTGGATGGAATCACATCCAACACATTTTTCCGATGTGATGCTCCCCATTTTTGCAGTTGCAGAATTATTTTTACCAATTCATTTCCCGGAGTTGTTAACGAGTACTCTACAGACTTTAGATTATCATTAAGTTCTTTACGATTTACAACTCCATTGATCTCCAACTCCTTTAACTCTTTTGATAAGATTCGCGGAGATATGCCATGGCATTTTTTCATCTCGTTAAAACGTTTGGGTTCTGATGCCAGACAGAGGATTAACCGCATCTTCCACTTTCCGTTCAACACACACATTAAATCATTGAGAGGCACAAAGAAACCATTACAGTCCCCTAGTCCTGAACATTTAACACAAGCCATCGATTTCAATTAAGTAACCAGTAACAAAAAGAATACTTGTACAAAAGTAACCGAATTAATTATTTACTTTGCAGCTCATCAGAAGAAAGAAAAATGAGCATCGCAATCGTTTCTTTTACATCATTTACTATCAATCTGTTATTAGGTAGATGGAGAGCAAAATATAAGAAGTTCACCATAGCATGGTGGTTACTTATTCATGCATCTATACCTATCCTAATTCCTTTGCGCATCTGGTTGGATACTCCCAAAATATGGATACCTCTGTTTATTGGTATTGCAATTGCCGGTCAATTTATTGGCTCAAGAGTATTAACAGATAATTCAATTGAGAAAAAAAAAGGACTAATAAAATTAGAATTATCGGGTTAACTAATTGATAAACAAATTTAAAATTTTTCTTCCAGGGACATAATTAAACTGCTAGAGAACATCATTTTATTATTCAAATTCCTGAATTAGTTTCTGCACTTTACTTTTAAGTTGATTAAAGAAACGAAATCGCTCCCGCTCAGAAGTACCGCTTAACTGCATCGACTTGGATATGGTATTGTTAATCCATTTCTCTGTTTCTTCATTAAATGCTGAATCAGCAGTAAAAATGGCATTAATGGTAAATAACTTTATGGATGTTGTAGTGCCGGTTGAACCTTTCATTTGAATAAAGTCGTTCTGCATATCTACCGGACTGAGGTAAAAATTAAAAGGCGTGGATATTCCTTTGTATACTTTAGCTGCAACTTGTGTTTTTTGCTCAATATCACAAACCATATCATGCAATTGATTAACCAATTGCAATGCTGTTTCTTTTGATTCAAAACTGCCAATATCCCTATAATATTCTAATAAATTCAAAATCGGTTCGATGGTATGATCACTCCATATCTCAATGGAAGGGATTTGTAGGAACGAATCAACTATGGTTTGATAGGGGACTTTAAGTTTATCAGGATTTAACTTTTTTACAAAAGCTTCATAGGTAATTACCTCGTTGTTTAAACTTCGAAAAAGGGCATAGACCTTAAAAAAAGTAAGTTCGGTATATGGAAGAAAATGGAATATGGGAACATCCTGAGCAGTTATCTTACATTCATTGCCTTTATCTGTAGCTAAACCAGTATACAAACGAGCCAGTCTGTCCATGTACATTTCATAAACCTGTGCTGATGAAAAATCAAGTGGTGAATAGTTAAATGGTATTGAATCAACCCTATGATTGAACAAATAATCCATGGAAATATTAAAATGCGAACACAATAATTTCAATTCACTTAACGACAATTCCTTATCACCTCTAATTCTGCGATAAGTTGAATCGGAACTGATTCCTAATAAGTCACCTATAACATCGGCTAACCTTAAGTTCGGATCTATCTTCTTCTTAATTTCCTCAAAAAGCTGTTGTTGAATCATTGGATTTATTAATGAAAAATCAATAAATAAACTAAAACTATTTGCAATAATCCGTAAATATAAATCATATCAAATGGTTTATTGCAGAAATCAAGAAGAAAACCTTCAGTTACCAACATCATACAGTCCCGAATTTACTGAATATCCTTAAAAGCCTCCTTACCCTTTTCGAATTGTCGTTTTAGTCAGGCACTCTTCTAAAGTACTTTTGAATCTATCAAATCATTAAAAACAAATACAATTAATTAAAAACAGGAGTCATGTTAAAGAATTTTCTAATACTCATGCCACTAATAATCTTGGGTGGATTTCTATTCGGTAAATATGAAGCTTCGTCTGTTAATCATGACCATTCAGTTAAAAAAGTAACTGAGATGCAATCAATGCACTTGAAAACTTCAAACGATCAACGACTAATTAAACCCATAAGGTTGTGTGGTAATACAAGCTCAGATTTATTCTGACAGATGAACTTCCAAAGTAAGTGAAGTATTGTAACTTTCCCATAGTGTGTCATCTATCTTCTTATGTATGGTGACAAATAACAAAACAAGTCCAGCTTTTTTAGGTGTAAATGTAAACACTCCTTCTTCATTGGCATATATACTACTTTCTCTAACATTCTCAACATCATACAAGTCCTCTATTCTTTTCTTTTCGTAATGCTCATTGTTATAAACCACCACAATTCGGGCATTCGCTACAGGTGTTCCATCATGATAAACTTTAAACTCAGTTTTCTGATTGAAAATCATTTCATTGGGTGATGATAATGGTATAATTTCAACTCCTTTGCCAACCAAATGAGTCTTATAATTAGCATTTCCCTTCATCAGATAAGTATCAGCACTACTGTAATATTGAAGACTTGTTAAGGTGCCTTCATGCTTTTTTATTTCATCAGAAAAATAAAGCTTGCCATCGGCTGTTTCGATTGCCTTGTATTTGGGTCCTTTACGCAAAGCAGCATGAATTCGATAGGTTCCTTCGCCAGATATTACCGGCTCGAGGTAGCAGGCTGCACATGTTTTTGCAGTTGGTTCCAGAACCTCCTCTCCATTAGGTCCAAACATGGTATAAAATGGAGCCACCATGGCAAAATCTGCCTGAAAAGGAAACTCAGTAAAGGAAGATTCTATTTGCAATCGGTTATGCAATATAATAAACTGGTTAGGCTTTAAAAATGGCACATGAGCATCAACAATAAGAGTATTGAAAACACCTAACAACAAAACTAAAAGCACTACTTTTTTCATTGATATTTATTAAAGATTAAACATTCATCACAAAGTAGATGCGGGAAAATGAAAAGAATTTTTCGCGAAGTTATTATCTTCTGCCTTTCTCCCGAAAGCTACGATACTTATATCCGGCAGGTCTTCTGACTTGTTCCTGTTTTATCGCCTTCCCATTCATTCATACAACAGTGGCTTGCATGATAAAACATTTCATTGGAACTTACAGCTACGGGGATAGTTCCTGACTCTAACAGGATTCCCTTTTAATCGATAAGAACCGAATACGAACGCAAAAATATAGAAAGAATGTGTGAAACCTTACTAAAGACAGATAGATATTTTAAAATTATATTAGCTGACATTACCGTCCATTTTTTCTTTTTTAACTATGCCTCTAATAACTAAATTATAAGCCACCACCCTCTGTTTTTAAACATCCATTTCTTAATTTTCTCGTTTTTTCTCACAAAATATCTTAAAACCCACACATTACAGAAATAAAACATCATTTTATAGCAGTAGCATTGAATTACTCTTTCTATCTTTGCAACTTCAAAATAGCTGTTTGGGGGGACATGGAATCGAACAGTTGTATTTAAGAAATTAAATAAAACACAAACAGTAACAGCTATGGAAAAAAGTATCCATAAAGATCAGGTAGAACGGTTCGGATCCATTCTACTGGAAATTGGTTCCTTACTTATGAGTTACGGAGCCAACAGTATGCGAATCAGAGTAACACTTAACCGAATAGCTAAAGCCTTTGGCTATAATCTTGAGTTATTGATTACTCACCGTGCTTTAATGCTACATATCGACGACAAAGACGATCAGCACTCATTCAACCAACTAAAACGTACTTCACCCCATGGGGTTAATTTCCGTCTGGTTAGTGGCATCAGCAACATGAGTTGGCGCATTGTAAGTGAGAAATGGTCGTTGGACGAAATTGAGAAAGAGATTGAGCGATTAAAAAGCCTTCCACATTATCCCCGAATCATTATACTCTTACTGGTAAGTCTTGCCGATTTATCATTTTGTCGTTTGTTTGGTGGAGGAATGATTGAAATGAGTATAGCTTTCGGAGCTACCTTCGTTGGCTTATTTGTTCGTCAGGAGGCTGTTAAAAAAACCTTTAATCCATACATATGTATCTTTTTTGCTTCTCTTGCTTCTTCATTGATATCAGGTTTAGCTGTTAAATTCAATTTAGGAGATCATCCTGAATATGCATTTGCAACCTCTGTTTTATACCTGATTCCAGGAGTACCATTAGTCAACTCCTTTTCAGATATTATTGATGGTAATATTATGAATGGAATTGTGAGAGGTATGCACGGAATGGTAATCGTTTTATCTATCGCACTGGGATTGGCTTTATCATTATTAATTTATCAGATTTAAGAGATGACTGTACTTTCAATTTTCGAACATATGTTATGGCCTGCACTGGCCTCAATAGGATTTGCTGTTTTATTTAATGTACCCCATCGTACTTTAATTGTAATTCTGGGAATGGGAGCAGTTTGCGGCCTCACCAAATATGTTACAATGGAGTTTGGTATGCATGTAATTACTGCCAGCTTTTTAGCTGCAATTGTAGTAGGATTTTTAAGTATCAGTGCAGCACAAAACAAACTCTCACCCATGTATGTATTTGCCATCCCATCAATCATTTCGATGATACCCGGGGCATTTTCATACCGTACCATGCTGGGTTTAATACAATTAACACAAGATCTGAATCCGGATCAATACGTAGAAGTGCTGCATAATGTAACCAGTAATGGTTTAAATGCTGTATTTGTATTATTGTCCATTTCTGTTGGTGTTTCAATTCCCATGCTATTGACACGTCATGAGTCTGCTCGTGAGATAGTAGCTTTGGTTAAACGAAATCCATAAGAATTACATTGCCTTACCCTTTTTATAATGAAAGTGGGTGGCAATGGTTTCAATCGCTATTTTAATGGCTTCTCCAATAGGATACATTTTTTGTGCCTTATTATAATCGACAAACTGCAACCGCTGATAATAATCGGTTGCTTTGGGACCCAATGGTTTTAAGCGAAGTATTTCATTAGCTATGACTACCCCATTCTGATGTTCAGTTTGTATGGTTTTACAGGTGGCAAGAACACGTTGATCGTATTTATTTACACGATAGGTATATCCAAAAATTCTGCAGATTAGTCCCCTCTGCTCGTAAAACATGCATCCAATTCTGGAACCATTGATGGAGAATGTATCCAAAAGAGGACAAATAGCAGAATTATTAACCTGATCAATTCGAGATAAAATATCGTTGGATAAATCATTTTTAACCAAATGGTATGCCAATGGATAAAACTCAACTGGTGTTGCCTCAATATTGGAGGTTGTACAACACTTTATGCAATTATTAGCACAGCTAATACCGGTTTGTTCTTTTAGTTTTTGAACGTCTTTTTCCAGTGTTTTGAATAATCTCTCAACAGCACGGACTTTGTGCACTATGGTCATAAAATATTCATCAATATGTTATCCAAATATATGCGAAAGAATGATAACTGATTCTGAGTAACTCAAATATTTTTATGAATTAAAAAACACTAATAACATGCACTTTTATCTCTAATATAAAGTTCTTTCAATAGTATATTTCAACTAATAAAAAAGTTAGATTAACTTTAATCTCATAAAAGCAATTATCCTAAAAAAGGTCAGGAAACCATTAATTATCCTGACCTTTATAGAAATATAATTATTGAATAATCAACTCATCAACAAACATCCAGCTTGGGTTACCAAAACCCCGATGCCATTCAGGACATTGTTTCATTGATTTAGCTGTTACTTTTAAATATCTGTATTTTTCTGTCTCAAATTGGATCGTAAAGGGTATTGACTGTACTAAAAAACCTCTGTCTTCATCCTTATTTTTTATTCTTCCCAACTCTTTAAACACTTTGCCATCGATTGACCCTTCAACTTTAACTTCCAATGGAAGAAAAGTCCAAGAATTAATAGCCTTCAAAAAGTTCATGTTCACTTTATGAACTTCCTCCTGTGATTCCAAATCAACAAGAAGAATCATATCATCACCTTCAAACCCTAACCATTTCTGGTGAAAATCCAATTCTCCAACCACTCCATCGTTTAAAGCCGAAGCTCCTCCAACAGGATACTTATCACTGTATAGGCTTAATATTTTAATATTCTTTCCTTTAGCTTTATTTAAGGCTGTTATTCGTTTTAACTTACTTAAAGCATAAGTACGATAATCATCCGTCTTAAAAAGTCGTTCATTAATATTTACAGCTCCGGTATTAATTGAATTGATCGTAAATCGATTGAGATATTCTAACATTTC
Organism: Carboxylicivirga caseinilyticus; assembly: GCA_025499705.1. GTDB lineage: Bacteria > Bacteroidota > Bacteroidia > Bacteroidales > Marinilabiliaceae > Carboxylicivirga > Carboxylicivirga caseinilyticus. Next base: position 106,019 of record JAFMVE010000014.1, read on the forward strand.
TTGTTTAACGACAATAGTATCAACACTTCTATCGAAATACGAAATACCATCAGGTTCTTCATTTAATGCAATATCAAGATATGCAAAATCAACCGCTAACCGGGCACGTTGAACCCTTTTTAGGTACACTGGATCATTTTTAACAGCCTCTTCTGCCCTATCCATTATTTCCTTATAGTCGTTCAGATACTGAGGCGCCAGATATGAATCCAAATAATCTGCAGGAAATCCGTAAATATCCAATCGTTCTGTTTGTTCGAATTTTTTCAGGTTTTGTTGAGTTGCATCAAAATATGAACGAATAAAAGGAGCTGCATCGCCATAATATTTAGCTATAAAATCATTAATTATTGAATCAGCATTTGCATTGACATCCCACATTAATTTTGAAAGCAGATATTGCTTCAACTCGTTCAAATCCGACCAATTATGACCACTCCCTTGCTCAAACATGATTTTAACACCATGTTGATGAAAAAAGCGAAGATTAGGTTGCAACACAGTAAAATTTGGAAACGGAGTTAAATAGTTTTTAAACTGTACTACATAATCCCAGGCAAAAATATTATCCGATAAGCGACTCCAGTCTTCCATATCTGTGACAAAATCAGCACTACGCTCATCATCTGCCAATGGCATACTTCGGTTACATTCAATGGAACAAAACATGATGTTAACGTTCGGTAATGGTTTAATATTTTCAGGAGCCGAACGTGTAAAATTATATGCCAATGTTGATATTACTTTATCAGGAAACTTAGATGCTATCTGATTGGCCATTTGAATGTAAGCTCCTGAAATATCCCCATATTTCTTATATAAGGCTTTGCAGTCTTCACATTCGCAATAATTAAAACAATCATTTTGCGACACCGACCAGTATTTCTTTTCAGGATGTTGAGCCATCATGACTCCGAGGTTTTCAATCAAGGTTTGAATTGTACCCGCATTACTCAAACACAATTGCCCATCTTTTAATCGATGATTACCAACCAGTGAAAAATACTCAGGATGACTGTCGAAATACTTTTCAGGCGGAATTAAATGCTGAAAAGTATGAACAAACAATCCCCACTCATCAAGATCTTCCAGTTTATTCCAATTCTTATAATCATGAAATTCATCATCATCAAAGCAAAGTTTACGCAAAGTAAAATCTGGTTCATACACTTTTAAACCTTCGTTAAGAACAATCCTTTCTTTTTCAGGAATAAAGTATTCTGTTGGGGTTAACATATTACATCCAACATGTTCTTCCAGAAAGGTATATACAGCATACAAATTAGCTTTTCCGTTTTCTCCACATAAAATAATCTCCCTATCCTTTATTGAAATGATAAACCCATCCTCATCCATAGAATCTATCCCCAGAGCTTGTTGATTAAGCAAATCGTTACCAATAAAAATGGTACTTTCATCAGCTATTGCCTCATTACTTAGAGAGAGACTTACACCAGACACTTTCTGAATAAACTCCTGTAATTGACGAGCAGCAAACAAGGTTGTACTATCAGCATTTGATGCAACAACTATTTGATAATCCGAATGATTATTTCGCATTAAATCAATAGTTGAAACAGATTTCTGACATCCATTCAATGTGATAAATACAAAAAACAGGATCAGTAAATTAAATTTCATTTTTAAGGTTTTATAAACGCTTAATATCATATTACCTGTTCATTAAAGTTATCAATTATCACAGAGTAAAAAGAGGAAACCCTTTGCAGAATTTCCTCTTTCATTAATTATAACTGATAAATGGTTAATTTACATCCCACCATACTCTTACGCTACCTTTATCACCACCTGACAACGAACTTACTGCTTCATTAACAGCTGCTTCGTTAGTACTATACTCGGTAGGCACATAAGTTAATCTTCGCATTACTCCATAATTACCGTCAGCATCCTCAGTATACAATAAAGGATAAAGAATATCGGCATCTGAACGACGAAGGTCTGCCCATGTTTCCCATGACTCAGGGAAAAGAGCCAGATATTTTTGTACTGCAATCTGCTTTAATTGCTCAGCTTCTGTTGCCCCCCATGATACAGGAACGTCAACAGGAGGAGTAGCACTACCACCTACTTTAGTATACTCAACAGCTAAAGTTGGTTCAACAGCCGTTGTAGTTCCAGCAAGGTAAGTATCAATTGCAGATGCATCGCTAACACCCCATTGTGATAATGATAAACGAACACCTTCTTCGTACAAATCTTTAGCAGTGCCGCTCATATTCCAGCCTTTCAATGCACATTCTGCACGGTTGAAATAAGATTCTGCAGCCATCATAACTTCAATATCATGACCTGTATTGTCACCAAATGTAGTTTCCTGGTTCGATTGACTTAAAACAGATGTACTCCAGTCACGGGTAGTACCACCACCATTTGGCTGACCAATGTACTCTCCTTCACCGTTGGTACCATACCAGATCTCCATACGAGGATCGTTGTATCCTTTCAAGATACTTTCCATATCAGCTGACATATAGAATCCCCAATATTTAGCAATATCAACAAAGTTATTGTAAGTATCAGAAGTCACTGCAAAATAAGCACAATCATCATTGCTTTCCATTACACCAGCAGCCACCGCAGCTTCAGCTATTTCCTGTGCACGAGATGGATCGATATCTGAGATACGTAATGCTAAACGCAAACGCATTGAGTTAGCAAATTTTCTCCAAAGCTCAGTGTCACCACCATAGATAGCATCGTAATCTTTAAAAATACCTACTGTACCATTTAATCCGCTAAGTGTTTCGTTCGCATTCTCTAACAATGCAAAGAAATCATCATACATATCTTCCTGTAAATCGTATGCTACTGAAGCACCTCCTTGTCCGGCAGCTGAATAAGCTATCGGTCCCCAAGAGTCGGTGAAACGGTGATACATAAATACTTTCCAGATATCCAAAACAGCTAATGCTTCTTCGTCGCCTTCGGCAGCTGTATAAGCATTACGTAACGAAGGAACAGCTAAGGTATAGAAACGTAACCATCCACGACTTCTCCATCCATCGTTAACACCGTTACGTTCAGTTTGCCATCCAGTACTTCCACATGAGAAATAGTGAACAAAAAGCATAGAATGCAACATTGTTGCCAAACCATAAGTTCCGTAGTCATCACCAGAAATACTCCAAGAAGCATTTCCTAAACCTTTGTATTGCGCATTAGCAAATGAAGGTCCTGCCATAGAGGCATCCAATTGATCAGAAGTAAGTGTATTAGGATTGGTATTGATTTCGTCGAAATCTGATGTACATCCTGTTACATACAATAGGAATACTGCTGAAAATATTGTTGCTATATATTTTTTCATATCTCCAATTTTTTAAAAATCCAATTTCACGTTAAAACCAAATTCGCGTGTTGCAGGGATGTTAAATGATTCAATACCCTGAAGGTTACCAACACCAACACCTTGTTCCGGATCGAAGTATTTAGCATTATTCATGAAGAATAACAAGTTACGACCTACAACTGAGAAGTTAACACCAGCAAAAGGACCGTTACCTAGAACACTCTTTGGTAAAGAATAACCTAAAACTAATTCACGTAGACGAATGTTGGTTGCATCAAACACAAAGTCTTCAGCTGAGGCTGGATCACGACTGGCAACTTTAGTCCAGTAATCTTCTGCTAAAACTGATGTTGTATTTGTAACATACGATACAGCTCCAGTAGCTTCATCTGTAATAGCATTTACACCATCAACTACAAAACCGTCAGTACGACCGTTTAATGTGATATCGCTCACACCAGCACCAGCCATACGAGCCTGAGTATAAGAAATTACTTCACCACCAATACGGAAATCAACCAGGAAGCTTAATGTGAAATTTTTATAATTAAAACGGTTAGTTAAACCTGCTGTCCAGTCTGGATTGAAGTTACCAGCATACACATCAAATCCTGATGTTGTTTCAGGTAATCCAGTAATTTCATTTACAATAATCTGTCCATCATCGTTTCTTGCAAAACCTCTGATATACAAATCACCATACTCTCCGCCTTCTTTTACAATAGTTTGCGCAACACGTTCATATCCGGTTGTGATTGATAACTCATCGCGACCTTCCATAATGCTCAATACGGTTGTTTTGTATTTAGCAAAGTTAGCAGTCAGGTCCCATGAGAAATCAGCACGGTGCAATACATCGGCATTGAAAGTTAATTCAATACCTTTGTTCTCAATCTCTCCACCGTTAACATACTCAGTAGAATATCCTGATACTTCAGGTACATTGATTGTAAAAATCTGGTTGCTTGTATTGGTTTTAAAATAAGTAAAATCCAAACCAATCTTGTTTCCGAAGAAACGGGCATCAACACCAAATTCTGTTGAAGCTGAGATTTCTGGCTTTAGGTTCTCGTTATTTTTAACTGTAGATGAAAGTACTACACCACCATTAAATCTGTAGTACAATAACTCATTACTTAAACGATAAGGATCAGTATCGTTACTCACCTGAGCATATGAACCACGTGCTTTCAAGAAAGTAAGGAAATCTGACCTAATATCAAACATATCGCTCAATACAGCAGTTAAACCTACCGAAGGATAGAAGTAAGAACGGTTATCAGCTGGCAAAGTAGATGACCAGTCGTTACGAGTTGTTACATCCAGGTACAAATATTCTTTATAACCTAATTGACCAAATGCATACAACGAGTTCATTTTCTTTTCATAGAAACTTGATGTTGGTGTTGATGTCTGAAGGTTGCTTAGCGCAAAGAAGTTTCTACGGCTTAACTGACCACCAGCACTTAAAGAAGAACGTTTTTGGTATAACGAGTTACCACCCACGTTTAATCCTAATCTGAAATCACCAAAATCTTTGTTATATGATAGTAAGAAATCAGAGTTTAATTCCATTGTCTGTCCAGATGTTTCTGAATAGCTACCATAGTCGTTACCCAAAACTGATAAAGAAGCATATTGCTTAGAAACAGCTTTGTTTGATGCTTGATCGATACCTGAACGTACCATTAAGCTCAAATCTTTAGTTAAATCATATTTTAAAGAGGCAAAACCGATAAAACGATTTCTTACTTCTGTGTAAGGACGATTTAATGCATACCAATATGGGTTACCTCCCAATCCACCTACTGATGTAGGGTTTGGCCAGTTATATTGCAATAAGCCTGAAGCATCGGTATATTGATATTGCTCAATTTGCTCAAAAGGCATACTTCTGATCATTGTGTAAACTGCCTCACCAACTGAACTCTCACCTGTGTTAAGTGGATTTTCAATTGTTTGTGAGATAAAGTTAGCTTTTGAATCTAAATGTAATTTGTCAGACAAATCACTTGTTAAACGAATGTTTAAGTTGTGACGATCCAATTCGTTACCTTTTACAATACCTTTTGCCTCAGTATTGGTATATGAGAAATATCCCTGAATTTTTTCGTTACCCATAGATGCAGTAACTGTCTTAGCCCAGTTGTAACCTGTTTCGAATAAACTCATAGCGTTATCTGGCTGTGGAGTCATCGAATAGGTAGATGGACCTGCATAATCAGGATTGAATGACAATTGCCATGCAGCTACTGATTGACCAGTCATTTCAGGCCCCCAGCTTAAACGACTTGTAGGATCGTAAACACCCTAAGAACCTTGTCCGTAAGTATTCTGTAGATTAAGCATGTCATATGCTTTCGAAAACATCAGATTCGATGATACAGATACTTTAGCCTTTTGATTGGAAGAACCTTTTTTAGTTGTAATGATGATAACACCGTTACTTGCGCGTGAACCATAAAGAGCTGCAGCAGAAGCACCTTTCAATACCGACATTGATTCAATATCTTCAGGGTTGATGTTTGAAATACCATCTGAACTTGTTCTACCACCAATATCAGCAGACGCTGTACTAGCAACATTGTTATCCATTGGTACACCATCAATAACATACAATGGCTGGTTGTTTCCGGTTAAAGAACGGTTACCACGTAATGTTACCCTTGATGAACTACCTACACCACCACCGGTAGTAGAGAAGTTCAAACCAGCAACCTTACCCGACAGTGAGTTGGCAACGTTCAAAGAACGAGCTTCGCTCAGTTCCTCAGTTGAAACAGTTTGTTGTGCGTAAGTCAAGGCTTTTTTCTCACGCTTAATACCTAAAGCTGTTACAACCACACCTTCTAACTCTATTACATCTTCAATCATTGTTAGATTGATAGTTGTCTTTCCTGCTACAGGCATAACTTCCTCATTATAACCAATAAATGTAAAATGAAGAACGCTTGACTCTGATGGAACTGCGATTGAATAATTACCATCGATATCAGTAATTACTCCTTGTGTAGTTCCTTCAATTAGGATGGTTACTCCAATTAAAGGATCACCGTTTGCATCGGTAATTTTACCTGTAACCGTTTTTCCGTCCTGCTGAAGGCTCTCATTATTATTTGCAATACTTCCTTCAGCACTCACCATTTGTGTAAAGCCTACTAAACACAGACTTAAAACCAATAGTAGTTTCATTCTCTCCTGAAACCTCCGTTTGGCTGCTTTAACAATTGTCTTTTTCATAGATTCCAACTTGTTAAGTGAATAAAAATATTAGATTTAATTTTTAAGATTTATCTCTCAGTTTATTGTCTTTCTGTTCCTATCTGACCTGTCTCATAATGTTCAGAATTACTTTGGTTAAATTTTATTATCTTATTATCTATCAATACATTTCTTTTTACTTCTCCATTAAAAAAATGGTATAGAAATGGCTTGTACACACAAAATAGTTGTGTATAAAACTCATCGTTGTTGGATAATCTTTTGGAGTCAACCTGTCGCGATAGCTAAGCGCAACAGGTTGATCCAAAAGAAACTTACCACTCCGATATCTTTGTATTTCTTAAATTGATAACCATCCCCTTTGTGATGAAATATTATCGCCTCACTCTTTACTATGCAGTAGCTCCTTACTGCTTCTTATATTTAAATGCAATCGCCTTCCCCAAAGGCAATTCCTTCATATCTTTCGGTAAAACAACACTTACCTTATCCCCCGAAACCTGGTATTTAACCCGTTTCCCATTAGAAACAAGTCTTATTGCACTTCCCTTAGAAGGAACATTTCCCTCCCAGGAAAAGGTAGTTTCCAACGTATCATCTTCGTCATAACAAGCAATTGCATAGCAAGTCTTGTGATCCTTTGATTGAGTAAAAAAGACATTATCGCTCTGACAAACTTCCAATGATCGTGTAGCATAAATTGCTTCCCCGTTCTTCTGCATCCATTGTCCTATCATTTTCAGACTTGCCACTTGTTCTGCTGTAAATTCTCCTTCCGGAGTAGGACCAACACCTAACAATAAAGAACCACCTTTAGCAACTACTTCAACCAAAGTTCTTATCACCTGCGAGGTTGGCTTAAATCTATCTTTTGGAGAATAACCCCATGCACCACCAAGAGTAATACAACTCTCCCATGGATGATCCAATGCTTTATCCGGAATTCTTTGTTCTGGCGTCTGATAATTCTCGTACAAACCACCAACCGTACGATCAACAATTAGCAATCCGGGTTGATTTTGTCGGGCCATATTAGCTATTGAAGGCATATCAATATCCTGACTCCATGAAGGTATGGGAGCTCCCCAGGCTCTAACCTCATCTGTTACCGTCTCTATAGGACGAACCCAACCACCATCTAACCAAAGAATATCAACATCACCATAACCCGTCATCAATTCCTGAATCTGATTGAAAGTATACTTTTTGAATTGGTTCCATCGCCATGGAAATTTGTCAGCATCGTAATTGTTATTACGATTTGGTGTAGCATACTTTTTCCACCAGTAATAATCAGAATGCCAGTCAGGTTTTGAGAAATATGTACCAACCATAAACCCTTGATTACGATAGGCATTCAATACATATTTCAATGCATCTGAATGATCGTTTGATCCAAAAGGTGAGTTTGCAATGCTATAATCTGTCTGTTGCGTATTCCATAAACAAAAACCATCATGATGCTTGGTTGTAAAAACCAGATACTTCATACCAGCTTCCTTTGAAACTTCAGCCCATTGTTCTGGATTAAACTTAACCGGATTAAATTCATTAATCAATCCGAAATACCACTCTTTATAATCGTTATAACTAATGGTGCTATCACGATCAATCCAATCCTCAGAACAAACCGACCATGATTCAATAATTCCCGGAACAGCATATAAACCCCAATGAATAATAATACCAAACTTAAGATCCTGCCATTCCTCCAGTTTTTGAATCACCTGCTCATCCTTCGGGGCCATGTAATGCTCCGTTTGAGGATGTTCGTGTTGGGCAAATATCATTTGCGAAACAACAACCAGAAGAAATAAAAATGTTAGAATAATTTTTCTCATAATCTTATTGTGTACAATCTGTTTCAATTCAAACCAGATCTTTTCTAATTCTATCAAAAAATTTATTTATCAGCCCTTTCAACTAACGTTATATGTATAGTAGTTACTATTTAAGCCGTTTTTAAAATTTCTTCTACAACATCTTTTTGAAGATAATAGGGCACTAATGCCGCAGCACCTAAAACTGGTATTTCACTATTTTCTGAAGCTATCAAAGCTGTTGTCTGTAAAGCGTTCTGATGAGGAAACTTCTTAAGAGTCTCTGTCATATTTGGCTCAAACAGTTGATAAGCATTAGATAAAGAACCTCCCAAAATAATGGCTTCAGGACCATATGAATAAATAATGGTTTCGATAAGATGTGCTACATGTTCACCAAAACTATTAAAAGCTTCTGTCGACTCCGCATCACCTGCCATTGCCTTTTCAGCTATCTCTTTACCGGTACTTTTACAGGTACGTTGAAAGAACTTACCACTGCAATAGTTTTCAAAATCAGCATCCTTATAACCAATACCTCCAAATTCACCCGCCATTGACAAATTACCAATGTGTAGTTTATCATTAACTAAAACACCGGCTCCAACACCTGTTCCCATAGCTAAGGCTACCAAATCAGAGTAAGCTTTACCTTTGCCGTAAAATTTCTCTCCCAATAAAAAGCAGTTAGCATCATTTCCGATAAACACCGGCAAATTAAAATACTCTGAAAGTGCTGACTTTAATTCAACATTCTTCCAGGCTGGTATATTCTGAACGTTATAAACAATTCCTTTTTCAACATCAATTAATCCCGGAACTCCAACTCCAACACCTGCAACCTTTTCGTCCATAAGATTCTCAATTCCTTTAATCAGATCATTAATAATCTCGGACTTACCCCTATATGCGTCGGTTGATGTTTTAAATTGCTTTACAACTTTCCCACCTTCAACATAGGCAAAATGCATCTTTGTTCCACCTACATCAACACCGATGTAACACTCTTTATCCATTTCCTTTTCTTAAAAAGTTATTATGTATAGCTCTGAAGCTATATCCCCTCATAAAAACTTAGGATCGTTCTAGTTAGTTATATACTTTTCAAAAGCATTTTCCATCACTACAGCAACAGCTCCCAACATACCGATATTTGCTCCAAATTGAGTAGCAACAATTTTCGATTGTTCACTTATCTGTTTCATTGCATGTGTATTGATACCCTGACGAATTGGCGTTGTTATTAAATCGCCAGATTGCGCCAACATTCCACACAAAACAATAAGTTCTGGATTAAATAGCTGTATTAATATGGAAATTGCTTTACCAAGATTCAAACCTGTTTCATGCAATATCTTTATCGCATACTGATCTCCTCCTAAAGCTGATTTAATTATATTCTTTAATTCCAACGATTTGATATTCGGATTTTTCGTATCGAGTTTAATAGAGGTTTTTCCCTCTTTAACACCTTCTTCAGCCAGTTCTAAGACCCTGATTCCTGAAGCTACAGTCTCGATACACCCAAGTTTGCCACATCGACATAACTTACCATTTTCCACCATTGGAATATGACTGAATTCACCCGCAAATCCTGAAGTTCCCCGATAAAGATTTCCGTTTAATATCATTCCTAAACCGATTCCCCAATCGAGATATAAAACCAGAATATCTTTCTTTCCTTTTGCGCTGCCTAATCTGAATTCAGAGGGTGTCCAAAAAGTGATTCTGCAAATAAGGAATCTTTCAAATTGTAACTTTACTTTCATTATACCCCACCAAACCTCCCCTAAAAGGGAGG